>CACYPV010000076.1 GCA_902776375.1 uncultured Ruminococcus sp. | reverse complement strand
AGAGCCGTCTTCGGAGTAAACGACCTTGAATTGATCGTCTGCCGCAAGCTCAAGACCTAAGAACATGTACTCGCCTTCGGACGCTTCGTTAGCGGTAAGTTTGTAAGCGTCATCGACCGCCCATCCTGTCATCGTACCAATGATGTAGTAAGCGCCCTTTGCCGAAGGATCAGCTGTAGCGGGCTGTGTGGGCTCATCGGTCGCGGGCTGAGTCTCGGGCTCAGTGCCGGGCTCGTCGGTCGCGGGCTCGGTCGGATCGTCTGTGGTGGGCTCAGTCTTCCACTTTACTTTGAACTTGTTGTCTTCCTTTTCGTTGAGAACATAAAGGGTATTGCCGTCCTCGACAACAGTGTCGACCGTCTGGGAAACAACGTTGCTCCAGTCGGGAGGGGTAACATTGAAGCTTGCGAAAAGCACGTTCTTGTAAACCGAAACGTAGCCAAACTTCTCGATGTTGACCCATTCGCCTTCTTTGCCGTCCTGCCATGTCCATGCATACCAGTTGCTGCCGCCTTCGCTGAGAACGGCGGTAAGGTCGACATACATAGTGTAAGGACGCTGTTCGGGAGCGTCGGTAGCGGGCTGGGTGTCCTCAGTAGCAGGCTGAGTGGGCTCCTCTTGCTCCTGTGTTGTCGCGTAGAACGCGTTGTAGTTTCCGCCGTATTCAAATACGTACGCGGTGTTGTTGTTGGCAGTATTGCCGTCGGTGCTGCCAAACCATGTGTCGCCGTTGTGAACCTTGTAGCCTGTAGCGTCCGCGGGAATGCTCGCGGTGTACATGTTAAAGGGCTTCGGCTGATTGCTCCAGTAAGCGGAACCTACCGCCTGCTGGACAGTTTTGCCTGTTGCGGTCAATGTAACGTCATTCGCGTCGTTACTGCCGCCCCAGTAATGCACCTGATAGTTGTTCGCGTTAAGATTCAGGTAGTCGACAACGCCTACATAAATCGTGCGAGCAGATGCACCTGTCGCTGCGCCGGCGCCGACTTCCGCCGCGCCAACGCTGACTGCTGCCACTGTTACCATGGAAACGACCATGCAAAGCGCCAACAGTACTGAGAGTAGTTTTTTCATGTTTTTCCTCCTTTTTATATTATAATATAATATAATATTATTAAGTATAGTGTATCATAAGATTTGGAGAATTACAACAGAAAAGATAAACTTTTTTTATTTTTTTACAAGTATTTAACAGATTTTTTGAATCATTTTACCTTTTTATTGCTATTTATTCCATACAAGAAAATACAAATATTTTTATTTCGTTCACGGAAAAAAGCCCGAAAAAAAGTTTTTGTTATCTACATCAAACGCAAAAAAACAGAGGTGAATTATCTTCACCTCTGTCCGGTTTGAATGTTTTACGGTGTGAAAAAGATGTCCTGCGGGACGATAGCGTGGAAGAGCATTACCGAGGCGGCGCCGCAGGCGATACCCAATAACAGACCGACCACAACGTCAGTCAGATAGTGGACCCTGAGATATACTCTTGAAAAGCCGATCGTCATTGAAAGCAGCAATAACGGCGCGAATACGTAAACGGGACATCTGCTCAGGATAATGACCATCGTCACCGAGAAAGATGACGCTGTGTGACCCGAGGGGAACGAGTAGTACGCGCGCGGATCGTTTATGAGCTTGACGTCATCGTCGAGCTGCTTGCAGGGGCGCGTGCGCTTTACCGTGTGCTTGATGATGCCCTCGCCCATCAGCGACGTAAGTCCGATAGAGAAGATTATCACAAGTCCCGTATAACGCCATTTGGGGATAATAAGGAAAATAGCGCAGACATACCACCAAATGATGCCCGCATTGCCGAGCTTGCTTGCCGCAACCATTATCTTGCTGATAGCAGGACGGTAGATTCTGGGGATATTGTCGAAAATTCTTTCGTCAATACTCTTGAGTCTTGCAAACATATTATCCCTCCTATCTCAAAAAATGAAATTTGTCAATAGTTTCTCCCAAAATTAACAGAGAAAAATATTTTAACACAGATGAACGCAATCAAAAGTTTTGCGTT
>CACYPV010000075.1 GCA_902776375.1 uncultured Ruminococcus sp. | reverse complement strand
TCCCCTTTTTGTTAGTCATATATTTCTCTCCTTCTATTTTTTGTTTCCATTCCATTTTACCACACTTTTTTCTGTCTATCAATTCGGGGAAGGGGGCACATCAATTGAGATTCCATGTAACGCCAATCCCGAAACCGTCAGGGCGGCGGTGTCCTTCCTGAAGCAGCCATGATCGATCTGTCGAATATTAAAAACTACTACATCGCCTGCGGTTACACTGACCTGCGCCGAGGAATCGATGGCTTGGCGCAGATCGTCACGCTACAATACGGCTATAAAATCGATGAAAACAGCCTGTTCCTGTTCTGCGGACGAAGGAACGACAGAATCAAAGCCCTGTGGTTTTCAGGCGATGGATTTGTTCTTCTGTACAAGCGTCTGAATAATGGCAGCTTTCAGTGGCCGCGCTCAAAAGATGAATTGAAATTGCTTACTCCGCAGAGCTTTCGGTGGCTGATGGAAGGCTTGACGATAGAGCAGAAAAAGGTTATAAAAAAGTGCCGTCAAAAAGATATGTTTTGACGAACAAATTGGCTTAAACACTGGACTTCCAGCCCATTTTGTGGTATAATAGCAACAGTTGAAATCCACTGAAAAGGCGGTGCGGGAATGTCCCAAAAACCAAATAAAGCATCAAAAAGCATCGCCGAATACGAGCGTGAAATCAGCGATTTAAAAGCTGAGATCGATGAACTCAAGACGAAGCTTGAGCACATGAACGAGATACTTGTGAATATGCAGAGAGCACGTTTCGGGCAGTCAAGCGAGAAGCAGAAGTACGTTTCTCCCGACCAGCTCAGTGTATTCAATGAAGCGGAGACGGAGCAGGATCCAAAGGCACCCGAACCTGACGAGAATACGATCATAGTTCCCGAACACAAGCGCAAACCAAAGAAATCGCTCGAAGATAAAATCAAAGAGCTTCCGTCGGAGGAAGTAATCATCGACCTTCCCGAGGACGAGAAAAACTGTTCCCACTGCGGCAAGCCCCTGCGTAAAATGGGTAAGAAATTCCTGCGGAAGGAACTTATCGTTATCAGGAAGCAGATAAAGGTCGTCAATTACTACGCTTACACATACACCTGCGACTACTGCGAGAAAAGCAATGGTATATCGAGAATCTATACGGTTCAGGCTCCCGACCCGCTCATCAAGCATAGCTACGCCTCCCCGTCTTTGGCAGCCGACGTGATGACGCAAAAGTACGTGGATGGCGTACCATTGGCACGGCAGGAGAAAATATGGCTGCGCGACGGCTTTGAGCTTTCGAGAGCAACGATGGCGAACTGGATGATCAAGGTTGCCGAGAAGTGGCTCAAGCCGCTCTACAAGCTGATGAAGAAGCAGCTGCTTGCCGGCAGCGTCATCTATGCCGATGAAACGGTCGTACAGGTGCTCAAGGAAGAGGGCAAGACGCCGCAATCGGATTCAAGAATGTGGGTATACGGCTCTGACCTCCGTTCCGGAAAAGCGATCCGCATATTTGAGTATCAGCCCGACAGAACCGGAGAACGCCCCAAACGGTTTTTGAGCAGCTTTAGCGGACATCTTGTGACCGACGGCTACAACGCGTACAACGCTGTTGAAAACGTCACTCGCTGCGGTTGTTGGGCACATATGCGCAGAGCATGGCGCGATGCGATGCCGAAGGGTGCGACTACGGGGAACTCCAAAGCAGCAGTCGGCTACAATTACTGCAACAAGCTGTTTGCTCTGGAGAAAAAATGGAAAAATGTGAGCAACGCTCAAAGATTGGAAAACCGACACAATACGGCTGAAAAGCTGGTCGATGAGTACTTTCTTTGGGTGCGTTCCGTCGACCCTGTCATTGGCAGCAAACTGGATGACGCGGTGAATTACGCGCTGAATCAGGAGCAATATCTGCGTGCGTTTCTTAAAAACGGTGAGGTCGAGATTTCCAACAACTTTGCGGAAAATGCAATTCGCCCATTTGTCATCGGACGAAAAAACTGGCTGTTCTCCGACACCGTCAAGGGTGCGAAATCCAGCGCGATTATCTACAGCCTGATTGAAACGGCAAAGGCGAACGGTGTTGAACCATACGCTTACCTCACTCTCATCTTGACAGATATGCAGTACATGGGCAGACCGTTTTCCAACGAAGAACTTGAGAACTTTATGCCGTGGAGCGAGAAGTTGAAAGAATCCATCGCAAGCAGAACAAGACCGGTACCGTTAACAGAAGATTAAGCAAGATATATAAACGCAAGCCCTCGGCTACTGCTGAGGGCTCGATTTGTGTCTGATGGTGTAGTTGTTAAGCGGTTACCTTGTGTTTCCTGACAAGCGCGGATTAATGATATCGTCGTCGGTCGCCTCGATGCGGAAACCGCGCGCCGGCTTTTGATTTTACTTGACTGATAGTACCTGCCGCATGGTTCCTTTTTGCGGATTTTTGCGGATTTAGTAAAAAATATATTGAAATATCGGCCATTAAGTGATAAAATAAATAGAAATGGGTTTATTTGCAATATTATAAAT
>CACYPV010000074.1 GCA_902776375.1 uncultured Ruminococcus sp. | reverse complement strand
TTTCTCGCGTATGGCTTACTTAGGTGTGCCTTTTTTAGTTTCTTTCTGATTTCTTTCACTATTTGTTGCTTGAAGTGTATTCGTTTTGCTCTTCTCTAGATTAGAATTGTCATTCTGAGCGGTTTTGCGAAGCAAAAATTTCCGAAGGAAATAGTCGAAGAATCCCCCGATGTATGGCAGAAATGTTTGTTCATTGCCGAGGGGGATCCTTCGACTAAACTGCTTCGCAGTTTTGCCTCCGGCACCGCTCAGGATGACAGCTTATACTTAATAATTATATCCTAAATCAAACGCCTTTAAGTTAACGTCAACAAACTGCGGCTTGACCGAAACCTTGATAGCCTCTACCCACTTGTCGTAGGGGATGTCGAAGTACTTGGCTAGTCTGCCCATGAGCACGATGTTAACGCTCTTGGGATTACCTGCCTCGACTGCGAGCGACAGCGCGTCGATCTCATCGACGAACACACCCTTGGCTTTGAGCTCGTCGAGCACGCCGGCGGGATATTCAGCCGCGCCGGTGATGACGGGCATCGGGTCGATCATCTGGGAATTGACGATGATCTTGCCGCCCTTTTTGAGGGTGTCGGCGTAACGCGCCGCCTCGATCTTTTCAAAGGAAACGATGAAGTCAGCCTCGCCCTTTGAGATAACGGGAGAATAAACCATGTCGCCGAAGCGGACGTATGTAACAACGGAGCCGCCGCGCTGGCTCATGCCGTGGACTTCGCTCACCTTAACGTCAAAGCCCTCTTGAGTAAGAAGCTTACCGAGCAGCTTGCTTGCGAGCAGGCTTCCCTGACCGCCTACGCCGACGATCATAACATTCTTTGTTTCCATCTTATCTCTCCCCTTTCTCGATAGCGTTCAGCTTGCAGAGCTGGGTGCAGACGTCGCAGCCCACGCACTGGGTAAAGTCGATATGCGCCTTTTTGTTCTTCATGCTTATCGCGGGGCAGCCGAGCTTCATGCACTGCTTGCAGCCCACGCACTTGTCCTCGTTCACCTTGACGGGAGGCTTTGCCTTTACGTATTTAAGCAGCATGCACGGACGGCGCGAGATAATAACGCTCGGAGCGTCCACGCTGAGCTCTTCGAGGATAGCGTCCTCGCACTCTTTAAGGTTATACGGGTCTACTACGCGCACGCGCTCGATGCCGATAGACTTGCAGAGCGCTTCAAGGTTGACAGCCAGCGCGGGCTCGCCCTTGATATTGTAGCCCGTGGTGGGGTTCTGCTGGTGACCCGTCATACCTGTGATGGAGTTGTCGAGGATGATGACGGTAGAATTCGAGGCGTTGTAGGCGATGTTGATAAGACCCGTAACACCGGAATGCATGAAGGTGGAGTCGCCGATAACGCAGACGGACTTGCTCTCGGTCTCTTTGCCGCCCGCCTTGTTGAAGCCGTGCAGACCCGAAACGGAAGCGCCCATGCAGAGCGTTGAGTCGAGAGCGAACAAGGGAGCCGCAGAGCCGAGGGTGTAGCAGCCGATGTCGCCCAAAGCAGTGATCTTATGCTTTGAAAGTGTGTAGAACAGTCCTCTGTGCGGGCAGCCCGCGCACATTACGGGAGGACGGACGGGCACGGGAGTGTCGGCGGAAACGCTTTCAGGCTGAGGCAAACCGAACGCCTCGCGGATAGTTGTCTGATTGTACTCGCCGATGGGAGTGAACATCTCCTTGCCAACGCAGGGGATTTTAAGCGCGTTGAGGTGGTTTTCGATAATGCCGTCGAGCTCCTCGATGACATAGAGCTTGTCGACCTTAGAGGCGAAGTCCTTGATGATCTCGACCGGCAGCGGATTGACAAGACCCAATTTGAGCACAGAAACGCTGTCGCCGAAAACCTCTTTTACATACTGGTAGCAGGTGCCAGAGCAGATAATGCCCTTTTCGGTTCCGCCGTACTCAACGCGGTTGAGCGGAGAGGTCTCGCCGTAAGCGGAGAGCTTTTTGGTGCGCTCCTCAACGAAGGGATGGCGGCGGATGGCGTTTGCGGGAGCCATTATGTATTTCTGCGCGTTCTTCTCGTAGGGCGGCAGAGCGTGCTCCTCGCGGTCGCAAAGCTCAACAGCGCCCTGAGAGTGCGCTATCCTTGTGCACATCCTTATGATAACGGGAGTGTCGAACTCCTCGGAAATAACGTAGGCAGCCTTTACAAAGTCCTTAGCCTCGGCGGAATCAGCCGGCTCGAGCATGGGGACCTTTGCGGCGATGGCGTAGTGGCGCGAATCCTGCTCGTTCTGAGATGAGTGCATGGCGGGGTCGTCGGCTACAAATATCACCATTCCGCCGTTTACGCCCGTGTAAGAGAGGGTGAACAGCGGGTCGGCGGCGACGTTCAGTCCGACGTGCTTCATGGCGCAGGCAGAGCGCGCGCCGCGCAGTGAAGCGCCGAAAGCGACCTCTGTGGCGACCTTTTCGTTGGGCGCCCATTCGCAGTAGATATCGTCATATTTAGCGGCGAACTCGGTTATCTCGGTAGAGGGCGTGCCGGGATAGCTGGAAACCAGCGTAACGCCCGCTTCATAAAGACCTCTGGCTATAGCCTCGTTGCCTAACATCAGCTTTTTCATGATGTCTTCCTCCATTTATTTTCATATTTTTGCATTAAATGTTATTATACCACATTAATCCGCAAATGACAATAGTCATTTATTAGAGAGGTACTAGGTACATCTGCGTTGTAAATAGATGTGACCCATTTTAGGTAAATATAAAAGCAACGATATGGTACAATGTTTTTGCCCGCCTTTGGAGTGGAGCGTAGCGGAAC
>CACYPV010000073.1 GCA_902776375.1 uncultured Ruminococcus sp. | reverse complement strand
CTCACGATACAAACCTTGGGAGTCGCTTTTGAGTTCGTCGGTAACTACGCCTCGGTGGACTTTCACCACAGAGCATTGATATGCCCGTCATACTAAAAAATGAGCAGACAGCCCGAAAACTGTCTGCTTTTTTGTTTGTCAACCGGCATCTAGCTTCTGGTTTCTAGCCTCTAGCTTCCAGCATCTAGCCTCTAAACATACTTGACGGCTTCAATATCCGCATATATTTCTTCCGAAGGACGGTAATAGTCGCTGTCTGTTCCGGTCGCGCCGGACGAATCGGACGAATAATAATCTAATAAACTATAGTGCTCGCCGATAAGGTACATATAGTCGCCGATATAAACGCAGCGCGTCACAGTGTCGTATTGGGATGTGAATTTCTTTGAGGTGTAGTCTTGGATAACGTTTATCCTGCCGCCGTCTATCCTGAAATTGATCAAACCGCACCTTGATTCGGGCGTCTCGCTGTCCCTATATGCGCCGTCTCTATACTCGTAATCCTTATAATAATTGTAGGGTATCGAGTAGTCGCCGCGCTCAAAGTTCACCAGCAGCGCCTTTGGATTATACTGCACTTCCGAGCTGCAATTTGGGAATATCTTGGTGTCGAGCACCTTTGGGCTGCTCATGTCTGTCACGTCGAAGGTCACGAGCTTCAGCGCGTTCTGCGTGTTCCAGTCAATTCCCTCGCTTGATGCGTCGTTTGTGTGGTAGCCAATGCCGAGCAGGGTGTGGTCGTCAACCGGCACCAGCATGGTAGAGAAGCCGCTTATCTTGACCTCGCCCTTTATCTGAGGGGCGGAGGGATTCGACAGGTCGATGACAAACAGCGGGTCGGTCTCCATATAGGTGATGACGTAGGCGGTGTCGTTGATATAGCGCACCGCGCGGATGGTCTCGTTCTTAGCAAAGTCCTTAACGCTGCCGAGCTGCTTTAAATTCTTATCGAGAATAAAAAGATGATTTGTCTCGTTGTATTCCCTGTCGTAAGAGGTGGTCGCCACGCGGAGGTTGCCGCCCGATTCGTCGAGCGAATACTGGTTGTTCACCGTACCCTCAACGTTGCCGGAGGCGGTAAAGTCAATGCCGTTTTCAAGGCTGACCTTGATAATAAGTGTGTGCTCAGGCTCCCACTGTGCAAAGGGTTCGGGCTCGTCGCCGGGAGCATAGGCTCCGTAATAGATCTTGCCCTCGTTATCGTTGTGATAAAAGCCGTCGCCGTCGACCTTGTAGCCGTCGCTGTCAACGCTGTATTCCTCGGTGTCGCCGTCGGACTGCGCGCTTGAAGACTGCTCTCCCTTTTCCAAATAGACGTCGTCATCGTATACGACGTTATTATTGAACGCGTAGTCGACAAGGTTACCGTAATAGGTTTCTGAGTATTCAAGCGCGGTGACGTACAGGTTTTGCTGATTGCAGTAGATGTCGTCGCCCGAGCCGATGATCGCTTTTGTGGCGGTATCGCGCGAGCCCTTGTCGGTATCCATAACGCTGATGACAAGGAAGCTGTTGTTCATGGGAGTATCGACCGAGAAGATATTCTCGACCGGCACGTTGTTTGTAACAGCCGAATCGCCGCTGGCGGTCTTAGGCGAACCGACCGTGGGAAGATAATCCTCGTCTATGAAATAATCGTTCGTGACAAGATATATCTTACCGCCGATCATGCGCGAGGAAACATAGCTGCCGCTCTGGAAGAAGCTGTCGAGGTGCTTTACGCTTTTCGCGTCGGAAACATCATAAACATCTATCTGCGTTTTGCTTGGGTAGCTGTAGTAATCATCAGAGAGCTTTGAAACGGTGACCAGCCTGTCGCTGTACATGAAGAACTCTATGAAAAAACCGTGGTCGGGTCTTGACACCTCGGCTATCCTCTCGGTTTTCTCACCCTCGGCGCTGAATACCGCTATCGTGTTTTTGTAATAACCGCTGTCTTCAAGATAAAAGATATACTTGCCGTTGGTTTTGGCGGAGTCGGCTTCGTCAACGCCCGTGTGCTGAACGTAGGTGCTGTTGTGGGTGGACGCGCCGGCATTCGGGATGACCGCCGAACCGTCAAACGAGTTGCCCCATGAGCTGCCTGATGAGCTGCCGGACGTGCCGCTCGCCGCGCTGTCAGCCGCATATTTTTCATAATACGCTTCTTCGTCGCCGGCAGCCATGCCGTTGTTGAGGTAGTTACCGCCGAAATAGTTGTCGTTGATTTTCAGCACCGTGCGCATGGTGTCTTTTACTTCGTCGCGGCTTTTGAACCCGCGCAGACCTGCTACGATGTGCTGCTCCTTAAGCTCGGGCTTTGCGACCGTCTGCTGATTAAGCACGCTCGTGAACACAAGCGCGCCCGCTGTTATCACCGCCGCCGCGGCTACAGCCGAAATGCCCGCTACAAGCTTCTTTTTGCTCTGCTTGGGCGGCAGGACGGTCAGCTCGGGAACATCGCCCTCGAGCTTATCGAGCACAAGCTGTTCGTTGATATCGTCAGGCGCGTTCACGCCGCTGTTTTCAAATTTGTCCTTAATAAAATCAAAGCTGTTGTCCTTCATATACGTCACTCCAAAAACTCTTTCATTTTAGCCAAGGCGCGCGAAAGCTTCGAGCGCACCGTGGCGTGGTTGATGCCGAGCATTTCCGCGATCTCGCGCGTTTTATAGCCCGCAATGACCGAAAGCAGCACGATGTCCCTGTCCTCGGGCGCAAGTATACCGAGCGCTTCCTCAAGCTCGGGAGCCATGTGAGAGTCGCTTACGGGTATCTCCTCGCCCTCATCAAGGCTTGTTTCAGCCTGACGGCTGCTGTAGCCGCTCAGCACAGCGCAGCATTTGCGGTATAGAATTTTGAACAGCCAGCTCACAAATGCCTTTTCGCTTTTGAGCCGTGAAATGCCCGCGTAGGCTTCAACTATGCAGTCGCTCACGGCGTCCTGCGCGTCCTGTGCGTTGCCCAGCTTGAAGTAAGCGTAGCGGTACAGGCTGTCCTTGTGCTGTAGGTAAAGCTGCGCGAAAGCCTGCTTGTCGCCCGCTCTCGCCCTTGCTATAAGATTTGTGCTCATGGCGGCGCCTCCAACGATATCGTTCAATTATATAGTGCGGTTTTTGGAGCGTTTTGTTGCATGGAGTTTTTAAGTTATAAGTAATAAGTAATAAGTTATAAGTGACGTTTAAACTATACCCCATAAAATGGACACGTGAAATTTAGGAAAAGCAGCCGACGTCCCCGAGAAACGGACAGGGCGGAAAAGCTGAAACCCCTAAAACCG
>CACYPV010000072.1 GCA_902776375.1 uncultured Ruminococcus sp. | reverse complement strand
CACCGCCCGCAAAAACGGGTTTGATTCTTATCACGCGGTTAAGATGGTTTTATCAGGTCAGATCAATCAGGTTTTTGGGATAGGGTGCTGAATAGTTACTATCTCGGGATATTCCGCGCGCGGGTTCTCAGCCTGCTGCTTATAAAAATCATATACAAAGGATTCTACCGTGGGGTTGTTGTCGCCGTCATCGGAGGCTATGTCCAAAATAACGGTCTCCGACGGGTTTTCCTTCAGGAAGGTTTTTAGCCACTGCAACAACTTTACAACAAAACGAGGATAATTTAAAAGATTTTATGATCGGCAAATCAAGCCAGTTCCATGCTGTTCAGAATAGCTTGGAAATCACGGTAGTTTTCCTGATCCAATGATTTTAAGGATACATAATATATGGAGTAGAATTTTTGGTTAACGCGAAAAACGATCAGCTCGCCGCACTGCTCTACCGGCGAATCCGTCGCGGTGTATTCAAAGCGTACGCTGTACGCCTTTTTCGACGCAACGTCAAACTGACGTTTTTCGATGCGCTTGTAGTTTTTTAGGTTGCGCTTCATATTCCGCTCCGCTGAGCTGAGCACCGATTTAGCGTCCGTTAAATAATTTACGATCTTCGGTTTTGTGTACGATACCGATACAATAACATGGCGTTCGTTGCTGCGTATACCAATGCGGTTGGTGTGGTCGCAAAAATACCGGTCGATCTCTTCAATGGACATCATATGAAAGTATTCGGGATATAAGAATTTAAGTTCGCCGCCGGCGGTTTGTAACATATTGCGTCCCCCTTTTCTGTTATAGCATGAGTATATCACTTATCGGGCAAAAAAACAAGTAGCTCACTTGCATACCGCCCGTTGAAAAAGGCGATAAATAATTTCAAAAAATAACCGTCATATCTTGAAATCGCGACAGTTATTCTATATAATATTTATATCATAAAAAGGAGGTCACGAAAAATGAGAAAGAACCCAAACAAGGTCGCACTGGTTATCGTGATCATCCTTGCGGTGTTGATCATTTTCTTCATCGTATCGTGCACAAGCGGCAAGACCCCTTGGGGCAAGCTCGGCATTTCAATAAACAGATTTGAAGATCTTTATCAGCAATACGGATAACACAAACAGGGCTGCCAAACGGGCAGCCCTGTTTTGCTGTAAAAGTATGTTGCGGCGGCGTATCACGAATCGAAAAAGCGCTGCCCGTCGTCCGTCACAAGCCGCTCCGCTTTGGGGTACTCAAAAATATCGCTGTTTTCCGCGTTCGCTTCAAGATAAGCGGCAAACTCGTTCGCGTACCACTTCGCCATTTCAAGGTTGTGCATGCGGTAATAGCCGCAGTTTTCCGGAGTGGTGCCGGGCACCTGCGAAGCGTCGTTCACAGACTTGAAGGCGTTCAGAACCAAGGCGTAGATCTCCCGCGGGGCGCGGCTGCCTTTAAGAATAAGATAAAAGCCCGTAAGGCAGCCCATAGGTCCCCAGTAGATCACCTCGTCCTTCCAGTCGGGGTCGTTGCGAAGAAAGGTCGCTATGATATGTTCAAGCGAATGCATAGCCGCAACATCGATCACCGGCTCTCTGTTGGGTCTTTTAAGCCTTATGTCATAGGTCGTTACCGAGTATTCGCCCAAGTTATCCACCCTGCTTGTAAAAATACCGGGTACTATGCGCATATGGTCAACCGAAAAGCTCTGTATCAATTCCATTTCGTTTCCTCCTGTTAAATGTGCAATTGGTTTTCTTTAAATAACCATAACATATCCGCCCGCTTTTTGCAATAGTTTTTAAAATCGTCTTGATTATATACGCGCCCATATGATATAATTATCTCACCGGATTATTCTGACAATAAGGAGTGAATGACAATGAAATGTAAAAACTGCGGCGCACCGCTCAGCGCGGATATGCCTAATTGCCCCAATTGCGGCGCGCCTAACACGCAAAAAGGCAACCGCAAGCCGCTTATAATCACGCTCATCTGCCTTTCGGCGGTAGCCGTCGCGATGGCAGCGGCTTTTGTGGTTTTCATCACCAACAATAAAAAATCCAATCCCGACACCTTCGACTTCACCTGCGCCGAATACACTGACGAGATGAACCGCATCCTCGGCGCGGAAACGCTGCAAAAAGACAAGTGGAACGTCACCGAAACCAACGCCGTTTATTCCGGCGGCGATTTTGAGATCGGTCTTGACCTCGAGGAGAAAAGCCAAAAAATCAAGCAGATCAGCGTCGGCCCCGGCGACCGCGAAACTGCCGTTAAAATGGCGGCGGTAAGCGTCATGGCGGTCGATCCCGAAGTCTCCCAGCAGGAGGCGCTTACCCAGCTTGCCGATCTGTCCGAGGCAAAAAAGGATAAGATCGAAAACAAGTATTCCGTCATCACTCTCAACAAAGACAAAAAGCGCTTTGAGATCGCGCCCGGAACCGACAAAAAGAAAGCCTCAGACGCTGTTATAACCACCGAGCCCGCGACCACGCTGCCGGTCATCACGACCGAGGAACCGACCACCGTCGAGCCGACGACCGAGGAGCCGAAGACCGAGGAGCCGACCACCGAGCCTCAGCAAAACGCCGCGTACAGCGCTTATCTGGAATATCTTGAAAACAACCGCAGTGATTTCGTGCACGATCAGCATCAATACTTCCGCGATCGCGAAGAAAACTCCATTGCGTTCAAAGACCTTAACGGCGACGGCGTTGATGAGTTCGTCTGCGTAAGATACGGTGACGAACAGCATATAAGGATCAATTTGACTATCTTCTCGTATCACGCCGGCGAAATGATAACTATGTATGACGAGCAGATCTACTCAATGGCGGGAGCCGAAGGAGTATATCAGATCTTTGTTGACAGCGATTCAAAGCTTTACTCTATCGTTACACACGGCAGCTGCAACATAACAGAATATGATGTCGGCGAAACCACCGTTTCGGAAACGCTTTTAGCAGAAAAGGTTGTGAAAGGAACAGATGGTTCAACTCCGCCAAAATACTATATCGGCGGTTCTTCGGTATCAAAAACGGAATTTGAAGATTATAAGCAGGAAATTCAAGACAAGGCTGAAACATATCTTTGCCATTATTATCATGAATCGGAAGGATTCTCTTCAAGTATAGCAATGTCGTACGACTCTGCCTGCGACTATCTCAGACAATAAAACACAAAACAAACAGGGCTGCCAAACGTCGCTCAAAAGAAAGATGCTAGATGCTAGAAGCTGGAGGCTAGATTAGGTATTAGGTACTAGGTATCAGGTATTAGGTATTACGTAGGGGCGCACCCATGTGTGCGCCCGTTGCCGCCTAATGTCATCTCGACCAAGTGGAGCGCAGCGAAACGCGTGGAGAGATACCCCAATGTAAGGCACAGACGTTTAGCTCAGTGAAAGCCTTCCCCCTTGTGGGGAAGGTGGGCAATTCGCTTTGCGAATTGGTCGGATGAGGGTGTTTG
>CACYPV010000071.1 GCA_902776375.1 uncultured Ruminococcus sp. | reverse complement strand
CCTCACGATACAAACCTTGGGAGTCGCTTTTGAGTTCGTCGGTAACTACGCCTCGGTGGACTTTCACCACAGAGCATTGATATGCCCGTCATACAAACACGGTCAGGCACATTTACGCGCCTGACCGTTGTTTATTATTTATCCGCCTGAAGCGTGATCTCTATTTCGTAATCTTTGCCGGTAGTCTGGCGGTAGAATTTCAGCTTTGCCTTGTCGCCATCCTTGTAATCCTCCAAAATGAGGTAGATATCGGAGAAGGTCTTTATCTCTTTGCCGTCGAGCGCGGTGATGATATCGCCCTCTTGCAGCTCGGTGTCGTAGCAGGGGCCGTCCTCAGTGATGGACTGCACCTTGATGCCGCACGGAACGCCGTAGTACTCGGCTTGTACAGAGCTAAGCGCAACTCCGCTTATGCCGATCCTGACTCTGCCGCTCACATAGCCGTCCTTCATCAGCTTGTCGACGATCTCTTTGACCTGTGCGCTGGGGATACAGAAGCCCATTCCCTCGTACTTTTCGTCGACGATCTTAGCCGAAGCCACGCCGATGACCTGACCGAACATATTCACTGCGGGGCCGCCGGAATTGCCGGGATTTATAGCGGCGTCGGTCTGGAGGTACTTTACGATGCTCTTGGTGGAAGCGTCGCGGTTTATCGCCGAGATGACGCCCTTTGTCATTGAGTTTTTGTATTCGATTCCGCCGGGGTTGCCGATGATGATTATATCCTCGCCCTGTTTGATCTTTTCGGAATCGCCGAAGGTCGCCGCTTTGAGTCCGCTCGCGTCGACTAGCTTGAGCAGCGCGATATCGGTTCGCGCGTCGTAGCCCACTACGCCCGCCTTATACTCTTTGTTGTCGGCGGTTACGACCTTGATAGCGTAGGCGGTCTTGCTGTTGCCTACAACGTGTGAATTGGTAATGATGTAGCCGTCGGATGAGAGCACTATGCCGCTGCCCTGCGAGGCTACGTTGTTGTTGTCGGTGGTTTTATCGGTGAAGCAAAGCACCGACACAACGGAATCCGCCTCGGATGAAAAAGCGTATTCGGCGTTGTAGGATTTATTTGTATCGGCGTCGGCGGGCTTGTCGTTGAGCTTCATGCCGGCGTAATTTTTATCGGTCTTATCGGAAAAATCGCTTTCCTCGTGCACTATCGGCTCGGTCTCTTCGGGGACGTCGAAGGGGAAGCCTCCCCCGTTGCCGAAAAAGTCGTTGCCTTTGTCGTCCTCGTTGTCGTCGCGGTCGCTTATGGTAACGGATGAATTCGATGACTTTTTGCCGCTGTCTTTGTTAGAGTTGTATATAGAGTAGCCCACTATTCCAAAGGTACCTGCCGCAAGCAGCGCGCAGAGAACGACGATTATTACGATAAGCGCCTTGTTCGGCTTTGAGCCGGCGGGCTTTAGCGGATCCTCCGCAGGGGGTATGGGCGGCAGCGTATACGGCTGGGTCGGCGGATACTGCTGAGGCTGAGGATACTGCTGAACAGGTTGGTACTGCTGAGGCTGTTGATACTGCTGAGCTGGTTGGTACTGCTGCTGTGGGTACTGCTGTTGATACTGCGGCTGACGGTACTGCTGCGGCGCGTAATACTGCGGCTGAACAGACGGCTGAATAGGCGGCTGAACAGGCGGCTGCGCAGGTTGAAAGCTGTTTCCGGAGTATACCGCGGTGTGCCTGATGGGGTCAAAGTCCCTGTCCTCCGACGGTTCTGCGGGCTGAACGGGCGGCTGCGGCGCAGGCTCGCTCTCTTTTGGGATATCCTCCGGCTCCGGCGTGCCGGGCTTTTCGGTCAGCGGCTTCTGCGGTTCAAAGCCGAAGATGTTGTTATCGAATTGATTGTCCATAATTATACTCCCAAATAATAATTCTAAATATAACGCTATTATTATAACTCTAAATGCGAATAAAAGCAACACGAAAACTTGACGTTAATGTGAAGGTTACCTGAAAATTGGTGCCGGTGGGCACTTTCGCCTGCCTATCATTGCGTTTGTATTATGGGAAAGATCAGCGAACGGCAGGGTCAAAAAAGGTTTTTTTGAGCAAAGTTGGCTGCCGGTGGGCACATTCGCCTGCCTACTATAATTCATTCCTCCCAAAACTTTATAAAGAAAATATGAAAAAAATTCCCGAAAAGTCTTTTATTCTGCCGCTTTTTATTGTATAATAATAGCAACTCGACAGAATGGGACGCTTTTCTGTTGAAATCTCATGAAAAAGGAAGATAAATATGCCATTAGTAAACGCAAAAGAAATGCTTACCAAAGCAAAGGCAGGCCACTACGCTGTAGGCCAGTTCAACATCAACAACCTTGAGTGGACAAAGTCCATCCTGCTGACAGCTCAGGAGCTCAACTCTCCCGTTATCCTCGGCGTTTCCGAGGGCGCAGGCAAATATATGTGCGGCTACAAGACCGTTGTCGGCATGGTCACCGCTATGCTTGAGGAGCTCAACATCACCGTTCCCGTTGCTCTTCACCTTGACCACGGCAGCTACGAAGGCGCCAAGAAGTGCATTGAGGCGGGCTTCAGCTCCATCATGTTCGACGGCTCGCACTATCCCATCGATGAGAACGTCGCTAAGACAAAAGAGCTTGTGGCTACCTGCAACGAGCTGGGTCTGTCCATTGAGGCAGAGGTAGGCTCTATCGGCGGCGAGGAAGACGGCGTTATCGGCGCGGGCGAATGTGCCGATCCTCAGGAGTGCAAGATGGTTGCTGATCTGGGCGTTACCATGCTGGCTGCCGGCATAGGCAACATCCACGGCAAGTATCCCGACAACTGGCAGGGACTCAGCTTTGAGACCCTCGACGCTATCCAGCAGCTCACCGGCGACATGCCCCTCGTTCTTCACGGCGGCACGGGAATCCCGGCTGACATGATAAAGAAGGCTATTGAGCTTGGCGTTTCCAAGATCAACGTAAACACCGAGTGCCAGCTCGCTTTCGCCGCGGCTACCAGAAAGTATATTGAAGAGGGCAAGGATCTTCAGGGCAAGGGCTTCGATCCCAGAAAGCTTCTCGCTCCCGGCGCGCAGGCGATTAAGGACACTGTTAAAGAAAAGATGGAGCTGTTCGGTTCCGTCGGCAAAGCGTAATTTAATTTTTTACAGTATCAAGGGCTGCCGTTTGGCAGCCCTTTATGCTGTAGAAAAAGTCCGGGGTTTTTTTCAGAACAACGTTTGAGAAAAAGAAAGCCTCCTTTCGTAAAGGAGGTGGCACGGCATTTATGCCGTGACGGAGGATTTCCTGCGCCGTGTTATCCTTTATTACCGCGGTTTTACCAGAAAAATCGGTGCAAATAAATCCTCAGTCACGCCGCAAAGCGGCGCGACAGCTCCTTTATAAAAGGAGCCTTTTGCACAACTATACGTTCCTGCCACACATTGGGGAAAGGCGGTAACCCTTTTGTCGCTCCGCGACAAACACCCTCATCCGACCAATTCGCAAAGCGAATTGCCCACCTTCCCCA
>CACYPV010000070.1 GCA_902776375.1 uncultured Ruminococcus sp. | reverse complement strand
TATCCTCCTTGTTGGCAAAGCACCGGCATTATACCACACTTTTTTTAATTTATTTGACTAAACTTCAAAATTGTACTTGACAAAGGGTACACTTCATAGCATCTAAAAAAGCGCCCCGAAGGGCGCTTTTTTACTAAACCGGATGTATCATATGTTTTGTGTCGACCAAGTCGCTGTTGATGCCGAAGCGGGCGTTTCTGCGCTTTTCGAAGAAGTCGAGCGCGACCTTGGGGAACTGCGCGTAGGACAGGACATCCTCGGGCTGCTCCATCCACTCGGCGATCTCGGAGCGGAGCTTATCGAGCTCGGGCTCGAGCCGGTCGGCGGGTCTGCCGTGGATTATCTCCATGTCGCCGCAAATCTTCTTTTGGAACTCAGGGTCGATGGGCATAGGCGTTGTGCCGTACTCGCCGGCGACCATGCCCTTGAACTCGCGGGTGCACATGCTGTAGCGCTCGCCCGTGATGACGTTGAACACCGCCTGGGTGCCGACTATCTGCGAGGTCGGAGTCACCAGCGGCGGATAGCCCGAATCCTCGCGCACGCGCGGGACTTCCTCGAGCACCTCGGTCAGCTTGTCCTCCTTGCCCGCCTGTTTGAGCTGCGACAGCAGGTTGGACAGCATGCCGCCCGGCACCTGATAGATCAGCGCCTTTGCGTCGGTCGCGAGCATTTTGGGGTCGAGCAGACCACTCTTGATGTACTTTTCGCGCAGGGTCATGAAGTAAGCGCGTATCTCGGCGAGCTGACGGATATCCAGCCCCGTGTCAAATTCTGTGCCCTGCAGCGCGGCGACCATGCTCTCGGTGGGAGCGTGCGAGGTGCCGAGCGCCAGCGGGCTTATCGCGGTGTCTATAGCGTCGGCGCCCGCCTCGACCGCCTTCAACAGGCACATCGAAGCCAAGCCCGAGGTGTAGTGCGTGTGGAGCTGCAGCGGAATTTCGGGCAGAGCCTGCTTGATCTCGCGCACAAGGCTTTCGGCGCGAGTTGGCGTCAGCAGAGCCGCCATGTCCTTGATGCAGATTGAATCCGCGCCCGCGTCGGCTATCCTTTTGGCGTACTCGACGTAATAATCGTCGGTGAACACGGGTCCCGTGGTGTAGCTTATCGCGACCTGCGCGTGACCGCCCTCGCGGTTAGCCGCCTTTATCGCGGTTTGCAGGTTCTTTATGTCGTTGAGCGCGTCGAAAATGCGGATGATGTCGATACCGTTCGCGATGGAACGCTCGACAAGATACTCAACGCAGTCGTCGGCGTAGTGGCGGTAGCCCAGCATGTTCTGTCCGCGGAAAAGCATTTGCAGCTTGGTGTTCGGGCAGTGATCTTTTATCGTGCGCAGGCGCTGCCACGGGTCTTCGTTGAGGAAACGCAGGCAGGCGTCGTAGGTCGCGCCGCCCCAACATTCCAGCGAATAGTAGCCTATTTTGTCCATAGCGTCGAGGATGGGCAGCATTTCCTCGGTGGTCATGCGCGTGGCGATCAGCGACTGGTGCGCGTCGCGCAGCGCGGTCTCGGTGATTTTGATTTTCTTAGCCATTGCGCCCTCTCCTTAATTGAGTGTCAGCAGTACCTTGCCCGAATCGACCGCCTCGCCCTTCGACACCTCGATAGAGGCAACGGTGGCGTCCTGCGGAGCCTTTACGGGGGTCTCCATCTTCATGGCTTCGATGAACACGAGGTCTTCGCCCGACTTTACAGCCTGACCCACGGTAACGACAACGTTTACCACGGTGCCGGGCATGGGAGCCTTTACGCTGATGTTGCCCACAACGCCGGCGGGTGCGGCAGGCTTAGCCGCGGGTGCGGGAGCTGCGGCAGGAGCCGGAGCCGGAGCAGGAGCCGCGCCTTCGCCAAGCTCCTCGACCTGAACGTCATATGCTGTACCGTTTACGGTTATTCTAAGATTTTTCATATATTTTACTCCTTTGTTTAGGTACTGGGTATTAGGTATTAGGTATTAGGTATTAGGTATTAGGTGTTAGGTACTAGGTATCAGGTATTAGGGTCGGTGTAGGGGCGGACTCGTGTGTCCGCCCGAAAACGCCGCATTATTCCGCGGGCGCACACATGGGTGCGCCCCTACGTCGTTAATCAAACGTTTCAATTAAACCAAACGAAATACAAATCGGAGCGAAGCGACCCTTCACTTTCAACTTTCAACTTTCAACTTTCAACTATCTAGCCTCTAGCTTCTAGCTTCTAGCCTCTATCTTCTACACCGTGCTGTGCTTTTTCGCCACGGTGGGGACTCTTTTGCCGGAGAGCATGTCGAGGGCGGCGATGAGCGTTTGCCTGAGCTCCTGCTGCTCGACTATGCCGTCGATGTAGCCGTTCTGCGCGGCGTTGTAGGCTGAAAGCTGCTCCTGCGCGAATTTCTCGGCGGCTTCCGCCTGCTGCTCAAAGGGCACCTTCATCTGCTCGGGAGCCATGATAAAGGCGGCAGCCTCGACGTTCACGGGAGAAATCACCGCGTTCGGGAAGGCGTAAACCGCGTCGGCGTTCGCGCCTGTGCCCGCCATTGCGATGTAAGCGGAGCCGATAGCCCTGCCGACCACAACGGAAACCTTAACGGTCGTAGCCTCGGCATAGGCTGAAATGAGCTTGCGAGCCGAGCCGATATCCTCAAAGCCGCCGCAGTCGACGAACGACACGAGCGGGATAGAGAACGCGTCGCAGAAGCGCACGAAGCGCGCGACCTTTTCTGCCGAAGCGTCGTCGAGATTTTTGCCGACGGTGCGCACGACGCCGATTACCGAGCCGTCCATGCGCGCAAGGCGAATTCGCGAGCCCTCGCCCCAAGCGTCGGCGATGCGCAGCTTAGAGCCGCCGTCGACGACCGCGCTGACTATGCAGCTTCCCTCGGGGGTAGGCTGCTCCTCAAAGCCCGCGGGCGGAGCGTTCAGGTTGTTCGAGGGCAGATAGCAAACGAGCTCCCTCGCCCTTGCAGCCGCCTCTTTTGCGTCCTTAACGGTGAAGTGAGCGTTGCCGCAAGCCGCGTTTTCCTCAGCCGAGGCGCGCTTGCCGGTAACGTCGAGCGAGAGCTTCGCGCCCTCGGTCATTATCACAAAGTCGGCGCTGACCGCCGCCAGAGCGTTCACGCCCAAGCAGGTGCCGGTCACGACGGAGATCTGAGGCACCGCGCCGCTGAGCTTTGAAATGAGATTCAGAACCTCGCCGCAGCCCGCCAAAAGGTCTGCGCCCTGCGCGAGCCTGCCGCCCACGCTGTCGTAGAATCCAACTACGGGCGCTCCTGTTTTTAGAGCCAGCTTATACAGCTTTTTGAGCTTAGCCGCCTGAGCCCTGCCCAACGCGCCGCCGTTTACGTCGATGTTCTGCGCGAACGCGTAAACGGGCAAGCCCTCGACCGTTCCGAAGCCCGCGACGACCTCGGCAAAGCCCTCGCCCGAGCTTGCAAAAGCGTCGATCTCGCAAAAGCTGCCGTCGTCAAAAAAGCCCGTGACGGTCTGATATGCGGACGTCGCCGCGATCTCGGCACGCGCCGCCTTTATCATATCGATATCCATGATATTCCTCCTCGTTAAGAAATAACCTTATACCCTTTTATTATATCGCAATAGTCGGAAAAAGACAAGGACTTTTTTAGTTGAAAATTACAAATGACAAATGACAAGTTGACTTGACGCTCAATGTTGATAAAACAACTTGTCATTTGTAATTTGAAACTTGTAATTATGAAGTGTACCCTTTGTCAAGTACAATTTTGAAGTTTAGTCAAATAAATTAAAAAAAGTGTGGTATAATGCCGGTGCTTTGCCAACAAGGAGGATAG
>CACYPV010000069.1 GCA_902776375.1 uncultured Ruminococcus sp. | reverse complement strand
CACCCCGACCGTGCAGACAGCAACCTTGACGAAGCTGCCGATTACACCGGCGTTAACGCGGCCGCTGTCACTGCCAAGATCAACGGCACAGCTTCCGATCTGACTGCTATTGCGGCTCAGCTCAACGCGGAATACTACACCAGCTCTTTGATCTATCTGCAGAACAACACTCTGCGCATCTACTTCACTCCCAAGTCAAAACAACTCGGTGATTTGGATGGTATGGGCTTTGACGGCAACCTGTCCAACTATTACTACTACAAGGATATGGAAGGCATCGCGGCTGCTGAGCTTGATGAACGGAAGGAATTCAAAGTAGGCAACGTTACCTTCAACTACTCCGCTCTCGATTATGTTGTAGCTGTATTGAACAGCAGCATGACCCCCGCGCAGCAGAACCTCGCCAAGTCCCTGTTCCTCTACAACCAGGCGGCTAACGCGTACTTTGACGACGCTCCGGCTCCGGTTCAGAAGATCGTTGACCTCAGCACCCTGACCGGTGACTATGAAGCGCAGAATAATGACGTGCTGACCGGTACACTCTCCGGCGACAAGCAAATCACCATCGCCGACGGCGCAACTGTTACGCTCAAAGACGCGAATATCACTTGCCTGAGCAGCAGTGCACAGTATGCCGGTATCACTCCCTTGGGCGACGCGACCATTCTCTTAGAGGGCGAGAACACCGTCAAGGGCGGTTATGAGGATTATCCGGGCGTTTTTGTTCCTGTAGGCAAAACTCTCACCATCGACGGCGAAGGTTCACTTGACGCTTCGTCCAACGACTACGGCTGCGGCATCGGCGGCGGTTATGATATAGCAGCGGGCAATACTGTCATCAACGGCGGTACAATCACTGCTACAGGTGGAGAGTTTGCAGCCGGTATCGGAAGCGGACAATACGGCTCCTGCGGCAATATCACTATCACCGGCGGTACGATCACAGCCAACGGCGGTGATGATGCAGCCGGTATCGGAAGCGGAGATGACGGCTCCTGCGGCAACATCTTGATCACCGGCGGTACAGTCACAGCCAACGGTCGTTATACTGCAGCCGGTATCGGAAGCGGATATGAAGCAACCTGCGGCAATATTACGATAGCCGACACCGTGACACAGGTCACCGCGACAAAGGGTAAGTATTCCCCTAACTCCATCGGAGCAGGCGATGACGGCACCTGCGGCACCGTGACCATCGCGCCCGGCGCAAACGTCACACAAAACTAAGCCCGAAAGGAGATTAACGTTGAAGACGTTATCACCACCTCGGGCGAAGAACCCACCGGCACACCACCCGCATTTGATCCTAAGAATCCGTGGGAAATGCCCGTAGGCGTTTGATTCTTTGCAATTTGAAATAAACAAATAACACGCGCCGCCGTTTGAGTGCTTTACCCAAACGGCGGCGCTTTCGCTTGCCATTTTCCATTTGCCGTGATATAATAGAGCCTAGCTACTATAAGTATGAAAAACCGGAGGACGATATGCCTGTTTACAGAATTGCCGAGCTTAACATAAAAATAGAGCCTGCTTACGATGAAACTATAAAGCGGCTGGAGCCGTACCTGACCGACAGCGAGCAAATCGACTTTGCCGTTGAGTGCGACAAAGAGGGCTTTGCCGAGTTTGAGGCGGCTTCAAGCTTCCCCGACCGCCCCGACCTCAACGAGGGTCCATACCTTTACACGCTTATCTGCCGCAAAATACTTGGCGAATACGACGGGTTTTTCTTCCACTCGTCCGCGCTCGCGATGGACGGCGAGGGCTACCTTTTTACCGCCCTCAGCGGTACGGGCAAATCCACACACACCCGCAACTGGCGCAGGCTGTTCGGCGACAGGGTGACCATGATAAACGACGACAAGCCGATAATCCGCAAGATCGACGGCAAATTCTACGTTTGCGGCACCCCGTGGATGGGCAAAAGCGACATAGGCTGCAACATGACAGCCCCCATCAAGGCGGTGTACGTGCTGCAAAGGGGAGAGGAGAACCGCGCCGAGCGGATCAGCCCCGGAGCTGTGCTAAAGCAGCTGTTGGAGGCGACCCTTATTCCCAAAACCAGAGAAAACATGAGCAAGCTGCTCGAACTCTTCAACGACCTCTTCACGCAAACACCGCTGTTTTTGCTGAGCTGCACAAAGGATGTGGAAGCGGCACAGATCGCTTTTGATGCTGTGCGTCAATAGGTACTAGGTATTAGTTACCTAATACCTAATACCTAGTACCTAGAACGGGAGTGATAATCATGTTACCAAAAGTAGTTACTGTTCAAAATATGCGCGAGAGCGACGCGGCGACTATAAGCGCCGGCACTACCTCCGCCGAGCTTATGTACCGCGCGGCGCTGGGGATATACAACGCCGTTAAGTTTACGGGCAGGGTCGCCATAGTCTGCGGCTCGGGCAACAACGGCGGCGACGGCTACGCGCTCGCGTGCATCCTGCTCGACAACGGCATTACGCCGACCATCTTCCGCCTCAACGAAAAATTCTCAAAGGACGGGCTGTTCTATTATCAGACCGCCATGTCGAAGGGCGCCGAGGAGGGCAGCCTTTCGCTTCCCTCGCCGTTCACGGGCTACGACGTCGTTGTTGACTGCCTGCTCGGCACGGGCTTTTCGGGCGAGGTCAGGGGCGAGATGCGCAGCGCCATCGAGCTTATCAACGCCTGCCCGGCGTACATCATCAGCGCCGACATCAACAGCGGCATAAACGGCGACACCGGCGAGGCGGATATCGCCGTCAACTCAGACCTGACGGTTTCCATCGGCTCGTACAAGACGGGCATGTTCCTCGGCGACGCGCCTTATTATATCGAAAAGCTGAAAAACGTCGACATCGGCATCAATATCATCCGCGACGAATATTATTTCATGGACTGGGAGCATTTGCATATGTTCGAGGGCTACGGCTCGGTCGTCACGACGATAGAAGACTTCCGCGAGCGCTTTGATCACGGCGATGATTTTGACCTCGCGGATAGAGCTGCGCGGCTCAGCATTGAAGCCGGCAAGCCCGTGGTGGTCAAAACAGACCATTCGGCGGTGATCGCCGACTCGCGCTTCATCTATTTCAGCGCGGACTACGTTATTTAGATGCTGGATGCCAGAGGCCGGATGACAGTTAAGGAAATTCTTAACTTATTAATAATAGGGAGGTAATTATGAATAAATTCATGCGTTTTATGCAGGGCAGATACGGCTTTGACACGCTCAACGGCTTTCTTTTCGTCTTGGCGCTGCTTGTCCATATCGCCAATATTTTTGTATGGGGGTATATCCCCAGCATCGTTTTGTACGTCGTCAGCACCGCGCTAATGGGCTGGGCTATTTTCCGCTCGCTGTCGCGCAACATCAACATGCGCAGCCGCGAAAACAGGATATTCCGCAAGGCGTACGACCCCGTTAAAAAGTGGGCGCTGTTCCGGATAAGGAAGTTCAGGGAGCGCAAGGATTTTAAATACATCAAGTGCCCCGCCTGCAAGGCGCAGCTCCGCGTTAAAAATCAAAAGGGTCAGCACGGCGTGCGCTGCCCCAAGTGCCGGTATGAATTCAAGGTCAAGATTTGACCATCGTCGGCGGCAAAATAAAAAGACTTGACAAAATTTCACTTTATGATATACTGTTATATACAAATCAGAAAGCGCGGTCTTTCGGAAAGGAGTCTGCTATGGCTAACGAAGAGTTCATGGAAGAAATGGAAAACGAAGGCACTCTTATCACCTTGGAGGATGAAGAGGGCAACGAAATTGAGTTCGAGTTTCTCGACGTTGTTGAGTACGAGGGCGAGGAGTACATCGTTCTTATCGAAAACGACGAGGAAGCCGACGAGGTAGTGATCCTTAAAATCAACGCCATCGACGACGAGACCGAAGAATACGCCAGCATCGAAGATGAAGAGCTGCTTGAAAAGCTGTTCGAGATCTTCAAAAGCAAGTACGAGGGCGATATCGACTTCGCATAACTCAATCAAAACACAGGCACGGCTTTGCGCCGTGCTTTTTGTTTTGCAAAAACAACCCAAAACAACCCAATTCTAGCGAACGGTAGCGAACGCTTGAATTGGGGTAGCGAATCTAGCCAATATAAAGATAAATATAAATATAAATATAAAGATAAATATAAATATGAGGATGAAGATGAGAATAAAAAAATCAGCAGAGCTGACATGTTGCCGCTGCTGCTGATTACCGTTTAGTTTATTGAGTTGTAGCTTTCATCGAGTATTTGATAGGAGGTCTTGAGCTTTTCGAGCTCTTCGTCGGTGAGCGAGAGCTCCAGTATCCTGCTGGCGCCGCCGCTGTTGATTATGCAGGGGTTGCCGATGAAAACCTCCTTGCGCAGACCGTACTGTCCGCGCAGGCGCACCGAGGTGGTGAATACGCTGTTTTCGTTGTGGAAGATCGCGCGGACTATGCGGCAAATAGCCATGCCTATGCCGTAGTAGGTGCTGCCCTTCGCCTTGATTATCTCGTAGGCGGCAGTGCGCACCTCGTGCTCAATGCGGCACAGGTCGTCGATCTTGAAGCGGTCGGGGTATTGGGAAAGCAGGTCGTTAACGGGCTTGACCGCCATAATCGCCTGGCTCCACGGTACGAACTCGCTGTCGCCGTGCTCGCCGATGACATAGGCGTGTATGTGGCGCGGGTCAACATTGAAGTATTCGCCCAAAAGATAGCGCAGGCGTGCGGTGTCCAGCGTGGTGCCGGTGCCCAGCACCTTAGCCGAGTTGAAGCCGGACAGCTCGTAGGTCACGCGCGTCATGATGTCTACGGGGTTGGTGGCTACAAGAAAAATGCCGTCGAAGCCCGAGGAAACTACGCTCGGCACTATAGACTCAAACACCTTGTAGTTGCGCTGCAGCAGCTGCAGGCGGGTCTCGCCTTCCTTTTGGTTCACGCCCGCGCAGATGACAACGACATCCGCGTCGGCGCAGTCGCTGTAGCTGCCGAAGTAGATCTTCATGCTCGAATTGGAGAACGCCAGACCGTGGTTTAAGTCCATAGCCTCGCCCTTTGCGCGTACCTCGTTAAGGTCGATAAGCACCAATTCGTCGCAAATGCTTTGGTTGAGCGCCGAGTATGCGAAGCTCATGCCCACCATGCCCGTTCCGACCAGAACGACTTTTCTGCTGATACTTGACATTTTTTCACGTTCCTTTCGTTATAGAATAGCTGTTGTTTATTATCTGTCTTTAGTATAGCAAATATTTGCGCCTAAGTAAAGAGAGTTTTTTAATTAAGTTGTAAGTAATAAGTTATAAGCAGTTGTCATCCTGAGCGAAGTGAAGCAAAGCGGAACGAAGTCGAAGGTGATTCCCCTTTCAAGGGGAAATGTCGCGAAGCGACAAAAGGGTTGCCGCCCGGCTACGGGCCCCCAATGTAAGGCAGAAACGCTTAGCTATGCGAAAGCCTTCCCCCTTGT
This sequence comes from uncultured Ruminococcus sp., assembly GCA_902776375.1. Lineage (GTDB taxonomy): Bacteria > Bacillota > Clostridia > Oscillospirales > Acutalibacteraceae > Ruminococcoides. The sequence goes on along the minus strand of CACYPV010000069.1, from coordinate 172 downwards.
GGGGAAGGTGTCGCGACGCCTGAGTGCAGAGGTTTCCTTTAAACGACGGTTGCCTGATAGCAGAACGATTCCTTTTTGCATAACAACAAAGGCGGCGTGACGGATGAGGGGATTCGCCGAAGGCGACAGGGCGGTGAGTATTGCCTTGCGGCAATATACCCTCATCCGACCA
>CACYPV010000068.1 GCA_902776375.1 uncultured Ruminococcus sp. | reverse complement strand
CGACGGCGTTACCCGCATAGGCGAAGAGGCGTTCTTTGACTGCCGCAGCCTTAAAGAGCTGGTGCTGCCCGAAGGGCTGCAAACAATAGGAAGCGCAGATTCACTGCGCAACATGGGCGTGTTTGAGGAATGTCGCAGCCTCGAAAAGATTCGCATTCCCGACAGCGTGACCACCATCGGTGAAAACGCCTTTGAAAACTGCAGAAAGCTGACCGTTTTCGGCAAGGCCGATTCGGCGGCTGCGGACTTCGCGGAAGAAAACGACATCAATTTCAAAAAGTACGGCAGAACAACCGGCAGCGGCAAGGTCGTCGGCGATCTTAACGACGACTGGGACGTAAATATCTTCGACGCGACAATAATGCAGAGCGCGTTTGCGGAAATGACAGATATCAACCTAAAAGATAAAAATAACATCGCGCTGCTCGACACAAACAACGACGGCAAGGTAAACATACGCGACGTCACACAGATACAGCGCTACATCGCAGAATACATAAGGGAAATATAAAAAAACTCGGTGGAGAGAAAAACTCTCCACCGAATTTTTATCATTATTCGTTCAAACCACTGTTTTTTCTACAGTAGATAGTGAGAGCAGTTGAAAATGCTCTTAGAAAAAATAGGAGGTGAAAACGTACCCCATTTTTTCAAAACGAAACCGGTATTTATCCCCCAATAACCATCCCCTACTTTTGCCTGATTTTCCCATCAAAAAAAGTAGAGGATTATTATTTCAATTATTTTAAGCTATAATCAGGTTTTTTAACAAAAAGCACTTGAATGACGTGTATAACATCTATAAATACGAGCGTGAAAACGGCGACCCGCTGGATTCGCCACAGCTAAAATATGTCCGTGAATACTGTTGGATTCACTATTGATTGATAGATATATAAATCAATAACGGTATACGAAAACGAGGAGCAGTCTAATAAACTGCCCCTCGTTCTATGTTTGCTGATCGAATATTTTTATTTGCTTCATAAACTCTAATATGTACTGTCCGTTTTACTACCTTATGGAATTACACTATTCTCAAACCACTGAACGAGGATTTTACAATGAGCCACGGTTTTACTAATATTTTACTGGAATTAGAATTAGTAAGCGGTTCCGATACGAATAATTTAGCATGTAACGGCAGAATGACTATGGTTTAAGTTTATATAATATAAATGAAGATTTGTTTCGTTTGTGTGAAATAAGAAAGCCATCAATAAAGCGTCAAACCAAATATGTGCAAACAAAGACGAGGTATAGATTGATGTACAATCTATATCTCGCCTTATGCTTTTTATCCTATTCGATTTTTATTATTCCGTTAAGCGTCTCACGTTTTCGGATGAATTCGCTCTCGGAACTCGCGTCGGAAAGCCCCATCGCAGCGGTCATTTTCTTACTTAAATCCTCGTCAAGATAGGTATTGAATCTGTTCTTTTTCATCTAAAACCTCCAAATCGGGACGACCCTTTAGCAACCCACCTAAGGGAAGCTCTGAAAAACGGCGAAACGGTCGGCTCTGCCGTCCGATGTGATCGGCGGGGGAAACCAGATGTCTCATCCCCGCTGCTTTGTATCTGCGTAAATTTCAGTTGTCATTTTCACGCCAAGCTTGAACCCCTCGATGAAGGCGTCCTTCTCAGAGAGAGCGATCAGCGATAGCTGACAGTTCTCGATCTGCTCCAGCTTATCTTTCTGATGCTCTGTCGTGAGCATAGATAGCAGTCCATCAAGCAATTTCGCTATTTCTGACAGCTTTTTCTTTGTATCTCCGCTCTGCCTGTACTCGCTCGGATTGATGTTTCCAAAGTAGAAGTTCTCTAATGTGGTCATGGCATTGCGCCTCCTTCAAGCACAACACAATACCACAGAAAACAATAAAGTCAAGTGAATGATCAATAAATATTTCAGGTACAATACGAAGCGGAGATCGTGATCCAGCAAGCAGCAGCAAATCACTTTGATCAGCTTGGTCTGAAAAAGCTGCCTATGGTCAAATCACTTCGTATGCGATACGTCGATCTTTTGGCTCAAAACCGAAAGTGACAAGATTGAAAATACAATTTGTCACGGCATCGCTTGTTCGTCCTGATTCTCAGCCTGAGGAGGATTGAGAAGTTGAGGGCAGGGATATTCCTGTTCTTTATGCGCAGTTTTAAATTGGCATTTATTCAGTAGACATTATACGATGTCAAAGTAAACGCCAGTAAACTACTGAATAGTAAGCTGTCTATCGTATGAATTCCTGCATGATGATAACGAATTATCTTAAATGAATCATCACTCTCTCGCCCTCGTACTCATCATCAGGGTTTACGCCGGAGGTAAGGATGACGTCTTTCGTTTCGAATTCGATAACATCCAATTCTGTACGCTCATATTTTTCTTTTTTCATTTGGCCCTCCCTATCTGCCGAAATAGGTGTTTGCCGCCTGATTATAGCGGAAGGTCGCAGCGACCAGTTCCTTTGTCTCAGGCTTGACCTTGTCGGACTCTAAGCAACGCTTGACATAATCGAGCACGGCATAATCATAACTGTTCGTGCCGATCGAGAACGTATAGGCTACATCCAGATCAGCGGCAGCGACACCCTTCTTTCAAAATAGATCTCGTTGCCCTTTTTCGTATAGCCGACCTTCACACCGTCAAAGGTGATATTGTCCTTCACCAAATCAAAAGTGTCCTGATCGGTGATCGTGTAATAATGACGGATCGAGGTCTCGGTCAGATAGACGATGGTAGTGCCGGTGTACTCCAAGCCGTAGGAGCTCAGGTTCTCGGTCATATTGCTCATAGTCGAGGCGATATCCGAGGCGTTCACTGTATCGGTGAAATAATCCGTTCCGCCGTTTGCGAGAGCGTCGGTGTTGCGGTCAAAGGTTAGCTGCGCCTTTGAGCCGTAATCGAGCATGGTTTTGACGAGAGCGACAAGCTGATCATACTTTTCCTCTCCCTTTTCCGCGATATATTTCGTTCTGAAATCATCGCTCGTTAGGATGGTATCGGCATAGTTCTTAACGGAGTAGGTATCTGTTTTGATAACTTCTCCGCCGATGGAAAGCGTTGCGGTGACGTCGTATGTCATCTCGGCGACCGCTACATTACAGGTCGCTTTATAGCCACAGGCATATTTATCGTCAGCTGACAAGGTAACGGAGGAGGTTTTCTCCGTCCCGTTAACAGTCCATGCAAAATCGACCTTTGCGCCGTCGGCGATCTCCCGATCAGTCAGATCGAGATAGAAGTTCACGCCGATATCGCCGTTCAGACTCAAGCTGTGACCGACAAAGTATTCTCTGTCTGTTTCCTTTGTATCGGTATAGGTCCTGCCGTTCATCTCAGTTGTCGCGGTATAGGTGATCTTTCCCGTCTGCTTTTCACTCGTGACAATCGCATCAACGGTTTCCTGATGCTTGCAGCGTGAATCAGTACAGGTGAAGGTCGCCGTTGCCGAGCTATGATCATCCGCCCAGCTCCATGCGGGATTGCCGTAGATGTGGGCGTCGGTGATGATATAGTCGACGTGTTGGGCACAGAACGAAGCAGAACTGAACTTAGAAGCGTGCTTGATTCGCAAGGAGACAACGTCATGGTTAAAGATTTCACTTCCGACTGTGATCATCCCTTCGTAGTCGAGCTTGACGTCGATTTTATAGTCGCCGGGTCCGTTCGCCCAAGAAAACGCGTAATTTCCGATTTTATTCAGCCCCGAGGTATCGCCCGTGACCTCCGTAACATAAAGGACATAGAAGGTGTAAGGGCGGATCTCGGTAATGTTCTCATTCAGCACCAGACTGAACTGTGTCTTACCCGACTCATACAGGCGATTATTGTCGTTATTCCCCAGTACGGTGATCGGCTTGCCGATAAAGGTCTTGGGGATAACCAGCTCACCGTCGATTTTAGGACCGGTATAATAGGTGATCTGATAGGTGTCGTCGGAGCGTAGCATGAAATCAAAGTAGGATAGGGTCACGTCGTCGAGCTTCTCTCCGATAGTGCCGTCCTCAGTTATCGAGAAGGGCTCTCCGTCGACCTCGACATACTCGATATTTCCGAGCCGGTATGCGCCGCTTTCGTCGATATATGGTTCTCTGGCGGGGATGACCGGAGAAAACTCCGCGCTGACCGTAACGTCGCTTTCGGGCATATTGAAGCTCGTGTAATATGTCTCGACGTTTTGAGTTTCATCTGCGGGTGTGACCGACCAAGAGCCTAATACATAACCACTCTTCGGCGTTTTGGTAAGGTCTACTCTGTCATATGCGCGTGAGGTGCTCTTACCGGCAGACAATTTAAAAAAGCGCCGTTTGCAAATCAACAACCCCTGCCCCATCAATCTTGAGGGGGATTGTTTGCCAAAACGTGGTATAATGTTCTTATGAACATCTTAAAAAATTTCAAAGACCATTACGAAGGATATGAGCGTTATTATGTGCTGCGT
>CACYPV010000067.1 GCA_902776375.1 uncultured Ruminococcus sp. | reverse complement strand
CTTGCGGTAGGAAAGAAATACTAATCCACAGTATCTCTAACAGTATAGCATACAGTCCTTGGAGAGGGACTCTAATAACTACTACTCTATAATACAAGGGATGAAATGGAGATGTTCAAATGACCACTGTTGAGATAGTGATTGCAATTGTGATTTTCGCAATAGCCGGATTATTATTGTTCTTTGCGATCCGAAGCTTTACGGAGCGCGGGTTTTTGCTGAATAACGCATACATCTACGCGACAAAAGAAGAACGGGAAACGATGGACAAAAAGCCATATTACAGGCAATCGGCGGTCGTTTTTGGCATAATGAGCATTGCGTTTGTGATCATCGGTTTATCTGTTATTTTCCGTAACAGTAACATAGCATTGCTCGTGATACCGCTCGCCGTTGCAGCTATCGTGTACGCAGTGGCGTCTTCCGTCCGGAATAATAGGCGCACAAAGTAAAGCTCTAACTTAAACTTAATGTCCTACTCAAAACAAAAAACGGAAGCACGGTTTGTGCTTCCATTTTTTTGGCGTCCCGAAAGGGTACTGATACAGACACAAGCATTCTGCCACGCTTGCAGCGGCGTGTGCGGAGTTATAGGCTTCTGCGGCTCTCTCGCTAAAAACGTCACACTGTGACGTTTTTGCCTTGCTGTGCTCGGCACGCTCGCCTTCGAATCCCTCATAAAAAACAAACGTTGCCAAGAAACAGACCTTTCTGATTCTCGGCAACGTTCGATTTGGCGTCCCGAAAGGGTATCGGTGCAGACTAAAGCTTTCTGCCACGCTTGCAGCGGTGTGCGCGGAGTTATAGGCTTCTGCGACTCTCTCGCTAAAAACGTGCCACCGGCACGTTTTCTTAACGCTCGCCTTCGAATCCCTTTCGCTCCTTTGCAAAAAAAGGAAGCACAGTTTGTGCTTCCATTTTTTTGGCGTCCCGAAAGGGATTCGAACCCCCGACCTTTCGCTTAGGAGGCGAACGCTCTATCCTGCTGAGCTATCGGGACATTTTGCTATACTATTTTATCCTAAAATCGCTCCTTTGTCAAGCACGCGGAGCAAATCTTTTAATAAAAGTATTGACAAAATGACATGATTATGTTAGAATAATTCTTGCTGATGTTAGCACAATTGGAGAGATGTCCGAGTGGTTTAAGGAGCTAGTCTTGAAAACTAGTGATCCCGCAAGGGACCAAGGGTTCGAATCCCTTTCTCTCCGCCAATTAAATCAACAAATCACTTTACCATACGGAGGATTACTCAAGTGGTGAAGAGGCTCCCCTGCTAAGGGAGTAGGTCGTCTAATAAACGGCGCGAGGGTTCAAATCCCTTGTCCTCCGCCAAAATATCGGATACCCATTCGGGTGTCCGATATTTTTTTTATATTGCGGAGGGCAAGGGATTTGAAAACAAACAGGAGAATGATTTAGTCTGCACCGATACCCTTTCGGGACGCCAAAAAAGCACTGTTTATCTCTTTTTGAGATGGACAGTGCTTTTCTTTTGTCGTGTTTGCGATGCCGCAAGATCAATAATCCGCGTAATCGTCATATAAAAAGTCAGCCCAATAATACTGGCTCATATACTCGTTTTGGTAGGCGTTTACCGCGCCCGCGTCAAGCTCTTTGAAGCGGTAATAGTCGCAGTCGAGCACCTCGGGATTGACCGCCAGGGCGTTATAGCTGCGCACCACCGCTGATTCCGCGCCGACCGCCTTTAGGCTTTTGATCATTGAGTATATATAGGTTTGCAGCAGGTTTTGCAGCTTTTTGTCATACGGCTCATCCTCGAAGATTGCGGCGAAGATCTCTCTGGTAGTGCAGGAGCTGCCCTGCTTGTGGACAAGGTAGGCAAACACCTCTTTAGCCTTGCTGCGCTCAAAGCGAACGTGCGCGCCGTCGGGCGTGAAAACGTCGAAGTTGCCGAAGCACTGCACGCGCAAAAGCGCGTTGCTTTTTGGCGTGATCGGGAAGCGCAGATCCGCAAGCTCGCGTTCGACCTTCTCTTTGTTGACGGGCTTCATGATATAGCCGGAGGCGTGCAGGCGCATGGCGTCGCCCGTGTAATCAGAAAAGCCGGTCACGAAAATGATATTCATTTTAGGGTTGACCGCCTTTAGCTCCTTGGCGAGCTCCACGCCGTTCATGCCGCGCATGTGGATGTCGAGGAACGCGATGTCGCAGCCGTTCTGCCCGGCTGCCTCCAGCAGCTCGCGCGGCTTTCGGAAGGCGGAGACCTCGGCGTCGGGCTTGGCTTTTTTGACGGATAATTCCAGCATTTGCAGAGCCAGAGGCTCGTCGTCAACACACATTATTCTCATTTTGGCTGTCCCTCCTTTGGCAGGATCACCCTTGCCGTTGTTCCTTCGCCCACCGCGCTTGTGATCTCGACATGCGCGCCGCACATGTCGCGCAGGCGTTTTTTGGTGTTTTCCATTCCGACATGCGTCTTTCCGTCGTCGGGCTTGGGCGCGTCGGGGTCAAAGCCCACGCCGTCGTCCGAAATGATGACCTCGTAAGCGGTATCGGTTTCTTCGGTCGCTATGGTGACGGTACCGCCGTCCTCTTTCATGCCGACGCCGTGCTTTACGGCGTTTTCCACCAAGGGCTGGATGCTGAGCAGCGGCAGATAAAAATCTTCGGTCTTAATATCGTATTCGATGTTCAGCAAATCAGCGAACCGCAGTTTTTCTATATATAAGTATTTCTTCAAATGCTCGAGCTCGGTCGCGAACGGAACGGGCTTGGTTTGATGAAGCGAGTCCATGTTTCCGCGCAGGTAATCGGCAAAGGTGATAGTCGCCTCCTGAGCCGTGTCGGGGTCGATTTGGCACATCATGGCTATAGAGGTGAGCGCGTTGTATATAAAGTGAGGCCTTATTTGGCTGACCATAACGCCGACCTTGGCTTCGTAGAGCTCCTTTTGCATCTGCTGGTAGCGGATAGCCTCTTTATATTGGAAACGCAGATCGCCGATCAGCCGCACGATCTGATACGCCATGGTTATCGCCAAGCCGTAGTTCAAGAATATTGAACCTGCAAGATGGGTGTACTGGTCGATGATGTCGAGCACGAGCGAGATCATCAGCGGACTCCACGACAGCAGAAAAACCAGCGCCTTGCGGTTGCCGCGCGTTTCGACGCACAGCAAGGCTATCATCACCACGGTGCAGACCGCTATTATTATGAACATATTTGGCACGGTAGCGGTGAGGTCGGCGGTGTTTGTGAGGTGAAGCAGGGCAGCCGTGACGACCGCCGCGAGGAACGCAATGACAGTTATATTGGCTATCGACCGTGAAAGCGGTTTTGCCATGTTCGATTTGAGATACAAAAAGACCGAGGCGATAAACAGATAACCCGTCAGTCTTACCGCGAGCAGGCAGATAGTGGGGTCGAAGATCCACAGATTGATATATTCCTGCAGCGAATGCATTATCATGTAAAGTCCCCACATGAAGCACATCATGCCGAAGGACAGGTATCTGTAGTTGATCTTGCCGAGGATAAAACCCGAAACCGGAAAGAAAAACAATCCGAAAAAGCATACAAGCACAAACAGAAGAGCGCCGGGGATCGACTTGGAAAACAAATGGTTGTAAAGTCCCCCGTAGAAGGTGACATTAGCGCTGAAGCACTCGGAAAAGCTGAGGATCGCCATGTTGTACGGGTACTCGACCTCGAGGATCATATCCTGCTCTCTGCTGAGGACCGTTTCGGGGAAGGATGTGGTGGAAAACTCATTGACCGAGTAACCGGGCGTAGAGATCATTCTGTCGCTCGGCATGTAGTTTTCCTCGGGGATATCGGGATACTCGCGGCGGTTAGTCACTTCAAAGGTCCCGTCAGCCGAGCGCAGCGTGTACCAGACGTCCCTTGTTGAAAAAGCGAGGTTTTCAAATTCGGGAATAAGCGCGTTGACCTTGCCGCGTATCTTTAAATTATGAAAATGCTCGTTGATGCTCTGCGTTGAGTCGACGGGCTTCCATTCGCCGCCGTCTACGGAATACTCTCCGTCCAGTATGACGTTCATTTTGTCGTTGGTGGAATCGGTCACGATATACGGCACGCACTGCACCAGTATAAAAACGAGCGACAATACGACAAAGCCCGCTATGGCAGCCGTCAAAACTTTGCCGCCTAGAATACTGTTTATTCTTGCTTTCATTTTTATCAGCCTTTGTAATGTGGTTGCCTACATTATAACATACCGATTTGAGAAAGAAAAGATAAAAGTGTTTGAAAAAAATCAAAAATATTTTTAAAAAATCAAAAACGTTATGTTTTTTGCAAAGAAGTTGCAAAGGTCGGTTTGATACAATGTAATCACAGTCAAGGGAAACACAAAAACCTCTCCGAAACTGCTGAAAAAAGATTTCAAAAAAAATTGAAGCTTTTTTAAAAATCAAAGATTTTTGCAAAGAAGTTGCAAAGATCACCCTGATACAATAAAACCACAGTAAAACAAAACTTACTTGAAAGGAGTAACCACCATGAAAAAAACAAATCAAATAATAACAACCAACACAACCAATACAACTAATAACTAGAGAAGAGCAAAACGAATACACTTCAAGCAACAAATAGTGAAAGAAATCAGAAAGAAACTAAAAAAGGCACACCTAAGTAAGCCATACGCGAGAAA
>CACYPV010000066.1 GCA_902776375.1 uncultured Ruminococcus sp. | reverse complement strand
CCAAAATCCTTGCACTTTTTTAATTTTGCCTATTCTCTCTTTTACATGCTAAAACCCGAAATCCAGTTTGCCTGAATTTCGGGTTTTTCTACAGTCTGACAGGGAGATACCAAAAAGGTATCTCCCTGTACTATTTTAATCAAGCAACGGAGGAGTGAAGGGACTTGAAGGCGAGCGTGTCAAGCCGTAAGCCGCGCGCACGGCGCAGACAAAAACGTCACAGAGTGACGTTTTTAGCGAGAGAGCCACGCTGCATTATCCAATTGCACACGCCGCAGCAAGCGAGCAGAAAGGAATGTAAAAATAAAAACACTCTTCTATTATTTTGAACCGACCTTTTGCATTTTGCATATTTATCATTTTTTTCGTATAACGCCCGTTATCCATCTTCCGCAGTAACGGCAGCAGTAGCTTTCGGTGACTGCTCCGACGATCGGCGCGCCGCAGCCGGGGCAGCGATCTTTTACGATTTGTTTTGCAAGGGCGATCCGCAGCACGCCGCCGTGCTTTTCGGGAGAACACCCGCGCAGATAGCCTTCCTTGACGGCGCCGACGATATGCTTGTACTGCGCTTCGGGAGTAACGCCGCTGTCAGGATTCTTTGCCTTTTGTATCCGGTCAAGGTCCTGCAAGGTCAAAAACGGTTTTGGAAACTGCGCAAAATCCCTTGCGTAACGCTGTGAGGATTCGATAGTTATCATTCGCACAACGGTTATAGGCGCTGTCAGAACTATCGCGGCGAGCGCAAACGCGAAAAAGATGATTGCGTTGAGAAGCTCTGACTGGAACAAACTGTATGAAGTGATGCCGCGTCCCAACATATCTCTGAAATACGGCTCGTTATTGTAATTGTTCACCATCGTCAAAAACACGATCAGAAAAATCAGGAAAAAGAACAGCTCAATACCAAAGCCGACAGCGTAACCGATACGCTTTGCCTGCAAGGGCGAGCCTTCATAATAGGCAGGGTTGTTCGGCTTGCGGTTGGTGTTGTCGTTGATGAAGTAAAGCCTCTGTCCCGATACGACCTGCGCAGTCAGGTCAGAGCTTCCGCAATACGGGCACCTGCCTTCAAAATACACGCGCTTTTCCATCCAACCGCCGCAGCTCCGACAGGAGCAGGTAATTGTTTTGCTGTAAAGCTCGATGATCTCGGGATAGCGATAGTTGACGGTTTTGATTATCCTGAAATTTTTCATATAAAGCGGCCGCACGAGTCCGACGCGGCTTCTGATCTGCTCGGTCGTTTTGCCCGTCACCTCGGCAAGCTCCGCAAAATCGACATAGCCGTTCAGGTCGCCTTCAAAATATCCGGAGAAAAAGACAGCGTCGTTGATCAGTCTTCGTGATATTCTGGAGCAGACGATCAATACGATCCCGATGATGATAAGGATGACCGATTCGGGGAAAGCCCGTGCGTGAAGGATCGTGAACCAGTCGCCAAAGTAACCGACGATCAACTGCGTTATGATCGCCACGGAGGTCGATACAAGAAACACACCAAGGATTAATAAAATCACATTTTTCACTTTTAAAAATTTGATGAGACCGTTTTTCAGATACATAGCTTAAGCCTCCGTGACTGTTTTCTGTATTATCAATTCTATCATAAGCACTAAATAATTGCAATAATTCAGAGTGATAAACTATTGACAGACATAGCGCGGTATAGTGCATATAGACAAACGCCGTCTGATTTGCTACAATAGAATCAGAAAATCAACGGAGGGTTGATTATGAGTATTATAGGACAACAAATCAAAAAGTACCGTATGGAGAACGGCCTTACTCAGGAACAGGTCGGAAGAATGATAGGCGTTACAACGCAGGCAGTGTCGAAATGGGAGCGGGGCAGTACGCCCGACGCAGAAATACTGCCCTTGATTGCAGACGCTCTCGGTGTCAGCGTTGACGCGCTTTACGGGCGAGAGGAACTCAGCTTGGCGGTTCAGCTTGCAAAAAAGCTGTGCAAAATGCAGCAGGAGGATGCGTATCGCTACGCCTTCGGCATTTGCTGGGCGATTGAGATTGGGTTGTCGGGCGAAGCGCCGGCAATTGATGATTTTATGGATATGTTTATCGACCGCACCTTTACGGAAAACGGGAAGTCGGCGGACTACTTTGCCAAGCTGATCAATGACAGCGGTATCGCTCTGACCCGTATGTCGCCTGATTTTTCGCACTTCTTTCTGATGGCGGAGTCTGCGGGCAAAAGCATTATGCCGCATTTTGAGAACATTTCCGAGCTGAAAAAGGTGTTTGCCGTTTTTGCGGATGAAAAGACCCTAAATATCATTTGTTATCTCTATTCGCTTCCGCATATGCCGGTCGCTGTTTCTCTGATTTGCAAGCACACGGGATACAACCATATCGAGGTTGAAAAAATAATGAGGCGACTTTGCGACAATCATCTTGTTATCCGAACTATGATCGCTACCGCCGACGGCGAAATGAGCTCCTACTCGGTACGACCGGAGGGATTTGCCGTTCCGCTGCTCTGCTTTGCAGACGAAATAGCAAAGAATAATCCACGCCCCTTCTTCGGCACGTTTGAACGAAAAAAGCCGTTCTTATAAACTGCCCGTTGACTTGCAGTCCCGGTCGTTGCGCAAAACCGGCACGCGTTGCTTGTTATCCTCGCTTCTGTGCCTTACAATATATGTGTAAGGAGTTGAGAGCAATGAACGAATTCAATCTGCTGTATCCGCAGGGAACAGCGCCCGGGTTTCAAAAAATAAGTGAGACCGCCTGCAATGATTTGTCGCTGGAATACATTCTTTCTCATGTCGCCAAGAACGAATATGAGAAAAACCTCATCAAGCGTATGATGACGGGGCTTGAAAGCTGCCCCGAGGTGATCCGCTACCGCAGTGATATTTTTGATGACTTTATCAATTTTCCGTCTTTCAAGGATAAAATCAGAGACTCGCTCGACCGGCTTGATTATCTCAAAACACTTGGACGGAGCTTTAACGACGACTCTGTCGCGCCGATTTGGCAATTGATAAACCGTCTGCAGGAGCTTGATGTTTATATCGGCTGCATCGAAGAGATCTATTCCGCGCTGAAAGAGATCGACGTCAGATCCGATGGTTTGAAGCAGCTGAAGGATTATGTCGCTTCCGTTTACAACGACAGCGGCTTTGAATATCTTAAAGCTGACATCAAAGAGCTGATAACGGAGACCTCTCAGATACAGAGTATTACGCTTGGCGTAAATCTTGATGAAACCTTGCGTCCGGTCGAGGTCGGCATCGTTTCCATCAACAAAAAGAGATTCGACCACTCAAACGCCTTTGACAACTTTATCGGATTCCTCTCTCAGCTCGGAAGCTTGCTGGACGGCAAAAGCAACGGTAACTTTAACGGTATGTCAAAGATACGTTCTTCCGGAGCGACCGGAGCGGACAATCCGCTGATGCAGAATCTCAGCCGAGAGGTGTCCGATATGCTCTCGGCAAACGTGAAGCACCTGAAAAGCAAGCTGTCTCAGTATGTCAATATCAGCGGATACAGCCTGACCAGACTAATCCCCGATTTTATGTTTTATATCAGATGGGCGGAGTTCTGTGAACAGGTAATAAAGAGCGGACTGCCGATGACAAAGCCGCAGATCCTTGATGAAGGCAGCGGCAAGCTCTCCACAAAGGGTTTGTATAATCTTAAGCTGGCAATTCAAATCCTCGACGGCTCACAGCTTGACGTTGTAAAAAATGACTTTGAGTTTTCAAAGGAACACGGGATATATATTATGACCGGACCTAACAGGGGTGGAAAAACGACCTTTACGCAGGCGGTAGGCTTGATCGTTTTTTTAGCGCAAAACGGCTTGTATGTTCCGTGCGAAGCGCTCAGCCTGTCTCCCTGCGATAATGTCTTCACTCATTTTCCCGCCGACGAAAACCAGACCGTCAACCTCGGTCGTTTAGGCGAGGAATCCAAGAGAATCAGCGAGATTTTCTCTCTTGCAACGGAGAACAGCCTTCTGCTCTTCAACGAATCCCTTGCGACGACCTCGTTCACCGAGGGACTATATATAGCAAAGGACGTGGTCAAGGCAATGAGAAGCCTCGGCGCGAGAACGATTTTTAATACGCATATGCACGAGCTTGCGATGAATTTAGAGGAAATCAACGCCCCGGACGGAAAAATCAAGGTTGCCTCGCTGGTGACGGGTATCCACGAAGGACGTCGTTCCTACAAGGTGTACTGCGCGCCGCCCGACGGTATCAGCTACGCCAGAGACATCGCCGAAAAGTACGGAGTGACATACAGTCAGCTGATGAAGATGACCGTTGAAAGGAGATCATAATGAACAGCGAAAAACTGATTACATTGGAATTGGCTTATCTCGGAACCAAAACAAAAACCGTCCGTGTGTTTGTTCCCGAACATGACGACGGAGAATTGCTGCCCGTTATCTATATGACGGACGGACAGAATTTGTTTGAAGATAATCGTCCGCGTCAATTCGGCTGTTGGTATACGCGCGAAGCCGTAAAAGAGGAACGTGAAAGCAGCGGTAAGGCGGCAATCATTGTCGGTATCCATAACGACGAAAGTCCCGTTCAACGGGCAAAGGAACTGACGCCCAAAAGCATGGGCGCGATCAAATTCCCTGACGATATGCCCGAGCATATCAGAAAAATGATGGCTCCCGAAGGCGAAGCGTTTGATGATTTTGTGCCCTCCCCGAAAAAACAGACAAAAAACGCAGGCAAAAAAACGAATGAAAAGAATGACAAGTATGATATAAAATTGCTCTAAGTGACCGCATTTA
>CACYPV010000065.1 GCA_902776375.1 uncultured Ruminococcus sp. | reverse complement strand
AGCTGTTTGCTCTTTTCAAAACCGTCGGCAAGCTTTACCGTTGCTTTGATAGCCTGTCCTCTTGAAGCGTCGGGAATACCCGTAACCGCGCATTCCAAAACAGCAGAGTGTTTCATCAATACATTTTCGATTTCAAACGGTCCGACGCGGAAGCCTCTTGTTTTGATCAGTGATAAACGCCGTTTCTCCACACGCTTTCGTACAGCTTTTCATCACCGCAATAGCCCATAAATATACCGTACTGCTGCTTTTGCGGCACGACTACGATCTCGCCGACCTCGTTCTCCTTAAGCTCGTTGCCGTCTTCATCAACTATCATGGTGTTGTACAACGGCGTCGGCTTTCCGAGCGAGCCGGTCTTTGATTCGGTACCGACAAGATTACCGAGCATAAGCACGGACTCTGTTTGACCGAAGCCTTCCTTTAAGCTCAGACCCGTCTGCTCATAAACCTTTTCAAACACAGAGGGATTCAAAGCCTCTCCGGCAGTGGTCAGGTGCTCCAGCGCCGATAAATCATACTTGCTCATATTACGCTTGATAAAATAACGGTAAACCGTCGGCGGCGCGCAAAAAGAGGTAACCTTATATTTCTCCATTATTCGCAGCAGCTTATGCGGTGAAAAGCTGTCAAAATCGTAAACCATAACAGCGCAGCCGCACAGCCATTGTCCGTAGATCTTTCCCCACGAGGCTTTGCCCCAACCTGTTTCGGCTACGGTCAGGTGAAGCCCGTTTTCACGGACATCCTGCCAGTATTTAGCGGTAATGATATGTGAAAGCGTGTAGGTGTGGTTGTGCATAACAGCTTTCGGGTAGCCTGTCGTACCGGAGGTGAAGTAAATAAGCATAGGCTCTTCCGCCTTGGTCGCAACAGGAGTAAGGCTTTCGTCTGCCGAATCTATCAGTTTTGTCAGATTGATTGCTCCGGGCAAATCGCGGCGCACAACGAACACTGATTCTAACTGCCGTTTTTGCGCTGCGGCTTCAAGCATATCCTCGGCTGTGCTGCCGTCCGGAGTACAGATCGCAAAACGAATATCCGCTGTTTCTATGCGATAGGTAATATCGTCAACTGTCAGCATATTGGTCGCCGGAATGGCAACCGCGCCTAATTTATGGAGTGCCGGTACAATATACCAGTACTCATAGTTACGCTTCAAAATAACGATTTCAGCGCATTTGCCGCTTTATTGCTCAGCCGGCTTATGTCGCCAAATGTAAATGTTTTTTCAACCTTGTCAGGGTTAGTATAGACAAGAGCCCTGTCACCGGGCGCAAGGCGAGCCATCTCATCAACTACATCATAACCGAAATTATAGTTTTCGGGTACGTTTAATTGAAAATCGACCAATAAACCGTTTTTGTTTACCGTTGGGGTACAAAAGTTTTTGAATAACTGCATAATTATTCTCCTTAAATAAATGGAATAATCATGACTGTACAGTTCATTAAAGGTTGATCGTCACCAACCGTCATCATTATAATGAACGAGTTTGTGTTTGTCAAGTAAAAAGTGCAAAGAAGGGGCTCCAAAAAGTACATAGGTACATCAGCACCCGGCTATGTGTAATAACGAGGCCCGATTGTGTAATGCAGGAGCCCCGGTGTTGTATTTTCGGAGCACTTTTACGGCGACCCCGAATTGCCCTTTTGGAGCCCCAAAGTTGCATTTTTGAAGCCCCTAAATTGTATTTTTGGCGACCCTTTTAGGCGAGTGTCAGAAATTCTGCTAATAGATTCCGATCCGGAGGCAAGATGCAGCCACCGCCGCAGGC
Organism: uncultured Ruminococcus sp.; assembly: GCA_902776375.1. Lineage (GTDB taxonomy): Bacteria > Bacillota > Clostridia > Oscillospirales > Acutalibacteraceae > Ruminococcoides. The sequence continues at coordinate 4,916 of CACYPV010000065.1, read as the reverse complement.
GGCTTGCCCTTGACCTCCAGCGCATGAAAAATGCTACAATATTGTTTGCGGCGGTGCTAACGGATTTGTCGGTTTTTTCACCACTGAGATTCACGACCGGCATTTCTATTTCAATTCCGATATAGCTTGCGCGCGGTTTTTTCAGCGGTGCAATAAAGCGGTCGTATATCAATTTTTGAGCGTTCATTTTTATTCTCCTTATAATCCCGAATATGCCATATAAAGCGGCTTGTATGCGGATGGGTCAAAGAAATATTCATTGCCGTGATTCGTTCCCGTGTATAAACGTTCGCCGTTTTTATATCCGAGCAGGGTTGTAAACGGTACGCTTTCCCATGTTCCCTCCGACAGCGGACGCGTTGAAAAGGTCATACCGCTTTCATCCTTTCGGTAATAAAGCGAGTCGCGGAAATTTGTGTGCACATAGAGCAGCTCGCCGTCATAGATCAATAGATTCAGTTTGTTTTTCGGCGAGCTGTCGCGGACTATCTCATCCAAAATCTCAAAACGCTCGGCAGCCGTCAGGAAGCGTCTCAACAGTGCGTTCGCTTCGTTGATACGGTCGATGATGTAGAGCAGTATCCGCTCGCTGTCTGTTTCGCCCTTTTGCAGAAAGATGTATTTATTCAGCCTGTCGTTTTCAAATACCGTTCCGTTGTGGATCAGAGTCCACGTTCTGCCGCTGTTGTCGTTCGCCGCAAAGGGGTGGCAGTTGTCCTGCTCCACATTGCCGATGGTCGCCAGGCGGATATGAGCCAGCGCGGTCTTTGCTTTGACCGGAGCGTCGAGTTTTTCCTTCAGCAATGCGCTTCTGTCGGCACGGTATACTTCCCTCAATAGTTCGGTTTTTTGTTCATCAAACAGCGCAAGTCCCCACCCGTTGGGATGTTCGGCAGAGTGGGAGTAAAACTCTCGCAAATCATTATTCAGTTCTCTGCTTCGGTTGCCCGAGAATCCATATATTTCGCACATAAAGAAACTCCTGTATTCCTATATAGAAAAAGAGGCGCTTTTACGCCTCTGTACAATAAACGGTTAAGTTTCACCGATCGACCGAGACTTTTTTAAGCACGCAAAACAAGACATCATACAGATGCCGCCCATCATTCTATCCGTACTGACGATTATTTTCATAACGATCAACCTCAAAAACTCATAAAACATATCTATATAGTAGGTTAATTATATTCTATGTATTGGCTTTTGTCAAGTGTTTTGATCATTTTTCAACGAAAAAAGAATAAACCTGATGACTTCATTAGAAACCATCAGGCTGCTCATATATGTCTGCCAATTCATTTTGTTTAAATTTTGAAGTTTGATTATTTCTCAAACTTTATCCTTCGTTTCATCGGTAGCGGATACTTGTTATTAATCACTTGAAGGTCGGCTAATTCATTTCCGTCGTCGCCGAATATCGTCATATGCTCCGGTTGGAGAGGGTTCGGATTTGTTTTATCTCTTATTATGACTTTGCTGTGCCATATGTTACGGCTGCTGCTTCCGTTTACGGAACTTTTGCAGTTCGTTGTCAATGCCTTTATGCTGTTGACCGCATTGATTTTTGCTCCTCTATCGCCACCGTGACAATATCGCCTACTACGTTGATCGCGTTCTGGAGAGCGCCAAAAAAGACTTCGGCATAGATCGCGACTAAAATCAGCTCGTCCGCCTGCAAATAGAAGGTGATGATCAGCATACCGATCAAGATAGACCCCGGCTGGTTCGGCGCGCCGATGGACAGGAACAAAACGAGAACCGCGATCCCGATGATTTGCAGCAAGGAAACATTTATCCCCAGCATATAGATATAGATCATGGAGACCAGCATGATCAAATAACAGTTGCCGTCCTGATTGGTCTGAGCGAGGATCGGCAGTTTTGCCGAAATGCGTTTTCTGTCAAAGCCATATTCCCGCCAACAGTATCTTATGTTGAAGGGGAGGGCGTCAATGGCTGAATTGATTTTGTAGTTTTCCCAGAGCAGCGGGGGAAATTTTTTGATAAACGGAACGATCTTGACACCGCCGATCAAAAGCCGTATCAGATAAAACGCCGCCATCACGATCAGACTGAGGAAGACCATACCGACAAATTCTGCCACGACGAGAAGATTGATAAAGCCATCAACCAAGAGTGACGATAGAAACGCAAGGAAGCAGAAGAACGGCAGGGTAAACATCACGACGTTCAGCATTTTGGAAAAGAACGTCAAACATACGTTGACCCCCTTTTGCATGACGTCAAAATACTCTCCGATCGAACAGAAAGCGTATGTGGTAAGCAGCGCGAGAATAATGATCGGGAACGGAAGGTACGTTTCAAAGGGCTCGAAAATGCTGCTCGGCAGCAGGGAAGAAATGAACTGTGTGGCGGTCATTCCTCCTCCGAATGGTTCCTGCCCTTCAAGATAGCCATCCAGATTGCTCAAGATGAACGCGATCAGGAAGCTCGTCCCGATCGCAAGTAAAACAGCGATCACCGAAGTAGCGATAGTCTTTATCTGCAGCTTTCTGTCCGAAGAGCTTTTTTCCGAAATAATATAGATGTCCGTCAGATTCTTTACCAGCGAAAAGAAGGTGACGGGCGCGCCTACCATCAGCATCGCGTTGGCGAATTGATCCATCATAGGCATTATATAGCTTTTGTCTATCTCGATCATCTTTTCGGCGCTCATCATCGCGTTGAGCAGAAAATAGACAAGGATCGCCAGCACGATCCCGATTATGCAGTACAGCAGCGAGCTGCGGTAGTTTCGCTTGACGACTACGCGGATGCTGTTATAGCCTGACCTGTATCGGTAGCCTATCTTGTCATGATAAGCCTGAATGATCTTTGATTCGGGCGATAAGTTTTCTGCGTTTTTTTCGGGAACATAGGTCTTTCCCTCAAAGCCGAACTTGATATTATACTCGCCGAAGGTGCGCTGCGCCTTAATCGTCAGCGTGGTATTCTGATCAAAGCCCTGTTCGATGATATCGCAGAACAGCGCTTCAAACAGCAGCTTTGTCTCTATGATAGCATCATTGCCGAAACGGTTTTGCACCAGCCATTGTTCAACAAACAGATTGGCGGATTCAAAGCTATCCATTGTCAGCGGGAGCTCTATGGATCGTGTTTTGCTCAAATTCATTGTTATCTCACCGTCCTTATAGGGGGTCAACTTATGATACAAAAAATGCGGATCATCAATAAACCGGTCAATTATTTCTACCGATATCTTTGTTGATATCCTTATAATTCAAGGCGTTGGACTTGTAGAGGTTTTTGAAAACCCTGTAGCTGCGTTCGTATATGCCCTTGTTTTCAGGGTCAGGAATGTATACGTGATCGGCTTTTACCAAGCGGCGCGATAACGCAAGCACATCCTCGCCTTTGATACCCGCCGCAACAACGAGCGCCGTTCCGATAGCGCCGACCTCACGGGTGTTGTCGATCGTCTCTATCTTTCTGCCTGTAATATCCGCCAGCATTTGGCAGGTGACGCGTGAAAGCGCTCCGCCGCCGACAAATCGGATAGTATCAGACGTTTTCACCTTTTTCTCTTCACATTCCAGCAGCCAGCGCAAATGATAACAAATACCCTCCAAAACCGCGCGGAGCATATCTCTTTTATCGTTTTCGATCTTTATGTTAAAGAACATTCCGCCCGCGTTTGAGTCCTCAAACGGACAGCGGTTACCGTGCAGCCAAGGGGTAAAGATAATGCCGTTGGCCCCCGCGGGCGACTTGGCGATCTCATCGGAAAGGTGATCGTAGAGGCTTGTATATTTGCTCTCGATATCATCAGTAACCGTAGAAGCGTTCCGGTAAACTCCGACCTCGTCCAGCGCAAGATGATTTAGCGCCCATTCAAAGCATTTTCCCGCAGTTTCAAGCTCAGCGTAATAATTGTAGTAGCCGTGCTTGGCGGACAGAACACCTGTGATCATGGCATTGATGTCGACGGTTTGGTGATCCATAAATGTAGATACCCATCCCGATGTTCCGACGTAGATATGCGTATCTCCCGGCGTTGTGCATCCGGCGCCGATATTTACAAAGGTGGTATCGCCGCCGCCACCGAATACAGGGATCCCTTCAACCAGTCCGAGCTCACGAGCCGCTTTATCTGTGAGTCCGCCGACCAAATCAGTGCAGTCGATGATGTCTGGCATATGGTCGGGGTCGACCTTATACATCTTTAAAAGACCTTTGTTCCAGCCTTCCTTGCCTTTTCGCGTGTCATAAAGAAAGGTCGCAAAAGCCGTGTCCGCCGTCCTGACGATCCTGTCCGTACAGCGTGATACAAGATAGTCGCTGATATCAAGCCATTTATATATTTTTTTAAAGACGTCAGGCTCGTTGTTTTCGACCCACTTGTATTTCCAGACGGGGTCCTTGGCGCTTGTTGAGCCGGCGTAATTCACGCGCAGGTTTCGCAACAGTTTATAAAGGCTGCAGCCCGAAACCTTGATCACTCCGCGCCCCATACATTCCTTGTATTCCTTATATCCCTTTTGGTCAAGGTAGTTCATCGGGCGTCTTAGGGCGTTTCCGTTCTCGTCAACAAAAACCGCTCCCTGCATCTGTGTGCAGAACGCCATTCCTTCTATTTCATTGGGCTTAACATTCGATTTTTTTAACAAATCCCTCGTGGTTGAACATATCGCGTTCCACCATTCTTCCGCGTCCTGTTCCGCGCCTCCGTTGTCGGAGATGTAAAGTCCGTACTCGGCTGAAGCCTCGGCAACAAGATCGATTTGTGAATCGATATTGAACAGGCAGGTTTTTACGCTGCTTGTTCCGAAATCATAAATGATAATATACATTTACTATCCTTGTATTATAGAGTAGTAGTTATTAGAGTCCCTCTCCAAGGACTGTATGCTATACTGTTAGAGATACTGTGGATTAGTATTTCTTTCCTACCGCAA
>CACYPV010000064.1 GCA_902776375.1 uncultured Ruminococcus sp. | reverse complement strand
TATCTTAGACAGCATACTTTGAAATTGAATTGAACCGCCGTATGCCGAACGGCACGTACGGTGGTGTGAGAGGGCGGAATTATTCCGCCCTACTCGATTCTATAATTCAATTGTGTCGCCCGTTGATATATAATGCAGGTTTTTCATGTATCGCTTCATAAACGCGTACTGCTCAACGCCCGTGCAGTGGCAGGTGAAAAAGGCGGTATTTAGCGAATCTAGCCGCTCGGCGTAGCCTTTCAAATCACCGTCCAACGGAAGCTTGTTGAAGTGGAAGCCGCCTACCAGCACGTCGGGCTTGAACCATTCGGCAATGTTGACTATCCCTTTGTGCGAGCATCCGCTGATAAGTATCCGTTTGCCGTTTTCCTCTATCATCAGGTAGTGCTCGTGGCGGAAATCGTCGGGAACAAGCTTCCCGTTTTGTTCCATGTTAAGCCCAAACGAGCCTAGGTCGAGCAGCTTTTCGCGGTCGTTGCAGTCATAAAGCGTCAGCCCGTCGGTTATCTTTGTTTCGCCCTCGGCAGATACAAAACGCGAATCTTCTTTTAAAGAAATATCAAGTCCTATATATCTTTCACCATTAAAATGCGGCTCAAAGGCGCGGCGGTGCAAATAAACCAGCGCGGTTTTGTTAAGCTCAAGAAATTTTGCAAGCCCGCCGCCGTGGTCGTAGTGACCGTGCGACAGCACGGCGATATCCACGCCGCCAAGGTCTATGCCGAGCGCTTCGGCATTTTTCGAAAACAGCTCCGACTGTCCGGTATCGAACAGAATTTTATGTTCGCCGCTTTCGATATACAGGCTCAGCCCGTGCTCATAAGGCAGCCCGCAATTAGAGGTGTTTTCGGTCAAAACAGTTATTTTCATTTGCTTTTCACCGTCTTTTGTTTTTATTTTATATTTTTTGATTATTTTTGAAATTATAGCATTTTAAGCGAAAAAAATCAATTTTTTTCGAAAAATGTCGAAAATGCTGTTTTTTCTTTGTTTTTCATGATATACTTAAAAAAACAACGTATCGCGGGGTGAGGGCATGAATAAACGTCTTATATCGTTTGCGCTTGCCCTTGTTATGCTTTTTGGCGCGATTATCTGCGCGAACGCCGACAGCGTCGTGCAGCTTAACGAGCTATCCGCATGCAAAAAAGTATTTGCTTACAGCGGGCAAAATTCCGCATATTTTTACGGTTTTTACGGAAAAACCCTCTGCTCCGCCCGCGTTATCCCTGACGTTTCCGTAAGGTGGGCGACGGTTGAGGGCGGTGTACTTGCGATGTGCCACGACGGGGAAACCGCCTGCGCTTTGTATAAAACGGGGCATGAAAAATACAGCGCCGCGCTGCTGAATGTAAACAGCGGAGGGCTTGTCTGCCGCGCGCTCGAAACGGGTGAGGCGGTGCAGTTTTCATCAATAGCGTATTCGCGCGGCGAGGTATTCGTCATCACTGTCGAGAATGGGCGCTCGTTCGTGACGGGATGTACGGATGGTCAAAATTACAAATACGACCTTACCGCCGATGTGCGTCAGCTTTTTGTGAATGGCGGCGACGCATACGCTGTTGCGGACGACGGCAATGTTTTCAGGATATCGAGGGGTGCCAAGACGTTTTGCCGCGCGCTGCCCGATAAAGGAATGGTCGAAAACGCGGGCAGCGGCTATGTGTACACCGCAGACGGCGCGCTTGTAAACCTGAGCGGCGGCACGGAATATCCGCGCGCAAAGCATGCGGTGAAGTCCGACGGCGTCACCTTTACAGATAACGGAAGGCTGCCCGTCGCCGCGGCGTGCGGTTATTCGGCTGTGCCGGACGATGGCTTCAACTGCGTGATAAAGCCGCTTGACAGCTTTTCGCCGGCAGGGCAGGGCAAAGCTGCCGCGAACATAATAGACGGCGTGGTGATCTGCAAGCTTGGGGTCACGGTAAAAGAGTTCAGGGAGAGTTATCCCGAGGTCAGCGAGGTGCGCGATAAAAACGGAAAAGCGCTTGATTCCGGAAAAATAAGAACAGGCTGTGTTGCCGTTGCGAACGGAAGAAGCTTTGAGATCGCCGTAAGCGGCGACCTTGACGGTACGGCGACCGCCAGCAAAAATGATATCGGTTTGCTTATGCGGTATTTCGTCGGAAGTGAAAGCCTTTCAGGCAGCGCGAAAACCGCCGCGGATATGAACGGCGACGGAACGCTGGATAACCGCGATCTTGTTCTATTGGCGCGCGAAGCCGCATAAAATTAAGTAAGAGCTGTAATTCGGAGAGAATAGGATATGTCAAAAAAAGCAGTGCTGACAGAGTATACTTTGTCGCTTCCGAAAATCAAAAAGCCGTTTGATTTGGCGCTGGTATCCGACCTTCACGAGCGAAGGTCGGACGATATCCTCATGCTCTTAAAGAAAGCGAATCCGGACCTGATAGCGATAGCGGGCGACACATTTGAAAGGGTCGGAGACGGCAGTACGGACAGAAGCGGCAGAGTTAAGCGCGGATCAGCTTTGCGATTCGCAATAAAAGCCGCCGCGTACTTCAATTATTTTATGATACACACGTTTAGCAAAAAGAATTTGCCAAAAACGGAAAACGCCTACAGTTTTTTGACGGAAGCCGCAAAGCTCGCACCTGTGTATCTAAGCTTGGGCAACCACGAGTACGAGCTTGAGGACGAGGACATAAGAACGCTTGAAAACAACGGCATCGTTTTGCTTGACAACGCCGACTGCTGCGCCAATGTCAAAGGTGATCTGCTGCGGATAGGCGGACTGTCGAGCGACCCGGACGGGGAATGGTTGGAGCGGTTTTCGCAAAGCGTGGGCTTTAAGCTGCTGCTGTGCCATCACCCCGAATATTATGACAGCATGGTATCTGAGCTCGATATCGACCTTGTGCTCGCGGGGCACAATCACGGAGGGCAGATAAGGCTGTTCGGTCACGGGGTGCTTTCGTCGCGCAGCGGATTGTTCCCCAGATATGACAGCGGGGTGTTTGACGACCGTCTTGTCGTTTCGGCAGGGTGCTCAAACACGGTGGCGCTTCCGCGGCTGTTCAACCCCAGAGAGCTCGTAGTGATACATTTAAACCCGAAAGAAGCCACTTAAAGAGGTAAAAATATGAAGCTATATATCAACTGCTGTTTAAGAAAAGGATCGAGAACAAACAGGCTGGCAAAGGCGGTTTTGCAAAAGCTCGGCGGCGACTATACGGAGCTGAAGCTGTATGAAGAAAACCTTCGCCCGCTTGATTCGGAGACCCTGAACAAGCGCACCGCGCTGATCGAGCAGGGCGACTTCGGCGACAAAATATTTGACTATGCCAAGCAGTTTGCCGCCGCGGATACTATCGTTATCGGCGCGCCGTATTGGGATCTGTCTTTTCCCGCGCCGCTGAAAACATATATCGAGAACATCTATGTCACGGGCGTCGTTTCGGAATACGATGAAAAAGGTATGCCGAGAGGCTTGTGTAAGGCGGAGCGACTTTACTATGTTACCACCGCCGGAGGGCCCTATGACCCGACTTACAGCTACGGCTATATCGAGAGCCTTTGCAAAAACTTTTTTGGTATACCGGACACGCGGCTGATAAAAGCCGAAATGCTCGATATCGCCGGCAATGACGCAGAGAAGATATTGATAAGCGAGATCGACCGTATTTTAGCGGAGTAAAAAGTAAAAACCACAGGGCGGCGCTTGCCGCCCTAAAATTTTTCCGCATTTTGCCTCAAATTCATCCTTTTCGGCAAAATAATATGTTGCTTTAGTTGTGCTTATGTGTTATAATTTGATTGTGGCAAAAACCGAATAAAATAAACCGAAAAGGAGAAATTAATAATGAAGTTCTACATCTGCAAACGCTGCGGAAACATTGTGGCAGCGGTAAAGGAAAGCGGCGCGCCGATCTCATGCTGCGGTCAGAATATGGTCGAGCTTGAAGCCGGCACCACCGACGCGGCAGTCGAAAAGCACGTGCCTGTAGTTGAGGTCAAGGACGGTATAGTTACCGTAACCGTCGGCTCGGTCGCGCACCCCATGGCGCCTGAACACTACATTGAGTGGATTGCCCTGAGCACCGATAAGGGCAATCAGCGCAAGACGCTTAAGCCCGGCGACGAGCCCAAGGCGTGCTTCGCGATCTGCGAGGGCGAAACCGTAACAGCCGCCTACGCCTACTGCAATCTCCACAGCCTGTGGAAAAGCTGAGAAAAGAGAGGTAATATCATGTCAAAATACGCGGGAACACAAACCGAGAAGAATCTGATGGCGGCATTCGCCGGTGAATCCGAGGCGAGGAACAAGTACACCTACTTTGCCTCAAAGGCGAAAAAGGACGGCTTTGAGCAGATCGCCGCGCTGTTCCTTAAAACCGCCGACAACGAAAAAGAACACGCCAAGCTGTGGTTCAAGGAGCTTGAGGGTATCGGCTCGACCGAGGAAAACCTTAAAGCTGCCGCCGAGGGCGAGAATTACGAGTGGACCGATATGTACGAGGGCTTCGCGAAAACCGCCGAGGAAGAAGGCTTTCCCGAGCTTGCGGCAAAGTTCAGGCTTGTAGCGGCGATAGAGAAGCACCACGAGGAACGCTACCGCGCCCTGCTCAAAAACGTTGAGACCGCTCAGGTGTTCGAGAAGAGCGAGGTCAAGGTGTGGGAATGCCGCAACTGCGGTCATATCATCGTCGGCACCAAGGCGCCCGATATCTGCCCGACCTGCAACCATCCGCAGAGCTTTTTTGAGATACACGCGGAAAATTATTGACGAAAAAGTCTTTGAAAAATCCAATCATATTTTTGCTCGCATTAACGGCGCTGCTTTCATTTTCGCTGACGGCGTTCGCGAGCGGGAATTATGTCCACGACCCTATGGAAAACCCAAAGGCGGCGGCAGATATCATCGTTGACCCCAACGCGGTTTACGGCTATTCGCCAAACCCCGAGTCGCCCAGGCTCGGAGTGTTCGCCGACGAGGACTGGAGCGACGCGGCGTTTGTTGAAGAAATGAGGCGGCAGCGCGTGGAATATCACGATTCCGTAAAAGAGCTTTATAATATGAAGTCTGAAATGGAAGCCGAGGGCAAGTCTGTTGAGGATATCGCCCGCGCCGTGAGCACACGCCGCAACGAGATAAGGATGGAAACCTACAAGGACGACCCCGTCGGGCTTGAAAAGCTTAAGCAGAGCAACTTAGAGAGCTTCGGAAACGAAAACGGCGGCACGCCCGATTACTTTTACGCAAAATACGGCTCGTGGGAAACGGTGATAGAAAAGGCGTTTTCGACCAACGCCGGCGCCGACGCTTGCCTTGGGCTGTACGACTTGTATTATGACACCTATATTTTCGACGGTAAAACCGTTCAGCCCACAACAGTTGAGGAAACGACGGAGGCCGTTATAAGAGCAATGTCCTCGACCGTCGATTCATCAATGAGATCGCCCCAAACCGGCGACAGCCCGACGGCGATGATTTGGCTGATTTTTGTGTCGGCTTCGGTAATGGCAATTTGCGTGGCGGCGCTGAAAAAGAACAGGGAAAGCTAATCTAAACATTATATTATAAAAATAAATCCATCTCTCAAAGCCTTTGCGGGAATGAGGGATGGATTTTTTATACTTATCCTTGTGTTTCCTGACAAGCGCGGATTAATGATATCGTCGTCGGTCGCCTCGATGCGGAAACCGCGCGCCGGCTTTTGATTTTACTTCCTGCCGCATGGTTCCTTTTTGCGGATTTTTGCGGATTTTTGCGGATTTAGTAAAAAATATATTGAAATATCGGCCATTAAGTGATAAAATAAATAGAAATGGGTTTATTTGCAATATTATAAAT
>CACYPV010000063.1:6468-7029 GCA_902776375.1 uncultured Ruminococcus sp. | reverse complement strand
GACAGTTATCAACTTTACAGTAGACGAGAATCTTAATGTGACTTACAGATAATGATCATTTTGGTTTCTTAACATAAATGGGACCGGCTCAAAAGCAAAGGAGCCGGTCCTGTGTTATATGTAAAAGGCTTTAGGGCGCAGGTTGGAGATCAGCCTGCGCCTGTTTTTATCAGCATCAAAAGTGGTGTAAACACCTTTTTGAAAAATTTTTAAAAAGTTTAAAATTTCTTGATTTTTGTAAAAGTCTTGTCAAGGTTTGTTTGATATACTTTAGTCACAGTCAAGGGAACAAAACAAAACGCCCTGACGAAAAAAGAAATCAAAATGATAAAAGGAGTAATCACCATGAAAAAAGAAATCATCACTCAGGAAGAAAGAATCAACGCAAGAACACAGGAAATCAGAGCCGAGAGAAACAGACGCGCCCGCAGAAATCAAAAGATCGCAATCGCGGTTTCAAGTGTATGCGCAGTCGCATTGCTGGCAGGAATCGGCGCATTCAGTATCTCGATGATGAATCGCAACTCAAACTCAGCCACAAAGCAGGCTGCTCCCGCAAAG
>CACYPV010000063.1:0-6443 GCA_902776375.1 uncultured Ruminococcus sp. | reverse complement strand
ACAGCCCACGCAGAACACTCAGAATAAGCAGAACATTCAGAATACACAGCCCACACAAAATACTCAGAATACACAGAATGTGCAGAAGATTCAGAATACTCAGCCCACCCAGAATACACAAAACACTCAAAACAAGCAGGGCGCTGAAGAATACAACTATGTTCAGCCTTACAAGCCCGAGAGCAACAGCAACACCAACGCCACCGAAACCAAGCCCGCGGAAACCAAGCCCGCCGAGACCAAAACCGAGAACAACAATACTCAGAACACCGGCGCAACAGGCTTTCATCACAGCGGAGCGGTAAGCAACGGCAAAGGAACTCCCCTGCACTTCTACGCTCAGGGACAGACCACAGTCGGCTACAACTGGAAATACGAAGGCGGCGAGTACCTTGTAGACGTTGGCTGCGATTACAACTTCAGCACCCACACCTACGACTTCTCACTGGTCGGCCTCCGTCCCGGCAGCAGCACCATCACCGTATATCACTACACCGACGACAACACCAAGGTGCCGACAGTTATCAACTTTACAGTAGACGAGAATCTTAATGTGACTTACAGATAATGATCATTTTGATTTCTTAAATATATACGAAAACCACGGAAGCTAATCACTTCCGTGGCTTTTGTTTTGCGAGTCGATCGAACGGCTCGTTGTATTATAGTGTGAAAAACCGGAACGTCAACTGCTTATTGCAGCGCTTCGATAGCGGCTTGTATCATGGCTATCTTTTCGCGCTCCTTTTGCGCCTGCTCGCGCACCTTGTCGACAACGGCGGCGGGCGCTTTGGATACGAAGCCCTGATTATTCAGCTTGCCTTCGCTTTGAGCGAGGAACTTTTTGACCTGTTCAAGCTCTTTGTTCAGGCGGGCGAGCTCTGCCTTTTTGTCAACCAGCTCGTCGAGCGGGATGTATATCTTAGCGTCGGTCGTTACTATAGTCACCGCGCCGTCGATATCAAAGCTCTCGGCTACCTCAACGTCGCTCGCGGCGGCAAGCTTTTGGATGAACGCCTTGCCGTCCTCAAAGGTCTGCGGGAACTTGGTCGCCACGTAAACCTTAGCCTTGCGCGAGGGCGGAACGTTCATTTCGTTCCTGCGGTTGCGTATCGCGCGGATAGCCTCCATTATGCGCTGCATTTCGGCGGCAGCCTCGGGGAAGTCAAGCTCGGGCTTGAACTTGGGGTATGCTTTCAGCATTATGGTCTCGCCCTCGTGGGGGATGGTCTGCCAGATCTGCTCGGTGAGGAAGGGCATGAAGGGGTGCAGCAGGCGGAGTATTTGGTCGAGCACATACAGCAGCACCTGACGGGCGTTCTGAGCGTCCTCGCCCTCGCTGTGCAGGCGCGCCTTTGTCAGCTCGATATACCAGTCGCAGTAGCAGTCCCAAATAAACTCGTAGACCTTTTGAACGGCAATGCCCAGCTCGAATTTTTCAAGGTTTTCGTTTACCTCTTTAGCGACCGTGTTGAGGGTGGAGAGTATCCACTTGTCCTCGGTCGTGAGCGAATCGGGTATCTCGTTCTTAACGTCGTAGTCGTCGATGTTCATGTGAACATAGCGCGACGCGTTCCACAGCTTGTTGGCAAAGCCGGAGCACGCCTCGATGCGCTTTTCGGAGTAGCGGATGTCGTTTCCGGGGGAGTTGCCCGTAACCAGCAGGAAGCGCAGCGCGTCGGCGCCGTACTTTTCGATGACCTCGAGCGGGTCAACGCCGTTGCCGAGCGATTTGCTCATCTTTCTGCCGAGCTCGTCGCGGACGATACCGTGAATGAAAACGGTGTCGAAGGGTACCTGACCCGTGTGCTCGAGTCCGGAGAAGATCATTCTGGCGACCCAGAAGAAGATGATATCGTAGCCCGTGACCAAAGTGTTGGTGGGGTAGAAGTATTTAAGATCGTCGGTGTCCTTCGGCCAGCCGAGGGTAGAGAACGGCCAGAGCGCGGAGGAGAACCAGGTGTCGAGCGTATCCTCGTCCTGCGTGAGCTTTGTGCAGCCGCAGTGACAGCACTTTTCGGGCGCTTCCTTTGCGACGGTCACATTGCCGCATTCCTCACAGTAGTAGGCGGGGATGCGGTGACCCCACCAGAGACGGCGGGAAATGCACCAGTCCTTGATGTTTTCCATCCAGTTGAAATAGATCTTATCAAAACGCGCAGGGATGAACTTTGTGTCGCCGTCGCGCACCGCCTTGATAGCGGGCTTGGCGAGCGGTTCCATGCGCACAAACCACTGCTTTGAAACCATCGGCTCGATGGTGGTGTGGCAGCGGTAGCAGGTGCCTACGTCGTGGGTGTGGTCTTTAACAGCTTTGAGCTGACCGAGCGCCTCTAAGTCCTCGACGATTGCTTTTCTGGCGGTCATGGTGTCCATGCCGGCGTACTTGCCGCAGTCGAGCACCTCGGGCTCGTTTTCGGCAAGGTTGCCCTTCGCCTTTAGCTCCTCGTAGGCGGCAACGTCGTCGGCGCCTGTCATATAGCCGTCATAGGTGAATACGCGGACTATGGGCAGGTTGCAGCGCTGACCGACCTCGTAGTCGTTGGGGTCGTGAGCCGGGGTGATCTTAACAACGCCCGTGCCCTTTTCCATGTCGGCGTGGTCGTCGCAGACGATGGGTATCTCTTTATTGAGCAGCGGCAGGATTACATGGCAGCCGTGCAGGTGCTTGTAGCGCTCGTCGTCCTTGTTGATGGCTACGGCGGTATCGCCGAGCATTGTTTCGGGACGGGTGGTAGCTATCTCGAGCATTTCGCCCGTTTCTTTTACCTGATAGAGGATGTGCCAGAAGTGACCCTGCTGCTCCTCGTATTCGACCTCGGCGTCGGAAATGGAGGTGTTGCAGTGCGGGCACCAGTTTACCATGCGGTTGCCGCGGTAAATCTTGCCGTCGTTGTAAAGCTTTACGAAAACCTCTTTAACGGCGTCGGAGCAGCCCTCGTCGAGCGTAAAGCGCTCGCGCTCCCAGTCGCAGCTTACGCCCAGCTTGCGAAGCTGGCGGGTGATGCGTCCGCCGTATTCGCGCTTCCATTCCCAAGCGCGCTCAAGGAATTTTTCGCGTCCGAGATCATCCTTTGAAACGCCCTCTTTGCGCATAGCTTCAACTATCTTCGCCTCGGTGGCTATAGACGCGTGGTCGGTGCCGGGCAGCCAAAGCGTGCAGTAGCCGGACATGCGCTTCCAGCGGATAAGGATATCCTGCAGGGTCTCGTCGAGCGCGTGACCGATATGCAGCTGACCTGTGATGTTGGGCGGCGGCATTACGATGGTGTACGGAGTTTTTTCGGGATCGGCTTCCGCGTGAAAGTAGTTGCCCTTTATCCAGAAGTCGTAGATCTTGTCCTCAAACGAGGACGGGTTATATGTTTTTTCAAGTTCCTGTGCCATAATTACACCCCTTGTTTTTCTTTTGTATATACAACTTCATATTATCGCATTTTTACAAGGTTTTGTCAAGCAAAGAACAGCAAATATATAACAATAAAAAGCTGTGAGGAATCGCTTCTTCACAGCTTTTTCGGTATATGGATTTTATACTTCCGCCTTTTTGGCTATCGCGGAGCCTGCGCAGACGAAAACTACGGCGTATATTACCGACATCAGCAGACAGATCAGCATGTTGGTCGTGCTTACGCTTATGTTTGCCAGCGTCGTGAAGCAAGAGGTCGTCCAGAAGCCCGAGATCTTGATATCTTCGGTTTTAAGCAGTATGTCGGTGATCTGCAAGATGAGGTTTATCACCGCGGGGATGATTATCGCCATTGCGATAGACAAGCCCGAGCGTTTGAATAACGTGCTCAGCATGAACATGAAGGCGGCGTTTGCCAGCGCGGCGATATATTGTATCCCGATAAGCGCGGCGACCTTGCCCATGTCGGTCAGTTCACCGCCGAAAAACGCGAAGCCAATCGCGAAGCTGCACAGCATTATCAGGATATACACGGCGGTAGTTGCGGCAAGCATGAGCGCGAGCTTTGAAAAGTAGAACTGCTTGCGCGTATAGCCGCGCGCATATATGTTTTTTAGGGTGTGCTGTTCGTAATCGTCGCAGACGGCAAGGGCTATGACTATGCCTATCAGCGTCACGAAGTAGCTGTTGTCAATAGTGGAAAGCCCGAAGGTGACGCCTGTTTGCAAATAAACTCCCACAGATTGCAGCGAATTGCCTATCGTCTCGGTGTCCATTATCATTTTGTACATAACGGCTGAAAGAAGAAGCATGCCCAGCATTATGCCGACGCAAAGATACAGGCTTTTTTGCTTCCTGAGTTTTCTGAAGTTGAATCGAAGTAAACTGCTCATGCTCATCCCAGCCTTTCTATAAAGAAGTCTTCAAGCTCGATGCTCTCGTTGCGCATTTCGTACACGCGCACTCCGGCGTTCACAAGCGTGATAACGATCTCGGAGGTATCTTCAACGCGCGAGGTGATGTGCACCTCGTTGCCCGATATTTCCGTTTTCAGGTCGGAGCGCCATGCAAGCAGCGCCTGCTGCGCCTTTTGACTGTCGCTGACCGTGACCTTTAAAAAGGCGCGGCACTTCTCTTTTAATTCTTTTGCGGAAATTTCTTCGGCGAGTATGCCGTCTGTCATAATGCCGAATTTGGTGGCTATCCTTCCAAGCTCATCAAGCAGGTGGCTTGAAATAAGAAAGGTCACGCCCTTTTGATTGAGCTCGAGGATGATGTCGCGGATCTCCTTTATGCCTGCGGGGTCAAGCCCGTTTATCGGCTCGTCGAGGATAAGGATCTCGGGGTCGCCGAGCATGGCTATCGCCAGCCCCAGGCGCTGACGCATTCCCAGCGAGAATCTGCCCGCCTTTTTGTCGCCGACGTCCGCAAGCCCGACGAGCTCGAGCAGACGGTGCAGCTCCTCCTCGGGGGTAGGTACGAGAATAGCAAAGCGGCGCAGGTTTTCAAGCGCGGTCTCGCCCTTGTACAGCGCGGGTTCCTCGATAAGCGAGCCTATTTTGCGGCGTTTTTCATTCGGCGTGTTGCTTCCGAACAGTGATATCTCGCCCGAATTTGGATTGGCAAGCCCCAGCAGCAGCTTCATCAGCGTGGTCTTGCCCGCGCCGTTTTTGCCTATCAGACCGTAGATCTCGCCCTTTTCAACATGCAGCGAAACGTTGTTGACCGCCGCCTTGGCGCCGTAACGCTTTAACAGGTTTTTGGTTTCAATAATGTATTCCATGATACGCTTCCTTTATTGGTTGGATTTATAATAGTTGTAAAGCTGTTTTATTTGACGGTAGGTGTAGCGGTATTCGTCCACCTGGTTTTCAAAATAAAAGCTGACAAAGCGCTTGTTGCCCTCGACCCTGCCGAACAGCTTTTTGTGTATCGCGGGCTGATAAAACATTTTTTGCGCGCGTTTGCCGTCGCGTATGATCTGCTGCAAAGGCTCAACGCTTTTCAGGTAGGTCTTTTTCGGCGAGTCGGTCAGCACAGCCTGCGCCGCCATTATTCCCGTTTGCATCGACATATACAGCCCCTCGCCCGATATCGGGTCGGCAAAGCCGCCCGCGTCGCCTATCAGCAGCACGTTCTGCGGCAGCTTTTGCTGCGGCACGACATAGCCGTAGGGGAGAAAGGCTCCGACGGTTTTGTATTCGTGACCAGTTACGCCTAGGTCGCGCAGTACGTCGTCGAGTATCTTTTGATAGTCTTCTTTTTTGTTGTACTGATTCGCGGCGCCCACGCACACGGTATCGCCGTGGGGAAACACCCAAACATAACCGTTGTCGAGGTAGTCGAAGTACAGATCTACGCTCTTTGTGTTCAGCACGGTTGAGGGGATATAAGCCTCAACGCCGAACGCCAGCTTGCTGCGCGGAACGTTTACGAGCTTGTGCGCCTGACTCAGCGCGCCGTCGGCGAAGATGATGGTGTCGTAGCTTAGGATATCGCCGTTTGAAAGCGTTATACTGTTTGCTTTATAATCGATTTTATATCCGCGCTCGCCCTCGCGAAGCTCGCCGCCCAGCTCTTTGTAGCGCGTAACCAGCGCGTTGTCGTAATCATAGCGGTTCACTAGCTTTACAGGGCGTTTGATGGGCGCGGCGACAAGCTCCCTTTGCTTGCTGAAAAGCCTGATTTGCGAGGAGGTGAAGCAAAACAGCTCCTCCGGCGGCTCGCCGAAAAGGTATTCAAGCAGCTTGTAGGTCTTGCCGGTTACCAAGCCCGCGCAGGTTTTGCCGCGCGGAAAGACAGCCTTGTCGATAACGCAGTTTTTTATGCCGTTTTTTTGCAGCTCCATTCCGCAGGCGGCGCCCGCGGGTCCTGCGCCGATAACTATAGCGTCGTATTTGTATGTCATTTCATCACCTCGAATTCTTTACATTAATTAATGCCAACTGAATAATCTCAATTATCCGATAAACAGTGCAAAACCTGTCAAAACGTGGTATAATAAATGCAAGGAAAACGGCAGAAAAGCCGCAAA
>CACYPV010000062.1 GCA_902776375.1 uncultured Ruminococcus sp. | reverse complement strand
ATTTGGCTGGCTGTTTCTATATTTTTGAGTGATAAATTAAATTATTATCTGAGAAAGACTCACTGTTTGTCAGGTTTTTTGAGTTTTGCTCAGGGCTAAACATAATAAAAAAGGGAGTGATCAAAGATGCCTGAACTAAGTCGTTTCGGGCAGCATACAAACCGCATGTGCATGTGTATTACGGTGAATACGAGGCAGCCATAGCCATAGACGGAGAGTTGCTTGCAGGTTCTCTTCCGAGAAAACAGTTAAAAATAGTAGCCGGTTGGTTGGCGTTTCACGAAGAAGAAGCATACAAGGCGTGGAATCTGGCGGTTATGGGCGAGCATTTTGACAAGATACCCCCGATGAAATGAGGTATAGGAATGTATATTTTAAATGATATTTGTTATGCCGGAGAATTTCAAAACGAAATAAAAGTTACTGAAGCCGTTCCTTTGCGCGGCGGAATGATGCTTGTTACGTTTTCTACAGGAGAAAAGCGGCTGTTTGACACAACAGAGCTGAAGGGTCCGGCTTTTGCTCCGCTTGCCGATGAAAAAATATTCAACAACCCTGTTTTGTTTCATGGTGTGATCACTTGGAACAACGGGGAAATCGATATCGCGCCTGAGACGGTATATAAAGAGAGCTATGCCTATGAAAGCGTAGCAATATAAAAATATAAGAAAGCGCTCTGTCAGACGGCAGGGCGTTTTTTGTTTTAATGTTGCGACAAAATAAATAAAAACCTTGAATTTTGTAGTTGCATTATGTGTGATATTATGGTATCATTATAGTGCATTATAATCGTCTGCGGACGTGAAGTTAGGAGTTTTGATATGTACAGATTAGGCATTGATTTAGGCGGCACAAACATCGTTGCCGGAGTTGTAGATGAGGAATACAAGATCGTAGCGCGCGCAAGCTGCAAAACGGCCGTTCCGCGTCCCGAGAGCGAGATCTGCGACAGCATGGCGGAGATAGCTGTTAAGACTGTGGAAAAAGCCAAGCTGACTATGGACGACATTGAGAGCATAGGTATCGGCGTTCCCGGCGCGGTGAATCCGAAAACCGGCATCATCGAGTATTCCGCGAATCTGTTCTTCCACAACTGGGAGGTCGTAAAGATGATGCAGGAGCGCCTCAACAAAAAGGTGCTCATCGAGAACGACGCTAACGCCGCGGCGCTGGGCGAGTATCTCGCGGGCAGCGCGAAGGGCGCAAAGAACGCCATTGCTATTACGCTGGGAACCGGCGTAGGCGGCGGTATCGTCATCAACGGCAAGATCTACAGCGGCTCGAATTTCGCGGGCGCGGAGCTTGGTCACATGGTCATTGTCAAGGACGGCAAGGAGTGCGCCTGCGGACGCAAGGGCTGCTGGGAGACCTACGCTTCGGCTACCGGTCTTATCAATATGACTAAGCAGAAGATTCTTTCCGAAAAGCTTGATTACAGCTATATGCTCAAGCTGTGCGACGGCGATATCAATAAGGTCAACGGCAAAACCGCCTTTGACGCTATGGCTGACGGCGATCCCGCGGCAAAAGAGGTCGTTTATGAATATGTGAGCTATCTGGCGACCGGTCTTGTAAACATCATCAATATTTTCCAGCCCGACGTGCTGTGCGTCGGCGGCGGCGTTTCCAATCAGGGCGAAAACCTGTTGGGTCCCGTGCGCGCTATCATTGAGCAGGAGCGTTACACAAAGCACAACGACAAGCAAACCGTCATTTGCAAGGCGACCCTCGGCAATGACGCCGGCATCATTGGCGCAGCGTATTTGGATTAAAGCATCACTGTTTTCAATTATCATCAATACCGCACACGCATCCTGTGCGGTATTGATTGTTTTACAACTTTTCTACATGAATAATACGTTTCTAAAACAGAAATGACATAAATTGGTTCACGTTTTATTGATGTGGGAAAATTGAAATACTATAAAAGGAAGAAAAAAACAATGAATCAAATCACAAAACGAAAACTGCAAAAAACCGTGTCCATGCTGTTGACAGCCGTGTTGCTTGCAGGATTCATGGTATCTGTCCTGCCGGTCACGGCGTTTGCGGCAGAGGGGGAGCAAGCCATCATTCAAATCAACAAAGTGTATTTAAAGGAGGGCGTGCCGGTCGTCGTTGACAATCCTGCAAACTACACCCTGCACTATTTTGTAGACGGTACAGAACGCACAGGCGACACCTTGGTGCCGACAGCGGCGGACTACGAAAAGTGGATCACTGTCAAAGCTTATGACGGCGAGGACGAGGTTTGCGAGGATAAGGTCTATTTCAGCCATTTGCCGGTTATTTACATCAACACCGACGACGGCGGGGCAATCACCTCCAAGGACGAATACAAAGACGCGACGCTGACCATTCAAAACAACACCGAAGTCACCGAATTTATGTATGACGGCGTTGCCAAAATCAAGGGCAGAGGTAATTCGTCCTGGCGCTGGCCGAAAAAGCCCTATCGCATCAAGCTGGACAAAAAGACGGATCTGTTTGGTATGGGCAAAAACAAAAACTGGGTGCTGCTGGCTAACTATCTGGATGAAAGCCTGCTGCGCAACACCACAGCCGCTCAGCTATCCCATGCGCTGGGTCATTTGGAAACCATGGACACTGTTTGGACAGACGTCGTGTTAAACGGAGAATATGCCGGCAACTTTCAGCTGTGTGAAAAGGTGGACATCGACGAAGAGCGCGTCAATATTTTTAACTGGGAAGATGAAGCGAAAAACGTCGCCTCTGCCGTGGTAAAGGCAGAAAAGAAACTGGGAAATATACTGGACAAAGACGCGCTGGAGGACGCGCTGAAGGAAAACTTTGCGTGGGTGACCTCGGATACCTTTACCTTTAACGATGTAACCTACACCGTGTCCGATTATTACGACGTGGAGGATAACC
This sequence comes from uncultured Ruminococcus sp., assembly GCA_902776375.1. Taxonomy (GTDB): domain Bacteria; phylum Bacillota; class Clostridia; order Oscillospirales; family Acutalibacteraceae; genus Ruminococcoides. The sequence goes on along the minus strand of CACYPV010000062.1, from coordinate 4,276 downwards.
TTTCCGGCGGCTATTTGCTGGAGTTGTCCAATGAATTTGACGAGCTGTCAAAATTTTTATCGGATAACGGCTTAAAGGTCATGGTAAAATCGCCTGAATATTTGTATACCAATGAAGATATGATGGCGTCTGTGCAGCAAAGCTGGCAGGATTTTGAAAACGCGCTCCGTTCGGAGGACGGCTACACCGACACCGCCGCGGGACGCAAGCATTATTCCGAGCTTGCCGACTTTGATTCCATGGTCAGCTACTGGCTTGTGATGGAAATCATGGGCAATCAGGACGCCGGATGGAAAAGCCGTTATGTCTATAAGGATCTTGATGCGCCGTTTGTGTTCGGTCCTCCGTGGGACTTCGACTATGGCTGCGGTTCCTCTGCCGTGTCTATCAAGTATTGGGGATGGATGGCAACCTGGGGTTATAAGCAGTCGATCTTCGACCATTTTGTAGACGATCCGTATTTTCTGTGCAAGGCGAGCGAGCGGTATTGGCAGGTGCGTCCCTTCCTGCAAAATCTGGTAAAAGACGGCGGCTTACTGGATGAGGAAATCGCGTATCTGTATGCTTCCGGAATGGCGGACGAGGCAGCCTGGGACAGAACCGTGACCTGGCCTGACAAAGCGAGAGGTTTTTATCAGGACACGCAGATGTTTAAAACCTTTATGACCAACCGCATTGCGTGGCTGGACACACAGTTTGCCACCGATGATAAAATCGTAAAATCCACTTTTTTGAATGAAAGCGCCGCGCCCTACACCAGAGATACCAATGTGGCAATCAGCCCGGCAAGGACTCACACCGATATTTTCAGCGTACATGCGCCTGCGGACGGCGTTACCGGCATCAGCGACACCGTTACCGTCCATGTCGGCACAGCGTACCATAATACCGCCGCGATCGAGGTGTATGTGAACGGACGGTATCATCAAACCGTGGAAATGTCCGCACCGACCGCTTCGTTTACAGTGGAAAGCAGCGCTTTCACCGAAGCAGCCGGCAGCAAAAATATGATCGCGCTGATTGCCAAGGACGCCGCAGGCAACACCCTGGGCAGAAACTTTGCCACCGTCCTTCAAACCGAACTGCCGGAAAACACCGTCGGCGACGTCAATTTCGACTGGCAGTTTGACATCAATGACGCGACCTATTTGCAGCGTGCGCTCGCCGAATTTACGGACATAGCGGGCGGCGTGCTGCTCAATTTTGATGACGCGGAAACGCTGCAAATTGCCGATTTGAACAGCGACCATGTCATCAACATCAGGGATGTTACCGCCATGCAGCGGCAGCTGGCGAACCTGTAAAATATATGTCAAAACAGACAAACGGCGCACCGCCCGGTACGCCGTTTGCTTTTTGTCCTTTTTTTCAAAAACGGAGATGCGGGCAAAATAGGAGAATCTATTATGAAAGGGAATCAGCACGATGGTGCGCTTCCGGTGCGCCGCTGCCTAACGTTTGTTTCATTATAAACCGGCTGTCTTTAAAATTCCTGAAAAGAAGCATTTGACAAAAAATTTTTTCGCGTTATAATGAAGTTAAATATACAGAAACGAGGAACAAACATGCGGTATTCTTATAACACGAAGGGCGTGTGCGCCATGGAGATCCAATTCGACCTAAACGGCAACGTGGTGCGCAATATCAAATTTTACGGCGGCTGCGACGGCAACCTAAAGGCGATTTCAAAGCTTTGCGACGGAATGACCGTGGATGAGATAGAGCGCAAGCTGCGCGGCAACACCTGCGGCAGAAAGCCGACCTCCTGCGCCGATCAGCTCGCCAGAGCGGTAAGAGAGGCGTATCAGAAACAATGATATGTTTTTTTCGCTCCTGCGTTTGAGAAAAACGCAGGGGCGCTTTTCTATTATAAAAGGTTTATTTTCAAAAATGTATCACTTTCTTGCATTTTGCACACAGAAAAGAGCTTTTTGGGCGCAGAATCCACTAAAATTATATTTCTGTGTTGGAAAAATCGCCGAAACTATTGTTAGTGTTATACAAAAAATTAAGATTCAATTTGTTTGACATAACCAAAGAAAGCCGTTATAATCGTTGCAGACCGTAAGGTTGAAATGGATTAGAAGAAATGGATTAGAAGAAAAGGTATTTGAAGTTTTGGAAGGAGAAACAAAAATGAAAAGATTTACCGACAGAAGAAGGTACAAAACCTTCGCAGCGGTTTCTGTGGCAGCGCTTATGGCGTTCAGCTCGCTCGCATCGGTCGCGGCGGCTATGACTGTTCCCGCAGAGGAAAAGGCGGCGGAAAGCGCCGTCTCGGTTGAACGCGGAATGATCGCACCCGCGCTCAAATTGATCGTGCTGGACGTTGACGGCAAGAGCAGGAACCTTTTGTTTTCAAAGGGCACGGTGGCGGACGTTCTTGACACCGCGAACATCAAGCTCGATGAGAACCACATGGTTTTCCCGTCGCTCGACACGGAGATCACAGGCAACATGCTTATCAAGGTTTGCTCGGCGAAGCCAGTTGAGCTGACCGCCGACGGCAAAACCAAAACGGTGGTTCTCGCTTACGGAAACGTTGTTGAGTCGCTCAAGCTTGCGGGCGTGAAGCTCAGCAAGGACGATATCCTCAGTGTGGATCGCGACGCGAAGGTTGAAGATATCGACGAGCTGACTATTCAGCGCGTGGCATACAAGCAGGTCTCCGAAAAGGTCGAGATAGATTTTGAAAAGCTGACCGAGACCTCGAACGAGGTCGAGCCCGGCGAGACCGTTATCGGCACAGAGGGCAAGAAGGGCGAGAAGCTTGTTGTTAAGAAGGTAAAATATATCGACGGAAAAGCGGTTGATGAAACGGTAGTTTCCGAAAAAGTCACTAAGCAGCCGGTTAACGAGGTCACGCTGGTCGGCGTGAGCGGCGTAGCTACAGGTAACGCTGCGGGCACATTCACCGACTACAACGGCATGACCGTTGCATATAAAGAGGTATATACGGGCTCGGGTACGGCGTATACCGCTCCCGCGGGCTCAGGCACGGCGACGGGCGTTCTTGCTCATCACGGCGGCGTGGCTATCGATCCCTCGGTTATCCCTTACGGATCAAAGCTTTATGTTGAGGCGGTCGACGGCAGCATCGTTTACGGATACTGCACCGCGATAGACACAGGCGGTTTCGCGGATGACGGCTCGGGAATCGTCGACGTCTTCTACGACACCTACGACGAATGTGTGACTTGGGGCAGACGCGACGTCAATGTATATGTGATCGAATGACATAGAAAATGATTGTGTTTTTTTGTGAAAAGAATTGATTTCTGCAAAAGAATGCGTTATAATAGGGGGCAGCACCGCGGAAACGGTGCGGTCTCCTACTACTTTAGAAAGGATTATGATTATGAAAAAGATACTTGCGATCATTCTCTGCGCGGGAATGTTTGCTGCTGTGGCGGCAGGCTGCGGCGGCTCAAAGCAGTCGGAGGTAGCGACTAACGACGAGGCTTACAAGGCGACATATACATTGAAAAAGAACGTGAACGATTACAAGGACGACCTTAGCGGTCTTTGCGAGTACTTCGGCGCGTTGGGATACATCAATCCGATCGAGAAGAACAAGGGGCTTACCTTCTCAAATATGAAGGGCGAGCTTATCGGCGCGATCAAGGATACGGGCAAGCGCTTTCAGGCGAAGCATACAAAGGATACCGTTATAGAGCTTTACGAGTATGATCTGAAACACCTCAACGCGACGGCGGATGAGGTCATGGCTTCGGTAAAAAAGGACGGAACCTTTGTGAACCTTATCGGCGAAACAGTAAAGAATGTTTACGTTTCGGATAACGGAAAGTATTTGATGATATACACCGACAACACCATTGGCAGCGACACCAAGGAAAACGACGCCAACTACAAGGCGAGGGAAGAGGTAGTCAAGAAGTTCAAGGCGTTCCATAAATAATAAGATAACAGGCAGGACGAGATACCTGCCTGTTTTTATTGCGCTAAAGCGACACACTATATATTGTGAAAAACATATCCGTAGAACGCAAAAAACACAATTGAAGAAATTTTTTGAAAATTTTTTCATTTTTTTCAAAAAAGGGGTTGACATTTATTCCTATTGGTATTATAATAGCAATGTTCGGTTGACAAAAGCAGAGCACGCGGATGTGCAAAACGCACAAACGCAAATACTGTTGATTGTTTAAATTGAACAAAGGACCTTGAAAATTAAACAACGAAAAGAAAGAAACCCGTAATGACTTTGAGTTGGAAAATACTCAAGAAATTACAGTGAGTACACACTAATATGTAC
>CACYPV010000061.1 GCA_902776375.1 uncultured Ruminococcus sp. | reverse complement strand
AGGAGATAGCCCAGAATATTGTAGCTGTAGTGTCCGGTGGCTTCGAGTCCTACTTTAACTTTTGTAAAATCATTTGCCACAGAGCAAATCTTCTCGTAAAGGCTGTCAAAGCCCTCGCGGTTGTTTTGAATGACAAAGGGGTTGAACAGAACCTCGCCTTCTGAGTTCATAACAAAGCAATCATGCTTATCCTTTGCAACATCAATTCCGACAACGATCATACTGATACCTCTTTCATAGTAGTTTCGATACTGCTTAGAGCCACAATACTCTTTGCGGTAGGAAAGAAATACTAATCCACAGTATCTCTAACAGTATAGCATACAGTCCTTGGAGAGGGACTCTAATAACTACTACTCTATAATACAAGGAAAGTTAATTATGAACATCGAAATCGCAGAAAAAATCAAAAAGGTACTTGTAGACACCCTCAGAATCCCCGAGGACGAGCTTGAGTTTGACTCTGAGCTGTTCGGCGAGGACATCGGCCTTGACTCTATCGACTCTATCGAGATCATCGCCTGCATCGACGAGCTGTTCGGCATCGACATGACCGGCGCTCCCAGAGAGGATTTCCAGACGATCGAGACTCTCGCAAACTATGTAGAAACTCACAAAGAGGCGTAAAATATGGCTGATAAAAGAGTAGTTGTTACGGGCTTGGGGCTTGTCTGCGGGCTCGGAAACGACGTGCAGACCTGCTGGAGCAACGCCGTGAACGGCGTGACAGGTATCGACGACGTTAAATCGGTCGACACCGCTAACTGCTACGCTCACAAGGGCGCCGAGGTCGATCTTCCAAACGAGGCGCTGTCAAGCGAGAACTACGACCGCTCTTCCCTGTTATGCATCAAAGCGACAGCTCAGGCAGTGGAGGACGCAAAGCTCGACATCAAAAGCGAGGACAGCAGCCGCATAGGCGTTATCCTGGGAAGCTGTGTGGGCGGCGCGGCAAGCATAGACAAATACTACACCGACGAAATAAAGGGCGGCGAAAGCGACGCCGGGGACATTTGGAAGATGTCCGCTTCCGCGATAGCCAACAACGTGGCAAAGCACTTCGGCCTCAACGGCACCACCGCCAACATCGTAAACGCCTGCGCGGCGGGCACGATGAGCATTGCCTACGCCTGCGACCTTATCCGCGCGGGCAAGGCCGACGCGTTTATTGCGGGCGGCACCGACAGCTTTTCATCCCTTGCGTTCAGCGGCTTCCACGCCCTGCACGCCCTTGACACCGACAGCTGCTCGCCCTTTAACCGCAGCAGCGGCATCACTTTAGGCGAGGGCTCGGGCGTTCTTATCGTTGAGAGCTACGAGCACGCTAAAGCAAGAGGCGCAAAAATCTACTGCGACGTGCTCGGCTCGGGAGTAAGCAGCGACGCTCACCATATAACCGCTCCGCGCCCCGACGGAATGGGACAGATGGCGGCTATAAAGCGCGCTGTAGAGAATTCCGCTCTGGATTTTAACGACATCGATTATATCAACGCTCACGGAACGGGAACCGCCAAAAACGACGAGGCTGAGTTTTTATCGCTCCACACTCTGTTTGACGGCAGCGACAACCTATCGGTAAGCTCCACCAAGTCAATGACAGGTCACTGTCTTGGAGCGGCAGGCTCTATCGAGGCTGTTTTCTCGGTAAAATCCGTCTGCGACAACGTTATTCCGCCAACGATAGGCTACACCGCCGAGGATTTAGACAAACTCGCCGAAAAAGCGGGCAAGCTCGACTTTGTACCCAACACAAAAAGAGAAAAGACCGTTACAAACGTAATGTCAAATTCCTTTGCGTTCGGCGGCAACAACGCGAGCATCATCTTCTCAAAAAATCCCGCTCAGCTCCCCGAAAAAGAGACTGACGAAAAGGTTTATATCACGGGCGCAGGCAAGCTGCTGGGAACGCCCTGCGAGGAAGGATCCGACGGACTGCGCGCGCAGTTCACCTCAGCCGACTTCAAGGCTCACGGTATCAAGATGGCGTTCTTCCGCAAGCTTGACCGCTTCAGCCAGCTTCAGCTTTTGAGCGGCGTAAGCGCGCTTGAAAACGCCGGGATCACCGTTGACGAAACAAACGAAAACAATATCGGTATCGTAATAGGAACAGCCGACGGTCCTCTTAAGGAGATCGCCGACTTCCAGATAAACGCGATCAAAAACGGCACCGAAAAGGGCAGCGCCTTTGCCTTCCCCAACACCGTTTACAACGCGGCAGGCGGCTACCTTAGCATTTTCTCGAACATCCGCGGCTACAACGCCACGGTCGCAAACAGCATTCAGGCGGGCTTGCAGAGCGTTTGCTACGCGGTTGACGTAATAAAGGCGGGCGAAGCCGACGTCATGCTCGCGGCAGGCACCGACGAGAACACCGACATCGAATCAACTTTGAGCGCGCGTCTCGGCATTACAGGCAGCGGCAAGCCCTACAGCGGCGAAGGTATCGCTCTGGGTGAGGGCTCGGTAACGCTTGTGCTTGAAAAGGAAAGCGCCGCAAAGGCGAGAAACGCCGAGATCCTCGCGGAGATCGCGGGCTGCGCAACGGCTCACGGCAGCGTTGAGGCGTTTGAGATAAGCGGCTCACAAAAGGCGCTTGAAAAGGCTATTAAGGACGCCTGCGCCGACGCGTGCATTACTCCCGACGGTATCGACGCGGTGTGCGGCTTTGCCAACGGCAACAAGTCCGTTGACGCGCTTGAAAAGGGCGCTTTGAATGCGGTATTCGGCAAAGATATTCCCGTTCTGAGCGTAAAAGAGCAGTACGGCGAGGCAAGAGCCGCCACGGCTGCCCTCAGCGCGGCATACGCGGCCGAGCTTTTGGCAGGAAAAGCCGAGGCTAAAGGATTCAACGCGGATAACGCTGAGTATATTCTCGCTGTGTCCTTCGGACTGGGCGGCTCATATTCGGCAGTTGTTATAAAGAAAGCATAAACGGAGGAAGTTATGAAAAAGGTTGCGCTCATCACAGGCGCTTCGCGCGGTATAGGCAGAGCCTGCGCCGTAGCGCTCGCCAAAAGAGGATATGACATTGCGGTAAACTACAACTCCAACGACGCAAAGGCTAAGGAGGTCGTTGACGAGATAACCTCGCTGGGCAGAAAGGCTGTCGCCTACAAGGCCGACACCGCCGATTTGAACGCCGTTAAGCAGATGTTCCGCGACGTTGTAAAGGAGTTCGGCAAGCTTGACGTGCTTGTAAACAACGCCGGAGTAGTTGACGACGCCTATCTTCTTATGATAAGAGAGGATTCGCTGACGCGCAGCCTCGACATAAACATCAAGGGCTATTTCCACTGCGCACAGCAGGCGGCTCTTAAAATGCTGAGCAAAAGAAGCGGCAAAATCATCAATATTTCATCGGTAAGCTCGGTGTTGGCGGTTGAAGGTCAGGCGGTTTACTCCGCCACCAAGGGCGCGGTAAACTCGATGACAGCCGTTATGGCTAAGGAGCTTGCGCCCAAGGGCATAACCGTAAACGCGGTCGCCCCGGGCTTTATCGCCACCGAGATGATGGACGCTATTCCCGAGGAGCTTAAGGCAAAGTATCTTGAACAGGTGCCGATGCACCGCTTCGCAGACCCTGAGGAGGTCGCCAATACAGTGGCGACGCTCTGCTCCGGCGATTTCTCTTACCTTACGGGTCAGACTATCGTGCTTGACGGAGGGCTCAGCTTATGATGAACCTCCTTGAAATCAACAAAAGACTAAAGCAGCGCCCGCCCTTTCAGATGATAGAGCGGGTGACTGAATGGGAAGAAAACAAAAGTGCGACGGGCATTAAGTGCGTTTCGGTAAACGAGCCGCATTTTAACGGGCATTTTCCCGACGCTCCGATCATGCCGGGAGTGCTGCTTATCGAGAGCGCGGCACAGCTTTGCAGCCTTGTCATCTCCCCCGGCACCGCGTCGGCTGAGGACAAGCTGTATGTGCTTTTAAAAGTTAAAGACTTTAAGTTCGTTCGCCCCGTTATTCCGGGCGACAGACTTGAAATAAAGGTCGAGGTCATCCGCGCGACCGCGGCGGCGTATGAGTTCAGCGCGGTAATAAGCTGCGACGGCGTCGTTAAGGCAAAGGGCAGCATGATGTTCACCTCGATCGACAAGGATACGGTATACGCGCAATGAGGGTTTTGGTAATTAACGCAAGCCCAAAGGGTGAGCGCAGCAACACCATGAATATCACGCGCGCGTTTGTCGGCGGATTCCCCGCCGATACCGAGCTTGAAACCGTTGAGCTTTACAGGTGCGACGTAAACCCCTGCACGGGCTGCTACTACTGCTGGAAAAGCGGTACCGGCGTTTGCAAGATCAAGGACGGCGTCAAGGATATCCACGAAAAAATCTACAGCGCGGATATTATCATAGTGAGCTTTCCGCTGTACTTTTTCGGTGTCCCCTCTCAGCTGAAGGCGCTCACCGACCGCTGCCTTCCGCTTATGGTTCCGTACATGTCGCAGAGCAGCGACCCATACAGCGCGTCGTTCCACGATTTTAAAGATGAGATTGTGCGTGACAAAAAGCTGGTCGTTATTTCAAGCTGCGGCTATGTTGAGGCTGAGCCCGTGTATTCGGCTCTGCTCAACCAGATCGATTTGATACTCGGCGGCAGAAAATACACGCCGATTTTGTGCCCTCAGGGCGAGATATTTGTTGCCGACCACCCGATAAGGCAGCGCGAAAGCTACCTTGCGGACATAAAAAAAGCGGGTGCGGAGTTTGCTCAAAACCTGAGCTTAAGTGACGAAACCGCAAAAAAAATCTCAAAGCCCATTTTGACGTCAAAGGGCTTCGGACTGCTTGCGAGCAGACATTTTTTACCGAAAGACGGCAAAGCTTAAGGAGGAAGTATGAAAGGACTGATTATTGAAGGCGGAGGCAGACGCGGGATATTTGCTGCGGGCGTGCTCGACCGTCTTGTGCAAAACAATATCAGCTTCGATTACATCATCGGAATTTCCTCGGGCGCACAGGCGGCGCTCAACTTTGTTGCGGGGCAAAGCGAGCGGACTAAAAAAATCATCATCCCTCAAAAAGAGGGCTTAACGGGCGTAGGGCTGAAAAAGATGTTCGGCGGCGACCTTAAAAAGATGGTCTACGAATACCCCTACGGAAGGCTGCCGTTTGACTTCAAGGCGTTTTTTGAGTCGGATATCATCACCGAGATCGTAGCGACCGACTGCGCAACCGGGCTGCCCGAATACTTCCGCGAAAAGAGCGACGAAACGCGCCTTATGGATATTCTGCGCGCCTCGTGCTCGCTTCCGGTTCTCTACTCAAAGGTTAAGATCGACGGCAAGGAATACCTCGACGGAAGCATTGCGGACGCCCTCCCCTATGAGCGCGCCTTCTCTCAGGGCTGCGACAAGCTGCTTGTGGTGATGTCAAAGCCCGTTACCGAGCAGGCTACCGACTACAACCGCTATCACCGCACTATGCAGATGGTATATAAAAACTATCCCAACCTTACAAAAAGGCTTTTTGACAGGTTGGAGCGCTACAACGCCCAGGCAGCGGCTATGCAGCCGTATATCGACGAGGGAAGGATAATGACCGTCCGCCCCGAAAGAACGCTTGTAGGCACGTTTGAAATGAACAGGGACAAGCTGGAAAAGGGCTACCAATACGCGTATGATTACGCGGGAAAGCAGATTGAAGCAATAAAAGAGTTTTTGCAACGGCGCGTCAAATCAATGCGGAATGCGGAATGCGGAATGCGGAATTAAGGTCGTGCCTTCTTCATCTAAGTATTCTGCTCCCGCTACTTATTACTCTTTACATTTAAGATTCGTTCGTATTCAAATAACTGACGATTTATTTGAAGTCCTTGTTACTAACTTAGATGAGAATGAATTTCCCCCGTGTATATTAAAACAGCTTTATTCTATGCGTTGGGGTATTGAAACTTCTTTCAGAAAACTCAAATATACTATTGGTCTGTCCGCTTTTCATTCTAAAAAATCGGAGCATATCCTCCAAGAAATTTTTGCGCGCCTTACTCTTTACAACTTCTCCGAATTTGTTACTTCACACATAGCTATCCGAAAAAAGAAAAGAAAACATCTCTACAAAATTAACTTTTCTGTTGCTGTGTACGCTTGCCGCAATCTTTTACTTGGCAGATATGCTCCTAAAGCTGTTGAAGCTGTGATTAGTAAACATATTTTGCCCTATCGTCCTAATCTTTCCAAGCCGAGAAACCTCCGTAGTATCCCGCCTGCCAGCTTCTCTTACAGAGTAGCATAATTCCTATGCTTTTTCAATATCTCTTTTTTGACTGACTATTTCGGTCAGTCTTATTGCCTTGCACTTTTTTACGAAAAAACACACCTGCTTTTCGCAAGTGTGCTTTTTCTTAAGCTCCCTTTGGCTTATCTTAATGATATTGGTTTTCGGACTGCCTTTTTACATTTGTGAAGTTGATATCTAATTTTATGCCGTGTTCGTCGAATCGTTTGGATTAAGCAAATCTTCTAAAGTTTCGGCTGCGGCTTCATCGGCAGACTTGATCGCATGAGCGTATATTTTAGCGGTAGTTGATGTGTTGGCGTGCCCGAGGCGCGCGGCAACCGTTGTAATGGCGACATGGCTTGAAATCATTAAGGTTGCGTTGGTGTGTCGCATGGAGTGGACAGAGACATAGGGCAGATCATCTTGGTGCGCCTTGATAAAATTAATAAACTTTTTGCTGAAGGAATCCGGATTCAGCGGTTTGCCGGTCTCCGGAGTATAAAGCAGATTTTCTTTGAAAGAAATCAGAGATTGCTCAAAATCCACATCACTCCAGTGCAATCCAAGCAACTCACCGCGACGGCAGCCTGTTAATACCAATACGCGAATTGCGGTTTTAATGTCAATACGCTCTTCCTCCAACAATTCAAACAATCTTTTTGCTTCAACTTCATCGAGAAAGCGCGGTTCTGTTTTTTTCACGCGGGGAGGACGGACACGGTTACACGGATTATTCAGCATATGCCCCCACATAACCGCGTCGGTTAATGCGGGATCACATAAATTATTCTCGCCAATAACGGAAACAATGACACTTGTTAAATTGTTGAGAAAATGAACTATAATCGCGGGGAGAATAGAACCTGTTTTTATAGTTATAAATCCCACAGCGATGCCGACAGTAAACGCGAACGGAATCTGTACTATGTTTCCGTGTAAAAGTCCGAAAAGCAACGCAGAAATAAAAACAGCATAAGCGTCGCCGTATTTTCTTAATTTGTGAAGAATAATTCCTCTGAAAGCGAATTCCTCGGTTAACGCGGGAATTATAGCGACCGATATAATATAAAGAATATTATCAACCACGTTGTGGGATTCAAAGCTCATTGATACATTATTGTGCAGTCCGAAAAGCGACATACCTTGTACGAAATAATCGGTTAGATAATTCGCTACAAATACGACCGCTAAAGCCATAACAACGGTTTTTATCATTAAATCGGGCTTTACCTTTTTAAACGGCAGTACCTCGTTTAAGCTTGTTTTAGAAAGTAAGCAGTAAAACAGGCCGATAATAAACATTCCCGTTATCGACGCGATCAATTGCAGAAGCGACATGAGAGAGTTGCTTATCGTAGGCGCCCTTAAATACGCGGGTACAGCCAGGATAACGCTTATAATGTTCATAGCGAGTATTATCGAGACTACGAAAAATCCTACACCGCTGGCTGTTTTTTTGAGCTTTAATCTGATGTTAGTTTCCATAAAATCACTCCGAATAAAATATTAACATAAACCATTTA
>CACYPV010000060.1 GCA_902776375.1 uncultured Ruminococcus sp. | reverse complement strand
CGCTTATAATGTTGACAAGGGGCTTTCGCCCCAAAATATTATTTTTTGCTCTGTTTTACACTGCTATTTAGTGTTTACACAGAATTTGGGACAGATCCGAGCAGTCTAATAAACTGCCCCTCTTTTATGTTTGCTGATCGAATATTTTTATTTGCTTCATAAACTCTAATATGTACTGTCCGTTTTCTTCAACCGTACATGACTTCAAGTTACAACTATTATACTACCCCAAAATACTTTTCAAAGAACGCTTTCAGCTTTTCAATCACCGTCTGTTTCTTCTCTGCGCGGTTGCTGTCACCTCCGAAGCGGCGCATCGGCGGCAGGAGGTTGTCGATACCGACGCCGGTGGTTTTTAGCTCACCGTCGCGGAATAGATAGTAGATTTCAACTCACACGCCTCATGCGAGGCGTGACGTCGGGATGACAAGACTAGTATTGTTTCGAAGGGAATTATGCAGCTTTACACGAAGTTCCAAAATCCGCATAAATACTGACGTTTTGAGCATTTTGCGTTTCACAGCATTTCACGATATTTCACGGCGATAACACATCAATAACACATTTTTTTGAGGTGCGGGGTTCAATTAATTCATTAACATTTCTAAGCACATCTATCAGAAGATGATAGGTGTGTTTTTTTATAACACTATATCCTGTTCGCCGATTTCTTTAAATTGTTCATTTTCAAAGACGATAGCGATGCCGTGTTCTTCATCGAAACGGTAATCACAAAGGAGAGCGACCGTGCGTGTTTCGGGCGTTCTCAGAATATAGATATCGGTCGGTATGACATACTTGAAAATGTTATCAATCGAATTGCCCTCGATTTCCGCGTACTCATCGTTGAGAATATATTTTTCGAGCTGCTTCTTGCTTTCTTGAATTGTGTTTTCAGCTTTCAAAAATGCTTCAAGTGCTTGTTCTTGAATAGGTAACACTTCTTCATCATAGCTGTCAAAAACAACTCTTAAATCAAATTCTCTATTCCAGATTAATAATTTTTTATACATCGAACTTACTCCTTACGTCTACACCATCACGTATTCCACATTCATATACTCCACCTGAGTGTCTAATTTTACCGTGAATATCTCTTGAAACTAAATCGCAATGCTTCATATCACTGCGTTCGTGCCAAGATAATTTATTATCCGTACGGTATTGCTTAACCTGATCGGCAGTCCAATTACTTCTTCCGTCACGCATTTCTTTATTCCAAGCTTCGGCACATTTTGCATCTGCTTTCGGAAAATTATTACCAAGTCGATCAATATTCATACCGTCAATTTCAACTGTTTGCTCCGATACTTTTGAAAAATCAGCAACACCGTTTTTAAAGTTAATCCCATCCTGTCCAGATTTGGCTAATGCTTCTTTCGCTTTTGCCTCAGCTGGAATCCACTTTGAATTACCTCGCTCACCCAACCAGTGTCCACCTCTTCCTTCAACCGGTGTGTGTTTTATTCGGGCTGTTAATTTTGAAAACAAAGGATTGTCGATAGTGCTAAACGGGTTGATTCTGTCGAGCAAGGATTTAGATAAATCCGAGAATACTGTCATGTTTTGCGGAAGACAATCGGAAGCTTTAACTGCTGTTTCTGCAACCGTCTCAACTGTCTTTGATACCGCAGCTTCCGCTACTTCCGCTGTTTCCGCCACTTTTCCCATTACAGCGCCTGCCGCTGCCCAAAAAGCCATTAAAACTCCCTCCTTTTCGATTCTAACAACCGATAACGTTCAGAAATCGCTGCATATCTTTCGTTGGAATTAATCGTGAACCAAATGTATTTCTTAATTGACTCAGACAAATCACTGTTATTCAGTGAGTATCTGTCATCAATAAAGCTATGTGCTTTTTTCATTCCATCTGTGGGATCGGCTGCATCTTCTAAAATCGCTGCTACTTTCTGTCCACCAAAAAGATTATATGCAACATGACATTTTTTGAAATCATCAAGCTCTTTTCTATCCAGAGCCTCATACAAGAATTGTTTCACTTCGTATGGCACATCTAATCTTGCAATCCACCCACTCAAAAACGCCTTCTTCTTTTCGCTGAATTCTACTTTTTCTGTTGCCGTATAGATACTTGCAAAGAATTCCTCAATATAGGGATTTGTATCGTCAGGCTGATAACTGAACGGCTTTTCTTTATCAAATTTCTCCGATTTACAAAGCACGGCTTCTACCCAATCGTTTTGATAAACCGCAGCTACAAACGCAGGCAGCTTGGCAAGCTCTCGGATTTGTTCGGGTTTAAGCGCTATGGATTTTCCTACGCGCTCGCAGTCTGTTTCATCCGGCAGACGGAACACAAGCTTGGTGTTGGTATTGCGAATAACCGCATCGTCCAGCAAATCAGGCGCTTGATCGGATATGATAAAGCCCTCGCCGTAAGTGCGCATTTCGGCGATCGCATTCGTCAGCATTTCAACGGATTTGCCCTGCAGGTTAGAGCTTTCCTGCGATTGTGCCAATGTCGTTTTTCTCAACAGATTATGCGCTTCCTCCAACACGGTAACATGCTGCAAAGCCGCGTTCATTTTGCCGGTATGCAAACGGTATTCCTGCAGCTTCATAATGAGAATGCCCATCAGTAAGGATTTGGTTTCCGTTGAACCCACCCTGCTGATGTCAACTATGACGTTCTTATCAAACAAATCCCTGTTGCTGATTTCATCATTGGCACAGAAGATTTCGCCGTTGATGCCGTTTGTAAGCGATTTCACGCGCGTGATCAGCGCTCCCTGATAATCGCTTTTGGTGTCGGCGGAATAAAGCGAATTCTCCATTACCTCGGGCAGCGCCTTCATCAAGTCGGCAAAAGTCGGGAAATCCGTGCTGTAATAGGAATAATTGGAGAACACCCAGCCCTTGTCCTTATACGCCTTTTCTATCGCGTCCCTGAGCACGGCAGGCATTGCCGCATACATCGGCCAGCAAGCATTGAAAATCTCTGTCAAGCGGTCGATATGCTCCAGTACGCTGATGCTATCGGGGAATGAAAACGGATTGATTTTCAGCAGCTCGGTGATTCTCGGGTTGGTGCCGTAAACCTTTGCGTCATAATGACCGCCGAGCACATTTTTATATTCTCCCTTTGCTGGTTCGATCACCAAGAATTTCTTTTCTTCGTCAACTAATTTATCCAGTATTTGATAAATCATATTTGATTTACCGGTACCGGTTGAACCGGTGATGAAGGTATGCGAACACAGGCTGTTGATATCCAGCTTTACCGGCGTTTTTTCTGTTTTACGCATATGGAAAACCTTGCCGATTTGAATAGCATCATCACTGTCGGCAAGCGGCGTAAAGCGTTGTACTTCTCTGCCAAACGCAACACTTTCAAGAACCGGCAGGCCGCTGACGGATTTTTTTGGTAAATTGAGTGAATAAGCCAGCTCTTTACCTGTCAGACTTACCGTTGTGCTGACATGCGGCGGATACATCAGCCAATTTTCATCTTCATTGACATCTTCTTCGTTCAGCTCAAATTGAGGATGTTGTAATAATTTCAGAAAATCGAGAATATTCTGAATATCCTGTTCGTTTTTTTCATTCGGAACCCACATATTGACCGCAGATTGGGACAGATAGGATTTTTCACCCTGCGTCAGCGCCAAATACATATGCGCCGCATTGTTTGCAACGACGGGACTTTCCGAAAGAAAATAAGCGGAAAAATCCCACATACCGAGCGCAGTGCTGGCTTCGATCCGTTTGATTTGCTGTTCTATCAGTTCCAATGTGTTTTTGACCGAATGATTGGTAAAGGTTTGTGTCAGTGAATCGTTTTTCCCCAAGAAAACCGAAACATTGGAAGAACGAGCAAAATTGACGCCGAAATTTACTCCCAGACTATTTGTAACGCTATTTGCCTTTGAAGCCATTTTTCCGATTGTATCTGTAATCTGCTTTCCTTTTTGGAAAGTATTTGAATGATTCTGAGATTGCGTTTGTGTATGTGCTTGACTATCAGTATGTGATTGCGTGTCTACAGTATTTGTTCCCTCGGAATAAGAGGTGTTTTCTGAATGTGTGGTTCCTTCTGAGCTCCCTCGATTATATAAAATTGCATTCCATCCACTGTTTTTGTTCTCGGTATCACTATCACCCGAGCTTTGACTTTCGCTATAATTCTCCCCATCACTATGTGAATTACTATCAGATTGTGTATTTGTGTCTGATTCAGCAGTTCCTGTAGATTCCGTTTCGCTATTGCTCTCGTTTTCTCCTGATGATGTTGATGAATTAGTTCCGGTCGTATTTGTCTGACCGATTTGTTTACCGGCAGAGCCGCCGAGGTTGGCTCCCATTGTCGCCGATGAACCCTCGGCGGTGGTTTCGGTGTAAGTAAAGCCCGTTTGCCACTGGGCATAGGGTGCAAGCCGGGAATACAACTCGCTGAGTGCGGTTTTTCGTTCCAACTGTTCCTTTACAGGCGTAGCAAGTAAAACAATCGTATATGCTTCATTATCGGTTTGCGGAACAATACCGTCTAATAGCTTTTCCATGCTTTGGCTGGTAAACTTTTCGGGCTTTTCCGATTTCTCGGAAGAAACATTAGACACGGCGGCAATCACCGTGCTCTTGATGTTTTCCAATTCAGGGATGATTCCCACGCCGTCGCCTGTGACATTTCTCGATTTGATTTCCACTCCCGGGAAATTACCCCTGACAGATGCAACGAGCCTGTCCTCCATCGCATTGGCAATGGACGGCGTATCCTTATAATCATTGTTGACAACTGCAAAATACGCTTTGCAGCGCTTCTTGTCACGGTGATAAATCAAGGCTACATTGCAGTCTTCCTCGCTGAGCGCCTGATACATATTCGTCAGCTTGTCAACATTGTCCTCAGTGGGATCGGATACCCACTTAGTGATCTCAAAATAGCGTATGCGGTTATTCACTGCCATTTCATCATTATCTCTGTTAAGCGCCATTGGATGATAGAGTGATGAAATCAGCGGAAGATAGGCTTCATATGCCTCTATTGAGTATGTGCCGAGCAGTCGTTTAATGCCTTCTTCGTCAAACTCGGGCTTTTCATTCAGATAGTTTTCGCGTAGTTTTTCAATTTTTTCTAATTGAGCCGAGGTCAGTCCCGACGCTTTGGCAATCAGATTACCTCCCTTGTCGGCAACCTTAACCAGCGTTTTCCCGACCTTTCCCTTTACCGCAGCCAAAACAGCCATTATTCATCCTCCGTCTTAACCTGTGTGTGCAAAAGACCGCCTATGTATTCTCTGGTGCTTTCAATCAATCTCAAATGAGATTTCTTATTCTTGATATCCTTGTTGATTTCCTCGATTTTCAGCTCGAAATCATGCAGCTCCGCATTGAATTTGCAAAGCTCCATTTTGATTTTGCCAATCAAATCAGCCGTCCACTTTTCAAAATGCCTGCCGTTTTCGGTGCGAACGTCGGCAATACGCTTTGTCACTACCTTAGAAAACTCTGTAATGAGATTTTCACAGCATTTTCTGTTGTTATAAATATCCTTTAAGCCCAAAACGGGTAAAATGCCCATGTTGATCGCGCTGTTTTCGCTGAGATCAAATTCCATGTGCTCCTGCGTCATATCGTCCATGTCAAAAATTACGGAATCAAGGATCGCCTTTTGTTCGGAGCTGAGGGAATCTTCACCCATCACGATTTGCTGACATATCTTTCTAAAAACGCCGGTTCTGTTTTTCCAGAATTCATCCAGCGTTTCGTTTGCCAACACGGAAAAATCGTTGATTAACACGTTGTATCTGTTTTTGACATAGGTTTGCATTTTCGAGAGCGCATATTTATTATCATAGTGCAGCGACTCGGCAAGCTGCTTGTATTTGCTCCACTGGGCTTCAAATTCCTTGTAAATATCCAACTCCCATGAGCTTTTGATATTATTAAACGGAATATAATCGTAGAATAAATCCTTATCCTGCTTGTATTGCTGCAGTAAATCGTCCAAGATGGTTTTGAATTCCATCAGGCTGAACTGCAAATTATCAAGGCGCTCATTATCGATTTTGTCGATCAGCTCGCGCTTCTTTTCGTCGAAACGATAGGAAATATCATCAAGCTGCTCATTCAGGCGCAGCTCGGCACTTTCAATTTCCTTGCCGCAAATCACAATCGCCTGTTCAAGATAATCGATTGCCTGCAGGCATTTGTTATACAGAGCATAACGCTGTGCATAATCGGAAATTTCATTCTCAACACTGCCAAGACCGCTGTTATAGAAAAGCTGCTCGTTCATGGTCAGCTCTTTTTCTCCAAACGTCAGCTCCTTGCTTTTGTCGATAATATTGTACTGATAGAGCTTCCGTTCGCCGGATTCGTACTTTCTGCATTTATCATCGAAGATTTCAAAGGTATCTTCATCAAGCCATGCCGCTTCATTATGCGGATTTGTCTTTTTGGAAGCCAGCGCGATAATGGATGATAAGAAGTAGATTCGTGTGGATTTCCACTTGGTGATCTTTAGATCCTCGCACTTCTCGCGCTTGTTGTTGAGCGCATTTGCGCCCTTTTCATCGGATTTATTGACAACGATAATCGCATTGGTAACATCTAAAGCCGTTCCTGTTTTTTCAATCAACGAAAGGAGCTTGTCGTTATCGGTGCTGTCCATCGTGTCGGGCGTGGTGAGAAACACCGGCAAAGCGTTTGTTTGGCTGTCAAGCGAGGCTTCCAGAATCTCCAGATGCTTCTTGTTGGTGTCGGAGTTGGAGCCGGGCGTATCATAAATCACGAAATCGAATTTTTCAGTGGGAAGCGAAGAATTGCGGAAGGGGATATAAATGTCAATAATCTCTCCTACTGTATTTTCAGACGTATCAAACAATTTCTCCTTGTTGATAAGCGAAACAAGGTCATTTATTTCAAATGCAGGATTATCATGTTCCTTTATTTTATCCAGCATACTGTCTGTCAAAATCGTATCCGGCACGCCTTTTATGCTGATTTCATCGCCAAAAGTAATGGTGCAGGGCGTTCCGTTAATTTCAAAGGACACACTGTAGCCATCTGAGCAGTAGATTCTGAAAACCTTTGCTGTTGTGGGATCGGAACCGCTGGGCAATATTTCCTCGCCGATCAAGCTGTTGATAAACGCAGATTTGCCCGCGCTGTACAAGCCCAATACGCACACGGAAACAGAGGGCTTTACCGTGTCCTCGTACTTTTGGATCAAATCAATAATGCTTTCTTCCTGATATTCTTCCAAAGTGGTTTTTACTTTGCCGAATTTATCTTTGATTTCGTCCATCACATAATCTGCGCCATAGAAAAACTCTTTGTTCTTCGCGCAGACGATATTGCTGTCGGCATAATACAGCTCAATAACTCGGCACAAATCACAGTAATCGTCGTCGTTGCCGATAAAATCAATCTCCAAGCCAATATTGCCGCGATTGAAATTGCGGTTAATGATTTCCATGATTTCAAAAGCGCGGTTTTGAATCGTAGCGTTGACATACTTTTCGCTTACCAGCTCGGAACTGTATTCTTCGATTCGTACAAAATCACCCTCCGCAGCGTCAAACCACTTGTAGTCAATGACCTTCGCGTACGGGTCGCATATAATTCTCATTTTATTAACAGCAGTCATACTAACACCCTTCATCTCGTAATTATTCGTTTTTTACAAAAAAAATTTGAAAATCAATTTTATTATATCAACTTAGTTACTGAAAATCAATATCTTTCAGCATACAAAGCTAAATAGTTCTACCTAAAATACTTCTCCTTTATTAAATCCGTAACCTCTTTCATTGTAACCGTCAAATAAGCAGCCGTATTGAAACCAACACAACACTTGTGCGAAAATATGAATAAATGCCAAGTGTACGAATTAGAGCAATCGTGAACCATTGTGATCCATTGTTTTCGATCGTGCACAATCGTACGGGAGTGGTTTTGTGTCAAAAAGTTTAAGAGTAATCAAAGAGAACGCCAACCTGGCAGAATGGATGAGACAGGTTAAGGAGTGTCGAGGCAGTGGGATGAGCGTTCGCGCTTGGTGCGAACAAAGCGGTATTGCTGTGAGCACTTACACATATCGGCAGAACAAAGTTTGGAAAGAGTTGCAGAAGAGCAATCAGTTTGTCGAAGTCCCGTTATCTTTCGATGAAAGTAATCACAGCAACATCGCGGCCTCGGTAAGAGTCGGAAGCATCTGTGCCGAAGTTCACAACGGCGCAGATGAAGCTACACTCGCCGCGTTGTTTCGCGTACTCAAATCATGTTGAGCGATTTCAGCGGATCGAAGGTCTACCTCGCCTGCGGCTACACAGATCTTCGCCGTGGGATCGACGGTCTGGCGACTATCATTGAACAGCAGTTCCGTCTTGACCCGTGTTCCGACGCCTCTACAAGCGGCTTGAAAAAGGTAAGTTTCAGTGGCCGCGGAGTGAGAGTGAAGCGCTCGGCATTACTGCTCAACAGTACCGCTGGCTGATGGAAGGACTGAGTATTCAGCAGCCGAAGGCACACCGGAAAATTGATAAAATAAAGTTCGGATAATTGCTCGAAAGTCCGCATAAACACTGGACTTTTAGTTGCTTTTGTGGTATAATAAACACATAAAATAAAGCAGAAAAAGTTGGGCGTTTATGAGTAAGAACAACAGTGAAACTGTCACGATCTCCAAAGCTGAATATGAGTATTTAACAGGTTTAAAAGATCTGGAGAAGCATTGCGCCCAGCTTGAGTCTGAATTGAACTGGCTGAAAGAACAACTGCAGATATCGAAGAAGAAAACCTTCGGTTCAAGCTCAGAGCGCACGGAACAGCTTTATGAACAAATGACTTTGTTCTTCAATGAAGCGGAGGCACTGGAGGATACCGAGAACAGGAATACGGAGATCACAGTAGAACAATACAAGCGCAAGCAAAAGACCGGATGCTTCGACAAGCTTCCCGAGAACATCGAGACCTACACCGTTGAACATGAACTCAGTGAAGAAGAACGCAAATGTCCCGAGTGCGGTGAAGAGATGGAGGTCATCGGTAAGAAGGTGACCAAGCATCTTGAGATAATTCCTGCAAAAGCAGTCATTCGTGAGGATGTATACTTTACCTATGCATGCAAAAAGTGTCATGAGAATGAAGCGGATACACCTGTAGTTGAAACACCTCAGCCGAATCCTGTCATTAAAGGAAGCTTTGCATCTGCGGAAGCAATAGCGCATCTGATGACGCAGAAATTTGTCATGCACTCGCCGCTCTATCGCCAGGAACAAGAATTGAAGCAGAAGGGCATTGAACTGTCGAGACAGACGATGTCGAACTGGTTCATTACTGCTTCAAAGCTCTGGCTGGAGCCGTTGTATGAGAGAATGAAAGAGCTGCTTCTCAAAGAAAGTGTTCTTCATGCGGATGAGACTACCTTACAGGTGCTCAAAACAAAGGATAAGCCGACAGCGACCAAGAGTTACATGTGGCTGTATCGGACGAGCGGATGCACAGATAATCCTATTGTGCTTTATGACTACCGCCCGAACCGCAAGGCGGAGAATGCCGAGAGCTTTTTGAAACAGTTCAAAGGATATCTGCATACAGACGGCTACAAGGCATACCGCGGGATCGAAAATGTTACGATCGTCGGCTGTTGGGCACATGCCAGAAGAAGATTCTGCGAAGCGCTGGAGGTTTTGCCTGAGGAGCAGCGCAAGGGTTCGACGGCGGCTATCGGTCTGGATTACTGCGGTAAGTTGTACGCGATCGAAAAGAAAACGAAGGACGAAAGTCCGGAAGATAGACTGAAAGAGCGACAGGAGCAAGCAAAACCGCTTCTGGACGCGTTCTTTGCGTGGGCAAAATCACTCCGAAACATTGCGACGAAGAGCAAGCTCGGCAAGGCGGTCAATTATCTGATCGAGGAAGAGCCGTACCTGAGACGTTACATCGAGGACGGCAGGCTGGAGATCGACAACAATCGTGCAGAGAGAAGCATCAAGCCGTTCGTCATCGGCAGGAAGAACTGGCTGTTCGCCAACACCCCGTCGGGTGCCAAAGCGAGCGCGACAGCTTTCAGCATCATCGAAACA
>CACYPV010000059.1 GCA_902776375.1 uncultured Ruminococcus sp. | reverse complement strand
ATTGTCATTGTTCTCCCTCACGCCATCCACGCTATCGAACAAGCCCAGTCCGAGAAGGCGGAGTATTATAATATTATGTTCAATTTTTCGCTTTTGGGGAGGACCGTCTGGCAGAGAAGTATCTGAAACCCTTTTTGACACACGAAAAGAATGTCAATTGTATTGTAATTACATATTATAATGACAATGGGTTTTCTCCAATAATGCTTATAGAAAAAAAGATTCAAAAAACAATCATGATATGAGAAGCAGGCATGGTGTTTGCAAATATTTGGTTTTACTATCAAGAGGCTTTTTGCTGTATCGGTAAGCTCACTTCATTTTCGATTTGGGGGGTATCGGAGCGTATGAGGCGTTTGGTTCGCCACCTGCCGTTCTTCCATCGCAGAAGCATCAATACACCGCGCACACATTCATCCGCAGCGAGAGCGATCCATAAACCGTAGATTCCCATACCGAAGACGACCGCGAATAAATACGAGCCAAGCACGCTGAGAAGCCAGTTGGAGAAGATCGCGCACGCGGTCGGGAAATACACATCTCCCGCTCCCCGCATAGAGGCTATCATAACCAGATTTGTTGTCCTGCCAAGCTCCAAAATACAGTTCATTAAGATAATTTCGCTGCCGATGGAGATAATCTCAGGGTTATCGGTGAACAGTCCGATCAGCGGTTCCCTCAATAATACACCGACACCGCAGACAGCAGCCATGAGCAGTAGAGCTGTACGATGAGACCGATAGCCTTGTCGGCAGGCTTCATCATACCTGCCTGCTCCGACAAGATGTCCGATCATGATCTGAGAAGCCTGTCCGATGGCAAGCGAGCAAAGATAAAACAGCATCGTGATGCTTTGAACATAGGTCTTGGCGATCAGCTCGTTTTCTGTCAGGAAGTTGAGCACAATGGAGGTGATAACCAGCTGAGAAAGATTATAGAGAAAGGTCTCAGCAGCCGACGGGATACCGACCTTCAGCATCGTCCCGAACTGTTTGAGCGGGAACGGAATCAGCATACGAAAGACAGCCGGCTTCTCGATCTTAGTGAACAGGATGATGACCAGGACCACACATCCGATCAATTGGCTGACGCCGGTTGCGATCGCTGCTCCCACAACTCCCGTACGAGGTACCAATATCAGATCCAGCGCCGTATTGAACAGATTCATTCCTGCAGAAACAAACATCGTGATCTTGGTGAGTCCGTGGTTGCGGATAATCACCGATACTGCGGTCATCACCGCTTGCAAAAAGATCGTACCGCCGACGATAGACAGATACTGACCGGCAAAGTCAAGCAGCTGACCTTCCGCGCCGATCAACATCAGCATAGGCTGCCGGAACAACAAAAAGAACACGCTGACAAGAATGCCGAATATCAATTGCAGTGCGATGGACAGCGCCGCTGTCAGTGAAGCGGACTCTCTTTTTCCCGCTCCTAGGTACTGAGAGATCATCACGGCGCTTGCGGTAGATATGATGTTGAAGATGATGGTAACGATAGATACAGTCTGATTTGCCGTGCCGACAGCGGAAGCCGCGAGATCATCATAAGAGCTGAGTATCAATACGTCGATCATGCCGAGCAGCATGAACAGCGCTGTTTCGATAAAGATCGGCCACGCCAAGCTGAACAACTTCATTTTTTTCATAACTTTACCTGATTTCTTCCATGATTTCGTTAAACCTACTTGTATTATACGATTATATGATGTATAATTCTTGCATAATATCACGATGATTTTAACACAAAACGATTGTGAGGCGATCAAATGTCAGCTTATCAGGAAACAAAGATCCACGGAACGCCCGGCTTTCCCTATATCGTTTATCCGGGGATCCTGCCCGAACATATCAGCGGGATCCCCCATCACTGGCACGAGGAGATGGAGATCATCTATGTGACCGACGGCATGATCAGCGTATCCGTCGGCAACAACGAATACGCTTTGTCGGTCGGGGATATCATTCTTGTCCACCCTCAGACGATCCATGCGATCCGTCAGCACAATGGGGATTCGGCCATTTACTACAATATTCTGTTTCGGCTTTCGATGTTGGAGAACGCCGCCGACGATACCTGCCGGGAGAAATATCTGGAGCCGATCTACAATCGCAGGCTGTTGATGCCGGAATATCTGACGCCGGAGCATCCTCTGCACAGTCAGATCGAGCCCATCATCCGCAAGCTCACGACAGAACCGCATTATCAACGGTTCCATGAAGAACTGTTGATCAAAGCGAGAACTTTTGAGATGCTACATAGGATCCTGCCCTTTTGTGAAAAGGCAGACATCGCTTCTGCCAATGAGGATATTGCTTATGAAAAGCTGAAACGGTCGCTGCTCTATCTTGAGGAGCACTACGCCGATAACATCACCGTCGAAGCTATCGCGGCTCAGAGCAATTACTCTGCCAGCCATTTTGCGAAGCTGTTCCGTCAACTGACCGGAGATTCCTTCACGCAATATCTGAAAAACTACCGTTTGGAGATGGCGGCGGTTCGGTTGCGCAACGAAAAAACAAAGATCTCGGAGATCGCTCTGTCATGCGGATTTTCTAATCTGTCTTACTTTTCGCGCGCTTTTTTTGAGAAATTCGGTCTCACTCCGTCCGACTACCGCAAAATCCCTGACCCCGGTACGAAAAGCATTGACAAAGAAGACGCCGTAGTAGGATAGAATTGATCAGAATACTTTTATCCTCTTCATATAATATTCGCAGAACCTTCAGATACATTTCTACCCAGCTTGAAACCGGTTGCTCAGTGTTTTTATACACAAACCTTGAAATGAATCGGTTGCTCATTGATGTATCATCAGCAAGGGTAAAGAAATCAAGCTCTTTTTCCTCCGGACGATATTCAGTCTCCGGCAGTCCCCAAATGGAGAGCGCCCTATTTTTCAGATAATCGCTTCTCTCCTCCAATTGGGTCAGCGTCCAGCTTTCGTTACGACTGATATATGTATTCATCCGAATACCGCTTTCAACAAAGCCGTTTTTCATATTCTTTTTATCGGCAAAGGCGTTGTTGCTGTAATTGGAATTGTACGCGGTCAAGGTCAGGTTTGCGATTCTATGCAGGAATGCGGCAAGCCCGTTACGGCTGACGGAGAAATCAGACTGTTGGAAGCCCCGTATGACGAAAAAGCCGAGGACGAAATGTCGTATCTGAAATACTACGATAAAACCATCAAGCCGGAACAACCGCAATTGGGCGATGTAAAGCTGTTTGCGCTCCCCGTTGCATACTGGGATGAGGCGGGCAGATATGAATTCAAGCGCTTTAAGCTGTCGATGTCTGCAAAACAGGTTGTCGGCTCTGCTCGCGAATGCGGTTCCTCCGCGACGGGATTGATCAACGCAATCATCTGCAAAGCCTTTCAGAAAGCCTACGACCTTGAGGGCAGACTGCTCATCAACAGCCTGACATCCAATTTCAGAAGACTGCTGCCGAGTGATTCGATGCACAATTTCTCGGGTTGGTTCCTCACCTTCTACACGCCTGAAATGCAGAAGTTGCCGCTTGCACAGACCGCCGCTGTGATGAAGGGCATGATCGCACAGAACAATACCGAACAAAACGCCTTGAAGGTGATCGCCGAACGCTCGGCATTGGGGCTGAAACAACGTGAGATGCCTCTTGACGAGATATTTGCCGACAAGCCCGATTGTTTGATAGAAAAGAAGGCGGTGCGCCAAAGCATGGGCAGCATCATCACAAACGTCGGTTCTCTGGGCATCACCGAAAACATGAAGCCGTGGATTAAAGATATGGAGCTGTATATCCCGGCACTCACTGCGCCTGTTGTGTTTGCCGTCAACGCTGTAGGCGACGCACTCACCGTATCGCTCGTGCAGTCGTTTGAGGATGATGCGCTCGCGAGAGCGTTCGTCCAAGTGTGCGCTGAAAACGGTCTGGAAATCAACTGCCAAGATATGGGAACAGAGGTGCTGGATACACTTGAAAAGGATGCGGTAAAGCTCACATGATACACCGCATATCTTTGTTATTATGAAAAAAATGGAGAAGATTTTGCGCTGAATATAAAAATGAAGATAAACCGATTTTTACACAGAAAACATTTTTTCAATGCGGAGTAAAGCAATGGCAATGCACAGCAATTGGAATCCTTGGCACGGATGTATCAAATGCAGCGAAGGCTGTCAAAACTGCTACGTATACTATCTTGATGGAATGATAGGCAAGAACGGCGCTGACGTTTACAAGACAAAAACCGGATTCGGGTATCCGCTGTCAAAAGACAGAAAACGCCGATACAAGATACAGAGTGGTGAAATGATCAGTGTCTGTATGACCTCGGATTTCTTTTTGGAGGAAGCTGACGAGTGGCGCCCCGAAGCGTGGGAAATGATGAAAACACGTAGCGATGTTGTTTTTCTGCTGCTAACGAAACGACCTGAGAGGGTGTTGCAATGTCTGCCCGACAACTGGGGCGACGGTTGGGATAACATCTTTCTGAACGTGACATGCGAAAACCAACGCAGAGCTGACGAAAGAATACCGTTGCTTTTGAAACTGCCGTTCAAACACAAAGGACTGCACTGTGCGCCGTTGTTAGGAGCTGTCAAGGTCGGCAAATATCTTGACAGTGGTCAGATCGAACAGGTCGCCTGCGGCGGCGAGAACTACGGCGGCTCAAGACCCTGTGATTTTGATTGGGTAAAGTCGCTGAGAGATGAATGTGTATCACGCAATATCACGTTTTGTTTCATGGAGACAGGCACCGTTTTCATCAAAGACGGCAGAGAATACCGGATCGACAGCAAGCAATTGCAGAATTTGCAGGCTTATAAATCAGGTATGAATTATCAGGGAGAGCCAATGCACTTTGTGCTGACAAACAGCTTTGGCGAGCCGGTTCCGAAGGAGGATCTGTACGTGCCGCGTTATATTCAAAAATGCAAAACGTGCTCGTTCAAAATCCTATGCAACGGCTGCAGCGACTGCGGCGGCTGCCACAGCTAATTGCCTGCGGAAGCAGCAACAGCGCTATTGAACTGACACTGCCGGAGCTTGAAAAACACTCGCAGTATGCGGCTTGGGTAGATGTCGGCAAGAGACAATTATGATTGGTTAAAAATTTCTCCTAAAATTCTCCGCAGAAAAAAGCGAAGGTTTATGTTATAAACTTCACAAAGCGAACGTCTGACAAGACGTAATAAGTGTAAAATGAAAATGGCACCCCTTAAAATGAAAATGGCACCCCTCAAAATGAAAATGAGGGGTGTTTTTACTGTCGTTCATCGACCGCGACAAAAATTGTATCAAAGGTGGCGTGAAAAGCCATCTTAGGCGTGCAATATTGATACAATGTATCAGTACTGCGCGCCTTAGTATTTATGCGGTTTTTTGAGGGTTGACGGTTCAGCCCGTGAATAATATAAACGCAAAACAGCCCTGTTTGCCGAGGATTTGACCTACTTGGCGAACAGGGCGTTTTCATTTTTGGGTATATGCGGTCGATTTGAAGGCTTTAGCGGTCGATTTGCGGATATATGCGGTCGGTTTGAGAACTTATGCGGTCGATTTAATTCTTGTTACGTTAGCATATAGGGATTGTGGCATCATATTGATCTTTATTTTACAATCTCACCCGTCCATGTATTTATGCCACCGAATTCATATACATTGGTATATCCCATATCCGCGAGCTTTTGCGAAGCCTCTTTGCTTCTGCGTCCGCTGCGGCAGTAAACCAAAATAATTTGGTTAAGATCGGGCAGTTCATCCGGTTGCTTATCCGTGATACTCTCGTTTGGAATGAGAACCGCGCCGGGGATATGCCCCTCGTCATACTCATCCTGACGGCGCACGTCAACGATGACGTGACCGTCATCCTTTGTCATCATCTCTTTGGCTTCCTCCTGCGTGATCTGCTTGTAGGAAACTGCAGAACTGCCTGACGGCTGCGCGCAGCCTGACAGCAGAACAATGATCACGAAAAATACGATCGCTAATCTTTTCATCTCTTTTTCTCCGAAACGTTTATTAATGCAAGTTTTTCAAGCCGGGACATCCTCTTGATGTGAAATTCCCGGCTCATCGCTTCCTGTTTTGTTTCAAATTCTTCGTAGTAAACCAATTTAACAGGCCGCCGTGTCCGTGTGTATTTTGCAGCTGTGCCGGAGTTGTGGGCAGCAAGACGCTTTTCAAGATCATTAGTCCATCCACAGTAGAGCGTGTCATCGGCACATTTGAGAATATAGGTGTAATTACTCATACAAAAACAAATCTTTTCATTCTGCTGAACGCTTCCGTTACCAGTGAATACGGAACGGCGAGGTTCATTCTTATACCCCATTCATCATGGAACGGCGCACCCTGCTGCCACGCTACGCCTACGTCCCAACCTCTTTGTATCAATTCATCAATTGTGATACCGTGCTTTTTACAATAATCCTCGCAGTGCAGGAACAGCATATATGTGCCTTCGGGTTTCGATACCTCTATGCCCTCCAATTCATTTTGTACCAAATCGTAAGCATAATTGATATTCTTTGACAGCACCTCGCAGAGCTCGTCCACCCACCGATGTCCTTCGTCCTTATATGCGCCGATCAAAGCGTGCATAGAGAGAACGTTCATCGAGTTATAGTGCGTCGCGTCCGATTCCCGTTTCATTCTGTCACTGAGGTAGTTGTTGTAAATGATATGATAACTGCCGATCAATCCGGCAAGGTTAAATGTCTTGCTCGGAGCGTAAACGGCGATCGTTCTGTTCTTTGCGTCCTCGGAAATGCTTTGCGTCGGAATATGTTTGTTGCCGTTCAAAAGTATATCCGACCAAATCTCATCGGAGATAACGACACACTGATTTTCCCTGAAAATATCCATAGCCTGTTCGAGCTCTTCCCTCGTCCAGACTCTGCCGCAGGGATTGTGCGGACTGCAAAGGACAGCGAGGTGGATGTGATTCTCTTTGATTCGTCTGTCCATATCCTCATAATCCATTCGCCATATGCCATTTTCATCCTTTTTCAGAGGACTGAGCTCAGCGACTCTGCCCGTGTTTTCCAAGACATGCGTAAACCCGATATAGGTCGGGCTGTGAAGCAAAATTTTTTCACCGGGTGCGGTAAATGCCTTGATCGCTGTACTGACGCAGCCGAGCACGCCGTTCTCGTAACCAATATTCTCCCTTGCTAAACCGGACACGCCGTTGCGTTCCTTATGCCAGCGAATGATCGAATCAAAGTATTCATCTGTCGGCAGAAAATAACCGTAAGCAGGATGTTCGGCTCTTTTGAGGATTGCCTGCGGGATAGTCGGCACGGTCGCAAAATTCATATCCGCTACCCACATAGGGATCACCGAAAAACCGTTTTTCGGCTTTGTGGGAACAACAGCCCAATCTACGCCTGCGCCGATCGCGTCAACCGCAAGGGCGTCCTTTCCGCTGCGATCCATAATCGTTTCAAAATCATAAGTCATAACCAAACTCTCCGTTTTCTGTCACTCAGTATTATATTCTTTTATGATTTTCTCGTTAAATGATTTCCGAACTCACGCGCGGCCTCTATTCTGCCGTTTATATGAAGCATATGCGCAAAAAAGTATTCCTTATCAACTTTAATTCCGTTGTTCGCCAACAATTTACGCAACGCCAGTACAGTTCGCCTTGACCAATTAGAGGTTGTAAAGAGTATCACTCTGCCTACCTGTTCAGCTTTGAGACTCTCGGCGTATTCCCTTAATTCGGGAGCCATAATGTTAGCGTAGGGCGCACCGCCTAAAAACAGAATATCAACGTATTCCTGCAGCTTTGGATCATCGGCTATTGAGACAGCCTTTACCCCTGCTCCTTGTGCGATTGCTTCGGCAATTTTCTTTGTGTTGCCGAGTTTAGAAAAGTATCTGACTGCAGTTTTCATTCGCAATTCCCCCTCAGCGATTTATACATCCTTGTACAATCAAACTTCCAGCTTTTAAAGACCTTCTCATCAGTTTTGGAATAGCCGAGTTTTTCATTAAAGTCTGTCGCTTCTAATCTTGCGTCTATGAATATTTCGGTATAGCCAAGTTCGGCAATCCACTTCTCCGCTTCATTAATAACTCTTGCACCGAGGTGTTTCCCGCGATATTCCGGAAGAACAACCACTCGCCCCAGCAGGACGCGATCAGTGGTCAACTCATAAAACCTGCAAGTGGCAACCGGATAAGTATCATCCAACAGAACGATGTATTTGCTTTCAGCACCGTCATGCTCGTCAAATTCCTCTTGAAGCGAAATATGATGCTGACGGTTCATGCCCTGAACTCTCACGGAGTACGCCCCTGCGCGTTGCCATGTTTCAATTGCTCTAATAGCATTGTATCTTTTCATGTTTTCTACCTTATTTGTTTTCGGCATAAAACGGACAGCGTTGCTTTATACACTGCACGTTCATTCCCGAAAACTCGCATTTTTGTTCTTCATATTCAAGCTGTGTATTATAGCGTTTGTTAATGTATTCTACAGCATTTCTAAAGGCGAGCATGGCATCCCTTTTGCAACAGCGAGGTCCGTTGATGTTTCCTAATGTTTCTGTTGCTTTAGCGGTAAAAGACATATGATCGCCCCAACTACCGTCGGTTGATAACGGTCCTGTTTTGTCTATGATTGCCAGTGCCGCACCGATAGATGTAACAGCTCCGCACACTCCCCATAAGCCACACATTGCACCGGGCATTTTAAGCGCTTCATTCAACAGTCTATTCAGACATTCATCTATATCAATTTTGTTGCCTGCGTTTTTATATGCTACAAGCAAGCTTGCACCGTCAAGCATATGATGCTCCGGTCCGTGCATACTGATATAATCCTTATGCGCTATGTTTTTGAAGATTTTGACGGGATTAATTCCCGTTTCTTCTTTGATATCACGAATTATTAGTCTTTCTTTTTCTTCCAGTGTCATTTCAGTCACCAAGTTTCATTCCGTATTTGAATTAGGCTTCTGCATTTTCTTTCTGTCATAAACCTTCCTGCTCTTAACCACTCGGGTTATCGGCTTCAAGCCGTCCCTATCAAGCCGACTGCAACTCCTATAACGGCTGACAGCAAAATTATAAGAATCGGATGTATCTTTTTGAACGCGAGTATGACCGCCACGGCAAATATACCGAGCGAAACGTAAAACTGCGCTGTGCCGAAAACATTCGCGCTAAACCCATGCGGAAAGAACACCGTGCCCGAAAGCGAGAGCAGTGCCGCCGCTATCAAGCCGACCACAGCCGGTTTCAAGCCGTTCATCGCACCGACGACAAGCTTG
>CACYPV010000058.1 GCA_902776375.1 uncultured Ruminococcus sp. | reverse complement strand
GAAATACCGTAAGGATTGGTGAGTGTATGCAGAAACAAGCCGAATGGATATTATGTCCTGTTTGTGGCAACAAAACCCGTGACAGAACAAGATATGATAATATATTGAGAAGGTGAGTATATGAAACGCCGTCAAAACGACCTGTTCAAGCTGCCAAACAGCATTTTTACCGCACCTTTGAACGCAACGCAGTTGAAGGTGTTAGCCGCGTTCTACAGTCTGCGCAGCCGTACTATCCGCAACGGGAAAAAGTTCGTCAAGATAAGCCAGAAGTCCCTGAAAAAGATGTGCGGTATAAAGTCAACGCGGACGATCAGCGACGCAGCGAACGCTCTGTGCAGGCTCGGCTACATAGAACGCATTGACCGTTATTATGACGATTACAAGCGACTCGGCACCTTCGTATACACTATTCCCGTCGTATCAGGGCGGGATTTTTTCTTTGTCAGCCGCCGTTTCTTCAAATATATGCTGACATCTGCACAAACACGGATGTATCTGTTCTTCTGTAAGTGCGCCGAAAGCGGCTCCAGATGGTTCTGGAACAGCTATAACGATATTTGTGCCGCGCTTCGTCTGAAGCGTTCTGCGGTGATTCAGACCGTTAAGGAACTGTGCAGCATAGGCTTGATAAAGAAACGCTCTGTAAGAAAAAAAGACGGCAGCCAATCGGACAACCACTACAAGGTCGTCACGCTCAAGCAGCCGAAAATCAAAATAGGGCAGAAAAAAGGAAGAAGCCGTCTTGCACACAGCTTCTTCCAATTAAGTAAATTCGTAAAACCGTTTTACATTACAATCATAAATCAAAAAGCCCAAATTGTCAAGTTTATTTGCCATTATTTTTTTGATAGCAGGGGTAGTCCAAAAATATTCAGCTCATTGTATAGTACCCACTTATATTCCAACAGAAAGAAAAAAAGAAAATATCTTTACTTAAAGTATAGATGTAAATTAGGGCGGCATATTTTTTGGAGAAACACACACGTTTGCGCTTCAACTCGCCGCAAATCAATTCACATGGGAGAAGTACGCCCAAATCAACGCACACAGCTCGTCCGTCCCCCGCCGCGTCGTTGAGAGCGAATTTTTATTTTTTCTTCTGTTGGATTCCGTAAGGGAAACGAACTTGCAATTGTTCGTGCGAACGTTGGAACGAATGAGCGGTGAATCGTTCCGAAAATCATAAAAGCAACGGTTCTCAGTGATAGTCCCAATGGTTGCTCTTTTGCGGACGCGCGTCCGGCGGCATACATTTTGCGGCTTCTTTCTCCGTTGCAACCAGGCGGCTTGGTCTTATGCGAATCACAGAACCAGTATCAACATACCGAATGGTGCATAAATCTCTCGTTACTTTCAAAACTATAACCTCGCGTAAAAATCTGACGTTATCAATGATATACGCCCTATCTCCGCTATGAAAAATATGAGCCACCATCTTCACCTCCACAATATCCACCTCAATTATACAAACATCTGTTCTAATTGTAAATAGGTCATTTGATTTTTTCGACAAAACAGTAAAAAACGGTATAAACAAAAACAGCTCTTTTCTTTTATTTCTTTTCGCTGTCTGGAAAGCGGCGAAAACAGACGTATAAAAAAGCAAAAGTATAAAAGAAACTCAACAAGGTTTTTCTTTTATACCAACTGAAAATTTGAGGTGAAATTTTATGATATACGGTTATGCACGTTGCTCGACCAACGAGGAATTGCAGGACATCAACAGGCAGATCAGGGAGCTGAAACAGCTCGGCGCTACCGACAAAACCATTTACCGAGAATATGAAAGCGGAATGAACCATGACCGCGTTGAGCTGCAAAGGCTGTTGGAAGCTGTCGGAACAGGCGATACGATCGTCGCTACCGAGGTCAGCAGAATCACGCGCAGCACAAAGCAGCTCTGCGAAATCATTGAGTTTGTCAAGGAGAAGCACATCAAATTGGTGTTGGGTTCCTTCGTTGTCGATTGCACAAGAGAGCTTGACCCCATGACCGAGGGTATGCTGAAAATGATGGGCGTGTTCAGCGAGCTTGAGCGTAACATCATCAGTCAGCGCGTCAAAAGCGGTTTGCAAAACGCCAAAGCCAAAGGCGTAGCTATTGGCAGACCCGCGACCTCGGAGGATACTATACCCAGCACCTTTTTTAAGTATTATCCGAAATACAAAAGAGGTGAAATCAACAAAGCTGAATTTGCAAGGCTCTGTTCGGTTTCATATCCGACAATTTTTAAGTACATATCTATAGTTGAAGCATAGCAAAGCACCCTGAAGATTGGGACACTGAACTTCAGGGTGTTATTTTTTTTGAATTAGGTGATAGTTTTCCCTGTTTTCCGTGGTATTATTAGTGAAAGGACCTTTCGAGTAAGCGGCAAGGAGGATACTATGACTGACCTTGAATTTGAAAGCACAGTTAAGCGCTATATCAGTATGCTTTACCGGGTTGCGTTTAACTATCTGAAAAACAAAGAAGACAGCGAGGATTCTGTTCAGAATGTTTTTATCAGGCTATATCATTGCAGGAAAAACTTCAAAAGTGAAGAACACCTCAAGGCGTGGCTGATTCGTGTGACGATCAACGAGAGCAAGCGTATATTAAGCAATAATATAAAGCGCTCTGCGATTGATATTGAAAAAGTGGCAAACGAGCTTTACTCAGACAAAATCTCGCAGCGAGATTTCTCTATTGAACTGATGAAGCTGAATCCCACCTACAGCACGGTTTTATATCTTTATTACTACGAGGGATATAAAGCAAAAGAAATCGCAGAGATGCTTTCAAAAACAACTGCAGCGGTCAATCTGATTTTATCCCGTGCCAGAAAGCAATTAAAAGAGCGCTTAAAGGAGGATAACGATGAATAAGCAAATTCAAAATTTTTACGATAAAGTGGATATTGACAATCAAGCAACAGAACGGATTATCACCGTATCCAAATCAGCAAAGCCGCGCAGAACGGTAAACAAAATTGCGGTAATCACTTCGGCAAGTGCCGCTGCTCTGGTTATTGCCATTCTTTCGGTATTTCTGTTCCGTTCAATGGAACCCGATTGTATTACGGAAAGATTATTGCCATCATATGATACGATTTCAAAAGTCGGAAGCACCGCTACAGGCAATGACGCTCTGATTGCTCATGACGGCTTGGCAGTGGCAATCGAGAACGCATATTCAAACGGCAAAACAATGTATGTCGCTCTTTTCGGTGAGTACATTGATTCTGATTCGGTTCCTGATACCCTGCGTTATTCCTATTCAAAAGGTGACGGCTCCTCATTTACCGTGAACAGCAAAACAGCGGAATTGAAAACGAAAGATATTATTCTGACAAAAAGCGGCAAGCTGTTTAAAGGTGTTATTGAAATGGAAATAGACGAGCCTTCAAGTGCGGCGCGGTTGGAAATGACCATTCCGTCGTTCGAGATATACAGTGATAACACGCTTGTAAAAACGACAAACGAACCGTTCAAAATGGACGGAGGAGTTGTGAGAGCCTATACCGATAACGAGGAAGCGCTTCTTAAAGGTGATAACATTCTGTTTATCAAGAGCATTGTGCAGTACCCACACGGAGCGGTAGGTGATTTTATTTGCAGTGTTGAAATGCAGTACTATGTGCCAAACGAGATGATTCATAACGGCAAAGATATTCAAGCAAAGATTTTTAATGAGGACGGCAGTGAAATTGCCATGACAAACTCGCTTCAGAACGGCGACCGCAGCGGTAACGGAATGATGATGCTCAGAAGCTACGGTTTTCCCGACAGCCGCAAAATTAAGGTAGTTCTATATGATGCGAACTCGGAAGAAAACAAACCGATACAGGAGTACGATGTAACGCTGAACGATCTTAATTGGTCTCTCGATTTTGAGGACTAACGATTATAAAAATACTCATATTTCTTGAATATAATATCTCTTCCAAACAGGCGGCAGGCAGATTTGCTTGCCGCCTGTTTGCAGCGACACCGCCCGGCACACTACGTCAGGCGGTACTTTTCTGCGCCCACAAACCGCGACAAATCGCCCGTGTGGGCTTTGTTTGGCGAGGTCGGGTAACTGAATGAATAACCGTCCTTGCTATCAACAAAAAGCGTATTATCATTTACCTGCTCTACGGTGTAAATGCCTTTGCTCTTGTAATAATCACGAACGTCAGCAAGGCTGAATTGTTTGCTAAAATAAACCTGACCCTTAAACGGCGTTGCTGTTGCCGGATAATCGCAATTCTCAAACCATATCAACATATGAAACGGTATATAGATGTTCTCTCCAAAATCATCTGCCAGTCCGACCTCTGCAAAAAGAGAATAGCGAAATTCGTTATCCGATACACCGTTGTATTTCAAATAGAACTCACCACTGTCAGTGTCTAATTGCAGATAGTCACCAATTTGAGAGGCGAATTGTATTTATAATAAAATTATTAACAGGTACTTGACAATCAAATGATTGTAAGTATATAATAAACAAAGAACGGGAGCTTGTATTACAGGCTGAGAGGAAGGTGTGACCTTCGACCGATACCTGATTTGGATAATGCCAACGTAGGGAAGCTGATTATATCTTTATGCGCGGTGCTGCCAAATCGGCAGCCCGTTTTTATTTTTTGCAAGGAGGAAAGACAATGGTAATAATTAACGGTGAAAAGGTTAACGCCGACGGAATCACTGTAGAGCAATACATTAAAAGCTCTGACTACAACACTGCCTTTATCGCGGTCGAGCTTAATGAAGACATTGTTCCTAAGGCGAACTACGCCTCGACCGTTCTCAAAGACGGCGATGTCCTTGAAGTCGTAAACTTTGTGGGAGGCGGCTGATGATACCTAACAAAAATGAAATGATTGCCGCCTATGAAGCACGCCACGGAAAAGAGCTTCAAAAAAAGCTATCCGCTGCCACTGTTGCGGTTTGCGGCTTGGGAGGTCTCGGTTCTAATATTTCGATTGCTCTTTCAAGAGCCGGAATAGGAAAACTCATTTTGATCGACTTTGACAAGGTCGATATTTCAAATCTCCACCGCCAGCAATATAAGGCAAATCAGATAGGTTTGCCCAAAACCGAAGCTTTAAGCAGTAATCTAAGTGAAATAGCCCCTTACACCGTGGTTGAAACACATTGTGTAAAGATCACGGAGGAAAACGCCGTTGATTTGCTCTCGGGCGCGGACATAATTTGCGAAGCCTTCGATAATCCCCAAGCCAAGGCGATGCTTGCTAATACGGTTTTGGAAAAGCTGCCCGGCAAATTTTATGTAGGCGCCTCGGGCATGGCGGGAATAGGCAGCACAAACGAAATAAAAACCAGGCGACTGTCAAAATATTTTTATCTTTGCGGAGACGGAGTCAGCGAAGTCGGCAAAAGCGAGGGCTTGTTCGCCGCGCGTGTAATGGCGTGTGCCGCTCATCAGGCTCACACGGTTATCCGTATTTTGGCAGGACAATATGATGTATAGGAAAGAAGGATAATAATGGACAATGATAAGCTTGTGATCGGCGGGCATGAATTTGATTCGCGGTTCATTTTGGGTTCCGGAAAGTATTCGCTCAGCCTTATTGAAGCTGCGATCAAATACGCAGGCGCTCAGATTATCACTCTCGCGGTAAGACGCGCCAACACCAAGGATGAGGAAAATATACTTGATTTCATCCCCGAAAACGTTACTCTGCTTCCAAACACAAGCGGAGCGAGAAACGCCAAGGAGGCAGTAAGAATCGCAAGGCTCGCGCGTGAGCTCGGATGCGGAAACTTTGTAAAGGTTGAGATCATGCGCGACTCAAAGTACCTTTTGCCCGACAACACCGAAACAATCAAGGCAACCGAAATTCTCGCAAACGAGGGCTTTGTAGTAATGCCGTATATGTATCCCGACTTAAATGTCGCACGCGATTTGGTAAATGCCGGAGCTGCAACAATAATGCCGCTCGCTTCTCCGATCGGCTCAAACAAAGGACTTGCCACAAAGGAATTTATTCAGATCCTTATTGATGAAATCGACCTTCCGATCATAGTTGACGCGGGAATCGGCAAACCATCCCAAGCCTGCGAAGCTATGGAAATGGGCGCAGCGGCTATTATGGCAAATACCGCTCTTGCAACCGCAGGCGACCTTCCGCTGATGGCGGACGCCTTTAAGCACGCTATAGAAGCAGGAAGAAAAGCATATCTTTCGGGACTGGGAAGAGTACTTACCAGAGGAGCTTCGGCGTCAGACCCGTTAACCGGATTTTTACGCAACTAAGGTGAAGCAATGGAAAATCAATTTTTAATAGATTCCGACAAGCTGTCGCCTGCCGCACTCGAAAAAAAACACAGGCTCGAAAACGACCGTTCATACCGTACAAACCATATGGAATATATGGAAGGTATGGAGATAATAAACTCTGACGTCTGCGAAAACGTTATGACGCAGGTTAAAAGCTTTGATTACGGCAAATATTCCGCTAAGGATGTAAAGGCGGCTTTGGAGCACGAAAGCTGTACAATTGAAGATTTTAAAGCTTTGCTTTCGCCTGCCGCCGAACCCTTTTTGGAGCAGATCGCGCAAAAAGCAAGACTTGAAACAGGCAAACACTTCGGCAACACCGTATATCTTTTTACTCCTTTGTATATTGCAAATTATTGTGAAAACTACTGTGTTTACTGCGGCTTTAACTGCTACAACAAAATAAACCGCATGAAGCTCAATTACGAACAAATCGAGCATGAAATGAAGGTAATTGCCGAAAGCGGAATGGAAGAGATTTTGATCCTCACCGGTGAAAGCAGAAGCATGAGCAGTGTGGAATACATCGGCGAGGCGTGCAAGCTCGCCCGTAAGTATTTTCGTATGGTAGGGCTCGAAATATATCCTGTTAATACCGATGAATACCGTTATCTGCACGAGTGCGGAGCGGATTACGTCACCGTTTTTCAGGAAACCTACGACACCGATAAATACGAAACTCTGCACCTTGCCGGTCATAAACGTGTATGGCCGTACCGTTTTGACGCTCAGGAACGCGCGTTAATGGGAGGAATGAGGGGAGTGGCGTTTTCCGCTTTGCTCGGACTATCTGATTTCAGAAAGGACGCGCTCGCTACCGGGCTTCACGCATATTTCCTTCAAAGAAAATACCCGCACGCTGAAATATCGCTTTCATGCCCAAGGCTAAGACCTATTATTAATAACGATAAAATCAGTCCGCTTGACGTTCACGAAACTCAGCTGTGTCAGATTATTTGCGCCTACAGGATCTTTATGCCGTTTGCCGGAATTACAGTTTCATCACGAGAAAGCGCGCAGTTCAGAAACGGAATCGTAAAAATTGCCGCGACAAAGGTTTCCGCCGGTGTTTCTACCGGAATCGGCGACCACGAAACCAAATACAGCGGTAAGCAGAAAAATTCTTTACAGGGCGACGAACAGTTTGAGATCGACGACAGCCGCAGCCTTAACAAAATGTACTCCGATATTTCCGGCGAAGGCTTGCAGCCTGTTTTAAACGACTATCTGTATGTCTGAGTTGATTTGTATAACAAACAGAAAGCTGTGCCGTGAGGATTTTTTTAAAAGACTGGAAAAAATAACTTCCTCACACCCAAAGGCTGTAATTCTGCGTGAGAAGGATTTGAGCGTCGGTGAGTACACAAGGCTTGCTCAGGTTGCATATAATATCTGTTTTAAGAACAACACGAAGCTT
Source organism: uncultured Ruminococcus sp. (assembly GCA_902776375.1). Taxonomy (GTDB): domain Bacteria; phylum Bacillota; class Clostridia; order Oscillospirales; family Acutalibacteraceae; genus Ruminococcoides. Next base: position 11,920 of record CACYPV010000058.1, on the reverse strand, counting down.
ATTTTGCACAGCTTTAAAAAATCCGCTCTTGAATTGAACATAAACAGTATCCACGTTCCCATGCAGATCCTGCGCGCAATGGATAAGGACGAAAGGTCTTTTTTTCAAACGCTCGGCGCGTCCTGTCACACGGTCAGCGAGGCAAAGGAAGCCGAAAAGCTCGGTTGTACTTACATAACCGCAAGCAATATTTATGAAACCGACTGCAAAAAAGGCTTAAAAGGGAAGGGGACTGACTTTTTAAGGGAGGTCTGCCGCAGCGTTAACATTCCTGTTTATGCACTCGGCGGAATAAGCCCGCTTAATTACAGTGACGTTATAAAAGCAGGAGCAAAGGGCGCGTGTGTAATGAGCGGTTTTATGACTTGCGAAAACCCTAAACTTTATATTAAACAATTTACGGAGTAAACTATGAGTTTTAGCAAAGATGATCTGTTATTATACGCCGTAACCGACAGAAAAAGTGCGGACTTCGGCGTTTTATATGAACAGGTAAGGCAAGCACTTGAAGGCGGCGTAACAATGGTTCAGCTCAGGGAAAAGAACCTCGGCGATGAGGAATTTATCTCAGAGGCAATCAAGCTTAAAGAACTGTGCGAAAGCCGCGGAGTGCCTTTGATAATTAACGATAACCTTGCTGTAGCGCTCAAAAGCGGGGCGGACGGTATACATGTGGGAATCGAGGATATGCCTGTCAGCGAAATTCGCAGACAGACAGGGGAAGGCTTTATAATCGGAGCGACGGCAAAGACCGTTGAACAGGCGCAAAAAGCCGAGCGCGAGGGTGCGGACTACCTCGGAATTGGCGCTGTTTTTCCTTCTTCCACCAAACAAAATGCTGTCCGGATCACAAACGAACAGCTTAACCAAATTGCCTCGTCGGTTAGTATCCCTTCGGTGGCGATCGGCGGAATAAATCTTAAAAACATTGAACAAATAAAATGTAATAAAATCAGCGGAATTGCTGTTGTATCAGCACTTTTCTCTGCTGACGATATAAAAACGGCGGCACAACAGCTTAAAGAAAAAGCAAAAGCTGTCGCCGAAAAATAATAAAAAGCGGTAAACCGGGGGCACCACTCTTTGCCGCTCAATAAAAATAATGCAAAAGAGGTATCACATGAAAACAGCATTATCAATCGCGGGAAGCGATTCCTGCGGAGGCGCCGGTATTCAGGCAGATATAAAAACGATGACTGTTAACGGTGTTTACGCCATGAGCGCGGTTACGGCGCTTACAGCTCAAAACACCACCGGCGTAACAGCTATTCAGGAAGCAACTCCCGAATTCTTAAAACAGCAGCTTGACGCGGTATTTACCGACATTTTCCCCGACGCTGTTAAAATCGGAATGGTTTCAAGCTCCGGGTTGATCCGCGTAATTGCTGACAGACTGCGGTTTTACAACGCAAAAAACATTGTTGTTGATCCCGTTATGGTTTCAACCAGCGAAGCAAAACTGATGCAGACCGAAGCGGTTTCAACTCTTGCTAAGGAGCTTTTGCCGCTTGCGGCGGTTGTAACTCCCAACATTCCCGAGGCTCGGGTCCTCAGCGAACTTGCAATCGAAACCCCGGAAGAAATGGAAAACGCTGCCAAGGCAATAGGGGATAAATACAACTGCGCAGTGCTGTTAAAGGGAGGTCACAGCATAAACGACGCTAACGATCTTTTGTACTCAAACGGCAGCTTCAAATGGTTTGAGGGCAAAAGGATCAATAATCCCAACACACACGGAACAGGCTGCACTCTTTCAAGCGCCATAGCTTCAAATCTTGCCAAAGGCTATGACCTTGAAACAGCTGTGCAAAGGTCAAAGGAATATATCTCGGGCGCGCTTGCCGCAATGCTGAATCTGGGCAGGGGAAGCGGACCGATGAACCACGCGTTTGACCTTAACAGTAAATTTGCTTAGAGGTGTACTTTAATTATCTGACTGAAAGGAAAGTTTAAAAATGAGAGAATACAAAACACAGATGGAAGCCGCTAAAAAAGGCATTATCACACCCGAAATGAAAATTGTTGCGGAAAAGGAATATATGGATCCCGAAAAGCTCCGCGAATCTGTCGCAAAAGGCGTTGTCGCGATTCCCTGCAACATTAATCACAAGAACATCTCACCCGAAGGTATAGGAATGGGACTGCGCACAAAAATCAATGTTAACCTCGGCATCTCGGGCGACTGCAAGGATTACACCGTTGAAATGCAAAAGGTTGACATGGCGCTTAAATTCGGAGCCGAAGCTATTATGGATTTAAGCAACTACGGCAAGACCAACACCTTCCGTCAGGAGCTAATTGAAAAATCGCCTGCTATGATAGGCACTGTTCCTATGTATGACGCTATCGGTTATCTTGAAAAGGATTTGCTTGAAATAAGCGCAAAGGATTTTCTCAAGGTTGTACGCGCTCATGCCGAGGAAGGCGTTGACTTTATGACAATTCACGCAGGCATAAACCGCAGAGCGGTTGAAGCGTTTATGCGCGATAAACGCAAGATGAACATTGTTTCACGCGGCGGCTCGCTCCTTTTTGCGTGGATGATGATGACGGGCAACGAAAACCCGTTCTATGAATTTTATGATGAAGTTCTTGAAATACTGCGCGAGTTTGACGTAACCATCAGCCTCGGTGACGCGCTCAGACCGGGCTGCATTGACGACAGCACCGACGCAGGACAGATTTCAGAGCTTATCGAGCTTGGAGCACTCACCGAGAGAGCCTGGGCTAAGGACGTTCAGGTCATGGTAGAAGGTCCCGGACACATGGCTATGAACGAAATTGAAGCTAATATGAAGCTTGAAAAAAGGATTTGCCACAACGCTCCGTTCTATGTGCTCGGACCGCTTGTGACCGATATAGCCCCCGGTTATGACCACATCACCTCTGCCATAGGCGGAGCGATCGCAGCTGCAAGCGGAGCGGATTTCCTCTGCTATGTAACTCCGGCAGAGCACCTCAGACTTCCCGACCTCAACGATGTTAAGGAGGGAATAATTGCAAGCCGTATCGCCGCGCACGCCGCGGACATCGCAAAGGGTGTTCCTCACGCAAGAGAACGCGACAACGCTATGGCGGCGGCTCGTCACAAGGTCGATTGGGACGAGATGTTCAAGGTTGCGCTCGACGAAGAAAAGGCGAGAGCTTACTTTGAAAGCACTCCTCCTGCCGACCGTCACACCTGCTCAATGTGCGGAAAAATGTGCGCCGTAAGAACCACAAACCTCATTCTTGAAGGCAAAAAGGTTGAGTTCTGTACCGAGCTTTGATAAACTTCAAAATCATGTAACATAAAAACCATAAAAACAGAGCAAGGCGTGAACTCGCCGCACTATGTTTTTTCTCTTGAACCCGCAAAGGATTTTGACAACATCGTCAAGTATGTCATCGACAGCGAGGAAAAGGTTGTAAACGGTCACAAGCTCATTTTTACCACCCGTCAGTTAACGGAAGAAGGCGAATCTGATTACAGTGCGGTGATGTATTTTGAAGATTGGGGCTATGTAGTCTGGAGCTTTGCCTACAATGGCGCAGAAAAGGACGAACTGCTGAAAATCATGCAGAATGGGCATTTCAAGAGCGTTCTATAAAGATAACGTAACGGCGTTTATTCTCTTATCAAGTGATTCGGATTTTTGGGGCGTTATTTCCTCTCTGCCCGACGCTGATTTCCTTGTCATGGTAGAAGAAGGCAAATGCGGACCCGATATACAGAACGCATTGGAGCAGGACGGCACTTACTATTGCTTTATGGACGATTTCTGCACAGGTAATATCAAGACATTCAAAAACGCCATGTTCGTTTCGGCGCTCAAGGACGAGATGGGAAAGGCACTTGCTATTGATACGCACGCTTTGATTGACGATATTATCAGAAATCTGAGAATGGACGTATCTGCTTCCGAAAAGAGCAATTTCTATAACAAATACATACGCAAAATGCGGCTTGAAATTGATGATAACGGCATACTGAAAATCAAAGTGCAAGAAGAATAAAAAGACACCTCCTGATTCACTCATACTGGAATCAGGAGGTGATTTCTCATATTAGTACATTTTTTCAAAAAGCATTTCACAAATACACCGCGTCTTGAATGGTAGATAGTTGGTAAATCGGAATTGAATGATTGCGTTATTCAAGACGCGGTTGTTTACTGATTTATGATTGTTTACCTAACACAATATCATATTCCGCAAGGTACATTTGCAGATAGGTAGCATCGGCAATATTGATTTCGTCGTTACCGTTTATATCAGCCACGGCAATTTCTTCATCAGTAAATAATTCAAGTTCGGCAAGATGACGTTGAATTGCGGTGACATCGCGGATATCCACTTTACCATCAAGATTAGTGTCTGCAATCAAATTCCATTTCGCATAAAAAGTAATATCCGATTTGATTTCATGCGTTGAAGCTGTTGTGATTTTATTTGTGTATTCCGGAGAATCATACCAACCGGCAAATACACAACCTGCTTTTGTGGGTATTGGCAGATTGTTATAAAAACCACAATAGCTTACGGGTTTAGATGCTACACTGCATTCTCCGTCCATAGAATCAAAATTCACAGTGTATTGCTCTGGCGTGTATTCTCTGTATGTTGCTGAATCATCATAGCCTTTGGGTACAACCATAGCCTTAAACGCTTCGAGTCGTAAAGCTTCTCCAGTTGTGCCCGCAACCTCACCGTTTCTCACCCAATTCATCCAATCTACATCTTGAACATGAGCTTTGTACATTACATCGAACATCTCATTAGCGTCGCCATCAAGTCTTACCTTGAAGGCTTCAACTCTTTGATTCATTCCGGTCGTGCCGCTTTGATCACCGTTATAAGAATATTCATTCCAACCGACTTCTTCAATATGAGTTTTATAACGAATACTACCGTATGCTGTATCCTTAAGATACATTTTTATTGCTTCTATTTGTAATTCTTGTCCTGTAGTTCCGCAAATTTCTCTATCCTTTACTCTGTCAAGCCAACCTATGTTTTCAACATGAGCAGCATATCTGATTTGCGGAACAAGCATTACCTGAATTGATGTGATAGGCAGTGAACCACCTGTTGAGCCCGCCATCGCACCGTTTTTTGCCCATCCGAGCCATCCTTTATCACGCACATAAGTACGGTAGAATATTTTGTAGTTATTTGCAACATCACCATACAATTCCATTTTTACAGCTTCTATTGAACTGTATCCGTTTTCCGCAGTACAGATTGCGTTGTCCTGAACATAATCGCTCCAGCCGGAACTTGAAAAATGAGCAGCGTATTTTATTCCGCCGGAACAATTTAATAGTCCTATTTTCATAGCATTAAAACGACCTGAGTTTTCTGTTCCGACAGAAGTACCATTTATAACACTGTTACTCCAAGTATCGTTGCTTTTTGCACTGTAACTAACGATAGGAAGATTACTGTAATCCTTGTACGCTGCGGCACCTGTATATCCTTTGGGAACTACCATAATCCTGAATGCTTCCAAGACACAGGGTAAGTACACAGGCAGAAAACCCATTGTGATTGACTGGACGAAGTTCGGGCTGCTCTATGGGGAATGGAAGTCGAAGAACATTACGGGCAGGGACTTTATGCGGAGAATGGGGTTGTCGGCTAATACCTTCTATCGCCGTGTGCGTGAGTATGAAGCGGAACACGGGATCGCAGAGCCGACCTCTGCGTGACGATCTCCTTCAGACGAACGGGAATGCCCCTCAGAGCCGAGCAAGCTCGCAAAGCGGAAAACTAACTAACCGCCTGAAAAGAAAAGACCTGAGAAGTGCTTATGTGAGCAAATCTCAGGTCAAAAAGATTGACTTTCATGATTTCGACAGCACCATTTTTTTCAGGAGGTCATATAATGAAAACGATCGGAGTTATCCCACTAATAGATTACGGCAGAAAAAGCTACTGGATGATACCGGGTTACCTAACTGGCTTGCAGACTGTCGGTGCATTGCCAATCATGCTGCCCGTCATAGAAAGCAAGAGAGAGCTTCAAGCTGTTATGGAAATGTGTGACGGATTTCTGTTCACAGGCGGTCAGGACGTTGCACCGGCTTTGTACCATTCGGAAAAAAGCCCTTTGTGTGGAGAGTGCAGCCCTGAGCGTGACAAAATGGAAATGCTGATTCTTGACGAAGCCATGAAAAGAGACAAGCCGATACTCGGCATCTGTCGTGGGATACAGTTTATCAATGCCGCTTTGGGCGGTACACTCTGGCAGGATATTCCGACAGAACTTCCGAGTGATGTGAAGCATTGTCAGAAACCACCTTATGATATTCCTTCTCATGATGTTAAGATCGAACCTGATTCACCGCTTTACTCTCTCTTGAAAAGGAAGAATATATCCGTCAACAGCTATCATCATCAGGGTGTTCAAGAGCTGTCGCCGCAGCTTATCAGCATGGCTTCCGCCCCTGACGGACTAATCGAAGCGGTGTATGCACCCGATCAGAAATTCTTGTGGGCAGTACAATGGCATCCCGAACTTGCCTATCAAACCGATGACAACAGCAGACTGATATTTGAGGAGTTTGTGCGGAACTGTTAGTCGATCAGGTCATTCTGAAACCGTGACAGATGCTCAAAAGGCAAGATCTGCCGACCTCTGAATAATCCGCAGCCGTCATTGATCAGTTGGTTATTGAACGCCTTAAACATATTCACATTGACAGCCGAAAGGTCAAGCTCCTGCAATTTGGTGAAACGCTCGTATGCTTCATCAAAATATCTGCATTCACCGACAGGGATATTATCACGTCTTGTTCTGCTTTCCTCCTGTTGGCGCTCATACCCGAAGTGGTTTGCCGTACCGATCTCCGCAAGATCGTCCATATCCTTTGTTCTGAGCTGTACCTCAGTATAGCACCTTGCAAGGTTGTCATAAAAAGTGATATGAAGCGATTGGTAGCCTGAAGGACGAGGAAATGCGACATAATCTCTGTAATATGGTCGGTTATTGCTTATGATCCGTTCGTCTGTTTTATCATGTGCAGAGCCGGAAAGTTCAGCCGTAAAGCCTCTTACTTCCAGAAATTCGGGCAGTGTATTAGCAATCTCATAAAGAAAGATCCTTTCTGCTTCGTCTTGTGTCATGCCTTCTTCCAGGTGACATAAAGGCATAGAGATCACGATGCGGTATGCGATCAGATCTCTGAAACAGGTCAGATTGCTTTTGATCTCAGCTTCATTCGGATACCGGCTGTGCTTTTGATAATAGTCATAGATATACTCCAAAATATAGCCGTTGAATTTTTCCTCAGCCCTGATCAGAGATTTGATCCTGCCCTTAAAAGTAAATGCGAGAAACGGATATTTCTGTGTCATGTATTTGTAAAATTCCTTTATCCTCTGTGACTGAGAGGTAAGGAAGTCATTATGTTCGAGCAATTCAATGATCTGTATCAGAAAATTGCAATGCGCTAGGTCGATCGGGTTATTAGTATCAATCGCTGATTTTCTAAGATCACCCGAATACTGGTGCAGTATTTTAAGCACAGTATCCCCTGAAAATAAATAGTCATTTAATGTGACCATACATATCCTCCATAATACGGAGCTGTTGCTTGAATCATCATAGCAGCAGCTCCGCTTTTTTATTGTTCTGTTTTGATAGTTGTTGTAACGGGATGACAGCCGTTTGTAACAGTTGTAGTGACCGATGATGTTGTAGTTGATGATACTTACGAGCTGCTGCTTGTACTGCTGCCGCTGACAGACACCGTAGTTACCGTTTTTTCGTCATCGGATATAATTGTTTTTGTTTCATGAAATCCTTTCTTTTCCATTTACTTTATCTTCCTCACTTGATGATCTTGAAGCACACGGTCTTAGCATTTATCAACGGGTTGTTATAGGCAAAATATACCGTGCCTGATACAGGCGTTCTGATCTCTGCGACAAGTTCCCCGTCAAGAGGGTCATATATCATGCCCAGTACATCGCCGTGTTCTACTGTTTTTCCGATCTCTGCCGTTCTGAAAAACAGTCCTGCTGCTTCGGATTGTATCTGCTTCGTTTTTCCCTCATTCAGTATCTCGGTGATATATCCGGGCGGTGTTTTGGCTGTGACGATGCCACGGTTATTCATAAAGCGCAGTATCGCATTGACAGCCTCATCTGCCGCCTTGACATCTATCTCATCGGTGGCGTTTGCGTAGACCGAGAACGCCTTAGTTTCCCAAACCTGCCAGTTGTAGTTGAGCGTGGTGGTGTCGTAAGGTCGAGGCTTACGGATAATGCCGAACTCCAAACCGAAATCCTTCATGATCTCCGGATCGGTGAAACCCGTGTCCATCATCTTGACATGGGGCAGGAAGATACCCGGCTGATAGAAACTCGCAAGCTGTATTCCGTATTCATAGCCCTGCAATTTGCTGAAAACACCGTCAGCAATACGCTGTGTTGTCTCACCGAGTGCATAGCCTGGAAACATTCTGTTGATGTCCGTATTGTCCATCGTCCAGAAACGCTTACCAATATTCATGGAATAGTAGTTCACGCAGGGTACAACAAGTATTTCAGTGTCCTCAGCGATCTTCCCCTCTGATTCGAGCTTTTTCAGTGCCTGCACCATTCGGGAGCAGACATACATCTGCTGTACTTCGTTTCCTCGCATAGCACCCACGATTGCAAGAGACTTTTTGCCGTGACCGAAGCGAAAGCCGATTATATCAAGCTGTTCACGATAAGGCGATTTGAGTGAAAACAGTATCTTCTTTTTCATTCGGCATCACCTCCCTTTGTAGGCTGTAATATCCTTGCAAGGAGTGAACCGCCGTAAACCACAGGATATTCACGAAGCGTAAATATCATTCCGTCACAAACAGCAAGCACCCGTTCGACAACCTTTGAGGTAAGCGGATCGACCACATCTCCGATATGATCGCCTTGTCTGACATGATCGCCAAAGTTGGCATACGGCACAAATATCCCTGCCGCATCGGAATTGACAAAGCCGACCTCTCGTCCCTCGGAGATCACAGGATCACGCACAGGCGAAGTCTCGCCCAACCACATTCCAAGCTCTTTCATTATATTCAGCACGCCGTCAAAAAGCTGTTGACAATACTCCTTTGTGATACGCATACCCACGCCCATTTCTACCACAAGTGTCTTTGTCCCCCTGCTGTTGAGGGTATGAGCAAGTGTTGATTCCAGCACCGTTGCGGCATCGTGTATCCATACAAAATCTACATTCAGCATTTTAGCATAAGGAACAAGCGTTTCCGCTGTTGGCACACTAATGCGTATCTGCGGTATTTCTTTTAGAAAGATGTTGCTGGAATGCACATCAATGCATACGTCCGAGCCGCTCAGATCGTCCACGATAGACGAGCATATCACTTCCACCATAGTTCCCCGCTTTGTGCCGGGGAAAACTCTGTTCATATCAAGGTCAAACATCGGTATGCCCCTTGTGATACTGTCGATACCCATAGGATTAAGAGCCGGATAAATGTCAACAATGCCGTCAAGCTGTTCGATATGCTCATCAATATAGCTCCCGACCATGTAGGCAAGATACTGCCCCTCCAGCTCATCACCGTGGGTGCCTGTTACAAGGCTGAGTCTGGTCTTGCTTTTACCGTTTTGTATGCGGCGCTTTTGTATAATTAAGTTCTCATTGACTGCAAGCGGTATGCTTGCAACGATCTCACACATCGGTATCATTCCTTTCAAGTCAGTACGCTTCTTACAAGCTGTAGCTGTTTTGTGTATTTCCCGAACATCACGCCCCTGTCAATGGCACAGTCACGGAAGTCTCTGCCCTGTGAGATCACAAGATAATCATCGCTGACAGGGCAGTTGTTGGCAGGGTCAATGCCTTCCCAGTGATCGCCCGTCCAATATTCCACCCACGAATGTGTCTCGCCGTCGCAGAACGCAAGTCCTGCAATATATCTTGCGGCGATGCCGTCCATTCGCAGAAGCGAGATCAGGATATGTGAAAAATCCTGGCATACACCTTTTTTCAGAGCAAAAGCCTGTGCAGCCGTAGTAGTCGTATCTGTAAAGCCCTTTTCGTATCCTATCGTATCCGAGAGGATATTGCAGATATACTCTGCCTTATCAGAAGCCGTTCCTGTGCATTTGCCCTTAATGCTGTCATAGAACGCTTCCAGTCCGTCATCGGGCTTAGTATACTGCGACTGATAGAGATAGCAGGGCAGTAAGTCCAAACGATGCTTTGCATGATCGACCTCCGCCGAACCTTTGATCTCAAAATCGAGGAATCGGTGATCGTCTCTCATATAACCGGCTGTGACGTTGTTTCCAAACGCATCGACCGTCTGCTGTGTAGGAACATAAGGCGAGATATTCAGACTGCATGACAGGATATGCTGGGTGTCCGTTTCGGGAGGCATGATACGGAGTGCAAAGCTGTGGTTATGCACATAATCATCAAAGGTCAGCTTAGTCGAATAGTAGAAATTCACACGCTTCATACAAACACCTCCTCCGTCTCAAATAAATGTCCGAGACTATCTACCGCCCTGTCAGCTTCACGCTTATAATCTTCCTCCGAGCCAAGTATCTCCACAAGGACGGAGAGATGTTTTGTGCTGTACCGATAAGGCGTACCCTTTGGCACACGGTTCAGGTTTTTGCAAAGCCTTACAAACTCCTTTTCAACAATATCAAAGGGATATTTCATTCTGATATAAAGGTCGAGCCTTTCAAGCGTCTTGCCGATATAGATGATATTTCTGATCTCATCATCGAAAATATGCTCGTTAATACTGCCCCAAAAGCTGTAAATAATATCCTCTAACGGCAGAAGTGCAAGCCTGACATTATCGATCTTTCCTGCCTTTGTGAGCGTATCCTTCGCCATTTGCAGGAATGACAGCGAATCTGTGGAGATCTCCAGACTGTATGCCGCAGAGTGAGCATTGTTTTCGTCAAAAAGCAGGCTGCGGATAAAATCCTTATTATCCATATAAGTATCGGGCAGTCCGAAGCAGTCAAGATAATCGTTGTAGCTGTGTGCTGTACCGATCATTTTGTCAAACTGCTTGCTAAGAGCCTTTATCGTTGTGAAGAATCTTTCCGTATAGCGTCCCAGCCAGTAAAGACGGTCGCTGTGTTCTAACGAGATAGTACCCATGTGTCCTTAAAACCTCCACCCTGTGATGAATTGACTACGAATGAATCGGGATTGCGTGAAAATCGTGTCAGTCCCGAAGCCCAGACCTTTGTTGTTTCGCCCGACAGCACAAAGGCTCTCAGGTCTGCCTTTCGCATGACCGTTTCGCCGTTTTCCAGTATCGGCAGATCAAGGAAGTCAATGACCTCCTGTGCGATGAAACGCCTCGGCTCTGCGATGATCGTTTTGCGAAATTCCTCTAATTTTTCTTTTGTCAGATCGCTGCCGAACACCACGCCGTAACCGCCTGCCTCGGCAACGTCCTTGATGACGAGTGTATCAAGATGCTCCATAACATACTTCATGTCCTCCTCATAGAACGGCAGATATGTCGGTGCATTTTTGAGTATCGGCTCTTCACCGAGATAGTATTTTATCATCTTTGGCACGAAATAATAGATACCCTTATCGTCAGCCACACCGTTGCCGGGGGCATTGATGATTCCCACGTTTCCGCTTCGGTAGGCTTCCATCAGGTTGGGTATGCCGATGAGTGATTCCGGCAGGAAGGTCAGCGGGTCAAGGTACTCGTCTGCGATACGGCGGTAAAGTACGCCTATCCTCGTCTTGCCGCCCGAATATGTGCGGTGATAGAGAATATTATCCTCCACGAACAACTCATCATTCTGTACCAGTACCGAGCCTGTATGCTCCGCAAGATAGGAATGCTCGAAATATGCCGCATTGTATCGTCCGGGGGTAAGTATCGCCCTTGCACCGCCGCAGTTGACGTGTTCCATCGTTTCTTTGAGCAATTCA
>CACYPV010000057.1 GCA_902776375.1 uncultured Ruminococcus sp. | reverse complement strand
TATCCATAGAAAACGCGCAGCGTTACGCGCGCCGTTTCGCTCAGTTTCCCGCACCTTTTATTTCACTGCCGGAGCTGGCGCAGATAAGCAGGGCAAATTCTCCGCTGGGACAGTCAAGCGGTATTACTCCCGAATGGGTTTATAAAAAAATCGTAAAATCGATCAAAGAGGGTTATCTGCGCGGCTGCTCCCCGGAAAAGCACGGCGGGGTGCTGAGGATTTCGCTTGCAAAGCAAATCGTCAAGGATCGCTGTCCCGGCTGCGGCGCGCCGATCGTGGGTGCAGTCACCGAAAACTACGCCTGCCGCTACTGCGGAAGGATCATCACTTATGAACCTCGGCGAGCGCGACGCGTTTATCCGGGGTTTCTCTTTGGCTGTCAGGCTGATGGTTGAAGTGATGAGCGGCGAGATAATATGACGCGCCCTGTTTCGCCCCGTGTCGCGCGAAAAGAAAAATGGGGCATGTACCCGACCTCGCCCAACAAAGCCCACACAGGCGGTTTGTCGCGGTTTGTGGGCGAAAAAACACCGTCCGGCTGAATATCGGGCGGTGAACGCGTTTTGTCACAACTTTTTTCGGAAATGGTTTCAGGTTGTCATAACTGCAATTTCTTACCCACTGGTTCTAGGGAAGAGCCATATTTAATTATAATTATTATCTCAAAATGCTTGACAATTTTCTTGACAAACCTACTGCTTGTTGTAGAATAGAATCAGAACACTTAGGAGCGAATTCATGAGCTACATCACCACTGTCACCGGCATACATTTTTATCCGCTAAACCCGAATCCGAAAGATATAGATATCGAAAACATCCATCATACGGAACGAGGGTGTGTGGATTTGCTGCTGCCCGAAGAGGAAACGCTGATTTCTCTGCAAGCGGAGGATTTATACATAACCCTCTATCACCCAACAGAGGAGATTCTTTCGCTGCTGCGGCAGGCGGTATCCGAATCCGGCTTTTATATTTGGCAAACACCTCAAATCGCGCGAATCAAGAAATACGAAAGCTATCTAAATGAGGCTCAACAACTGTTGTGCGCCGGTGAGAACTCAGACAGACTTAAATACTTAATAAGTGAATTGGAAGCGTATTACGAAAGCGTAAAGTGGCGAAAGGATTTCGAGAGCGACGAAGCCGGATTGCTGCCGAAAAATCTGAAACGCGGCGTGCTTTCTGAGGACGGGATCAACGATCTATTAGACGAATACAAAGAGGTATCGGAATGACACTTTACATCAACTGCTGTGTTCGCGAGGAATCGAGGACAGACAGGCTGGCACGGGCTGTTTTGCAAAAGCTCGGCGGAGATTTCACGGAGCTGAAATTATATGGAGAAAACCTCAAGCCGCTTGACAGTGAAATGCTAAACAAGCGCACTGCACTGATTGAACAGGGCGACTACAGCGACCAGATGTTTGACTATGCAAAACAGTTTGCAGGTGCGGACACGATCGTCCTTGCTGCGCCGTATTGGGATTTATCCTTCCCCGCAACGTTGAAAACCTATATCGAAAACATCTACGTCACCGGCATTGTCTCCGCCTATAACGAAAACGGTATGCCTGTCGGCTTATGCAAGGCTAAGGAGCTTTACTACATCACCACCGCGGGCGGTCCTTATGATCCGACCTACAGCTACGGCTATATCGAGAGCCTTGCCAAAAATTTCTTCGGGATTCCGGAAACGCACTTGGTAAAGGCGGAAATGCTCGATATTGAGGGCTATGACTCGGAAGAAATATTGAATCGGGAAATCAAAAAGTCGGAGCATATCGGGGATGACTGCCTATGAAAAAGATAAAAGAAAACCGCGCTGTTAGTTTTATCGTCATATTCTTTGTTTACGTTATTGCAGCCGCTGCCGGTTTCTGTGTGTACAATGCGCTTGGATTGGTGTGGTGGCTCAAGCTGCTTATTGCCGACATAGCCGCAACGGTTATCACATTTATTTTCAGTGTGATATTCAAAAACGCTTCTGTTTATGATCCGTATTGGAGCGTTCAGCCAATCGTGATTCTCTTTGCTTGTGCAGTCGGCAAGAAACTTGACCTGCTGCGGATTTTGCTGCTGATTGCGGTGACCTTCTGGGGTGTGCGGCTGACCGCGAACTGGGCATATACATTCAAAGGGCTCGATCATCAGGACTGGCCGTCATCAACTTTATCGGGATACATCTGATGCCGACTTTGATCGTTTACGGCTGCATACTGCCTGCTTGTTATGCTTTTCAAAGCGATACAGAGGCAAACCTGTTCTGCGTTATTCCGTTTGTTATCTCGATAGGAGCGGTTATTCTTCAAGGGACGGCAGACATCCAGATGCACCGCTACCGCAAAAACCGCACCGGGAATTTCATGCGCACCGGCTTATGGAAATACTCCCGTCATCCCAACTATCTCGGTGAGATACTGATGTGGTGGGGCGTTGCATCAATGGTGTGCGTTGCCTGTCCCGATAAATGGTTCCTCATGTCCGGAGCGCTCACAAACACGATTCTGTTCCTGACGGTAAGCATACCCATGGCTGACAACAGGCAAGCCGCAAAGGACGGCTTTTCCGAATACAAAAAGCAGACGAGAATGCTGCTTCCTATTAAGAAACGGCAATAGTTATACTGTGACAAAAAGCGTGCAAGCAGTGAACTAACACAACTTGCACGCTGTTTCTGTGGTGGGCAGGGTTGGACTTGAACCAACGCTGTCATTAAGAACCTGATTTACAGTCAGGGGCGATACCAACTACGCTCTACCTACCCATATGGTACTGCGGGAGAGATTTGAACTCTCAAGACCACGTTCCTGAGACGCAGATGTATGCCTATTCCATCACCGCAGCATTTTATGGTGACACCTGCGAGATTTGAACTCTGCATTACCGGATTGAAAGTCCGGTGTCCTGACCATTAGACTAAGGTGCCGTATTGGCAGCTCCTGCGAGAATTGAACTCGCGTCTCCGGATTGAGAATCCGACGTCGTAACCATTTGACTAAGGAGCCGTATTTATTAGGTAATATTAATGGCGGCTCGGACGGAGGTTTGTCTTGAAGGATAACATCTGCCTCGCTTTTTGCGGCGTGTGCAGAGCTAAAAGTTCATCTGCTCTCTCGCTAAAAACAGTCCGCCGGACTGTTTTCTTAACGCTCGCCTTCGAGTCCCGTCCGACCCGCGAAAAATATGTATTTTATATGGCGGCTCGGACGGGACTCGAACCCGCAACCTCCTGATCGACAGTCAGGTGCTCCTCTCTGTTGAGCTACCGAGCCGTATTTGGTAGTACCGACCGGAATCGAACCGATGACCTTGGGCTTATGAAACCAACGCTCTGACCTGCTGAGCTACGGTACTTTATGGTGGGAGGAAGTACGGGAGTCGAACCCGTGCTAACAGTGCCACTAACGACCTCGTATATCTCCGAAGCTGTCAGCAGAATCCGACAGCTCCGGTAAATTATGAAATAACTAATATATTGTTGATATTGGTGTTGAATACAGCCGCCAAGATAACCAAGTTGTCAACCGTCGGCAATGCCGTGCCGCGCTGCCACTTGTAAATCGCCTGCGGTGTTGTAAAACCGAATATCTGCTGTAAATTTGCAACCGAGAGTCCGGCTTGCTTTCGTAAGCGCGTAATATTTTGACCGGTCGCTACCATATTGATAACCGGGATCTGAGTCATCTTCTTCACCTCCGAAACGTTAATGATTCGCCTAAACAGGCATAAAAATACCGCTTGCCCATAATGAGAGGCAAGCGGTTAACGTTTCGGATCACTGAAACTCAGGTCATTCGTACATGTTCAACCGTTTTATTTTACCGTTCTCATATGAGCGCACCATATTAAAGCTGTCATCATCATGACGCAGCATATCATAACGCTCATATTCAGTTACGGTTTTGACAAATCGAAGATTGAACATTTGAATTTCCTTTCCGGAGGGGTTGCCTCTCTGTTTTCTTGCCACTATGATAACACGGGTTTTGAGCGTTGTCAATAAACCTGTGGTATAAAAACCAAAAGACGTGTAAGCTGTGATCTGCTCACTGCCTACACGTCTTTTTCACTTTATTTCCTGCTCGGTTTCATCGAATAGCGGGCAGTCGAAAAACTCTCTGACGGATATTTCCAACCCGTCACACAGCTTTTTGATCGATACCACACCGGGATTTTTGCTTTTTGCATTCAGCATACTGTATATGGTTGAGGGTGATACACCGGAGATATTTGCAAGGGCATTAACTGCAATGTTTCTTTCAGCACAGAGGTCGATTATTCTCTGCGCCACGGCTTCTTTTGTTGTCATAACACGGCTCCTTTACGATTTATCGTAAATTTATTTTACAAAAATATGCGATAAATCGTGTGGGATATATCGCAATTTCAAAAATTATGTGTTATAATTACGATATATCCCAGAAATACAAATCCATTATACCTAAACTACACGATAACATTTTTGTCTTTATATTTTCTGAAATGTTACTTGCTGTGTATAGGGTGCTATGGTACGGTATTGGTTAAAGGAGTTGAGAAAATGAATATTCTTGAAGAACTATATTACGGAAATATAAACATTAGTGAGCGTGATGTTAAGGAAGGATCAGACGAACAGGCTGCTCTTTCTGCCGCTTCTGACGCTCAAATCAAATTAATGGATGCCCTGCCGGATGACCTTAAACCGCTGTTGAATAACCTGAATGCAGCAAATGATTCACTGCTTGATGCTACAAGTCGCGAGATGTTTGAACAAGGGTTTCAATATGGTATGAGATTTGCAATAGCCGGACTATCAGATGATAAAAAATCCTTTGAAAATAACTGATTATCTCTCAAGCTACAGAGCATTGTACGGATTATGGGACACCCTTTGATGGGCGTTTTTCTTTTGCCTCTTTTTAGCGAGAGAGTTAGTCTACACCAAAGCTTCCCACACGCCGCAGCAAGCGAGTGCAAAGCTCTCACAAGCTGAAAATTACTTCTTGCATTTTTTATTCTTTTCTTAGCAACTTGCTATTGCAATTTGCAAGGCATATATTGTATAATAAAGCTATAAAAAGCCGAAAGGAGTTTTAATATGAGTTATAAAAGAGCGCTTTGGCACAGCGGGCTGACTTATCAGCAGACCTGCACTCACTGCCGCACAGTTTTAAGATATACAGATTACAGTTTGGGCTTTAGAGCATGGTATCCGGACGGATTCGTTTACTGCCCGAGATGCAATGGTCCGCTGAGACATAACGAGCTTTATGCTATAAACGAGGACGGCACTCCAATGTATCCTCAGTCTTCCGCTCAGCAAATATATAATCAACCGCCGAATCAGCAGCAAATGCCTCAGCAGCCTATGAATCAGCAGCCCATGAATCAGCCGCCCATGTATCAGCAGCCGGTCAATCAACCCTTTGCTCAGGAACCGGCTCCGCAGCAGCCCGTCATTCTTGATCCAGTCGGAGCCCCGCAGCCTCCGGTTCAGCAGCCTGAAGCTGTGCAGACCGACGCGCAGATCCCGGTAAAATACTTCTGCGTGAACTGCGGACGTTCGTACACTCCCGGTTATGATCACTTCTGCTCTAACTGCGGCACAAAACTTGACTAACTCCCCTACCCCACAACATTTCAAGGAATGACTGCATATGTCCCACGGCAAAAGCAATGCTTTGAGCGCGGATCAGGCGCTTGAAAAGCTTAAAAACGGCAACACACTTTATTTGATAAGCAAGATAAGCAGCGGAGATATCTCGCCGCGCAGACGGCTCGACACCAGCGATAACGGTCAGCAGCCCTATGCTATAGTTATCACCTGCTCCGATTCCCGGGTCATTCCCGAAAGCATATTCGGCGCGGGTATCGGCGACCTGTTCGTCATCCGCGTCGCGGGCAACGTCATGGACGATCACCAGTTAGGCTCGGTGGAATACGCCGCCTCTCACCTCGGCGTTAAGCTGATAGTCGTTATGGGACACAACCACTGCGGAGCTGTGGATGCCGCCATAAACCACGACCCCGACGGCTACATCAAGTTCATCACCGACGAGATCCGCGAGGCTATCGGCGAGGAAAAGAACGAGTACAAGGCTTGCTGCCTGAATGTACTGCACAGCATTGATATCATCGAAAAAAGCCTGCTGATACACGAGCAGGAGGAACAGGGGCTAAAGGTCGTCGGCGCAGTATACCGCTTAGAGGACGGCAAGGTGGACTTTTTTACATAATAATCAACGGTCAGCGATTTACTCAATCGCCGACCGTTTTTTCTTTATTGGAATTATTCTGAGAACATCGGGGTGGAGAGATATCTTTCACCGGTGTCGGGAAGCAGGGCTACGATGATCTTGCCCTTGTTTTCGGGGCGCTTTGCGAGCTGAGAAGCCGCCCATACCGCCGCGCCGGAGGAAATGCCCACGAGCAGACCCTCGGTGTGAGCGAGCGCTCTGCCTGTTTTGAAGGCGTCGTCGTTCTCAACAGGAATGATCTCGTCGTAGATTCCGGTGTTGAGCGTGTCGGGAACGAAACCCGCGCCGATGCCCTGTATCTTGTGAGGACCCGCCGTGCCCTTTGAGAGCACCGGAGAACCCGCAGGCTCGACCGCTACGACCTTTACGTTGGGGTTCTGCTGCTTCAAATACGCGCCTACGCCCGAAACCGTACCGCCCGTGCCGACGCCGGCAACGAAAATATCGACCTTGCCGTCAGTGTCGTTCCAGATCTCGGGGCCGGTTGTGGCGAGATGGATCGCCGGGTTGGCGGGATTCACGAACTGACCGGGGATAAAGCTGTTGGGGATCTCAGCGGCGAGCTCCTCAGCCTTAGCGATAGCGCCCTTCATACCCTTGGCGCCGTCGGTGAGTACGATCTCGGCGCCGTAAGCCTTGAGCAGATTCCTGCGCTCTACGCTCATGGTCTCGGGCATGGTGAGGATTGCGCGGTAGCCGCGAGAGGCAGCCACAGCCGCCAAGCCTATTCCCGTGTTGCCGCTGGTGGGCTCGATGATGACCGCGCCCTTTTTCAGCTTGCCGCTGTTTTCGGCTTCAACGATCATATTCAGCGCTACTCTGTCCTTTACGCTGCCGGCGGGATTGAAGTATTCAAGCTTTGCAAAAACATCCGCGCCGAGGTTTTCGCGCTCGATAAGGCTATTGAGCTTCAAAAGAGGTGTGCTTCCTATAAGGTCTGTGATTTTGTTATATACTTTCATTTTTATATACTCCTTATTTTTTATTTCGTTATATTAAATAATATGCAGTGTCAACATCGCTTAACCGCCATTTTAAAACCTTCCTTCATCAATGTTTACTATTCCTAGTGATTTTGTAGGTTTATTATAGCACGGTGTTTTTATTTTGTCAAGCACTTTTTTAATCTTTACAAATCAATAAAAAAACAGTATAATACAATCAGAACAAACAGAACAATCAGGAAGTGATAATATGATCGTACTTGCCTCTAACTCACCCAGAAGAAAAGAGCTGCTGCGGCTTATCTGCCCCAGCTTCGCGATAGAGCCGGCGGACATCGGCGAGGGTATCGACGAGAACATCCCCCTCGGCAAAATGCCCGAATACCTTGCGCGGCGCAAAGCGGAATGCGTAAACAAAATACACCCCGGCGACACCATTATCGGCTGCGACACGGGGGTGTTCATCAACAATATGATGCTCGGCAAGCCCAGCTCCGACAAGTCGGCGTTCGAGATGCTTAAAATGCTCTCGGGCAAGACGCACCATGTCATAACGGGCTGCGCGATTTGCAGGGACGATGAGATCATTTCATTCTCGCAGATAACCGAGGTGGAGTTTTATCCCCTCACCGACGAGGAGATCAGCGCCTACATCGACACCGGCGAGCCGAACGATAAGGCGGGCGCCTACGGAATTCAAGGCAAGGGCGCGCTGCTTGTCAAGCAGATCAAGGGCGACTACTACAATGTGGTAGGTCTGCCCGTCGCGCTGCTCAACAAAAAGCTTAAAGAATTTGAGGATAGAAGCTAGATGCTAGATGCTAGAAGCTAGATGATTCTTAAATATGTTTCTGCCTTACATTTGAGACATTCCCGCTCGGTATCTCAGCATGTTTTATAAAAGAAAAGGTTGGCGATAAACCAACCTTTTTTCTTTTTTAGAATTTTATTGTTCTGGGCGTTTCGGTGAAGGACGAGAAGGTCGCTTCGGCGTCTTTGAAATACAGCACCTCGGTGTTGTCGTCGTCAGCCGAATACATCGCCTTTAGCTCGGGGTAATTATCGAGCATGTGCGCCTTTGCCTCTACCCTGTCGTCGCGCACAAGCGTGCCTGATACGCGCAGCCACTTGCCGTCCAAAAACGCGCAGAGCTCAGCTTTGGGGTTTGCCTGAAGCTGATGCGATACCTTCTTGGATTTGCCCGTCTGTATATAGAGCCTGCCCTCATACAGATCGACTGTGCCGAACGGGCGCACGCGCGGCTGATCGCCCTCCATAGTCGCCAGATAGTAGGTGCGCGCCTTCTTTAAGAATTCATAAACCTCGTTCATTGTTTTGCCTCCTTATTTGGATTTTTTATCATTTTACCGTTCACAAAAACATAGTCGTCGTCGGAATCGACGTGCATCGCCGCCTCCTTGTCCTCGTCGGTGGTCTTGTTCTTCGACACGGGCTCAACGCCGACAAAGGGACCTACGTTGTCCTGAACGCTTCTTGCGATTATAGAGATAACGCCGTAGTTTATCAAAAGCGGGCAAAGCGCCGTTATTATTCCAAGCACGATATACCGCACGACTCCGTCGGTATACAGGAACGCCAAAAACGCCGCAGCGCTTATTGCCAGCGCGTAGCCGAGCGCCGCAAGGTTGCGCAGCAGAGCCGCGAACACTAGGATCATCGCGTTCTTGTAAAGGTCGCGGAAGCGCAGCTCGTATGTGACCGCCATAAGCGGCAGGTAAAACAGCGCAATGGTGAGTATCATCACAAAAAGCAAATAGATGATGAACACCATGCTGAACACCGCGCCCGCGAACGCGCCTAAGCCGTAGTAGATTATGGCGAAGGTGGAGCAGGTTATGACGAAATATATCATAAAGCTGTGAAAGATAAACTGCTTTATATTAGCCCTGACCGCCGAAAAAAACAGCTTGACAACGGGCACGAATTCCTTTTCGACCGCGTATTTTCTGACAACCATGACAAGTCCCGGCAAAAACAGATTTGCGGGTATCAGCCCCAAACTGCATACTATTATATTGTAAAAGCCCGTAAGCCTGCCGATAAGTATCGACAACGACATGAAGAACGCCAATATCGCCGAATAGATCAACCCCGCGACTATCAGCGAGGGGAATTTGCGAAAAAAGACAGCGAACGAAGAATTTTTAAACTTGTCCATATTATGCTCCTTTGGTTTCTGTAATTTTTATAATACCAAAAACCGACGCGTTTTTCAATATGTTTTTTAACGCGCTGCTATAATTTGCGTTTTTTATGTTCTCCAAAAACTGCAAATGAGTACGAAGATAAATAAAATCTTTTGCGTTTTATACAAAAATACTATTGATTTTTTATACAAATAGTGGTATTATATGTACAAGGAGAGGAGTATATCTCCCCCGCATATGCCCGATGCGAAATAACGGGTAAATATATTTAGAAAAGGTGATTGACGTGAAAAAGACACATCTCAAAAGAGCAGCGGCTTTTCTGCTGACTGCTCTGATGGCAGGCACCGCTCTGGCGGGCTGCGGCGGCTCAAGCAGCTCTAAGGCAGATTCCGACACCAGCTCCAAGGCTGAAAGCGGCTCAAAGGCTGACGACGCTTCTGTAGCTGATCTCCCCGGCGACCCCAAGGCCGGCAAGGTTTATTACCTGCAGTTCAAGCCTGAGCAGGGCGACGCTTGGAAGGCGCTTGCTGAAAAGTACACCAAAGAAACAGGTATCCCCGTAACCGTAGTAACTGCGGCTGAAGGCACCTACGAAACCACACTCGCAACCGAAATGACAAAGACAGACGCTCCTACTCTGTTCCAGGTCAACGGCCCCGTTGGCCTCTCTAACTGGAGCGACTTCTGCTACGACCTCAAAGGCACCGAGCTTTTCGCTAACCTGACCTCTCAGGATTACGCGCTCACAGATGGTGATGCAGTTAAGGGTGTCGCTTATGTAATCGAGTCCTACGGCATCATCTACAACAAGACCCTCCTCCAGAAGTACTGCGATTCCGATTTTGCTACCGTTAAGAGCATCGACGAGATCAACAGCTTTGAGAAGTTAAAGACTGTTGCCGACGAGATCCAGGCTAACAAGGACGCTCTGGGCGTTAAGGGCGCATTCACTTCCGCAGGTATGGATCCTTCCTCCGACTGGAGATTCAAGACCCACCTTGCTAACCTTCCCATCTACTTCGAGTATCAGGATGAAGGCATCACCTCCACCGACGCTATCAAGGGTACATATCTTGAGAACTACAAGAACATGTGGGATCTTTACATCACCGATTCCACTGCTAACAAGACCCAGCTCTCCACCAAGACCGGCGCTGACGCTGAGACCGAGTTCATCAAGGGCGAGGCAGTGTTCTTCCAGAACGGTACTTGGGAATACGGCGCGATCACCGAGGGCGGCCTTAAGGACGAAGATCTCGGCATGCTCCCGATCTACATCGGCGTAGGCGACGAGGCTAACCAGGGTCTGTGCACAGGTTCCGAGAACTATTGGTGCGTAAACAGCGAAGCTGACAAGAACGACATCGCTGCTACCATCGACTTCCTCAACTGGTGCGTTACCAGCGAGACCGGCACAACCGATCTGGCTGAGACTATGGGCTTTGTAATCCCCTTCAAGAACGCTAAGGAAGCTAAGAACGTATTCGTTAAGATCGACACCGATCTGACCGCAGCAGGCAAAAAGCCCGTTTCGTGGAACTTCACCACCATGCCCTCTGAGGACTGGAAAAACGGCGTAGGCTCTGCTCTTACTCAGTACGCTGCAGGCACAGGCGACTGGGATGCTGTTAAGAAGGCATTCGTAGACGGCTGGGCAAGCGAGTATGCTAAGAACAACGGCTGATAAACAAAACTAAACACTGATTAATGGAAGGGGGGCGGCTTCGCCTCCCTTTATGTTTAAAGAAAGGCACATATTATGTTTAGGAAACCAAAAAGAAAACTGTATGCGCTTATTTTTGTTCTTCCTACCTTCGCCGCGTTCTGCATAGGCTTTATTTATCCGTTCATCAACGGTATCCGCCTTTCGTTCTTTGACTTTAAGGTAATAACCAAGGTCAAGGATTTTGTCGGCTTTGACAACTATGTAAAGGCTTTTCAGAATGAGTCGTTCGTCCGCTCGATTTGGTACACTGCGTTGTTCGTAGTTGTAAACGTGGTACTGATAAATTTGATCGCGTTCTTTGTAGCCTATGCGCTTACAATAGGTATTCGCGGTTCAAACATGTACCGTACCGTGTTCTTCATGCCTAACCTTATCGGCGGTATCGTCTTGGGCTTTATCTGGAAAAAGATCTTCGGCGCTATCCTTGTCCACTTCGGAACCACCCTGACTACAAACGCGGGCTGGGGCTTCTGGGGACTTGTGATATTGATGTGTTGGCAGCAAGCGGGTTACATGATGATCATTTACATAGCGGGCTTCCAAAGCGTGCCCTCGGATCTGTACGAGGCAGCTAAAATCGACGGCGCTAACAAGCGGCAGTTGCTTACCAATGTTACGCTGCCGATGATGATGCCCTCTATCACCATCTGCACCTTCCTGACCCTGACCAACTCATTCAAGCTTTACGATCAAAACCTGGTACTCACCGGAGGCCAGCCTATCGTAGACGGCATACCTCAAACGGAACTGATAGCCCACAATATCGTCCGGCACTATGAAAATATGAAAACGACCGCAATAGGTCAGGCTGAAGGTATCATCTTCTTCCTGATAGTCGTAGTCGTTTCGCTGGTACAGCTTTGGCTCACCAGGAGAAAAGAGGTGCAGGCATAATGGCTGACGCAACTGCTAAGGTTGCCGCTTCAAAAAAGCGCAAGGAACCAAAGGTACATAAAAAGCAAACCCCGGGTATGATAATACTCACCGTGATCTTCGCCATCGTTTCGGTATTTTATGTAATGCCGATCTTCCTGGTGCTGATGAACTCCTTTAAGGTCAATTCGGCGATCACCGATAAGGGCTTTTTCGACTTTCCGAACGCCGAGACCTTCAACGGGCTCAAAAGCTATATCGACGGCTTTATGTTCGGCGACTATCCCATCGGCTACTCCATCCTCTGGAGCTTCCTGATCACGATCACCTCGGTAGTGCTTATCCTCATTTGCACCTCGATGTGCGCGTGGTACATCCAGCGCTCAAACACACTCGTGTGCAAGATAATCTACTACCTCTGCATCTTCTCGATGGTAGTCCCGTTCCAGGTAGTTATGGCTACGCTTTCGCGCACCGCTGACGTGCTCAAGCTAAACTCGCCTTGGACTTTGATGATAGTCTATCTGGGCTTTGGCGCGGGCTTGGCTGTGTTCATGTTCTCGGGATTCGTAAAATCGATACCGATAGAGATCGAGGAGGCTGCCGACGTTGACGGCGCGGGTCCCCTGCGCACCTTCTTCCAGGTAGTGCTCCCCATAATGAAGCCCACCTTCGTATCGGTAGCGATCCTCGAAACCATGTGGATATGGAACGACTTCCTCCTCCCCTACAAAACCTTGGATATCAAGTCGTTCAAAACGATCCCGATACACATCCAATACCTCAACCAAGGCTTCGGACATCAGGACACCACCGTGCTTATGGCGCTCATCATTCTGAGTATCCTGCCCATCATCGTCTTCTACTTCGCCTGCCAGAAATACATCATCGAAGGCGTTGTAGCCGGCGCGGTAAAGGGATAACAACAATAATGCGTAATGCGTGATTTAATCATTACTAAAGCTTAATAAAATCGAGTAGGGCGGAATAATTCCGCCCTCTCACACCACCGTACGTGCCGTTCGGCATACGGCGGTTCAATTCAATTTCAAAGTATGCTGTCTAAGA
>CACYPV010000056.1 GCA_902776375.1 uncultured Ruminococcus sp. | reverse complement strand
ATTATACAACAGGTAGCTACTCCTGTCTGTATAACTATCTTGAAGAAAGGAGACATAATAGAAAACCACCCCTTTCAGGATGGTTTCTATTATACGTGAACGAAATAGCAATAAACATTGAATAATATATAATGAAAACAGGCTCGGTGCAACGGAAAATTCACTGAGCCTGTTTTGGATTTGTGGTTTAGTAATGTGATGATCTTATGTAGTTAATAATACACCCTAATCTTTGGAATTGCATTTTTGACGATAAACTCCTGCGCAGCTTGATTGTATAGAACGATTTTATACCATAGCCCTTCTTTGTTTACGCGGGTTTCTGTTGACAGCCCAAGCTTCTTGCCTTGAGGCGTTGGCAGCTTGTATTTTTGACCGTTGATCTCCGCTATTCTAAGATAATCATTTTCAAGCAGCCATTCCGTTATGTCAGTTGCTTTCAGCTTTTTGCGGTTATTGCCTTTGCTAAGTGCATTTATTCTTGCTGTGATTTCGGATATAGGTATAGGAGCGTCGGAATACTCAAAACCATTTAGATTTTCAGCTTCTATTGCAAATGGCTGTTTGCCATTTTTGTCGGGTTTGTATTTTTTTATCACCCTCATAAACGCTTCGCCGTATTTTTCGAGCTTGTTTGCGCCGACGCCGCTGACCGATAGAAATTCAGCTTCCGTTGTCGGCATTACTCTGCACATATCGGCGAGGGCAGCGTCGGAAAAGATAACAAAAGCAGGTACGCCTCTTTTCTTTGCGAAGTACGTTCTAACTACCTTTAGCGCGTCGAACAATTCCGGATCAACAGAATGTATCTCTGTTTTTTGAACTTTTGTTTTTAACTGTTTTGCTTTGCGTATTTTGACATTCGCGTTACCTCTCAATACGGGATAGCTCATTTCAGTTACGTGCAAAATCGGTTTTCCTGCGCCTACGGAGATTATATACTCTTGTTCTTCGAGTTTTTCGATGATGTATTTTATTTCTGTCGCCTTGACGTTCTTCATTATTCCAAATGTCGACTGACGGTCAAGCTTCGCTTTCTTTATTATGTCTGAAGATACTCCGCGCAGAATGTCGGTTATCATTTTTGTGCCGTAATGCTGCCCTGTCCTTATGATGCAGGAAAGTATCTTTTGGGCTTCAACGGTAACATCAACGGTTTCATATTCAGTCAGGCAATTTGAGCATTTGCCGCAGGAATCCTTGTATTCATCGCCGAAATACCTCAGCATATATCCGCGCAGGCAGTCACTTGTTGTACAGTAAAACACCATTTGTTTCAAGCGTTCTTCTTCTCTCTGCCTGAAAAACTCTTTTTGCTCTTGCGATAGATCATTGTTGTCTTCAATATTATCTATAAAGTATTTGCAGGTACTCACATCAGCTTTTGAGTATAGCAAAATACAGTCTGCGTTCTCGCCGTCACGTCCGGCTCTGCCGGCCTCTTGATAATAGCTTTCTATATTTTTCGGCATATTGTAGTGTATGACAAAGCGCACGTCGGATTTGTCGATACCCATGCCAAAGGCGTTTGTCGCCACCATCACGTTTTTGCGGTCATAGACAAAATCATCTTGATTCTTAACGCGTTCTTCATCCTCCAGTCCTGCGTGGTAGCGCGTAGCGGATATCCCGTTTTTATTGAGCAGATCGCAGACCTTCTCAACATTTTTGCGCGTTGAGCAATAGACGATACCGGATTGATTTTTTCTTTCCTTGATGAGTTCGAGCAGCTTTGCTGATTTGTTTTGGGGTCTTAGAACAGAGAAAAACAGATTCGGACGGTCAAAGCCCGTAGTAACTTTATAAGGATCATACAGATTCAATAACCGGACAATATCATTTTTTACTTCTTCGGTGGCAGTCGCGGTGAAGGCGCCGATCACCGGGCGGTGGTTCAGTTTTGAGATGAACGTGTTTATATTCAGATAACTCGGGCGAAAATCCTGTCCCCATTGCGATACGCAATGAGCCTCGTCAACGGCGATCAGCGATATTTCCACACTCATTGCAAACCGTAAAAACGAGCCGGATTCAAGCCTTTCGGGAGCGACATAGATGATTTTGTATTTTCCCATCCCGGCGTTATAGAGAGCTTTATTATACTGCGCATCAGTCAGAGAACGGTTAAGATATGCCGCGCTGACTCCCTGTTGAACCAATGCATTGACCTGATCCTTCATCAAAGAGATCAAAGGTGAAATAACAATGGTGATCCCGTTCATCATAATTGCGGGGATTTGATAACACAGTGATTTTCCCGCGCCTGTGGGCATTATTCCAAGAACATCTCGTCCCGAAAGCAAAGTGTCGACTATTTCTTCTTGCCCGTTACGAAAAGAGCTGTAACCAAAAAATTGTTTCAACACTTCATGCTTATCCGCTGTCATAAAAATCACCGCCCCCGGCACTTCGTTTTTTGCTGTAAAATGAACACTTATTCTTATAATATCATAACACTAAGAAACAATGTTTGCAACCGGTATTAGTCTGATTATGAATTTTGAATCTTGAATTATACAAAAGCTCGGCGCGAAAAAATGACCCGGTTGTCTGAGGGTCAGATTTTTGGTCTGACTTTCGGGAGCCGGGTCAAAGATTACTGTTTTTTATTTTGCTTTTGCCTGATTGCGGGCTTCGATTTTTGTGTTGAATTCAGCGGCGTCGTCCTTTTTGACCTTGCTGAACCAGCCGAGCTTTTTGCTTGCGAAAATCATAAACGCAAGATAAAGTCCTCCGCAAACGGTCACAAAAATCAAGGAGCCATAATCTACGTCGGTGGAAACTTTGCCTATTCCGAATCCGGTCAAATAGAAGGCGACCATATTGTTTACGATATGCAGAGCGGAGCTTGCTTCAAGGCCTTTGGTGAAATACGCGCAGAATCCGAGTATCAAGCCGAGAATGGCTACTGAGATCACGCCTACTATGTTGTAAGGATGCGCTAAGGCGAAGCAAATAGTCTGAAGAATAATCGGAATGACCGGGATCTTGATCCACGAGCCGAACATCTGCATCAAGTGACCGCGGAAAACATATTCCTCGGCGACACACTGCAGCGGCGCTAAGATCGTGCAGATGATAAATCCTAATGCCGTAAACTTATTTATACCGGTGTGCACCTCTGTAAGAAGTGAATAAACAGTTAACGGGATCCCCAAAAATACAATTGCCGCAGCCAGGCTCTTGAAAAACTCAACAAAGTTGAATCCGCCTCTTGATGAAGAATATGAGGAGAAGGGACGGCTGTTGATAAGTCTGTTGGCGATCATAAGCGCAGGGATGAACGCCACGACCGAGCCGAGCGACATGAGCGCTCCGATGGGGGAGTATGCGTCAAATCCGTCGTATCCGCCGCTCATAGATTCAAAGAATTCCTTTGAGCTGTAGCCCTGATTAGCCGCAAACACTAAGCCGATTATAGTGAGGACAATGAAAAAAACCAAAAGAAATCCAATGCCGATGAGCGTAACAAGAATAGGCTTATACCACGTGTACGGTGAGAACTGCTTTGGATAAGTCAGGTAATTGCGGACATTTGAATTGTTTTTAGATTCCATATTTCAAGCCTTCTTTCCTTTTTATATTGTTATTATAAGTATAATACATCAAAAACACAAAGTCAAATTACAAAAATATTAACGGTAAATATAACAAGACCGCTCTGCCGAAGCAAAGCGGTCAAGCTTTATGATCATTTCAGATAATCGGTGATGTCGCTGTCGTTTAGGGTCTTTATGTTGTTTTGGGCGAGGATAGTTTCGGCTTTTTCGAGCTCGTCGACCCTGAGCACTACGTAGGCGTCGCCCTGTGCCGAGCCTGTGAAGGCGTAGACGTACTCTACGTTTATCTTCTCAGCCTTGAAGATGCTCAGCACTTCTTTTAAAGCTCCCGTTTTGTCGTTCATTTTAACGGCGATAACGGGGGTCTCCTTCACCAGCGTGTCGTTGCTGAGGGCGGCTTTGGTTTTTTCGATGTCGGATACGATGATCCTCAGAATGCCGAAATCCTTTGTGTCGGCTACGCTGAGCGCGCGGATGTTCACGCCCGCTTCGGTGAGTGTTGTGAGCGCGTCGCAGAGCGTGCCGGATGTGTTTTCGAGAAATGCGGATAATTGAGTGATAGCCATAGTTTTTCCTCCTTAGTGCAGTTTGCGCTTATCGATGACTCTTACAGCCTTGCCCTCGGAACGCGCGATGGTTTTGGGCGCGACGAGGTGGATCTTCGGGCCGATGCCGAGCATTGAGCGCATGGCGAGATTGAGCTTCTTTTCCTTAGCCTGCATGTCGGCAATAATATCCGAGAACATTGCGGGCGTACATTCAACATAGATATCGAAGGTGTCGGAGTTGTTTACGCGGTCGACAACGATCTGATAGTTCGGCGGGTAACCCTCTTTCAGGAGCACCGCCTCGATCTGGCTGGGGAATACGTTCACGCCGCGGATTATCATCATGTCGTCCGACCTGCCGAGCGGCTTGGTCATCTTGACGTGGGTCCTGCCGCAGGAGCATTTTTTGCGTGAGAGTATGCAGATGTCCTTTGTGCGGTAGCGCAGCAGGGGGAAGCCCTCTTTGTCGAGAGAGGTGAACACCAGCTCGCCCTTTTCGCCGTCGGGGAGCACCTCGCCGGTCTTGGGGTCGATGACCTCGGCGTAGAAGTGATCCTCGTTGATGTGCATTCCTGTCTGCTCTTCGCACTCGAAGGCTACGCCGGGGCCGGAGGTCTCGGTCAGACCATAGATGTCGTAAGCCTTAATGCCGAGGCTCTTTTCGATCTCCTGCCGCATTTCCTCGGTCCACGGCTCGGCGCCGAAAATGCCCGCCTTGAGCTTGTTGTCCTCGGGCTTGTAGCCCTGCTCGGCGAGCGATTCACCGATGTAGGCGGCGTAGGACGGGGTGCAGCAGAGGATAGTGGATTGCAGATCCATCATGAACTGTATCTGTCTGTCGGTGTTGCCCGAGGACATCGGGAGCGTCAGACAGCCGACCTTGTGGGAGCCGCCGTTGAGTCCGGGGCCGCCGGTGAACAGACCGTAGCCGTAGCAGACCTGAACAACGTCTTCCTCGGTGCCGCCGGCCGCGACGATGGCTCTGGCGCAACATTCCTCCCACATGTCGATGTCCTTTTGAGTGTAGAAGGCAACGACGCGTTTGCCCGTGGTGCCGGAGGTGGACTGGATGCGCACGCAGTTTTTGAGGTCGGTGCCGAGCAGCCCGTAGGGATAGGCTTCTCTGAGGTCGTCCTTCGAGAGGAACGGCAGCTTTTTGATGTCGTCAACGCTCTTGATGTCGTCGGGGGTAACTCCCTTTTTCTCCATCAGGTTGCGGTAGTAGGGTACGTTTTCGTAGACGTAACGCACCTGCTTTACGATTTTTTCATTTTGGATCTGTCTGATCTCCTCGTAAGAGGCGGTCTCGACTTCGGGTTGATAATAACGTTTCATAATTATTCCTTTCTTTGAATGAATTAGATGAATTATTTGAGAAAACAAAAAGGGTGCGGCGCCTTGGTCGAAGCGCCACACCCGATGTGAATGA
Source organism: uncultured Ruminococcus sp. (assembly GCA_902776375.1). Taxonomy (GTDB): domain Bacteria; phylum Bacillota; class Clostridia; order Oscillospirales; family Acutalibacteraceae; genus Ruminococcoides. Next base: position 6,441 of record CACYPV010000056.1, on the reverse strand, counting down.
ATTTATAATTCTTAACTCCACATTTTCAGCATAGCAAATCGACTCTACTTGTGTTAAACCAAGTAAAGTTGAATGTAAAGCTGAAGTTGTTGTTTAAGTTAAGAGCTTTTTTCATAACGTTTCCTCAACAAAGTTTGTATTCCTATAAACGCTTTAGCGTTGCAACGTGCTATCATTATAAAATAACCGTGAGCGTCTGTCAAGACCCTATTTTGATTTTTTTGCGTACTATGTAGCGAGTTTTATCGCTTTTTTCGGTCAAGTGATTATCAGCGAGCCGATGGGATACTCCGTGTCAAATTCCGCAAAATATTCCTGCAAAGCCGTGGCGTCGGCTACGGTTATATATCCGTCGCCGTCGACGTCGGCGGACAGCAGCCTGGCGCCGTCAAGAAGCTTGAACTCGGCGAGGTGCCTTTGAATTGCGGTGACGTCGCGGATATCCACCTTCCTGTCGCCGTTCGCGTCGCCGAGGACGGGGCTGCTGACGTAAACGTCGTAGGTCAGCTCGTCGTCGGTGGGGTAGGGGCAGGCGATCGTGAGTGTCTGCCAGCCGGTTTTTGCGCTGTCATAGCCGCTGACCATGTTGGCGGTCACGGGAACAAATTCCTCGGTGGCGTCCATCCAATAGATCCAAATGTAAAGATTTTCGACGTCGAGCGCTTCGCCGTAGTCGTAGCTGCGCTTGGCGTAGGGCTCGCTGTAAACGCCCTCCAGATAAGCCATTGAAACGCCGTAAACCGTGACGGAGGTCGAGGTCAGCGTATTCATGTATTCGTCGTTGCCGGCAAACTCCGCCCAAATATTGTATCTGCCCGCCGATAAGCCGTTTATTTCAAGGCTGAACGCGCCGTCTTCCACGGGGATATCGTAGCTTATCGCGTCCTCGACGTTGGGGCCGCCGCTGCTGACGGTGACCGTGATATCGCAGTTGCCGATCGGCTCGCCGTTATACGTGACCGTGCCGCCTATCATTAAAGGCTTGCCTTCGTAGCCATTGCTGTCGGTGCTGTCAAGCGAAACATCGGGGGTCTTTTTGTTCTCGTATACAGCGCCGACCGAAACGTGGTGCTCGGGCATGATGAAGGTGTTGCCGTTGAACTCAACGTCGTTTTCATCCGCCTGCCAGCCGACTAAGCGCTTGCCGTAAGGCGCTTCGCCGGGGATGAGGGTGATCAGCGTGCCCGCCGCAGCCTTTGAAGGCTCCGCCGTGCCGCTCGCGATGTTGACGGTGTATATTTTGGTGAAGATCGGCCGGTAAACGGTCAGGTTACCGGTGTAGTAGGCGGGGGCGCTCCAGCCCGCGAATTCGTAGGAGCATTCCCATGTGGCGTCCTTTGTGGGAGTTTTGTCGGTGGTCGGTTCGGGATTGCCCTCGGCGTAGGTCTTCAGGTCGAGTATGCCGCCGTCTCCGTTGAGCCATTCGACGGTGCGCCCTTGGGTGAATACCGCCGTGACCGTGACGTCCGCCTCGGGCATATAGAAGCTGAGATCGCCGTCGGGGTCGATATTTGTTTTGACCTCGTCCATACCCGCATAGGGCGTGTAGATGTAGTAAAGCTCCTGCAGCAGGCAGCCCGCGTCGGGCTCGCAGCTTAAATTGATCTTCAAATACGGGGCGGCGGAGGTGATCCCGCTGACCGTTCCGTGCTCGGCGGAATAGGTGAGGTCATAATAATTCTTATAATAGGTGAGCGAAACCGAAACCGGCTCGGCGGGCATACGGTAAGACCCGTCTTTGTTAGCTTTCAATTGTACTCCCGAAGCGGTAACGACCCTGAGGGTGTTTACCGTGGTGTGGTCATCATCGTTCTTCATGTGAATATAGAAATACTCGTTTTCAGCTGCCTGAGTAACAGCGTCCGCGTTCGAAACAAACGGCATATCGTAGCTCGCGAAGGCGGTGCCGCCGATGACGGCGATGGAAATATCGTATACCATGGTGAAGATAACATTGAGGTAAACGTCGCACCCGGGCATGGTGAACGCATCGTTTTCCCGGATATTATTTCTATAGCCGTTCGCTGTTTCGTAATAGGATTCTTCTTTCAGCTGATAGCCTTCGTCGGGCGATTGGCTGAATACTCTTATCGTATCGCCTTCCTTTGCGAGGATGGTCGACCGCCCTATGCCTCCTTTGTTATTTACCTGTACCTTGGCAGTGCCGTGCGCGTAGGTGGCGTGTATCAGATGATAGCCGTTATTTGTGTCGGCGGCAAGGATCGCGTTCACATTGATGTTTCCTTTGGGCATTTCAAAGCTGTACACGATCCCGCCCAAAAACATTCCCTGCTGAGTGAAGCTGACGGGTTTGTCGTTCGTGGTGTCGGTAATGCTTACAGATTCGATTACCCAGCCCTCTTCATCGGGCGGGATCACCACTATACGCACTGTTTCGCCTGAGCCGGCAGTCGTGCGGTTGTTTATCTCTCTTACGATCGCGTTTTCAATATTGCATGAAAATGTAAGAGCGTAGTTTTCGGCAGCCGACGCGCCAAATACCGGGAATGCCCCGATTAGCAGGCAGAGCGTAAGCGTTAACGCCATTATCTTTGCCGCGATTTTGCTGATTTTTTTCATGTTGATGCCTCCTTTTTGTGTGATTTTACTACACCTATATAATACTATATTTATGCTCATTTTGTCAACTGAAAACCGATGAACGCTATAAGTGTTATCCCTATTATAAACGTCAGTACTATAGTAAACATACGGTAATATTATCCATAAATCACCATGCGGATAAGCCAAAGCCGGGCGCAGGCAAAAAAATTAAAATTTCGTTACAAAATTTCCAAAAAGCACTTGTAAAAATAAATATTTTAATATATAATGTAATTACTCAAAATATGAGTTATTATCAAAAAGGAGGAATTTACGATGAGAAAATCATCAAAGGTCATGAGTCTGATACTCACAGGCTTGATGGCAACTTCGTGCTTTAGCATGGCTGCAGTTTCTGCTGCTGAAGTTGACTCTGAAGCGACCGGCGTAGATACCGCTGCACAGCGTATCGCCAAAGGTCATCAGATCGTTTACTTCCAGTTTCCTGACACCGTTTGGGGTCCTCTTAAAGGTGTTAAGCGTAACACTAAAAAGTGGACAACTAACGTATTCTGCAACTACTACGCTATCTACGGTAACGAGAACGAAGTAAAGACAAGAGCATGGGAGGCTCCTTCTACCAGTACGTATATGGACACCGCCGGCTCCAAAACAGTTTACTTCGATATCACCGAGAGCGGACAAGGCGAAATGGAAGACGGTGCCGAGTATGGTATCCTGTTCTCTACCAAGGCTAACGCCGGTCAGGCTGACCTGCTTCAGCCCAACACCGACGGCTATCAGACCTGCGACCTGTATTTCAACAAGTCGCTGCTGCAGCACACCTATAAGGTTGACGAGCCTGCAGTTGTTCGTGAGAATACCGCGAACTCTCAGAAAATCGACTATCTCGCGCACTCCGATAACGGCGTAGGCGCTCCGCTGAGAAAGGTTTCTACCCTTTGTGCTTACATCGACGGTATCAACCCCGGCAACACGCCCGCGTCTCTCGAGATGGCTAACGCGCTGCAGACTTATCTGACGAACCCCGTAAACGAGCCTTCCTTCTCATGGAAGAAGATCGAGCCGGTCCTCACTAGATTCGGCACGACCGCTCAGGACGTTTACGACATGTATGTAGAAAAGTTCGGCGAGCTCCACGACAGTCCCGATGCTGTTCACTATGAGCATGTTGACGGCGTTGACGACCTCAAGTCCGACGGCACATTGAAGGATGTATACAGATACACCTCGATCACTACCACCACGATGGAGGGCGACGTTGAGCAGACCAAGACCGTTAAGTATCCGGACTTCGACCTCGTAAGAGAAAGACTGAACCTTCCTAACGAGCCCGTAGTAACAAACATTGATTCTGTTGCGGCTAATATCTCCGGCGACGTCACAGCTCCCGAGGCTATGCCTACAGTTACAGGCGGCGACGATACCTACAGCGTAGCAGCTGCATGGGCTCCCGCTGATGAAACTGCGGCTTATGAAACCACCTACACCCTGACCGTTACCTTCACACCCGCTGATGGTTACGCGTTCACCGCGGACACCACCGCCACACTGGGCAACGGCTTATTTGACAGCGTTACCCTTACCGAGGCAGGCACTATTGAAGCTACAAAGACTTACACCACAGATGCTCAGCCTCCGACACCCATCACTGACGTCAATGTTCAGACCGAGAAAGTATTCTCACCCGGCGAAGCTCTTCCCACTGCTGAAGACTTCACTTGTGACGGCGAAGGCTTCACCGTAAGCAACATCGCTATCACTCCCGCTGACGAGACTTTCGCTTATGAAGGAGTTTACACCCTTACATTTGATGTAGCTGCAGAGGAAGGCTATGTTCTGAATGAAGAAACTTCCGTAGGCATGACATTCCCCCCTGAATCAACAGCTACATTCGACACCCAGACCGCGCTCAACGACGGCGTTATCTCCGCTACGATCACTATCACAATGCCCGAAGAGCCTGTAACCGTTCTCGTAGCAGGTTCCGAGGCAAGACAACCTGATGACAAAGCAGGCTGACGGCACCTACACCAAGGAATACACTGTTGAGAAGGCTTACTCCGCAGTTCAGCTGAAGGCTGTAGTAAACGGTACGGCTTGGGTCGGCGATCTGACTGACAACAATGTTACCTTCAATCTTACCGATGCAGGCACCTTCACTGTCATTTATCATCCTGCTGTTGGTGATGATCCCGCTTATGTTGAAGTAACAGGCGATATCGTAGAAGTCATTACCACGTTTGAGTATGATACCGTATACGCAGTCGGTAACGGCGAAGGCTTCTGGCTCAACGGCGCAGCTTGGGATCCCGCTTACGCAGCTAACGAGTTGAACGAGATCGCTGAGAACGTATGGGAAATCAGCTTCGACAACGTTCCCGACGGCTTTGAGCGTCAGATCAAGTTTGCTATCGACGGCGCATGGACCCACAACTTCGGCGGCGCGTTCGAAGGCAGCGGCGTTGAGACCGCAGCGGTTTACAACGGCGACAACATCACCTTCGATACTGACGATATCTGCACCGTAAAGGCACAGCTCGACCTGACAGAGTTCGACTTCACCACCAAGGAAGGCGCGAAGTTCACCCTTACCATCGAGTATGACGAGGAAGGAGAAACCACCGAGCCTGTTGAAGAAACAACCGAGGCAGTTGAAGAGACCACCGAGGCTGTTGAAGAGACAACTGAGGCTGTTGAAGAGACCACCGAGGCTGTTGAAGAGACCACCGAGGCTGTTGAAGAAACTACCGAGGCAGTTGAAGAGACCACTGCTCCCGCAGGGGAAGAGGATACCGTTCTCGAAGACAACCTGATGACAAAGCAGGCTGACGGCACCTACACCAAGGAATACACTGTTGAGAAGGCTTACTCCGCAGTTCAGCTGAAGGCTGTAGTAAACGACGCAGAATGGATCGGCGACCTGACCGGCAACAATGTAACCTTTAACTTGACTGATGCAGGTACCTTCACAGTTATTTATCATCCTGCTGTTGATGAAGATCCCGCATATGTTGAAGTAACAGGCGACATCGTAGAAGTCATTACCACGTTTGAGTATGATACCGTATACGCAGTCGGTAACGGCGAAGGCTTCTGGCTCAACGGCGCAGCTTGGGATCCCGCATACGCAGCAAACGAGATGACCAAGATCGCCGATGACGTTTGGGAGATCGAATTTGCAGATGTACCCGACGGCTTTGAGCGTCAGATCAAGTTTGCTATCGACGGCGCATGGACCCACAACTTTGGCGGCGCGTTCGAAGACAGCGGCGTTGAGACCGCAGCGGTTTACAACGGCGACAACATCACCTTCGATACAGATGACGTCTGCACCGTAAAGGTACAGCTCGACCTGACTGAATTTGACTTCACCACCAAGGAAGGCGCGAAGTTCACCCTTACTATCGAATATGACGAGGCCGAAGAGGTCGGCATCATGGGCGACGTAAACGGCGACGGCCAAGTTACTATCGAAGACGCCACTCTTATTCAGCGCAGAGGTATTGAGCTTGAGCAGTTCACCGAGGATCAGGATAAGCTTGCTGACGTAAACGGCGACGGCAGAGTTTCCATTCTCGACGTAACCTGCGTACAGAAGTACCTTGCTGAGCATACAGAGGGCATTGGCAACACCGGCGCAATGCTTATGTCAAACGGAACCATCGTTTCCGCTAACAACTAAGTTAATAACCAAACATTTCAAGGGCGCTCCGCAAGGGGCGCTCTTTTTTAGTTAATAGTGAATAGTGAATAGTGAATAGTGAATAGTGAAGGGTAAACTATACCCCATAAAATGGACACGTGAAATTTAGGAAAAGCAGCCGACGTCCCCGAGAAACGGACAGGGCGGAAAAGCTGAAACCCCTAAAACCG
>CACYPV010000055.1 GCA_902776375.1 uncultured Ruminococcus sp. | reverse complement strand
ACATTTTGACGAACCTGATTTTTAAGAGGCGTTTTTAGTGTCTCTGGAGAGCATAGCATACGACCAATTTGTATTTCTATCATCTGCATGCCTGCTATTAGATATATCAAAATTTCTTTTGTGCAGGTATACAATTTTTTGTTGTTCTGAATAGTTACCCGAGATATATGTGGGCGATCATGTCCCCACATTGGGAGAAGCCAGGGGCAGGCTCAAAGCTCAAAAGAGTTATGAGCCCGCCCCTTTTAATTTCCGAAAATTCGCGGTTTGGTGCCGTATTACTCTTGCGTTTCCTGCTAAAATTATGTATAATTTTAGGAAATGAATAATACGGAGGTTCAAAAATGAAAAAATATTCATTCGCGCTAAAAGCCGCGGCGGTCTCGGTTTCGGCGCTTGTCATCGCGAGCTCGCTTGCGCCCTGTGTTTCGGCTGCCGAAAGAAAATACAGCCAAAAAGAAATAACCGCTTATATGTTCAGCGAGGACAAAAAAGATACGCTGAGCTGCCTGATTTATGACGATATGCCGTCGGTACCGTATGTCAGCTTTGTCGATTACCTTGGAAAGCTGTTCGACAACGACTTTTCGATTTCGGAAAAGGGCAACGGCGTGTACAGCGTGACCTGCTCGACAAACATTCCCATGGAGATAGATACCGCAAAGGACACCATCCACTGCAAAGAGTTTGAGCATTTTTTGCCTATTGAAACGACCGACGCGGACAACGACGGGCCCGAGGCTGTATACATTAAGAAGGCAAAGAATATCATGAAGGGCGAGGTAAACGCGCTTGATTTGGATTACGGCAAATACAACATCGACATAACAGCCGTAGACGGAAAGATTTATTTTCCGCTTACTTCCCTGAGCAACCTGTTTTGCGACACATATATTTCCGCGGTGTATTTAAACGGCGAGATCTATTTTTGGCCGACCACGTTGCCCGAATATTTTGAAACAGACGAAGCTTACAGCACAAAGCCGCGCAGCAAGGATCTGATAGATTACACCTACAACGATCTGTGCTTTATTTTGGATAACTTTTTCGGAAAGCCGCCGAAATCGGAGCTCGGCAAACTGATAAAGGAGAACTCGGGCTTCGACGCTTATATGAACAATTCCGAGCTTGGTCAAGTCGTAAAGCCTCTTTTGATGTCGAGCAACGTGACCGATTATTATATCGGCTTGCTAATGCTGGACAACCTGCTTGAAGACGGCGGTCACAGCAGCCTGAGCGTACACTACACCGAAAAAATGATGGACGAGACCGAATCGGATTTTTCAAAGGCGGTAACCGCAGCGCTTGAGGACAAGAACAATCCCGGCGCGCTGGTTATAGCGAGAGTCCTGATGAATATGAAAAAGGAAAGCGATGATTCGAAAGCTCTGGTAAAGCTGAGAACAGACGCTTATTCGTCGTTTGAAAACGTTAAAACCTGGAAAAACGAAAAAGATCCCGAATCCGGCAACGACGCAGAGTTCTATATAAAAAATGACACGGCTATTTTTGTTTTCGACGAATTCAAGGACGAGGTGGTAGCTCCCTTTAAGTGGTCGCTTGACTACGCAAAGGAAAAGGGCGCGAAGAACTTTTTGATCGACCTTTCGCAAAACGGCGGCGGCTCGAACATGGTGGTAATGTACATGCTGTCGATCATGACCGGAAGAAACGACCTGTACACTAAGAATCAGCTCACCGGAAATTCAGTGGTGTCCACGGGTATAGTCGACCGAAACCTTGACAACGTGATAGACGAAAAGGACAAAGAGCTGGACTATGAATTCCACTTTGCGCTGCTCACCAGCAAAAAGTCCTTCTCCTGCGGCAATCTGCTGCCTTGCAGTGCTCAGGAGTATCAGATACCTGTCGTAGGCGAAACAAGCGGCGGCGGAACCTGCTATATTATGAACCCGAGCTACCCCAACGCGGTGACCTATTCACTTTCGGGCTTCAAGATGATGGTAAACGGAAATGGCGAAGACATTGAGAACGGCGCAAAGGTGGATTTTGAGACCGCCAAGGCAGGCGAGGACGGAAACGTTGATTATTCGAATCTTTACGACATCGCCTCGATCACCGCTTTCCTTGACGACTACTATTCTAAGGTGACGCCCACCAAGGTGCTGCCCGATGTTTACAGCACCAAAAGCGTCGACGATTCGCTTATAAGCACGATATTGCTGATAGCTATTCCGGTAGTGATAGTCGCGGCGGCGGTTTTGATAATCGTATTTGTGATAAAGGACAAAAAGAAAAAAGCTGCCGAAGCAGCCGAGACAGCCGAAACCACCGAGGCAAACGAGTCAAATGAAATAAACGAATAACATAAAAAGCACACCTTTGCGGGTGTGCTTTTACTTTTATTCAGTGGATAACAGCTGGGTGAAAACTCCGGCGGGAGCAGCTATCAGCAACGGTATCATCAAATCTCTTGCCGCGGAGAACACAAATCCCGAATGCCTTATAAGCGTAGTATAAACGAAGTCGCTGCCTATCCACACCACGATAAAGCCCAGAATAAATATCAGAAACAGCCTTACGTTGAATTTAAAACCTTTTGTTTTTGCCATTATCGATCTCTCCTTTTCAATAGCTTTTTTATCTTTGAATACAGTATAGCACAGAGAGAATAACAGATTAACAACAAAAACAGCTGAAATTTAAAAAAATCAATAAAAAAATAAAGAAATCGGCGAAAAATAATATAACGAAGCAGGTCGCTTTTGCGGCGCCGCATTAGCCGGAAGCCTTAAAAATCGTTGAACATAAAGTCCGCCCAGTAATATTGGCTCATATACTCGTTGGCGTATGCGTTTACCGCGCCCGCGTCAAGCTCGGCAAAGCGGTAATAGTCGCAGTCGAGCAGATCGGGATTGACCGACAAAGCGTTGTAGCTTTTGCGGATAACGCCCTCGGCGCCGATTTTTTTAAGGCTTTTCATCATGCCGGAAACCAAGATCTGCACATAGCTTTGCTGGTTTTTATCGTAGGGCTCGTCCTCAAACAGCGCCGCCGCGATCTCTCTTGTGGTACAGGAGCTGCCGTGGCGGTGCACCAGATAGGCGAAGATCTCTTTGGAGCGGCTGCGGTCAAAATGGACGGGCGTGCCGTCGGGCAAAAACACATCGAAGTTGCCGAAGCACTGGACCTTGAGCACCGCGTTGTTTTTGGGGATGACGGGGAACCTAAGCTCGCTTAGCTCACGCGCAACCTCCTCTTTGGTGACCGGCTTCATAATGTATCCGCTGGCGTGCATATCCATAGCGTCCGCCTTATACTCGGAAAAGCCGGTAACAAAGATGATATTCATTTTGGGGTTGCTTTGTTTAAGCCTTTTTGCCACCTCAACGCCGGTCATACCGCGCATGTGGATATCCAGAAAAGCCACGTCGCAGCCGTTTTTTTCGGCTTCCTCAAGCAGCTCGTCCTGGTCGTCGTAAGACAGCACCTCGGCGTCGGGCTTAACTTTTTTTACGCACATCTCAAGCATTTGCAGAGCCAGCGGTTCATCGTCAAGACACAGTATCTTCATTTTTTTGCCCCTCCTTTGGCAGTATCACCGTTGCCGTGGTTCCCTGACCGACAACGCTTTCTATCCTTACCTCGCCTTTGCACATATCCTTAAGCCGCCGGCGGGTGTTTTCCATTCCCACGTGCGAGCGTCCGTCGTCCTTCTTTTCGGCGTTTACGTCAAAGCCTACGCCGTCGTCCGAGATGATAACCTCATACGAATTTTCGGTTTCACGCGTGGCTATCGTGACCGTGCCGCCCTGCTTTTTCATGCCTACGCCGTGCTTGACGGCGTTTTCGACCAGCGGCTGGATGCTAAGCAGCGGAAGCACGAAATCAACAGCCCGGATATCATAAACTATATTCAGTTTTTTGCCGAAGCGCAGCTTTTCGATATATAAATACTTTTTTAAATGCTCAAGCTCCTGCCCGAACGGGACAGGCTTGGTTTGCTTTAGCGAGTCCATGTTGCCGCGCAGATACTTGGCAAAGGTGACCGTTGCCTCTTGCGCCGTTTCGGGGTCGATTTGGCACATCATAGCAATAGAGGTGAGCGCGTTGTACATGAAATGCGGCTGGATCTGCGACACCATGACCTGGACCTTTGACTCATAAAGCTCCTTCTGCATTTGCTGGTAGCGGATAGACGCGAGATACTGCTTTCTTAGATCGAACACCAAATGCACTATTTGATAGATCATAGTGACGGCAACTCCGAAATAGTAGAAATGGATATCCGTGAACCGCAAAAAACGGTTTGCGGCGTCGAGCAAAATCGAAAGCGCCAACGGCGACCACGACACAAGTATCATGATGACGCGCGTGTTATGCCGCGCCTCGGTGATAAGCAGCGCCGTGATTATCAAAATTATGGCTGCCGCGCATAAATACATGATCTGCGAGGTGGCGTAAAGATCGCTGACATACACGAATTGCAGCGCTATAACCGCTATTACCGCCAAGATATACGCGGTTGCCGCGGCGTTTGCTGCGGCGCGCGTAACGCTGCCCGTGAGGTTGGATTTTAAATAAAACATGATGGCGATGAAAAGGCAGTACCGCAGCAATATAACTATAGTCATGCAGACCGCGGGGTCGATTATCCACATGTTGATATAGGCGCCGGCGCGCTGCACCGTCATAAACAGTCCCCAGAAAAGACAGAGCGCGCCGAAGGAAAAGTACTGGTAATTGACCTTGCCCAAAATAAAGCCCGCGATCGGGAAAAGGAAGATGCCGAAAAAGCACACCAGCAAAAACAGCAGCACGGGCGGCAGAACGTCGAAGAAAAATTTGAGATAAGCGCCGTTGGCTTCGCTGTACATCACCTTGAAGCAGTCGGAAAAGCTCTGTTCAGCGAAGGGATAAGGGTTAACGACCTCTAAAACCAGATCCTTGTTTGCAAGCTGTCCGTCGCCGTTCAGCGTGACAGCGTAAGCCGTGGCGGTCTTGAAGCCGGGGGTGTCGGGAAAGCTTACCTTTGACGCGTAGCCATCATTATATACCATGTCGAAATTTTCGGGTTGGAACATAGGGTCGTTGGGGTCGGCTCCGGACGAAAGGTAAAGCTGCCGCAGCTCATCCTTGCCGACATAGGTCAGCTCAAACACCGGCTCGCCCTGCGCGGTTTTAAGGGTATACCACACGTTTTGCGAGGAGATCGTGATATTTTCGGATTGTAAATCGACAAAATCGGACATTTTTCCCTTGAACACGATCTTGTGAAAGCGTTCGTTTATAGGGTCATAGCCGTTGGTCGGCTTCCATTCGCCGCCGTCTACGGAGTATTCGCCCTCGAGAAAGACCGACTTGGAAATAGTCAGATCCAGTTTAAGGAAGCTTTGCGCGCTGTAAACGATAAGCCCTATAAGGAGCAGTATAGCAAAGCAGATGCCGGCTATTGTCCATACTTTGCCGCCAATCACTTTTTTCATGGTATCACCCCGTTGAACATGCTGAATAAACGCTGTATTTACATTATAAAAAAACGCAGCGATAAAGTCAATACACACCCCAAAACAAAGGCCGCGTAAACCGCAGCATTGCAGACTGCGGAAAATGTCAAGGAGCCTTTTGACAGCGCGAAAATAACGCCGGAGCATTGCCCCGGCGCTGTTTTTATATTATTTCCTGATCACGCGTTTTGGAATACGCAAGCGTTGCCGCCCTTCATGTAGTTCCACTTTTCCCACTTCCATGCGTTGATGCCGCAGTCGAGGATCTGGATCTTCTGCTCGGTCGCGCCCTTGGCGTCGATATTGACGCCGTTGTAGTAAGCCTTCTGGTAGTTGTACATCACGAATGCAGAAAGCTTGCTGACGCTGTCGTCAAACGCTTTTTTGGTAACGATGTTGGTGTTTTTGGGAAGGTTTGAGGTGTCAAATCCGTTCTTGTTGAGCAGCTCGCGGATAGTCATGCCCTTTGCCTTGGCATAGTCGGCGATCGCCTTTACGTTTTCAAAGCTGATCGCGTTGTTTGCGATCTTATCGTTGAAATTATTCGCCGCGGTTTCTCCTCTGTCATCTCCCCAAATGCCGTCCGCCTTGGGGTCGTTGGTGTGGTCGTGCATTTTGAGCGCTTTGTTAAGCGTTGTGTTGTCGTGACCCTTGTTGACGAAAATGTTTCTGGAAGTAGCGAACACCTTATCGTACATGCCTTTTATTGTATTGTTGGGATTGTCCTTGTTGACAAGATCCTTTGAAATCAGCTTGATCTCGTTTTCGATGTCGCCGTTGTTAGTGCAGATGTGGCTTGCATAATCTTTGTTGACCGTATTCTTTGTATCGGCGGTGAGGTTGTTGTAGTAAAGCTGTGCGGTAAGGCTTTCGATGATGGTCGCGCAGCCTGCGGAATAAACCTGATTCACGTAGTCGCAAACGGGCTTTGCCTTGTCAAGAGCCTCGCCGCTGAACAAGACGGAGTTGGTGTAGTGGTTGTAGGCGAGCTCGAAAATGTTGCCGTTCTTTGTGAGAGTGGGCTTTTTGATGAGGTTGTTCAGCTCACCGTGCACGTCCTCAAAATTCGCTCTCCATTCGCTGTACCTGCCGGTAAGGCTGCCGATCTTGGCGACCTTGTCGGCGTTGCTTAGATCGCTTGCGTAGATTTGCTTGATTTTTTTGTTCATTGCCTCGGTCTGGGACTTGAACTTGACGAAAGCGTTGTAAAAGCTCTGAACGCCGAGGTCGTTTGTAAGCTCAGCCTTGATGGAAGCCTCGGAAGCGTCAATCTTACCAAAGATCTTGTCGACCTTGTCGTTGATCTCGGTCAGCTTTTGTTCCATCCTCTCCTCGGGCTTTTCGATGAAAGCGTCGAGCAGTCCGCCTAGAGCCGGCGCGAAATACTTGCCGTACGGGGTCGCCTCGCTGAGCACCTTGAGGATCGTCTTTGAGGTGATCTTTGTAGCGTACTTTAGGTCGCGGTCAAGACTTACTTTAAGATCGTCTGTGAGCGTTGTTCCGGCTGAAAGATGTGTTTCAGCGGCAAAAGCCGTTGTGGTCGTCATTGCGCCCACCGATAAAACGGTGATTGCTGATAATGCTGTTGCTATGACCTTTGTTTTAATGTTGTTCTTTTTCATGATGATTTCTCCTTTTATTTAAGTTGTTTTTTTATTAGGTTGGTTTTTCCTTTGACCTTGGCTATAGTATATCAGGTACACTACAACAACTTTACAACAAAAAACGCCGGTTTTTAAAAAATTTTAAAATTTTTTTATTTTTTCTTATGCTTGATGTCTACAGTGAAATGGAGGCATACTATGTCTGTGGAATCATTAATGCTCCAATTATTACCGAGGTTGTTGACGGATATGCAATATCTACAAACAGAGGGGTGGATGTTTTGAAATACATTGCCATCCCGAAGTATGACGCAACTGACGAAAAGCACAACGCCATCGCGGATATATCTAAGCGTATTCATGGTAAGGCCGCTGAAGGCAAGGACTATTCCGCATTAGAAAAACAGCTTTCGGATACTGTGTTTTCGTTGTTTGCTTGAGAAAGGGTGAATTATGGACAAAGAACTTCACTTTAAGTTTAATGCTCCGTTGAATGATCAAGATACAGAAACGCAGACTTTTGGATGCAGGCAAAACAACCCTGACATCTGCGGATATAACGGGATGCCCGGAATATGTGCATTTGCTTCTGCTGACAAATGCTGTAAACATCCTTCAAAAGCATGGAAAAAGAAGTATCTTGAGCTTTCCCTTCGAGCTGCAAGCTGTGATGATTGAAATAACAGTCTCTCTATCACGCCTATAATTTGAATTTCTAACCACTGATAGGTAAAGAAAAACGGCATATACCAAAACACCTACAGCATGACGATACCTGCGGCGGAAAAGGAAAGCTTTGACTCGACGGGCGTGCGCTGCCTTGTAAGCTGCGGCACCTACACCGTTCATTCCGACATCGCTTCGGTCGTTTTGGACGATGATCCGCGTCCTCTCGCGACGATCCTGTATGAGGGCTGCGACGGCGCGCACCTTGCGTTTGAAAACTATGATAACGGAGCGCTTATCAACAACTCCTCCTGCCACTACAGCGCAGGCGGTACGGTCAAGCTAAGCGTTGACAACGACGCATTGTTTGACAAGGGCGTTCGCATCATCGGAGAAAGCAGCGGCGACATAACAAGCAACGTCGGTTTGGCGTATGACCGCGCAAACAGCGAGATAAGCTTTACCATGCCGGATCAGTACGTTTCTGTTTCGGCGCCCTCCGTCCACAACTTTGACAACGGCATTTGCGTCCGCTGCGATCAGTATGAAGCTCCCGCCAAAAACAGCGACGGTTTTTATGAACTGAAAAACGCGGGCAACTTTCTGTGGTTCGCCGCATTGGTAAACGACGAGCATGATCACGCCGATTTTGACGAGCGCGACAGCGGCGCCAACGCGGTAATGACGGCGGATATCGATTTGGAAAACAGGATATTCAATAACATCGGCAAATTCTCGACGAGCATCTATTCCGGTGCGGATGATATCTATACCGGCGCCTTTGACGGACAGGGGCACACGCTGAATAATTTCTACACCAACGGCGCGTACAACCGGCGCGGCGTGTTCGGCAACATCAAAGAAGCGGATATCGGCAGCCTGACCGTGACGGGCGAGATCGACGCGACGCAATTTGAGCTGGACAGCTACGAAACGCTGCTCGGTTTTGTGTGCATGACAAACAACAGTCAGATACACGACGTTACCAGCTGCATTGATATCAACAGCACAAGCACCGCGGTCAAGCAGATGGCAGGCGGCATAGCCGCAGCAGCCAACAGCAGCACTGGCATCAAGCGCTGCGTTAACCGCGGCAATATCACGGTCAACGGCAACAACAGCATAGCGGCAGGCGTGATCGCCGACGTGTGGAGCTCCGCCGAAGTCAGAGACTGCGCCAACTTCGGAGCTATCACCTGCAGCAGCGGCAGCGCCGCGGGCATGATCGCGCTCATGGAAGGCGATCGTAATACCATCAGCAATTGTTACAACTGCGGTGCGCTCACGGGTTCGAGCGACACGAACGCCTCGGCGATCGCGCTCTCCCCGGCGACCAAAGCTGAGGTCACCAACTGCTATTATTTGGACGGTACCGCTCCCGAACGGGTATTCACCGACAACGTGACCGCAAAGTCCGCCGATCGGTTTGCCGCGGGCGAGGTCGGATCCCTGCTTAACGGCAGTTTGAGCGACGGCACGCAGGCGTGGTATCAAAATATCGACAACAACGCTTCTCCCGATCCGTATCCTCTGCCCGACAGCAGCCGCGGCACGATCTACCGGCTCGGCAGCACCGGCTACTTCTCTAACAGCCCCGATTTCCTTTTGGGAGACGTTAATCTCGACGGAGCAGTCAACATCCGCGACGTGACCGCTATCCAGCGCTATACCGCAGAGTTCCGGACCTTGAACAACAGGCAGCTTGCCGCGGCAGACACTGACAACGACGGCGGCGTGACCATAGCCGACGCGACCCTCATGCAAATGTACTTCGCTGAATTTGATGTAGCGTGGGGAAGCTGAAAGCGATACCGTATCATTTAAACGGACGGATCGCACGGCAGCTTTGCACGATCATGTTTCCATAATCGAGTAGGGCGGAATTTCTCCGCCCTCTCACACCACCGTACGTGCCGTTCGGCATACGGCGGTTCAATTCAATTTCAAAGTATGCTGTTTAAGATAGTAAGCTAACGGACTGACCAAGCCTCGCTTGGTCAGTTTCTCTTTAGAGATTGCTTTCTTAATCTGCGGCAAGCGCACCGCCTTCATATATCCTTTAATATGGGATTGCTCGTGCGCTATCCACGGTTTGACTCCGAGTTTCTTTAATCCCCATTCCCGCTTCTTTGGCACTTTCCACTGTTTCCAGGTAATCACCCTCATTTGTACCATTAGGTGTTCATCAATTCGGGTTATAGCAGATTTCATGTCTCCAAGAGCAAAATAGTTAATCCATCCTCTGATTACCGCGTTTATCTTTGCTATACGGTATGTAAGGCTGACACTCCAACTTCTTTTGCAGAGTTTCTTAATTGTTCTTTTGAACTTTGCAACCGATTCTTGGTGCGGTCTTGCTTTCCATCCATCTTTGGATTTCCAGAAACCAAACCCCAGATATTTAAGTTTTGTCGGTTTGGTAATCTGCGTCTTTGTTGCATTTACCTTTAAGCCGAGCTTTCTTTCTATCCAGCTTGTTATCGAGTGCATTACTCTCTTTGCCGAAGCTTCACTTTTAACGACAATCACGCAATCATCTGCATATCTTGTAAATCGAAGCTCGCGCCTTTCAAGCTCTTTGTCAAGCTCATTGAGCATAATATTACTCAATAGCGGCGATAAATTTCCACCCTGCGGTGTACCGACTTTGGTTGATTCGTATTTGCCGCGCACCATTACCCCCGCTTTCAGATACTTTCTTATCAGTGATTCCGTATCTCCGTCATGAATAACGCGTCCGACATAACTCATCAGCTTATCCTGTGGTACGTTGTCAAAG
>CACYPV010000054.1 GCA_902776375.1 uncultured Ruminococcus sp. | reverse complement strand
TATTTGGCTGGCTGTTTCTATATTTTTGAGTGATAAATTAAATTATTATCTGAGAAAGACTCACTGTTTGTCAGGTTTTTTGAGTTTTGCTCAGGGCTACTAATAACACTAAAGGAGTGAACAAAATGAAAAAGACAAACAAAATCAAAACAAGGATCCTCGCGACCGCATTATCCGCAATCACAGTTTTCTCGGTAGGCGCCATGGCAGTAGGCACCGCATCGGCAGCCGAAAAGCAAGATACAGTAGTTTCGCAGCTTACCTCGTCGGTAACGGACTACTTCAAGGATAAATCCCTCGGATTCATAACAAACACAGCATGGAAGCTTGTGGGTCCGGAGCTTACAAAAGCCGGCTTGACGCCGATACTGAATATGTTCCTCGGCATTGAGGACGAAGGCCCCTCGAATCAGGATATCCTCGACAAGATCGACAAGAGCACCGCAGAGATCAAGGAAGAGATAGCCAAGGTGCTGGACGCAACAATCGAGCTTTCGACCCAGACAGCCAACTACCACCAGCTGCAAATGAACCAGCTTAAATCCATCAACGGCAACATCGACACCAAGGACTTCAGAGTACAGGCGGACACCGTAGCGGCAGATTTCGCTCACGCGTTAAAGCGCATCAACGAAAACAGAAATAACATCACCTGCGACGGCAACGACAAGATCAACAACACCACCTACAAGGCTTACAAAGAAATTTTGGCAGACCCCAAGTGCAACGTCAGCTCAATGCAGGCAAACTTTGACGAGATGCTTCGCTTCCTCAAGGGTCAGCGCACATCCAACAACAATGAGAACGGCTATCGCCAGCTCACCAACTACCTGATGGACAGAGTGGTCGCGGCAGACCTTGGCGAACACAGCTTTACCAAAACCCCCGACTACTACGGTGCAGTCGATTCCATCAACGCTGAGATCCGCGTCATGGAGCAGCAGGTACTGATGGATTACGCTATCATCAACGTGCTCAACAGCATGCAGTTCCGCGTAAAGGAATACGAAGTTGACCACGGCATCATCACCGTCAACGAGGACGAGAGCCCCTACGCTAAATTTGAAAACACCGCTACCGACCTGCACGAGAGCCTGGTTGACATCAACGCTATCTTTGAAGCGGTGCTCAAAGAAAACGCTTCTATCCCGAGCAAGTACGTCAACACCGAGCTTTATGTAATAGACGGCGACAAAGTGACCAAGAAGGGCTGCACCTCCTTTATCGACGCTTGGTCACAGGGCATCGACAGCGGCAAGGACTTCAACATCAGAGTTCTCAAAAAGGGTCAGTACCTGGTAGCAGACGCCAAGAAGGGCTTCAAATTCGACGCCAACGTAAAGGGCTTGAACGACAAGGGCGGCTTTGAGATCCCCGCAGGCAGAAAAGTTTATATCAACATGTGCTGCGAGAGCAACGGCTTCGACTGCTCCGCTAAGAAGGACATGGATCTGTTCACCATCAACAACGGAGCAAGCCTTGAGCTTTGGCAGGCAAAGATCACCGGCGAAAACCGCAAGTTCGTGATACCGGATAACGCAAACAACACCACCCTGACACTGAAATATACAGAAATATACGGCACATCTGACTTTTTATCCAAATACAATCCCTGCATCAGCATCTCGAAGAAAGCCAACAACACCACGATCGACCTTTATTGGACTGAATTTAACGGCGAATACGGCAGCCGGATAAAGAACGACGGCAAAAATACTAAGATCAGCGAGTGGTACGTCACCCGCACTTGGGAAAAACAGGTTCACGGCGACGAGTACTGGGGTACCTGATGATAGTACGATAATAACAAACCGCATAATAAAAACGGGGTCGACACACTAAGCCCCTAAAAGAAAAAGGTCGGGCAGCCCGAAAAGGTTGCCCGGCATGCTTTTGCGGTGGAACGATTGTCGAAAATCGGTAATACGGTTTTTCAGCGCGGCGTTTTTATTGCATTTTGTCAGTAACTGTAGTATAATGAAGGCAGAGATAAACACAGGCGGTGATGAAATGAAAAAGGCGGTATTTATTATTCTGCGCATACTCGGCGCGGCGCTTTTGGTGCTGATGATCGGTTGGTTCCTTGCGCCGTTCTTTCGCTGGGGCACGTACAATATCGGCAATGTCGCGGGGATATCGCTTTGCCTTTGGGGGCTTTTGCTCCTCAGTCCGCTGCGCAAAAAGATCACCGCGTTATGTGCGCGGCACGCCTTCACTAAATGGCTGTGGCGCATAGTAAACGCCTGCTTTGCCGCGTTTGTGCTGTACGGCGCGGCGCTGACGGGTTTTATTTTGTTTGCAGCCGCAAAGCAGCCTCAGCAGCCCTCAACGGTGGTTTTGCTCGGCGCTAAGGTGAGCGCCGGCGGCAGACCGACGCTTATCCTCGACGGGCGCATAACGGCGGCGGAGAAATACCTGAACGAGCACCCAGACGCAAACGCCGTGCTCACCGGCGGAAAGGGCAGTGACGAAAATATCAGCGAAGCCCAGTGCATGTACAACGAGCTTGTCAGCCGGGGGGTAGACCCAAAGCGGCTGTACATCGAGGACAGGGCGACCGACACCGTAGAGAATTTCAAATACTCGTGGAGCATTATCGAGGATAAAGGGCTAAGCAAAAACCTCGCGGTCGTGACCGACGGCTTCCACCAGTTCCGCGCGAGCGTCATTGCGAAAAAGCAGGGGATAGGCGACAGCATCGGCTCCGTCAGCGCCGAAACAAAATGGGAGTTCATCCCCACTTATATAGTCAGGGAGTGGTTCGCTTTCCCGCTGGTGTTGTTCAAATGATTATTGACAGGTGAATTAAAACTAAAAAGCTAACGACACGCATTTTGACGCGCCGTTAGCTGTTTTTTTGGTTTATTCATTTGTTTTCGGAAGACGCGCTGCCATCCCGCGGCAACGGGGCAAATTCGTCAATGTCGAACTTTGCCAAGTCCATGAGGACTATCTCGTGACAGCCTATGCGCGTGCTCAACGGCGGGTACTCCATGTAGTTTTCGCCGAAGATGAATTTCAGGTAATCGTCGTAGCGCTTGGGCACGGGGAACTCGTAGCCCTCGAAAACATGCGTGGTCTCCTCGTCCAGAATGCCCGCGTCAAAAAAGCCGTTGTAAACGTTTTTGCCGGTGCCGTCGTACAGGTACTTGGCGTTCTTTTTCCTTTTAAAGAAAGTTATCGTGTGCTCCATCAGGAAAAAGCTGAAGCGCAGGGGGAATATTTTTACAAAGAAGTTCGTGACCGCCGACTGTAAACGGCTGCCGTTGTCGACCTTGCGGTGGTTCCACTTGTTGAGCACGAGCGCGCGGGTGAACACCGTCATAGCCAAGTGCAGCTTGCGCCCCCATGCGGAATTGGCGCTTTTGTCGTGCGCGAAGATGTCAAAGGGGATACCCACGTTGATGTCGGTGTGGTTCTTTGCAAGCTCGGTGGCGAACATGGTGTTCTGCACACGAAGCTTGTTGAACTCGTAAAAGCAGTTTTTGTCGGTCTTGTGCGACTCGAACGTCATGCCCTCGGGCAGCTCGTCCACGACCACCTTTGCGAATTTGTCGTAGTCCTCGCGCGGCATCATTATGTCGGAGTCGTCGTCCCACGGGATGAACCCGTTGTGGCGGATAGCGCCCAGCAGCGTGCCGCCGCCCAGATAATACTTGATGTTGTGCTTTTTGCAGATGCGGTCGACCTCGCGCAGGTAGGCGATCTGCATTTTTTGCAGCGCCTCAAGTCTGCCGTCGTGAATGTTCGAGATCATCGGAACCTTGCCGTCGTTCATGTAGGGCAGAACGCTGAGCTGTATCGTGAGGTTCAAATCGAGCGCGGGCTCGCAGCCGCTGTAGAAGATCTTCGCGTTAGTCAGAGCGCAGGCGTTTTCGTCCTTGCCGTCAATAAGCGTTATCTTAGCCTTGTCGCCGTAAACGTCGTGCAGCAGCGCGGCGATAGCGCCCGCCGAGGCGGTGCAGTCCTTGCCGGTGATGTTGTACGCGCCTTCCTTCTTGACCGTTCCGCCCAGAACGTAAACTATCGCGCGGAAAACGTCGGTCAGATAAATATACGAGAGTTTTTTGCCGTTTACCAGCGTGCAGGGCTTGCCCTCGGCAACGGCGCGGAACACGTCGTCAAGGAAGGTCTTTAAGCCGCAGCAGCCGCCCAAAACTACGCCCGTCCTGAGCACGGTGAGGGAGAAGCCGCCCTCTGCTTTGCGGCAGCTCCAAAGGCTTTCGATAGTGCGCAAAAGCTGATTGTCCCAGAGCTCCGGCTCGGTCGGGGGCAGGGGAGAGTACTCGTTTTCGGCGTAGACCCTGGACGGTCTGCACTTGCCGTAAACGCGGCTGTCGCTCAGCAAAACGACCTTTGCCCCGGTGCGCGCGGCGACCTCGGCAAGCGCGTTCACGCTGCGTATCTCGTCGGCGAACGCCTGCGAGAATTCATCTCCGTATTCACAGCAAAAGCCCGTGTGAACAATATAATCAACGCTTGATAATTCTTTTAAAGAATCAATATTGACCGAGGTGAAGTATTCGCTCTCGGTACATTCAGGGTAGAAGCCATCAGTGTCGCCCGCGAAGATCACGCGTATGCCGCGCTTTTTCTCCTCGCTCTGAAAAACCAGCGCATAGCAAAGGCTGCGGGCAATAATATGTCCGCAGACCAAAACGGTTTTGTTTTTCAGTTTTTCAAGCTTTTCTTTCTCGACCTGCGGCATTGCAGCCCAGTCGGATTCGTAATCGTTAAGTCGTTTTTTTATCATAATATGAGTTAGGTACTAGGTATTAGGTATTAGGTATTAGGTACCGGGGGTTGGTGTAGGGGCGCACCCGTGTGTGCGCCCATGACCGGGCAGACACATGGGTCTGTCCCTACATCGTATCGGAACCGTTATTCACTGTCAAAAAGAAAATCACTTTTTCTTTTTCTGGCTTTCTTTGTAGTCGTGATATACCTTTAATGTCTCGTCGGTGGGGCCGTCGAAGATGACCGTGCCCTTGCGCAGGTAGATCGCTCTGGGGCAGATCTCCTTGACCGAATCGGCGTTGTGGCTTACATAAAGCACGGTCGTGCCCGCGCCTATGATCTCTTTGATCTTGTCCTTACACTTGCGCTTGAAGCTCGCGTCGCCGACGGCGAGAGCCTCGTCGACAACAAGCACGTCGGGCTCGATATTAACGTTTATAGCAAAGCCGAGGCGCATCTTCATACCGCTCGAATAAGTCCTTACCGGCTGGTCGATGTAATCGCCGAGCTCGGCAAATTCGATGATGCTTTCCTCGATCTGCTTGATGTACTCGTCCTCTAAGCCGAGGATATAACCCTTAAGGTAAATATTCTCTCTGCCCGTCATCTCCATCGAGAAGCCGGCGGTGAGCTCGAGCAGAGCCGCGACCTTGCCGTTTACCACGATATCGCCCTCGTCGGGGAAGGCGACGCCCGTTATCATTTTGAGCAGGGTGGATTTTCCCGCGCCGTTGTCGCCCACGATACCCACGGATTCGCCGCGCTGTATCTCAAAGCTCACCTTGTTGAGCGCGCGGTTGGTCTTGGGGTTCTTCGGCTTGATAAACAGCGCCTTAAAACGCGCCTGGTCGTTTTTATACAGGATGTAGGTTTTGCTTACGTCCTTGAACGTGATGATAGGTTCTGCCATAAAAGCCCCTCCTTAAAGCACGTCGGGAAGCTTTTTCCTCAGACGGTTGTAGTTGAATATACCCAGCAGCGTAACGCCGATGAGCTCTGCGGCGAAGATGATAAGCTCGGTTTTGTACACCCAAAAGCCCCTGTGATACAGGAAGCAGTTGCGGTAGCCGTTAGCAAAGAAGTTTATCGGGTTGAACAGCATAGCCCATTTTAGTCCGCCTGAGAAGCTGTAGGAGTCGTACATGATGCCCGACAGCCAGAAAACGCCCGACATTATCGAAACGATAAGGCTTTCGAAGTCCTTCGAGAACGCCGACATCGGCGCGGTAGACCACGACAGCGCGAGGAAAAAGAAGAACAGCAGCGGACAGTAGAAGAAGAATTGCAGATCGTACCAGTCGAACGGCGGATTACCGTTGGACACACGGAAGAAGATCACATAGCCGTACATGATTATCACCAAAAACAGGTGAACGAACAGGCGCGAAAGTCCCGTGTAGGTGAGGATGGTCGATACAGGGAATTTGACCTTAGTTATGAATTGCCGGTTGGTGCGCAGGGTCTTGGCGCCCTGAACGATGCTGTCCTGGATAAAGAACCATGGGATGATACCCACGAACATAAATGTGAAAAAGTCGATAGAGAACGCCTTGTGCTCCATGCCGTTAAGGTGTACATTGACCGCCTTCAGCGCCTTGATGCCCACCGAAAAAGCGAACCAGTAAACAAACACCGTAAAGGCTGGCTTTACTACCGCCCAAAACGGACCGATAACGGCGCCCTTGTAGGTTTTGATAAGCTCGTTTTTTGCCAGCAAAAATATCTGCTTGCCAAAGCCCTTGTGTTCCTTTAGAATCGAAGTGAACAAAAAAACACCCCTTCTTGTAAATAGTTGAGAGTTGAGAGTTGAAAGTTTAGCTTTCACCCTTCAACAGTTTGCAATTATCTATCCTATATTATATATTATTCTGATTATTTGTCAATCTGCAAAACTCCGATAAAACCGCATATATTCCGCAAATAATTGTTGACAAAATCAATTTTCATGTTATAATATAAACGTTGCACTATGCAAAGGTGCGACTATCCTTGCGGCATAAGCCGCCATTAAGTCCAGAAGGAGGTGCAAAGAAATGGCAGTAACAGCAAATTATGAGTGCGTCATGATCGTTTCCATGAAGAAGGGCGAGGAGGCAATCCAGTCTGTTGTGGAGAGATTCAAGACCCTCATCGAGCAGAACGCCACTTTGAAGAATGTTGACGAATGGGGCAAGAGAAAGCTTGCTTACCTCATCAACAAAGAAAGCGAAGGCTATTATGTTCTTTTTGACTTTGAATCCACCGCCGAGTTCCCCGCGGAGCTTGACCGTAAGTTCAGGATCAATGAAGATGTAATGCGTTCAATGATCATCAAGAAAGAAGACGAATAAGCAGATTGTAGGGCGAAAGCCTGAACGTGAAAGGAACAAGAATTATGTTGAACAGAGTGATTTTAATGGGCAGACTTGTGTCTGACCCCGAACTGAAAACCACACCCACGGGTGCCAGCGTGACTAATTTCAGAATTGCCGTTGACCGTAGCTATGTAAAGCAGGGCGAGGAGCGCAAGGCTGATTTTATCGACATCGTGTGCTGGAGACAGACCGCCGAGTTTGTCTGCCGTTATTTCGGCAAGGGCGCGATGATCGCCGTTGAAGGTCAGCTTCAAACAAGGACCTATCAGGCGAAGGACGGCACCAACCGTTATGTGGTAGAGGTCGTAGCCGACAACGTTTCCTTTACCGGCGAGCGCCGCGACAACAACTACGGCGGCAACCAGTCTTACGGAAACCAGTCTTACGGCAACCAGTCCTATGGCGGACAGTCTTACGGCGCGCCCGCGCAGCCTCAGTATCAGGCTCCGGCGCCTCAGTATCAGGCTCCCGCACAGCCCCAGCCCTCGTATCAGAGCGGCTCGAACGCTGATTTTCAGGACATGCCCCTCGACGACGACCTGCCGTTTTAATTAAATTGTAACGTATTTGAATAATCTCATTGAAAGGAGAACCGACAATGGCTGAAAGACCCAACAACCGCGGCAGAAAGTCCCGCAAGAAGGTTTGCGGCTTCTGCGTTGATAAGGTAGAGCACATTGATTATAAGGATATCGCGCGTCTTCGCCGCTACATGTCCGAAAGAGGAAAGATCCTTCCCCGCCGTGTGACAGGTACCTGCGCAAGACATCAGCGTGACCTCACAACAGCGATCAAGCGCGCACGTCACCTTGCGCTGCTTCCTTATACAGCTGACTGATAAGTTATTTGAGCACCGTGTAACAGCGGTGCTTATTTTTTTAGATTTGATGTATCTTGTATTTTGCAAAAAAAAGTGTATAATAAAATCGTATCTAACCTTTTAACTCTAAACTCTTAACTCTACAATAAAAGGCGGTGGTCAAATGCAGCAATATGATGTAACGGGCATGTCCTGCGCGGCGTGCAGCGCGCGTGTGGAAAAGGCGGTGTCGAAGCTCGACGGCGTTACCTCCTGCTCGGTCAGTCTGCTCACGAACTCGATGGGCGTAGAGGGCACGGCTTCGCCCGATGAAATAATCAAAGCCGTCGAGGGCGCGGGCTACGGCGCTTCCGTCAAAGGCGAAAGGGCTGAAAAGCACAGCTCCGACGACGGGCTAAAGGAAACCGAAACGCCTAAAATATTAAAGCGCTTGGTCGCGTCGCTCGTGTTCCTAGGCGCGCTTATGTACTTTTCAATGGGTCACATGTTCGGACTGCCACAGCCGCCGTTCTTTGAGCACAACCATGTAGCGGCGGGCTTGACCCAGTTGCTGCTGTCAGCCGTAGTCATGGTGATAAACCAAAGGTTTTTCATCAGCGGCTTCAAGGCTGTTATCCACCGCGCGCCGAATATGGACACGCTTGTCGCGCTCGGCTCGGGCGTTTCGTTCGCGTGGAGCGTTTACGTGCTCTATTTGATGACGGCGGCGCAGGCGAGCGGCGACATGCAGGCGGCTTCACAGCTAATGCACGAGCTCTATTTTGAGTCAGCCGCAATGATACTGACCCTGATCACCGTCGGCAAGCTGCTCGAGGCAAAGTCAAAGGGCAGGACGACCGACGCGCTAAAAAACCTGATAAAGCTCACGCCGAAAACGGCTGTTGTGGAGCGAAACGGATCGGAAACCGAAATACCCGTTGAGCAGGTGCGCACGGGCGACGTCTTTATCGTCCGCGCCGGCGGCAGTATCCCCGTTGACGGAGTTGTTATCGAGGGCGGCTGCGCGGTGGATGAATCCGCGCTCACCGGCGAAAGCGTGCCCGTCGACAAGACTGAGGGCGACAGCGTCTCGGCGGCGACAATCAGCCGCTCAGGCTACGTGAAGTGCCGCGCGACGAGGATAGGTGAGGACACCACTCTCTCGCAGATCATCAAGATGGTCAGCGACGCGGCGGCGACAAAGGCTCCCATCGCAAAGATCGCCGACAGGGTCTCCGCAGTTTTCGTTCCCGCGGTCATCGCAGTGGCGCTCGTCACCGCGATAGTTTGGTTTATCATCGGTCAGCCCGCCGATTTTGCACTTGCGCGGGCTATCTCGGTGCTCGTCATAAGCTGCCCGTGCGCGCTGGGGCTTGCTACCCCCGTAGCGATAATGGTCGGCAGCGGCGTGGGAGCGCGTAACGGAATACTGTTCAAGACCGCCGTCGCGCTTGAAGCGACCGGCAGGATAAAGAACGTCGTGCTCGACAAGACCGGCACCATCACCAACGGCGAGCCGGTAGTGACCGACATAGCGGCGAACGGCAGCGAAAGCGAGCTGCTTGAAGCGGCGTACGCGCTTGAAGCCAAGAGCGAGCACCCCTTGTCAAGGGCGGTAACGAGCTATGCCGAAAGCAATAATATTTCTTTATCAGAAATAAGCAACTACCAAACAGTAGCCGGCAACGGCTTGTCCGCAACGCTCGGCTGCGAGGCGCTTTACGGCGGCAATGCGGCATTCGTAAGCCGATACTGCGCCATCCCCGAGTCGATCCGAAGCAGGGCAGAGGCGTTTGCCAACGAGGGCAAGACCCCGTTATATTTCTCTAAAGGAAATAAACTGCTCGGAGTTATAGCGGTAGCCGACACCATAAAGCCCGACAGCGCTCAGGCTATAGCCCAAATGCGGCAGATGGGTCTGCGTGTGGTGATGCTGACGGGCGACAACGAAAAAACCGCCGCCGCCATAGGCGCGCAGGCAGGGGTCGACGAGGTGATCGCGGGCGTGCTGCCCGACGGCAAGGCGGCAAAGGTTGACGAGCTTAAACGCTCCGGCAGGACTGCAATGGTGGGCGACGGCATAAACGACGCTCCGGCTCTGACTACCGCCGACGTGGGAATAGCCATCGGCGCGGGAACCGACGTCGCTATCGACGCCGCCGACGTTGTGCTTGTCAAAAGCCGTCTGAGCGACGTCGCAGCGGCGATAAGGCTCGGCAGGGCGACGCTTCGCAACATTCGCGAAAACCTTTTCTGGGCGTTCATCTACAACGTTATCGGCATACCCATCGCCGCGGGCGCGTTCTACTTTGCCCTCGGCTGGAAGCTCAACCCGATGTTCGGCGCGGCGGCCATGTCGCTTTCGAGCTTCTGCGTGGTCACCAACGCGCTCAGGCTCAACTTCGCCCGTATCTATCCAAAAAAAGAAACCGCTCCGGCAGCGCCCGAAGCAGTTGTAAATACTCAAACGATAAAGGAGAAATCAACCATGACAGTAACTATGGACATCAACGGCATGATGTGCGCCCACTGCGAGGCGCGCGTAAAAAAGACGCTCGAAGCCATTCCGCAGGTAGAGAGCGCCGACGTAAGCTACACCAAAAACCGCGCGGTAGTCACCCTTAAAGAGGAAGTGCCGTTCAGCGTGCTCAAGGAAGCAGTAGAAGCGCAGGATTATGAGGTAGTGGATGTTAGAGGCTAGAAGCTAGATAGTTGAGAGTTGAGAGTTGAGAGTGGAGAGTTATTTAAGTTGATAATTACAAATTACAAATTGCAAGTTTTTTTAATCTACAATTAACAATCTACAATCTACAGTGAAGGGTCGCTACGCTCCGATTTGTCTTGACCGAACCGCTGACTATGAAATTAACGTATTGCGCTCAACCCGCGGGTCGGGTACGGCTTTGCCCAGACCCCCTCAGTCCCCCTATTAGGGGGCAGAAACAAGACCGACCCCTACAGTGTGTTTTGCATTAGTGGCAGTGCTTTGCCGCCTGCTGTCATCCTGAGCGGTGCCGGAGGCAAAATCGCGTTCAGCGATTTAGTCGAAGGATCCCCCAATGTGTGGCAGAAACGTTGCTTTCCCCCTTGTGGGGAAGGTGGGCAATTCGCTTTGCGAATTGGTCGGATGAGGGGATTCGCCGAAGGCGACAGGGCGGTGAACGATTGCCTTGCGGCAATACACCCTCATCCGTCACGCCGCCTTTGTTGTTATGCAAAATGGAAATGCTCTGCTATCAGGCAACCGCCGTTAATAGGAAACCTCAACGCTCAGGCGTCGCGACACCTTCCCCACAAGGGGGAAGGCTTTCTTTTTCGGCAACGTTTGTTCAATGCCGAGGGGGATCCTTCGACTTCGTTCCGCTTCGCTTCACTTCGCTCAGAATGACAGCAGGCGGTAACGTCACTTATTACTTATAACTTATTACTTATAACTCTCTAGCATCTAGCTTCTAGCATCTAGCTTCTATTACGTCCCTAAGGGAATGTGAACCGGTGAACCCTTTGATGAAAAACCGCATAGGTAAGCCCAACTTTAAATCACGTGAACTCTATGGAGCGTTATTTGAACTGTATGACGCTGGATGTATATGTTTTTTGGCAGCGTTCTCACCATATGGTTCATATTGAATCAAGGTTGAACTCTATGTAAAAACCGCATGGATAAGCCATTTTTCACCATAGGGTTCATATGTTCACATGTTCTTAGAGAATGTGAACTCTATGGTGAACCCTATGGTGAACCCTATGGTGAACGTTTAATTTGTTTCGATTTTGCATAATACTTCCGCCTTCGCCCATAATAAAAGCGGAGGTGCTTTTTTATGAGCAGATATTATAACAACGATCCCAAAAGCCGCCGCGAGAGGATAGGCTTCTACACGGCGTTCGCCATCTGCCTTATCGCGGTCTGCATGGCGGTCTATTCCACATACAGCAATGTGCACGGCTCAAAGGCAAAGCCCGTATCCACAGCCGAAACGGGCGTGGTCGTCGTAAACGAGCCCGTAAGCGCGGTGACTGTGCCTGTTCCGACTATCGGCACAAAGCCCGCAACGGAATCCACCGTGCCCACTGCGACCGCCGAGCCGGAAACTCAGCCCAAGTCGACCGCGCAGGAGCCGTCGCTCAGCCGCGCCGACGCGCTTGAAACCATGCTCGCCGCCGACGTGAGCCTTACCATGCCCACCAAGTCAGGGCGCGTGCTGCGCGAGTTTTGCCGCGACAGCGTGTACTTCAAGACGCTCAACACCTGGAAGCCGCATACCGGCGCGGATTTTGACGGCGCTCTCGGCGACGATGTTTTAGCTATGGTCGGCGGCGAGGTGACAAGGATATACGACGACAAAATGCTGGGCAAGACCGTCGATATCTCGGTCAACAATGTCAAGGTGAGCTACAGCGGTCTGGGCGCGGTAAGCGTTAAGCAGGGCGACAGGGTAGACCGCGGCGACAAGATAGGCAGTATCGGCGCGGTGCCGATGGAGGCCTCAGATCCGAACCACATCCACGTATCGGTGAGCGTGAACGGCAATTACGCCGACCCGCTGAGCTTCATAGAAAACAACAATTGACACAAAAACAGGGACGTGCAAAAAACACGTCCCTGTAATTTATTTCAGCGCGTTAAGCGTAATAAACCAAATCAAAATTCAATTGCCGCTTACCTTTCGCTGGGATGCCATTCTTCGTTGCCGAAAATAAAGTCATCCAGATCCATGACCACGAATTTCATTCATTAACACCTCCTGATATCATAGTAACAGTATATTCAGGAGCGCCGGCATTTATGACTCTTTAGCGGTGATTTTAACGTAATCGATGATAATATCGGCTGCCTGTTCCGCGGTGAGCTTGGTGCTGTTTAAGCAAAGATCGTAGTTTTCGGTCGCTCCCCACTTTTGTCCTGAATAAAAACTGTAGTAATTTGCCCGGTTCTTGTCTGCCTTAGATACCGCCTGACGAGCTCTTGACGGTTCTATATCCCGACGTTCAACGGCGCGTTTCGCTCTAACTTCTAAATCAGCATAAATAAATACTTTTACAACATTCTCCATGTCTTTAAGAATATAGTCCGCACATCTGCCCACTACTACAAACGATTCCGATTCAGCCTTTTCCTTGATGATCTTGTGTTGTAAAATGTAAAGTTGGTCGTTCATCGGCAAGTCGCCCATTGCCGAAAAACCGTTGCCGTAATTGTACAGTCCCGTCGAGAGGGAGTAAAGCAGACTGTTAGACATCCTCTCGTCGGCGTGCTCGAATACCTCGGGACTGACGCCGCTTTCCTTTGCCGCAAGAGTGATCAGTTCCTTGTCATAAAACGCTATGCCGAGCTTTTCGGAAATAAGCTTTCCTATTTCGTGTCCGCCCGAACCAAATTGTCTTGTGATGGTAATGATAGTTTTGCAGCTCATGATAGCACCTCGGTATATTCACAAAAGAATATTATTCGATATAATAATTCTCCTGTGTAAATATATAATAACACAAAAAAATAAAAAATCCACATTTTTTTATTGAAAAATTTATTTTTGTTAAACCCGTATATTATATGCGCCGCTAATTGTGAAATATACACAAAGGATAATGTTGTTTCCGCTTGCAAACGCGGTATTTATATGCTAGAATAAGCGTAAATAATTTAAGAGGTGATACTGTAAAATGAAGCATAAGCAAAGGATCATTGCCTGCGCGATGTCCGCCGCACTTGCACTTTCGGCGGTCTCCCTTACGGGCGCGTCGGCGGCTCCCTCGGACAGCGAGCCTGTATCGGGCGAGTGGAGCGGGGAGGCAAAGGCGGTAAAGCTGCATCAGTTCAGCATGGACAAAACCAAGGACGTCAACTGCATTTTTTACAAGGAATTGCCCTCGATGCCCTACATGGACGTTGAGGAATACCTTGAGCTCCTTTTTGAAAAGGACTACTCGACAGCCGGGGACGGCGACCACGTTTATACCATAACCTCGCCCACCGGCAAGATGACCGTGGATACCGCAAAGGACGTCATAACCTTTGACTGCTACGAAAAATTCCTTGATTTGGGAATGAACGACAGAAAAGAGAAAGAGGCTTACACCGATTACTCTCAGACCGAGTTCAAAGGCGAGGTCAAGGGCGTGACGCTCGACATGTACTCCAAGTACAATATTCAGGTCACCGACGATAACGGCAAGGTCTATCTGCCGCTCGCCACCATGTCGGATATGTTCTCTCCCAAGTATTACTGCGCGAAATACGCAAACGGCGAGATATACCTTATCGACACCGACAAGGAAAACTATGCCGACGAGTATGCCGATTTAAATACGGCTGAGCGCGATCAGTCCATGGCTGACTATACCTACAACGA
Organism: uncultured Ruminococcus sp.; assembly: GCA_902776375.1. Taxonomy (GTDB): domain Bacteria; phylum Bacillota; class Clostridia; order Oscillospirales; family Acutalibacteraceae; genus Ruminococcoides. The sequence continues at coordinate 1,503 of CACYPV010000054.1, read as the reverse complement.
GCTTTGCTTCGTTATGGATAATCTTTACGGCTTCCCGCCGAAATGCGCCATAGCCCGGAAGATCGCCGACAATGGCTTTGACGCGGTAATGGAATCAAACGAAGAATACAAAGCCGTCAAAAAGCACCTCACCTCATTGAACAAGGCTGAGTACTGCGCGGGACTTATCATGCTTGACAACCTGCTGGGCGACGGCGGCCACACCTCGCTGTCGATCTCGGTCATCAAAGCCGCGGGCGGTGCGCCCGATACGGCAGTGATGAAGGAATTCATGGCGCTTCGTGAGTCGGACGAAGTCGTTGGGGGCGCCGTTGGAAATTTGTTTGCGACCATCATGGATAAGGATACGCTCGCCGATGATGTAAAAGCGCAAAGAGACGACGTGTACAAAAGCTATAACTGCGTCAAGCAGTGGAAGTATGTTCCCAAAAAAGCAGGAAATGACGAGGTCACCGACAGCTATTATGAAAACGGCGATACGGGCATATTCGTGTTCGACTCTTTTGCCGATGAAGTCGTCGAGCATTTCCATTGGTCGCTCGAAACCGCTAAGCAGCACGGCGTCAAGCGCTTCGTCATCGACGTTTCAAATAATTCAGGCGGTTCCTCCGACGTTGTAAATTACATAATGTCGGTCGTTTCAAACGTGGACTATGTTGATTACTCCTCCTCGATAAGCGGCAATGTCATCAGGGATACCGTTCACATCGACAAGAATCTCGACGGAAAGATCGACAAGGCGGACGACGACGTAAAGTATGATTTTCAGTTTGCCGTACTCGCTTCAAGGGTCTCCTTCTCGTGCGGCAACCTTTTGCCCTCTATCGCCAAGGACAACGGCATAATGGTGCTCGGCGAGCATAGCGGAGGCGGCGGCTGTATGGTAAGCACTGCCATGTTGCCCGGCGGTTTATCCTACGCTTTCTCCGGCATTTGCTGCCTGATAGACAAAAACGGCGCTCTGATCGACGGCGGCGTCGAGCCCGACGCGGTATTGGTAAAGGAAAACGCTGACGGCAAAACCGACTTCAAGCAGCTTTACAACATCAAAACGATAGGGGAGAAGATGGACGCGTTCTACGCCGCTGCCGCTTCCTCCGACAGCGCTAAGAGCGAAAGCTCCTGCGGCAGCTGCGGACTTCCCGTTTGGGCGGTAGTCCTCATCATTGCCGGCGCGGTGATACTTGTTGGAGCTTTGGTTGTAATAATCATCAAAAAGCGCAAAAAGTAAAGATATAAAGCAAAAGATAATAAAGGCGCATTGTAAAATGAGGTTGCAACAATAAAATAAATAGTCCATAGGGACGATTCTGTAGTAGAATTGAGTTTACGCTCACCAATTCGAAAGGAATCATCACTATGGACAACCCTAATTGTAGCACGGAACACAAGAAATATCAACACCTGTCTTCTGAAGAACGACACATAATTGAAGTGCGCTTCAATGAGGACAAGTGGACGATCTACGCAATCGCCAAAAGTCTTGGCAGACCATACAACACA
>CACYPV010000053.1 GCA_902776375.1 uncultured Ruminococcus sp. | reverse complement strand
TTTCTCGCGTATGGCTTACTTAGGTGTGCCTTTTTTAGTTTCTTTCTGATTTCTTTCACTATTTGTTGCTTGAAGTGTATTCGTTTTGCTCTTCTCTATATTATGTTATCACTTTCTCCTATTTATTTCAATAGAGTGTTTTACAGTTTTGAAACAAAAAACGCCCTGCCGTCCGACAGAGCGCTTTTCATTATAAATATTAAATCAACCGTTATACGAATAGTTGGGAGCTTCTTTGGTGATCTGGATGTCGTGCGGATGGCTTTCTCTCAGACCCGCGCCGGAAATGCGGACGAAAGCTGCCTTTTCATGCAGCTCGGCGATGTTCGCGCAGCCGGTGTAGCCCATGCCGGCCTTCAGGCCGCCCATAAGCTGGTAAACAGTGTCGGAAAGCAGTCCCTTATAAGGCACGCGGCCTTCAACGCCCTCAGGAACGAACTTGCGGTTGCTCGCCTGGAAGTAGCGGTCTGCGCTGCCTTTGCCCATAGCGCCCAGGCTGCCCATGCCGCGGTAAACCTTGAACTGTCTGCCCTGGTAGATCTCCTTATCGCCGGGGCTCTCCTCGCAGCCCGCGACAAGCGAGCCGACCATAACTACGCTGCCGCCCGCGGCAAGCGCTTTAACGATGTCACCGCTGTATTTGATACCGCCGTCGGCAATAACGGGGATACCGTGCTTGCCGGCCTCGCAGGCAGCGTCGTAGATCGCGGTTATCTGCGGAACGCCGATGCCAGCTACGATCCTTGTGGTGCAGATAGAGCCGGGGCCGATACCGACCTTAACAGCGTCTGCGCCCGCGTCGATCAGCGCCTTAGCCGCCTCGGCGGTGGCGATGTTACCGGCGACGAGCTGAAGGTTCGGATACGCCTTTTTGACTCTGGCAACAGAATTGACAACATTCGAGTTATGACCGTGCGCCGAATCGAGCACAACAACGTCAACGCCCGATTCGATCAGCGCCGCAACTCTGTCGAGCACGTCGATAGTCGCGCCGATAGCCGCGCCGCAGAGCAGTCTGCCCTTGTCGTCGCGCGCGGAGTTGGGGTACTGCACGCTCTTCTCTATGTCCTTGATCGTGATCAAGCCCTTGAGGGTGCCGTCGTTTCCTACGATGGGAAGCTTTTCTATTTTATAGTGACGGAGGATATCCTGTGCCTGCTCCATGGTTGTGCCCACGGGAGCCGTTACAAGACGCTCGTGCGTCATTACCTTTGAAATAGGCTGATTGAAATCTTCTGACGTCATAAAGCGGAGGTCGCGGTTGGTGATGATGCCCACCAGCTTTCCGTCGCGGCAGATCGGCACGCCCGAGATCTTGTACTTGCCCATAAGCGCGTCCGCGTCACGGACGGTGTTCTCCGGAGACAGGAAAAACGGATTGACTATAACGCCGTTCTCGCTTCTCTTTACCCTGTCCACCATATCCGCCTGCTTGGCGATGTCCATGTTCTTGTGGATGATTCCCACTCCGCCCTCTCTGGCAATGGCGATAGCCATCGCGGTCTCGGTAACGGTGTCCATAGCAGCCGTCATCAGAGGGGTGTTGAGGCGGATCGTTTTTGTCAGGTTAGTAGACACGTCAACGCTCTTAGGCTCAACGTTGCTCTCCCCCGGGATCAAAAGAACATCGTCAAAGGTCAGTCCTTCTTTTCCGAATTTCATATTGAAATCTGTGTTTAACATACAACTCCTCCATTCTCACCTTTTAATTTAACCTTTATTATATCAAATACTCCGACTCATATCAACAGTTTTTTTGCCTTTTTTTCGTCTTTTTGCGTTTTTTCCACACCGACCATACCGTAAATTTATTGTTGACTTTTTTTGTGTAAAATACTACAATTAGAGTTGACGAAATTCAAATAACAAAGAGGTATATTATGAAAAGAATCCTGTTACAAACCGCCTGCGTCATCCTTTCGCTTCTCACGCTGTTCTCGCTCGCCGCGTGCGGCAGCGGCAGTTCCAAATCAAGCGAGCCCGAAACCACCGCAGCGCCCCAAACCACCGAACCCGGCCCCACCGCCGCGCCCGAGCTTGTCAAAGATACCGACCTAACAAAGCTCCATCAACCCGCCAACAACAAAGACCTTTTCGCGGGCTTCTGGAAAATAACCGAGGGCACGGGCTCCCAGCTTTCAAGCTTCGTCTACTCCTTTGACGGCAACGGCAAAGCGTTCATGCTCATAGGCACCATGGGCTACTTCGGAACCTACACTGTTGAGCAGAAGGACGGCAAGGACGTGTTCACCTGCCTGATGATGTTCGGCAAGGACTACCTTACATACAAGTTTTCAAAAGACAAAAACACCGTGACCCTGACATCCACCACAGATAACAGCACCACGACCATGGAGCGCACCGAAACCTACAACAGCGTTCCCGATGCGCCCGAATCACCCGTTATCGACAACGAGCTCCTCGGCGCGTGGAAGGATGAAACCGGCGCTTATCTCTACTTTGACAAAAGCGGTATAATGTACACCAACCAGCTCGGCGTCAACTTCTCCTTCTACACCTACTCCGCCGAAAACGGCAAGATAACCCAGACCTATACCATGAAGGAAGAAACCACCGAGACCGCCACATATAAAATAGAAAACGGCGTTCTCAACTACAACGGCTACGATTACGTAAAATGCTCGGCAGACGAGCTCAGCTAAAGCGGAAAGTTCAGAGTAAAAGGACGGCAGCTGCGCTCCGATTTGTCAATATTCGGCGCGACAGGCAAGCGCGCCGACCTTCGCTTCCGTATCTTCGCCAAAAACTCCCGCTCAACATATTGTGTTAAAAAATCAATAATATCTTACCGCGCACAACATATGACACACGGTCGGCTCCACAACGCTGACCGTGAATTTTTGCGCCCTCTCTGTGCGAAAAAAAGCTTGACTAATGGGAGAAATTAAGCTATAATGCTATATTGCAAGGTTATATTTTGAAGGGAGGTTTTCATTTATGTTGAGAACATATCAGCCTAAAAAGCTTCACAGAAAGAAAGAGCACGGCTTCAGAAAAAGAATGGCTACATCCAACGGCAGAAAAGTTTTGTCCAGAAGAAGAGCAAAAGGCAGAAAAAGGTTGTCTTATTGATGCCGGGCGCCGTTTAACGGGTTAAACCTTCTACCGGCGCACGGTGCACAAGACCACAATTTTAAGTGTGGTCTTTTTTGTTACAAGGCGCACGCTATGTCCGCCGCCTTGTACACGCGGCACAACGCCGCATAACAGCCTGAGGGTGCAATTAATGAGTAAGTACATCACCGTAAAAGAAAACAGAGAGTTTTCGCTGGCTTACCGCCGCGGAAAGTACTGTGTAAGCCCCGTTCTGGTCACCTACGCTTTAAAAGCCAAGGGCAATGCCCTGCGGTACGGTATCACAACGGGCAAAAAGATAGGCAACGCCGTGAAGCGCTCGCGCGCGCGGCGCGTCATCAGGGCTTCGTACTTCACGCTATTCGATCAAATCAAGCCCGGCTATATCCTTATTTTTGTGGCGAGGGGCAAAACGCCTTACGTCAAATCGCAGGTGATATACAAAGCGATGAGGCAGCATCTTAAAACCTTGGGAGTCTTGTCTCAGCGCAGCGAGGATCACAACCATGAAAAAGGTACTTCTGTCATTAATTAAATTCTACAGGTCCGCCATCTCCCCCAACACCGCACCGCGCTGCAAATACTGCCCCACCTGTTCCGAGTACGGACTTGAGGCGATCGAGCGATTCGGCGCGCTGAAGGGTACGGCGCTTACTACGTGGCGCTTTCTGCGCTGCAATCCGTTTTCCAAAGGTGGGTACGACCCCGTGCCCGAAAAACACCCCAAAACCACTAAATCCGTAAAATCCCACGGAAAACGTAAGTAAATCATGAAGAGGTAAAATTATGCAAATTTTTTCCGGCATCGGATGGCTGCTTGGCTTCATACTCTGGGGCGCGTTCTATATCTTCAAAAACTTCGGGATCGCCATCATCATCTTCACCATCATCGTAAAGGCGGCGCTTTTCCCGTTTACCCTCAAGCAGCAAAAATCAATGGCTGGCTCTGCCAGAATGGCGAAAAAGCAAAAGGAACTTCGCGAAAAGTACGGCAACAACCGTCAGAAGCTTCAGGAGGAAATGAACAAGCTCTACGAAAAAGAGGGCGTAAAACCCACCGGTGGATGTCTTACCACGCTCATCCCCATGATAATCCTCCTCGGAATTTTCTACGCGGTAGCGTATCCGCTCCACAATACGCTCCACCTCAACAGCGACGACGTAACCAAAGCGCTTGATTTTGCCAACTCTATCCCCGGCTACAACCACGTAGTTGGCAACGCTACATATCAGGAGGTATCCTTGCTCAGGATCTTCCCGCAGATACAAAACACGGCAGAGATTCAAAGCATTTTCTCAAGCTCCGAGATCGCCCGTATCAACGAATTCTCCAACGGCTTCACGATCTTCGGCAATGTAGACCTGCTCACCATCCCCAGCCAAAACGGCTTCTGGTCATGGTACCTGCTGTTCCCCGTATTCTGCTTCGTTTCCAACGTCGGTTCATCCTTCATCATGCAGAAGATGAACAGCCAGAATCAGGCTATGCAGTCCGGCGGATGCATGAAGATCATCATCTACGTCCTGCCGCTCGTTTCCGCGTGGATCGCGTACAGCATCCCCGCCGCGGTATCGTTCTACTGGATCATCTCCGCGCTTATCACGCTGGGTCAGTCTATCGTCGTCAGCAAGGTATTCAGTCCGGCGCACATGACCGCAAACTCCGAGGCACGCCACGCCGCGCTCATGTTCCAAAACGAGGCAAAAGTGCCGTACGTATACGCTCCCAGGAACCCGCAGGCAAGCGCCTCTAACAATTCGAAGCAAACAAACGCTTCCAACAACCAAAAGAAGAAAAAGAAAAAATAACTGAGATTTTCGTGAAATACAGGAGAAAATAATGATCAGAGAAGCCATTTGCGAGGGCGCAGACGTAATGGAAGCCCTCGAAAAAGCTAAAGCCGAGCTCGGCGTAAGCGACGACGGCGAATATGAATTTGAAGTCCTCCAGCATGGAGAAAAGAAAAAATTCGGTCTCTTCGGCGGCCGTCCCGCTAAAGTAAGAGCCTTTATCAAAATTGAGGAATCCTTTGAGGACAAAACCGAGCGCTTCATCCGCGACGTGCTCGACAACATGGGTCTTCCCGAAATAGCCATCACCCGCGGGACCGACGAAGACAACTCGCTTGTCTTTGAGCTCTCCGGCGAGGAAGAGGGCTTTGTCATCGGCAGACGCGGCGAGACTCTCGACGCTCTGCAGTATCTCGCAAGCCTTGTCGCCAACCACAACAACGAGGACTACATAAAGGTCACCGTTAACGTCGGCAACTACCGCGACAAACGCGAAAAGACCCTTGAGATCCTCGGCAGAAAGCTCGCGTTCAAGGCTATCAAAACAGGCAAAAAGACAAGCCTTGAGCCCATGAATCCCTACGAGAGAAGGATCATCCACACCGCGGTACAGAAGGTCAACGGAGCCATTTCGTGGAGCGAAGGCGAAAACACCGCCCGCCACGTCGTTATCGGTCCCGACCCCAAGTACAAAAACAACAACCGCAGAGGCGGCGGCTACAACCGCAGAGGCGGCAAGCGCGGCGGATACAACAACAGCCGCAACACAAATCCTGCTCCCAATCCTGACAGAACCCCGCTCAACGAGGGCGGCACGACAGGTCTTTACGGCAGAATAGATAAGTAATGAAGGAGCTGTCTCACCGAGACAGCTTTCTTTAATATCTGCTGTCATCCTACAAGTAAAAGGAAAATAACAATGTTAAACTCCACAACAATCGCCGCCATAAGCACCGCGCAGGGCGAGGGCGGCGTAGGCGTCATCCGCATATCGGGCGCCGACGCCATAGCCACAGCCGACAAGGTCTTTAAAAATATAAATAACCGAAAGCTCTCCGACATGCGCGGCTACACCGCCGCGTTCGGAAAGGTCTTTTTAAACGGCGAGCCTCTCGACGAAGCCGTCGCGCTCGTTTTTCGCGCGCCTCACAGCTACACCGGCGAGGACGTCGTCGAGCTTTCATGCCACGGCGGCGTTTTCATCACCCAACAGGTGCTTCGCGCCGTTATCGAAGCCGGAGCTTCTCCCGCTCAGGCGGGCGAATTCACAAAGCGCGCATTCTTAAACGGCAAGCTCGACCTCACCGAAGCCGAGGCGGTCGCCGATATAATCAGCGCCAAAAACCGCTCCGCCGCGCGCGCCGCGCTCTCGGTAAAGGACGGCGTGCTACGCCGCAGGATCGACAAGGTAAAAAACGATCTGCTCTCCCTCGCGGCTCATCTTTCCGCGTGGGCTGATTACCCTGAGGAGGATATCCCCGAGGTCACCGACAGCATGATTTCAAACACCTGCGAAGCCGCGCAAAAAGAGCTTGAAAAGCTGCTTTCCACCTATGACAGCGGTCAGGCGATAAAGCAGGGCATCGACGCCGTTATCGCCGGCAGACCCAACGTCGGCAAAAGCACCCTGATGAACCTGCTTTCCGGGTCCGAAAAGAGCATAGTCACCGAAATAGCCGGTACGACCCGCGACGTGGTCGAGAACACCATAGTCGCCGGCGACGTAATCCTCCGACTCAGCGATACCGCAGGTCTGCGCGACACCGACGACGCCGTTGAAAAGATCGGCGTCGAGCGCGCAAAAAAACGCCTTGAACAATGCGCACTGCTCCTCGCGGTATTCGACAACAGCAGCGCCCTCGAAAGCTTTGATTATCAGCTTCTCGAAACCGCAAAGGATGTGCCCACCATCGCCGTCGTCAACAAGACCGATCTCCCAAGCAAATTAGATATTAACAAGATAGAATCTTTTATTGACAATATAGTATTTGTATCAGCTTCAACCGGCGAAGGCAAAGACGAGCTTATCCAAGCCATAGCCAAAATTGCCGGCACAAATCAACTCAATCCCAGCGAGGGCATACTCTCAAACGAACGCCAGCGCGCCAACGTATCGGCTGCCCTGCGCTCTGTCAAGGAAGCAATATCCGCTCTTGAAGCGGGTATGACCTTCGACGCCGTCACCGTAAACCTCGAGGACGCTATCTCCGAGCTCTTGGAAATGACCGGCGAAAAAGCCTCTGACGAAATCCTCGACAAAGTATTCCACAACTTCTGCGTAGGCAAATAACTCGTTGCCACGAGAGGGCATTACGCGCAGCAAACATTTGTTATAAACTATACCGCCCTGCCCGCGTTATAACGCGCCGTTATTCAAACGTTTATTATACTCAACGTTCTCCAAAGGCGCACAGGGTGCAGCGCGTCGCTGCTGTCATCTCGAGCGGTTCGCGAAGCGAAATTTTGCGCAGCAAAATAGTCGAGAGATACCCCAATGCAGCCCGCAAACGCCGCTCAAAAGCAAGCCTTCTCCCTCGCGGAGAAGGTGGCCAATTCGCTTGCGAATTGGTCGGATGAGGGGATGTCGCGAAGCGACAAAAGGGTTACCGCCCGGCTACAGGGCGACCATTAATTGTCAATTGTCCACTGTCAACTGTCAACTCGCGAAGCGTCCCTGTCATCTCGAGCGGTGCCCGTAGGGCAATTTCACGAAGTGAAATAGTCGAGAGATACCCCAATGCAGCCCGCAAACGCCGCTCAAAAGCAAGCCTTCTCCCTCGCGGAGAAGGTGGGCAATTCGTTTAAGAATTGCTCGGATAAGGGGTTTGTCGCGAAGCGACAAAAGGATTGCTTCCCAACTACAGACCCCCTCGGCGTTGAACAACACGCCGATAAAATGTTTCCTTATACCTGATACCTGATACCTAATACCTGATACCTATTCACGCTTATAACTTATTACTTATAACTTATAACTCACTAACCACTAAACAAAATAAGGACTTGATAACCATGACATACTTCGCCGGAACATACGACGTCGCCGTTATCGGCGCGGGTCACGCCGGAATCGAAGCGGCGCTCGCCTCAGCCCGTCTCGGCTGTCACACCGCCGTATTCACAATAAATATGGACGCCGTCGGCAACTGCCCGTGCAACCCCTCTATAGGCGGCACGGCAAAGGGTCACCTCGTCCGCGAGCTCGACGCCCTCGGCGGCGAGATGGGCAAAACCGCCGACGAGTGTTTTTTACAATCGCGCATGCTCAACCGTGGCAAGGGTCCCGCCGTCCATTCGCTCCGCGCGCAGATCGACCGCCGCAAGTATTCCGAGGTCATGAAACACAAGCTCGAGCTGCAAGACAATTTGGAACTGCGCCAGGCTGAAATAACCTCTATCGAAAAACAAGACGGCGGCTGGCTCATCACCACGCAAATGCTCGCGCAATATCTCTGCAAGGCTGTAGTCATCGCCACAGGCACTTTCCTCGGCGGCAGGATCTATGTCGGCGAGGTCAGCTACGAAAGCGGACCCGACGGAATGTTTCCGGCGACAAAGCTCGCCGAATCACTAAAAGCTCTAGGCTTGCCGCTCCGCCGTTTCAAAACGGGCACCCCCGCGCGTATTCTCCGCCGCTCGATCGACTTCACCGATTTGGAGGTGCAAAAGGGCGACGAACCTCCGCAGCCTTTCTCTTACGAAACCGAAAGTCTCGGCGAAAACAAGGTCGACTGCCACATAAGCTGGACGAATGACCGCACCAAGCAGATCATCCTCGAAAACATCCACCGTTCTCCCCTTTATGCCGGCAGGATAGAGGGCGTCGGGCCGCGCTACTGTCCCAGCTTTGAGGACAAGGTCATGCGCTTTGCCGACAAGCCGCGCCATCAGCTCTTCATCGAGCCCTGCGGCGAGAACACCGAGGAAATGTACATGCAGGGCATGAGCAGCTCACTCCCCGAGGAAGTACAGCTCAAATTTTACCGCACTATCAAGGGCTTGGAAAACTGCGTCATAATGCGCCCCGCCTACGCCATAGAATACGACTGCGTAGACCCCACCGCCATGAGAGCGACCCTCGAATTCAAAGACCTCCCCGGCATTTACGGCGCGGGTCAGTTCAACGGCAGCTCCGGCTATGAAGAAGCCGCGGCACAGGGCTTTGTCGCAGGAGTGAACGCCGCCCTGAAAATCCAAGGCAGAGAACCCCTCGTACTCACCCGCGCAAACTCATATATCGGAACGCTCATAGACGACCTTGTCACTAAGGGCGCTAACGAACCCTACCGCATGATGACTTCGCGCAGCGAATACCGCCTTGTCCTCCGTCAGGACAACGCCGACGAACGCCTGACCTCGATTGGTCACGACCTCGGTTTGATAAGCGAGGAACGGTATCAAAAGTATCTCAAAAAGCAGGAGCTTAAAAAAGCCGAGATCAAACGCCTGCAAAGCACGACCGTTTCACCAACCCAAGAGCTCAACGACCTGCTTGTTTCACGTGAAACATCCGAGGTCACCACAGGCGTCCGCCTGATCGACCTGCTCAAACGCCCCCAGCTCGACTACGCCTGTTTAGCTCCCTTTGACCCCGAACGCCCCAAGCTCGACCCCAACATCATCGAGCAGCTCGAGGTAGAGATAAAATACGAGGGCTACATTCAAAAACAGCTCAGGCAGGTCGAGCAGATGAAGAAGCTTGAAAACAAGCCTCTCCCCACAGATTTTGATTATAAAGAGCTGAAAGGTCTGCGCCTCGAGGCTCAGGAAAAGCTCAATAAAATAAAGCCGCTCAACATCGGACAGGCGTCGCGTATCTCGGGCGTATCACCTGCCGACATAAGCGTTTTGCTCATCTGGCTCGCCGCCAATAAAGGAAAACCAAATGGAGATTAAAGAACTGCTTCAAAAAGCCATTTCAAACTATTCGATAAACCTGACCGACAAACAGTACGATCAATTCGAATTATATTACAACCTGCTTGTCGAATGGAACGAAAAAATAAACCTCACCGCTATAACCGATCCGCAGGGCGTTACGGTAAAGCATTTTGCAGACAGCCTTTTATTTTTTGAGCACATCAAAAATATAAAGGAAGGCTCGTCGGTGATTGATATCGGCACAGGCGCTGGTTTTCCGGGCGTTGTTTTAAAAATCTACCGCCCCGACATAAAGCTCACACTGCTTGACAGCCTCCAAAAGCGCTTCCTGTTTTTGACCGATCTAATGGATAAGCTTGACCTTGAAGCGACATTCCTGCAAGGCAGAGCAGAAGAATTCGGAAAGGATGACAAGCTGCGCGAGAGCTATGACTTCGTCGTGTCGCGCGCGGTCGCTCAACTGAACACGCTCAGCGAATACTGTCTGCCCTTCGTCCGCCTGTCCGGAAGCTTCGTAGCATTCAAAGGCGGAAGCTGCGAGGACGAAATACACTCCGCAAACAGAGCTATCCAAAGCCTCGGCGGAAAACTAATCAAGGCTCATACCTTTGATTTGCCGATGAACGGCGGAAGCCGGACGTTGGTTGAAATCGAAAAAGTACAGCCTACCCCCGATAAATACCCGCGCAGCAACGGAAAAATCAAATCAAAACCGCTCTGAATATCCGACACAACCCGACAAAACAAAATAAAAAAAGAATACAAGCTGTGACAAAAACCGCGCCGCCCGTATGATATCATAATAGCACAGGGACAAGCCTGATGCTGATACAGGGTGATGCGGTTTGAATTTTTTGATAAAAAGCGAAAGTAAGATTTCCGACATACCTATCATAAAAATCAGACCGAATAAATCTCAGCCGCGCAAGCAATTCAACGAGGACGACCTCAACAGCCTTTCGCGCTCTATCGCGGAAAACGGAGTTTTGCAGCCGCTCACGGTGCGCAAAATAACCGCCACGGAATACGAGGTCGTGACCGGCGAAAGGCGCCTTCGCGCCTCTGCGCTGGCAGGACTTAAAAAAGTACCCTGCATCATTGTCAAATGCTCCGACAAAGAGTCTGCCATATATGCTCTCCTTGAAAATCTCCAGCGAGCCGATCTCGGAATATTCGAGGAGGCTCGCGGGATATCAAGACTGATACGCCGTTACGGACTGACTCAGGAACAGGCGGCGGAAAAGCTCGGCAAAACTCAATCCACCATAGCCAATAAGCTGCGCTTGCTGCGGCTTACCCCCGAAGAGCAAGAGTGGATTGAAAACTCCGCGCTGAGCGAACGGCACGCACGCGCGCTTTTAAAGCTCGACGATGAAGACGAGCGCAAAAGCATTTTGACGCGCGTGATAACCGAAGGGCTCAACGTCGCGCAGACAGAAGTGCTTGTAAACCTTGTTACAAAATCAACCCCTAAAAAACACAGCAGGGGGAAAAGTAAAGCGGTGATAAAAGACATACGGATATTTGTCAATACCATTAATAAGGCGGTCGACACTATGCGGCTTGCGGGGATAGACGCTGAAACACTCCAAACAGACAAAGATGATTTTATCGAATACACAATAAGGATCCCCAAAGTGCAGGCGACGCCCGCCAAAAAATCGGCTTAAATAAAAAAGCTGATTGTAAATATACTTTCCACTTGGATGCATAGCATCCATTCCACTCATACCCATTTCCTTATCTAACCCCTTGCGAAAAGGCGCGTACATTTGTGCGCGCCTTTTTGCGTGTTTCACGTGAAACAATTTTTGTTTGCCAAACTGAAAAAAATCGAATAATATCGAGTAAAACCGAAGAAAAATAAAAATTTTGTAACTATTCAGAACAACAAAAAATTGTATACCTGCACAAAAGAAATTTTGAAATATCGAATAGCAGGCATGCAGATGATAGAAATACAAATTGGTCGTATGCTATGCTCTCCAGAG
>CACYPV010000052.1 GCA_902776375.1 uncultured Ruminococcus sp. | reverse complement strand
TCCCCTTTTTGTTAGACATATATTTCTCTCCTTCTTTTTAGGTTTCCATTCCATTTTACCATACTTTTTTCTGTCTATCAATTCGGGGAAGGGGGCATGCCCAAAAAGGTTATCCAGCTGACTGGATTAACCAGCGTTTGCAGACTATCCGTGCCCGCAAGGAGTTGACCGATCAATGGCAGGCTCACGGCGTAGAGAAAGGTAAAGAATACGCTATCCTGACCGATGAAGTCACCAAAGCGTGGTCGGGTATGACGACACGTCAGTAAAAAACTTCAAAGGGCTAAAGAAAGAAAACCTCCGTGACAATATGAGCACGCTTGAACTTGCGCTAAATATGCTCGCCGAAGCTACTACCACCGAACTGACTAAAACACAAAATCCTTATGGTTTGCAGGAAAACAGAGAGGTAGCACAGAGCGGCGGAAAAATTGCCGGCGACGCAAGGAAAAATATCGAAGCAAAAACAGGTAAGCCGGTTATTACCTCCGACAATGCTGCAAGACTGAATGAGGTCGTTACGGAAATGATAGAGGGCGTTGTAAGTAGCGAGGATAATATAGAATGATGATAAGAGAGAGCAAAGAATTATGAATATCACATTAGACAAGTGGCAGACAAAAGACTTTTTTGATTTTTATAATGCCTCGAATGACGAAGATTTGCGAAAAAATATGAATGATGATTTTCCAAAAACATTGGAGCAATGTAAAGAAATCGTGTCATTCTTTGCAAACAGCGCAGACACTACCGAATGTGTCAGGGCAATAAAAGCTGACGAAAGAATCATTGGTTGCATTGCGGCATTTTTTAAAGCCGAGAAAGATCCAAAAATCGCTGAGCTTGCCTATTGGCTTAGCAAGGAATACAGAGGTCAGGGGATAATGCCCAAAGTAATAACTGCATTTACAGATATGTTGTTTACTGATTTTAGCGTACACAGAGTTGTAGCAAAGCCACTTGAACACAATACTGCTTCTCAGAAAGTATTGCTAAAATCAGGTTTTAAAGTTGTTGATGAAAACGAACAGGAATATATCATGATTCAAAAGTTAGGTAATAAAAAATGACTAATAAAGAGCTTTTAGAAATCGCATTACAACAGTCGGCGTATGATTGTAACTGCAAGGCAGAAGATTTTTTATCTAAACAAAATGTCGTGACGATATCCAAAGCAAATCCTAAAGCGAGGAAATACATACCGTTGCCGTTGGAATGTGACCTTGTTTCCTATGGCAACAACATTGTTGCGCAGGTCAGTGAACGGACAAAACCGGCGGTGTCGGAGTACATCCATAAATTTGAAGCGTACCGTTGTTTTGAAACGCCGCAAATCAATATGCTCAACGATTTGCTTGCTCCGTTTGATTTGAAGGTCTGTTTTATGGCGGAGTATTTTCTGCCGGATGTCACAAAGCTAAAAGCGCTTGACTGCGGTTATGAACTGCGTGTTCTGCATAAAGAGGACTTTGCGGATTTGTACACGGAGCAGTGGGGCAACTGCTTGACCTTTCATGACAGAGAAAGAGATGTGTTAGCCATCGGCGCTTATGATAACGGAATTTTGACAGGGCTTGCCGGCTGTTCCGCCGATTGCGAAACGATGTACCAAATCGGAGTGGACGTGCTGCCAAAATACAGAAGAAAAGGTATCGCTTCCGCTGTGACAAGCCGCTTGGCGCTTGAAGTCTTGGCACTGGGCAAGGTTCCATTTTACTGCGCCGCTTGGTCGAATATAAAATCCGTCCGCAACGCTGTTAAAAGCGGCTTTCGACCGGCGTGGGTTGAACTGACAGCGAGGAATAATAATTTTGTAAAAAAGCTGATTGCTGAATAAAAGGAAAAGTGTAGTGGATATGGAATTATGGGATTTATACGATAAAGACGGCAACCGCACAGGCGAGATCTGGGAGCGGCGTCACGGGAATTATATGAACATTCCCGAAGGGCGGTATCATCTGGTGAGCGATATTTTAGTGCAGCACCGTGACGGCTCCTATCTTTTGACAAAACGGCACCAAGGCAAGGACTTATATCCCGGCTATTGGGAAGCGAGTGCGGGCGGCTCAGCACAGCTCGGCGAAGATCCCGAGGATTGCGCCAAGCGCGAGCTGTTTGAAGAAACAGGCATTTTGTGCAATAGTTTCGAGCTTGTCAAAATCACCTTCAGCAATCGCAGCCCAAGCCTGATTTATTCCTATCTCGCAAAGGTAGACTGTGACAAGAACTCGGTTGTCCTTCAGGAAGGCGAAACGACCGAATACAAATGGGTCGACGCTGCGGGACTGATAGAATACGCGGAATCGGAGCTTGCCATCAAATCGAGCGTTGAGCGTTACAAATCATTTTACGACAAGGTGAGGGCGCAGATAAGTGTGAACATCACAGATATGGAGCTTTCTCATATCGCCGAATACGCTGAATTGTTTGTTTCCGTTTTTAATGCGGAGCCGTGGAATGATGAATGGACAAAAGAAACGGCTCAAATCAGAATTGAGAACATGATGAAAACAAACACTTTCATCGGAAAGGCTCTTTATGCCGGCAATGACCTGAAAGGGCTCATCTGGGGACAGAAAAAGCAGCACTACAACGGAACGCATTTTCATATAGAGGAATTCTGCGTCAAAACACCGGAGCAAAACAAGGGCTTCGGAAGCGCGCTGCTGAAAGCATTGGAAAAAGCGTTGTCGGAAATCGGAGTTGACAATATTTATCTGATAACTTCAAAGGGCGAAAAAACGGAAGGGTACTACAGCAAAAGGGGATTTGTTTCTTCCGAAAATATGGTTTTGATGACAAAACACTCGTTTTGTGAAACGGAAAAGGTATGATCTGTGCCGAGTCATCCGGAATCAGATAGATAAGAACAGACGCCGCAGAAAATAAAACAGACCGAAAACCCCGCTCTGTTAAATCGTTTAGTTCGGCAGCCCCTGATGCGATATCGAGGATGATCGTGTACAATTCTTCTTGCTTGTAGTTGAGTTCTATGCCATTCAGCGCCAGCAGAACCAGCATGACGTGGGTTCCGATTCGTTTGTTTCCGTCCACAAAAGGGTGATTGTTTATCAATCCGAAAGCAAGCCGTGCTGATTTCTGCTGAATGGTGGGGATAATTCTTGATTGTCAAAATGCTGAAACGGCGCATTGTATGCGGAATCGAGCAAACCTTCGTCGCAAAGTCCCGTGCGAACCGCCTGTTTCCTCAATTAGTTGTTTGTGAAGCTCTATGATTTGTTCTTTGCTGATAATCATCATTTGGCAAGAACCTCATAAGCTTCTCTGTTTTTGGCAATCAACCGTTTAGAAATAGCCATCACATCTTCGTTAGAGGCGAGCTGTTCCTCTTCGGCTTTGCTGAACTCAACAATCAAATAGCGCGGAACATTGTTTTTTAAGATGACAGCACAGCCGTTTTCATCAACAAGCCGTGCCACTTTAGAAAAGTTTTGATTGGCTTCTGTAATTGATATAAGAGATTTTGTATTTACATTCATAGGATAGCCTCCTTCAATCATCGAAATAGGAGAAATATCTCCTAAAACCAGTATAAGCAATTATTTTAAAAAAGTCAATAGATTTCCGAAAATTGACATCTGTACCTATACCGCGGCAGAACCGTACGGATAAAACAGCGTTCATACAGTAGTTGTGAGGAACAAACATGGTCATAAAACTCATTACCGCAAAACATGAAGATATAGGCATTATCCTGCAAATGCAAAAAGAAGCGTTTTCTGAATTATAATATAACAGATCGGAGAATCAAAAAATGAAAGGTTCTGTTTTGCCCGAAATAATCAAAAAAGCTGTCGGGCCAGAAAAATATACGGTTGATAAAATCGGGGAATCCAAATCCGAGGTCAGGATATATGACAATTATGTACTAAAGATACAGCCACAAAGCCCGGAAACAGATAATGAATATCAATTTGTAAGATGGATTAACGGTCGTCTGCCGGTTCCTTCCATACCGGCGTATGAAATCCATAACGGACTTGCATATACGCTGATGACCAAAGCCGAGGGCAAAATGCTTTGCGATATAGATTTTCTGCAAACGCCGGAGCTTGTGATCGATCTTGCGGCAAAGGGACTGAAAATGCTGTGGGAAACAGATGTGCATGATTGTCCGTGCAGCGTGAGCAGGCTTTCCAACCGCCTGAAGGCAGCTGAATACAATGTTGCTCACGGTCTTGTGGATATTGAAAGCACAGAGCCGGAGACCTTCGGAAAAGGCGGTTTTAAAGATCCCCGAGAGCTTCTGGAATGGCTGAAAAACAACCGTCCGCCGGAGGATATCGTTCTGACGCACGGCGATTACTGCCTGCCGAATATTTTTGCCAAAGGAGATCGTATAAGCGGTTTTATCGACCTCGGCAAAGCGGGTTCTGCCGACCGCTGGCAGGATATAGCCATCGCCATCAGAAGTCTGGATCATAATTTTGACGGCAGATACTTTGGCGGTGAACCGATTTTTGATTTCAAACCGCAGATGTTTTTAGACGCTTTAGGTGTGGAAATGAATGAGGAAAAATATCGGTATTATTACTTGCTGGATGAATTGTTTTGATAAAAGGAGAAAAATATATGCTTGCACCAAAACTACAAAACAGAGCAAATCAATGACAAAATGACGATTGTTTTTTATGAAAAGGATTATATAGGCTAAAAAAAGAACTATAGGAGGCTGACAACATGGATCTGCATGATTTTGATGATGTAGCGGAAAACTATGACCTTTATCTGGATGAGATGTTTAAGGATGAGAATAACCGCGCAGGATTCCGAGAGTTTTATCTGGACTTTGCAAAACAGTACGGCGGCGGTGGGGTAATAGACATTGCCTGCGGAACGGGGGCGGTGCTGTTATACCTCGCAGAGCACGGGATAATGGCTGACGGAACGGATCTTTCTGCAGCCATGTGCCGTGTTGCGGATGAAAAGGCAAAGAGCAAAGGCTATCATCTTAACATTTTCCCCGCGAATATGACGGAGTTCAGAAGCGATAAAAAGTACTCCTGTGCTATCATTGCACGGAGCGGTTTTATGCATCTTCTTACGCCTCAATTACAGCGTGCGGCACTTCTGAACATCCGTGAGAATTTGTCTGACGGCGGAATGCTCACATTCAATACATTTGATCCGCAGCCGTTTTTCCAGGCACAGCAGATGAATACAAAGGATACGGATTATTCATTCCGCCTTGAATACACGAATAAGAAGGGGCTGCGTGAGAAGATATACAATGCGATTTCGTATGATCCTTATACGCAGATCATGAGCGGGAATTGGAAATTTGAAACGCTCGACAATAACGGGAATGTAGTGGAGGAAAGGATTCGCCCATTGAAAATGCGTCAAACGTATCGTCAGGAAATGAAGTATCTTCTGGAATTGACCGGATACAAGATCGTGAATGTATACGGAGGGTATCATAAGGAGAGCGGCGCCGCCTCTGCTAACAATGTTATTTGGTGTGTTCAAAAAAGTGATTCGTTATTTGGGAATGCAGCATATTAAAGGAGGCAGAACATCAGATATGAGCAGAAATAGTCTGTCTGCTCTGCCGGACTATAACAACTGTCTTGTGAACCTGTCCAATTCCATATTGAAGAAATTCGGCGCGCGGACAACAGCCGGGACGCTTCCACTTGCGGATAAGTATCTTGAAGGGGAGTATCAGAATGTGGTTCTTCTTATTCTTGATGCGCTGGGAACATCCATCGTTGAGAGGCATCTTGAAGAGAACGGTTTTTTCAGAAGCCATATGGCAGGCGCGCTTGATTCCGTATATCCGCCTACAACGGTCGCCGCGACGACTTCGATTCTCAGCGGATTATATCCGAATGAACACGGATGGCTGGGATGGGACGTCTACTATCCGCAGATCAATAAAAACGTGACCGTTTTTACGAACACAGAACAGCTAAAGGAAAAAGAAAACGCTGTTCCTTCTGCCTCTGACACAGATGGAAAAAAGAGGCGGGCGGAGGATTCGTTGGAGGAAGCATTACCCGCAGCGGCGTACAATGTCGGCTTTAGATACACGCCGTACAAAAATATCGTCGAGATAATAAACGAGTCAGGGGGCAGCGCGTATGCCGCTATGCCGTTTATGCCGCCGTATCCTCAAAGCGCGGATGCGATCTTACATCGTGTGGAGAAGTTATGTCATGAACCTGGCAGAAAGTTCATTTATGCCTATTGGAATGAACCGGACAGCACCATGCATAAGACGGGTACGAAAAGTCCGGAAACGCACAGGATCGTGACAGAGCTTGAAAAAATGGTAGAGAAAACAGTATCGGGATTATCTGATACTTTGTTTCTGATTACTGCGGATCATGGTCACATAGACAGCAAGAATGATTGCCTGCTGGATTATCCTGAAATCATGCGCTGTCTTGTTCGTCCGCCTTCATTTGAGCCGCGCACACTGAACCTCTTTGTGAAAGATGAATACAAGGAAACCTTTCCGAATATTTTCAACAAGTATTTTGGAGATTCCTTTGTTTTGCTGACAAAAGACGAGGCTCTTTCCGAGAGATTGTTTGGAACGGGAAATGATCGTGACGGCTTAGAAAATATGATCGGTGATTATATTGCATTGGCGATCTCTGACAAGAGCATATTTATTACCCATTTTCACACCCAGGAAATGCCCGGAGTTCATGCAGGGCTGACCGAAGCAGAACGAAAGATTCCGTTTATCGTGATTGAGAAGAAGTAGGAAAATTTGCCAAGCAGATTTGATATACCATGACGTGTTTGCTATTACGGTGGATTCGTCTTTTACCGGAAAAGAAAAAGAGAACCCAATATCATTCAGAATTTAACATTTCTTTCACAGGCAGCCATATGATTATTTGTCAATTACAATACTAGACTGTATTTGAAAAACATCTTTTGCCTATCCTTGACATAATGACAAGAAATAGGTTGTTCAGTTTATACAAGCAAAGTGCAATTGACAGAACAGATCCCGAGCGAAAAGAAAACAGTCCGGTGGACTGTTTTCCGCGAGAGAGTTACACTGCATTATAGCTATGCACACGCCGCCGCAAGCGAGGCAGGCAGTTTCGGAATAAGATAAGTATGTTACCTGCACCAATTAATTTTAGCTTGCAGATTATGTAGATAATAATTATTTTTGCTTTTCGTAAAGTTTTTGTTTTTTTGTATTGACAACCGATAAAAATGGCTATATAATGTCATAAAAGCTTTAACACATTTTCAGGGAGAAGTTATGAATACAGCGCTTAACCTCAGAAACAACTTCAGCTTTACATTTAGCTTTACCGTATTTACAAGCGGTAGGGTTGATTTGCTATGCTGAAAATGTGTGAGTTATCAAAGTAACACATAGGGTGTGGCACTTTAACCGAGTGTCACACCCTATTTATTTTTTTATTAAAGGAGAAATCACTATGATCATCGTTTTAAAACCGTCAACACCGCCGGAGCAGATCCGACTTTTCACCGAAAAGCTTTGCAGCGATTATGATGTAAAAGTCAACCGCTGGGACGGCGTACACTCAACCGTTTTGGGCTTGATCGGCGACACGCACACGGTCGATATCGAGTATATCGACGCGCAGGATATCGTTGAGAGCGTAAAGCGTGTGCAGGAGCCTTACAAAAAAGCCAACCGCAAATTCCATCCCGAGAACACCGTTATCAAGATCACCGACACGGTGAGCATCGGTGACGGCAGCCTGAACATCATGGCGGGTCCCTGCTCGGTCGAGAGCGAGGAGCAGATCGTTGAGATCGCGAAAAGCATCAAGGCTTCCGGCGCGACCCTGCTTCGCGGCGGCGCGTTCAAGCCAAGGACCTCTCCTTACGCGTTCCAGGGGCTGAAATCCGAGGGACTCGATCTGTTGAAGATAGCCCGCAAGGAAACGGGGCTTCCCATCGTCACCGAGATCATGCGCACAGAGCATATAGATATGTTCGAGAATGTCGATATCATTCAGGTTGGAGCCAGAAATATGCAGAATTTCGATCTGCTTAAGGAGCTGGGCAAAACAAAAAAGCCCGTGCTTTTGAAGCGCGGACTCTCTGCGACGATCGAGGAGTGGCTGATGAGCGCCGAGTATATCATGGCAGGCGGCAACGACAAGGTCATCCTTTGCGAGCGCGGAATCCGCACCTTTGAGACCTATACCCGAAATACTCTTGATATCGCGGCGATCCCGATCATAAAAGAGCTGTCCCACCTGCCGATCGTTGTCGACCCAAGCCACGCTTCGGGAAAAAGCCGCCTTGTCGAGCCGCTGGCTATGGCGGCTGTCGCGGCGGGAGCGGACGGACTGATGATAGAGGTGCACAACGACCCGCCGCACGCGCTGTCCGACGGCGCCCAATCGCTCACGCCGGAGCAATTCCATAATACAGCCCAAAAAATACTTGCGCTGAAGGCAGCGTTAAAATGAGTTCCTGTAACCATTTGAACGTTTAGCTTCGCGGCGCGGCGCAAAGGTTTTCCCGACTCTTCTGCTCTGCGAACAGTCGGGAAAATCCCTTCTCAGGCGCCGGACACCGCCGCCTTCATTTCTTTGATATATTCGCCGATATACATAGGCGCGTCACTGCCGTATCGTTCCAAAAATCTGATGATTGCCGAGCCGACGATCGCGCCGTCTGAGACAGCTGCCATTTTCTTTGCCTGCTCGGGTGTGGAAATGCCGAAGCCGACGGCACAGGGAACGTCTGTGTTTTGTCTGATAACGCTGACGATAGATTCCAGGTCGGTATTGATCTCGCTGCGCATGCCCGTTACGCCGAGGCTTGAAACGATATAGATGAATCCCTCTGCTTCCTTAGCGATCATACCGATGCGGTTTTCGGAAGTCGGCGCGATAAGCGAGATCAGCGCAACATCATATCTGCGGCAGATCGGCAGGAATTCTTCCTTCTCCTCAAACGGGATATCGGGCAAAATCAAGCCGTCGATACCGATCTCGGCGCAGGTTGAGATGAATTTTTCCGCACCGAAGGAGAACACCACATTGGCGTAGGTCATAAACACCATCGGCACAGTCACATCGGTGCGAAGCTCTCTGACAAGCTCAAAAATCATATCGGTTTTTACGCCGCCCTTAAGCGCGCGGATATTCGCTCCCTGTATCACGGGACCTTCGGCGGTTGGGTCTGAGAAAGGGATACCCAGCTCAATCAAATCCGCGCCGCTCTTAACAGCCGCTCTTACAGCCGCAGCGGTCGTTTCCAGATCGGGATCGCCGCAGGTGATGAACGGAATAAACGCCTTGCCGTTTTCAAACGCTTTTGCTATTCTACTCATTGATATCCTCTCCTCTGTAGCGCGCGATCGCCGCGCAGTCCTTGTCGCCTCTTCCGGAAATATTGACGACGATTATTTGGCTTTTGTCCATTTTCGGAGCTATCTTCATAGCGTGCGCCAGCGCGTGAGATGACTCTATCGCCGGAATGATCCCCTCGGTTTTTGAGAGATACTCAAAGGCATTTACCGCCTCGTCATCGGTTATCGCGACGTATTCAGCCCTGCCGATGTCGTGCAGGTGAGCATGCTCCGGGCCTACGCCGGGATAATCAAGCCCTGCCGAGATCGAATATACAGGAGCGATTTGACCGTCGCTGTCCTGACAAAAATAGGATTTCATTCCATGGAAGATACCAAGTCTGCCCGTTGAGATAGTCGCCGCGGTCTCGAAGGTGTCGATCCCTCTGCCTGCCGCTTCGCAGCCGATCAGCCTTACGCTTTCATCTTCGATAAAATGATAAAAGCTGCCTATGGCATTGGAGCCGCCGCCTACGCAGGCGAGCACCGCATCGGGAAGTCTTCCTTCCTTTTCGAGTATCTGTTCCTTGATCTCCTTCGAGATGACCGCCTGAAAATCACGGACAATGGTCGGGAACGGATGAGGTCCCATAACAGAACCGAGGCAATAGTGTGTGTCGCTGATACGGGTCGTCCACTCGCGCATTGCTTCGCTTACGGCGTCCTTCAAGGTCGCCGTGCCTGTGGTAACGGGTATGACCTCAGAACCGAGCAGACGCATTTTGTAGACGTTGAGCGCCTGACGTTTGGTGTCCTCCTCGCCCATAAATACAACACACTCCATTCCCATAAGAGCAGCTGCGGTAGCCGTAGCAACTCCGTGCTGACCCGCGCCTGTCTCGGCGATAAGCCTTGTCTTGCCCATCTTTTTTGCGAGCAGCGCCTGTCCGAGAACATTGTTGATCTTATGCGCGCCGGTATGGTTGAGATCTTCGCGCTTGAGGTATATCTTCGCACCGCCGAGGTCGTTTGTCATCTTTTCCGCAAAGTACAAACGCGACGGTCTGCCTGCATACTCGTTGAAGAGCTGCGTAAGCTCCCGATTGAATTCCGGGTCGTTTTTATAGTGATCGTAGGCTTCTTCAAGCTCGATCACCGCATTCATAAGCGTTTCGGGGATATACTGTCCGCCGTGAACGCCGAATCGTCCTTTTGGATTTGTCATATTACTCCGCCTTTCTTACCGCGTTGGCAAATGCTGCCATCTTTTCTCTGTCCTTTACGCCGTCTGTTTCAATACCCGTGCTCACGTCTACCGCATAAGGCTTCAGCGCTTTCACAGCATCGGCGGCGTTATCGGGGTTAAGTCCGCCTGCCAAAAAGAAGGGACGTTTTATCGCTTTAAGAAGGCTCCAGTCAAACACCTTGCCCTCGCCCTTGCCACCGTCGAGCAGAATGTAGTCGGCGGTCGATTTTTCGGCGCGCTCAACATCCTCTTTTGAACGGATGATAAACGCCTTGATTATCGGCTTATTCGTGATCTCGCGGACCTTCTCGATATATTCCTCGTTCTCCGAGCCGTGGAGCTGAACCACATCAACGATCCCGAGGTTTAGCATAGACGCTACAAAATCGAGCTTGTCATCTAAAAACACGCCGACGGCTTTGATCTCGGGATCAAGCTTGCTTTTCAGCTTGCTTGCCTCCAGCGCGGAAACCCTTCGTTTGCTTATCTCGGCAAACACAAAGCCGATGTAATCCGGCTTTATCGAGTTTGCCGCCTCTATATCTTCTGTGCGCGATAATCCGCACATTTTTATCTTAGTCATATTAACCCTCTCAATTCTTTTAGTTTTTGAAGCTTGTTATCAGCCCTCATCAGCGTTTCTCCGATCAATACCGCATCGGCGCCTATCTCGCGCAGAGACTGCACATCGGCGGCTGTTTTGACGCCGCTTTCCGACACGAACAGGATATCGCGCGGTATCAGATTCCTGAGCCTGCGGCTGTTCTCGGTATCAACCGAAAAATCCTTTAGATTCCGGTTGTTTACGCCTATAAGCCTTGCGCCGGCATTGATAGCCGTGAGCGCTTCCTTTTCATCGTGTATCTCAACGAGAGCCGATAAACCGAGCTCGTTACAGATTTTGATATATTCGCGCAGCTGCGCTTCGGAAAGTATCGAAACGATCAGCAGTACTGCCGAGGCGCCCAAGGTCTTTGCCTCGTATATCATATATTCATCGACGGTAAAGTCCTTGCGCAGACAGGGTATGCTCACGTTTGCGGCGATCTCTCTCAAATACTCGTTGCTGCCCAAAAACCACTTTGGTTCCGTCAGCACCGAAATGCAATCCGCTCCTGCCGCTTCATAGTCTTTAGCTATTTGAAGATAAGGAAAATCTTCGGCGATCAGTCCCTTTGACGGGGAGGCTTTTTTGCACTCGCAGATAAAGGAGACGTCCGGCTTTCTGAGTGCTTTTTCAAAGGAAAGTTCTCCCTTCGGCATACTCATAGCCAAGCGGCATATTTCTGATGCGGAAATATATTTTTTAGCTTCCGCGACGCGCTCTATGGCGTGTGCAGCAAGCTGATCAAGTATCGTCATACTTCCACCTCGGGAAGGTTGCTGGCTTCAATCAGCTTTTCCAAGGTCTGTAACGCCTTGCCGGAATCTATCAGCTCGGCGGCGAGCGATACGCCTTCTTTCATACTGTCCGCCTTTCCGCCGATATACAGCGCCGCGCCTGCGTTGAGCAGAACAGCGTTGCGATGATGACCTTTTTTGCCGCTGAGTATCGCGCGCGTTATGCGGGCGTTGTTGTCGGGAGTACCGCCCTTTAGATCATCTTTTGTGCAGCGCTCAAAGCCGAAGTCCTCGGGCTTTATGGTGTAGGATTTGAACCAGCCGTCCTTGATCTCACAGATCTTTGTCGGCGAGCTGAGGGAGATCTCGTCGAGCTTGTCCGTACCGTAAACGACCATACCGCGCTTTACGCCGAGGTTGATGAGAACCTGCGCCAGCGGCTCGACCAGATACGCGTCATAAACGCCTAATAACTGCATTTTGGGAGATGCGGGATTGGTGAGCGGTCCGAGGATGTTGAACACCGTGCGGAAGCCCAGCTCGCGGCGGATAGCGCCGACGTATTTCATTGAGGAGTGGTACTGCTGAGCGAAGAAAAAGCACATTCCGACCTCATTGAGAAGCTCTACGCACTTTTGCGGGCTTTGGCTGATATTTACGCCGAGAGCTTCAAGGCAGTCCGCCGTACCGCTGCTTGATGAAGCCGCGCGGTTGCCGTGCTTTGCGACCTTTATACCGCCCGACGCAGCGATGATGGCGGCTGTGGTCGAGATATTGAAGCTCTGCGCGTTGTCTCCGCCGGTTCCGACGATCTCAAAAACATCCATTCCGGTCTCTACCTTCGTGGCGTGGTCGCGCATCGCCGCCGCGCAGCCTGCTATCTCATCGGTGGTCTCAGCCTTCGCGCTCTTTGTGGAGAGCGAGGCGAGGAACGCGGCGTTTTGTGTGGGTGAAGTCTCACCGTTCATTATTTCATTCATAACGGTATAAGCTTCATCATAGGTCAGATCCTCTTTGTTGACTATTTTAACTATTGCTTCCTTGATCATTTTTTTATTTTCCTTTCTATAACCCTGTTTTTAGTTTATAAAACTTCTTAATATCGCTTTTCCGTTCGGCGTCATAATGGATTCCGGATGGAATTGCACGCCGTATATCGGATATTCGCGGTGCTGTACTGCCATTATCTCGCCGTCGTCCGTCCTAGCCGTGACCTTCAGGCAATGGGGGATGGTTGCTTCATCCGCCGCCAAAGAGTGGTATCTCGCGACTAAAGCGGTGTCGGGACAATCCTTGAATATCGGGCAGGTTTTATCAAAACAGACTTCGCTTTGCTTGCCGTGCATAAGCTCCTTGGCGTAGGTTATCTTTGCGCCGAACGCCGCGCAGATCGCCTGATGACCGAGGCAAACGCCGAGTATCGGGATATCCCCTCCGAGCTTTTGTACGGCTTCGATTATCATTCCCGCTTCCTCGGGTCTGCCGGGGCCGGGTGAGAGGATGATCCGGTCGGGTTTTAGCGCCCTTATCTCATCCGTTGTCAGTTCGTCGTTGCGTATGACCTTTATATCCGGCTTGATCTCGCCCACATACTGATATAAGTTGTAGGAAAAGCTGTCGTAGTTGTCGATCAGTAAAATCATAACTCTTCCTCCTGCGCTAACTCCAGCGCTCTTAGCGAGGCTCTCGCCTTGTTCAGGCACTCCTCGAATTCCTTTTCGGGGTCGGAATCGGCGACGATACCCGCGCCGCTCCTGACAAACACCTTGCCATTCTTCTTGTAGGCTATGCGGATGGCGATGCAGGTGTCCATATTGCCCGTAAAATCTATATATCCGATGGCTCCGCCGTAAATCCCGCGCTTGTTGTTTTCGAGCTCTCCTATCAGCTGGCACGCCCTGATCTTCGGCGCTCCGGAAAGTGTTCCCGCAGGCAGTACCGCCTCAATAGCGTCAAGCGCGTCTTTATCGTCGCGTATCTCTCCGCGAACGGTCGAGCCGATATGCATCACGTGAGAGAAACGCTCAACAGAATGCAGCTTTTCCACCTCGACCGTACCGAATTTGCTGATTTTCCCTAGGTCGTTCCGTCCGAGGTCGACAAGCATATTGTGCTCCGCAAGCTCTTTTTCATCTGCAAGCAGCTCTTGCTCGAGCGCTTTATCCTCGGCTTCCGTCTTACCCCTCGGTCTTGTGCCGGCTAAGGGAAAGGTGTGCAGGATACCGTTTTCGAGCTTGACAAGCGTTTCGGGCGAGGCTCCCGCGACCTCTACGTCCGTGCCGGAAAAGTAGAACATATACGGCGACGGGTTTATCGTTCTGAGTACACGATAGGTGTTGAGCAGGCTTCCCTCAAACGGCGCGCTCAGCCGGTTCGACAGCACGATCTGGAAGATATCGCCTTCATAAATATGCCGTTTCGCGCTTTCTACCATCTCGCAGTAACGCGCCTTGTCGAACAGCGGAGTTACCTCGCCGAGCAGCTTTCCGCCGGGTTCTTCGCGCTTGCTGCCGTTTTTCAGCAGTTCCTTCATCTGCGTCAGCTCTGATACCGCATTGTTGTAGCCGACTTCTATATCATCGAGCTTCATATTTGTTATCAGGATGATTTTCTGCTTGACATTGTCGAAGGCTATGACCTTGTCGAACAGCATCAAGTCCACATCCTTGAACGCCTCGCTGTCCTCAACACTGCATTTTACACTCGGTTCGCTGTAATCGAGGTAGTCATAGGAAAAATAACCTACCAGCCCGCCTGTGAATGACGGAAGGTTTGGAATGTGCGGGCTTTTGTACTGCGAAAGGATCTGCCGGAGATATGCCGAAGGATCATCGGTTTCAACGGTCAGGTCTCCGAGCTTCATTTTGCCGTCTACGCAGGTTATGCTCAGCTTTGGATTATAACCAAGGAAGGTGTATCTTCCCCAACGATCGTTTGCCTGCGCCGACTCAAGCATATAGCAGTGAGTGGATATATTTTTCAGGATCTTCATCGTTTCTATCGGCGTTGTAAAATCCGACAAAATCTCGCAGCTGACCGGTACAACATCATATTTGTTTTCAGCAGCGATCGCCTTTACTTCTTTAAGCGTTGGATTGATCAACATAATTTACCCCCCTAACTAAAACAAAAACGCCCCTAACAGAGTACAAGAACTCTGTTAAGGACGAATAAAAACAATTATCCGCGGTGCCACCTTAATCTCACGGTATGACCCGTGCTCTCAGCGGGATACCAACATATCCCCGGCAAATAACGTCTGCCTACAACGTCGCAGAATACTAAGGAGAAGCCTCCGTTTGACTGCGCCCTCAGCGGTCCATTTGACAACTTGTTTCTCGCCTGATTCTCAGCATCGCAGGTTCTCTGTAGAGGCATCATTGCCGTTATCTCCGCTTCAACGGTTTAGTTCATTAAATTATCTGCATTA
This sequence comes from uncultured Ruminococcus sp., assembly GCA_902776375.1. Taxonomy (GTDB): domain Bacteria; phylum Bacillota; class Clostridia; order Oscillospirales; family Acutalibacteraceae; genus Ruminococcoides. The sequence continues at coordinate 978 of CACYPV010000052.1, read as the reverse complement.
TATCACGCTGGATCCGTTTTGTCAATATATATTTTGATATATTGATTTAGGTAAAAATTTTCACATATACCTACATAAGATTTTTCAAAAACCAAAATAATGCAAACTTAGTAAAGAAATATGTTTACTTAACTATCCCGATACCTTATGCTGCGCTATCCGAAATTCGCATAGGAACGGGGGAAGCTGACTTTTACCGACGCGGTGTAACCATCAGGCCCATGTGAAAGCAATCGCGTAAGGTGTGCTCGTGAGTTTGTTGGAGGTTTACAACAAATTCACAGCTGTTTTGAAGTCTTATGTTCAATCAAGCCGGTCATTTTTTGATATAATTCCGGAAAATCTTTTCTAAACGATAAATACGGCTTATAGCTTCCGTCCTTTGCAAAAAAATGAGAACTGACACCCTTGTAACAGAGCTCGTTTGTATCGGTGTTGATGATCTCATAGGCGAAGCTCATCTTAACGCCCTTAAAGTCGGTCAAGCGCATAACCACCTTGAACGGATCGTCATAACGCAGATAATTTAGAAAGTCTCCCGATGCGGAAACGCAGGGGATGATGACTCCCGATTTTTCAAGCTCGCTGTAAGAGATGAGATTGTCGCCCAGCCAATCCATTCGGGCGTCCTCAAGCAGACGCAGATAGTTAGAATGGTGCACTACGCCCATTCGATCGGTTTCATAATATTTTACTCTTCTGTGGTATTCCCAACTCATAACGGCTCCTTAACAAATCTTAGTTCTGTCAATGCTTCTTATGTCGGTGCGTTTGATTTTTCCGCTTATGGTTTTCGGCATTTCGTCGGCAAATTCTAGCACCTGGATATGCTTGTAGGAGGACACCCTTTTGTTGACAAAACGCTTGATTTCTTTTTCGAGCTGTTTGCTCTTTTCAAAACCGTCGGCAAGCTTTACCGTTGCTTTGATAGCCTGTCCTCTTGAAGCGTCGGGAATACCCGTAACCGCGCATTCCAAA
>CACYPV010000051.1 GCA_902776375.1 uncultured Ruminococcus sp. | reverse complement strand
GTTTTAGGGGTTTCAGCTTTTCCGCCCTGTCCGTTTCTCGGGGACGTCGGCTGCTTTTCCTAAATTTCACGTGTCCATTTTATGGGGTATAGTTTACTAGAAGCTAGAAGCTAGAGGCTAGAGGCTAGAAGCTAGATATATTAGCAGAAACGTTGGTGTATAGCCGTTGCCGCCAGCTGTCATCCTGAGCGGTGCCGGAGGCAAAATCGCGTTCAGCGATTTAGTCGAAAGTGATTCCCCTTTCAAGGCAATGTCGTCAACTTAGGAAAAATCACAACGGTCTTTGGTTTTGAGGGAACTTTTGGGATTTATGCTTAACAGCCCTTGTTTGAGATCTGTTTGGACGTATAGGTGTGACAGAGATAAGCAGTTGATTATAAATATTGTTTAATATACGCTCACGTTTCTTTTCCGATTTTACCGTCAACATATCAATCAGACGCATTCTCATTACTGCGATCGTTGTGCTGAGGTTAGCCTTATATTGGTATTTCAAATCTTTATTTTTATTGAGCTCCTCGATTTCTTCCGTACAGTCAAGCGCCATCATAGAAGCGATGTTACTGAGGAACATTGTGGCATAGAATTCCTGTAAGACAGCTAATTCGCTGTTTCCTGCAAAGTTTTCTATTTCCAGTTTGTTCTTCAAATCATTGTACTTTTCCTCAATGCCCCATCTCATATGATAGATTTCTCTGAAATCATCAGTGACAAAGTGCTTGCTGAACAGATTGGATATCAAAACCTCGATATCTCCGTTGTCTAATTTGATCTTGATAACTCTGAATTTTGCAGCTTTTCCTTTTGAAAATCTATGTGTGATAACGCAGTCGTTTCCTTTGGCTTTCAAATATTTTGAAAATTGCTCGCTGCATCGAATCACGTATTTAAAACCATAGTTATCAAGATCATCAAGCAATTCGGATGAAGGATATCCTCTGTCCATCAACACGAGTTCTTTTGATGTTTTTATCTTATCTAATTCGCTGAAATGAAGCTGCGCAAGCTTTCTTTCATTGGAATTCCAAGGCGCGATCACTGCGTCAACTATTATACCGTTAAGCACATTACACAAGCACGATCCCAGCGCCTGAGCCTGTTCGTTGGTTCCGTTTTGGAAGCCAAACACATCCTTCATTTCCTGACTGTTGGGCAGATTGTATTTTGTTCCGTCAATAGCTGTGACGCGATATCCTTTGTATCGCTTGAACTTACCGTCTTTGTAAAATAAGGATACGCTTTCCTTAAACAGTGCATACAAAGCCGATGGATTGATTTTCTTTCTTGCTTTTGAAAATGCTTGCTTAGTATATGTTCCAAAGTTACACTTTGCATGACTTGTAAATGCGAAAAGCGCCGACTGTAAGCTTTTCTTAGTGCTTGATAGTATGAAAATAATCATCATGGGAAACGTCATCTTTCTGATTCGTATAAAATCAGTAGGTTTCATTCTGGATTGCTCCAAATATTCCTTACTGTTAATTATATCATACCCTCTTTTAATTGTTTTGCCAAGCTTTGCAGACCTCATGTTTCGGTACCTCTCAATCAAGATATTTCTATCTCAATTTTGAGGTCGTTTTGCGTTTGTCAATTCGCTTTTTGCACAGTATTTATTAATCAATTTTGTGCATTATTCTTTCGCTTTTTCTTAAGTTGACGACATTGCCTTTCAAGGGGAAATGTCGCGAAGCGACAAAAGGGTTGCCGCCCGGCTACGGGCCCCCAATGTGGGGCAGAAAGGTTTAGCTATGCGAAAGCCTTCCCCCTTGTGGGGAAGGTGTCGCGACGCCTGAGCACTGAGATTTCCTTTAAGTATTGCCTTGCGGCAATATACCCTCATCCGACCAATTCGCAAAGCGAATTGCCCACCTTCCCCACAAGGGGGAAGGCTTTCTTTTGAGCGACGTTTGGTCCATTGCCGAGGGGGATCCTTCGACTTCGTTCCGCTGCGCTCCACTTCGCTCAGGATGACAGCAGGCGGCAACGTCATAAATAAAACCAAACGCTTCTGCTAAACACGCAGCAACACAAATCGGAGCGAAGCGACCCTTCACTGTAGATTGTAGATTGTTAATTGTAGATTAAAATAACTTTGCACTTTACACTTTGAACTTTGAACTATCTAGCCTCTAGCATCTAAAAAAGCGCCCCGAAGGGCGCTTTTTCTATCACGAAGTTTTGACTTTTAAGAACTGCTCCTGCATGTAGGCGTAGACCTCGTCGTCGACGTTGCTGAAGACGTAGCACTTGTTGAGGTACTCGTCGGAGGGGAAGGTGAGCTCGCTGCCGGTGATGTCCTTGTCGAGGAAGTCCTTTGCGCCGGTGTTGGGGGTGCCGTAGCGCAGGTACTTGCAGTTTTCTGCAGCGATCTCGGGCTTCTGCATGAAGTTTATGAACGCCTCGGCGTTCTCCTTGTTCTTGCTGCACTTGGGCACGCAGAACGCGTCGTAGAAGAGGTTAGAGCCGCTTTCGGGCAGGCAGTAGTCGAGGTCTTCGTTCTCCTCCATCATAACGGCGATGTCGCCGGCGTAGTAGGGGGCGATGGTAGCCTGACTGCCTTCCATCTCGTTGAAAACCTGATCCATGACGTACTTTTTGAGCAGGGGCTTTTGCTCCTTGAGCTTTTCGACCGCCTTGTCAACGTCCGCCTTGGTGCAGTTTGAGGGGTCTATGCCGCACTGCTGCATGGCGATAGCCATAGCGTCGCGGCTGTTGTCGAACATCAAAATATTGCCCTCGTAGTCCTTGTTCCACAGCGCGTCCCAATCCTTCGGCTTTTCGCTTACCGCCGTCGAATCGTAGACCATCGCGGTCACGCCCCACGAATAGCAAACGGTGTATTTGCCGTCGGGGTCGCAGGCGAGCTTTTTGAAGCGGTCGTCGATGTACTTGTAGTTGGGGATGTTGTCGTAGTTGAGCTCGAGCAGCAGGTCTTCCTTTATCATCTTGCTTATCATGTAGTCGGACGGCACGATGACGTCGTAGCTGACGTTGCTTTGGGTCAGCTTGCTGTAGAGCTCCTCGTTGGTGTCGTAGGTGGTGTAGTTGACCTTGATGCCGGTCTCGTCCTCAAAAGCTTCGAGGACGTTCATCAGGTCTTCATCCTGACCCAAAGCGATATACTCGCCCCAGCTGTAGACGTTTACCTCGCCCTTGTTGCCCGAGGGTGAGTCGCCCGTGGCGTCGCCGCCGCTCGCGTTTGAGCCGTTTGAGCTGCTGCCTGACGAGCCGCAGCCCGCAAGACATGTGAGCGCCGTGAAGGTCAGCACGAGCGCCATGATGATGGATAGTGTTCTTTTCATTGATTTACCTCCGTTTTTTTTAGTTGAAAATTGAAAATTGAAAATTGAAAGTTTTTTTGAGTTACAAGTTACAAATGACAAATGACAAGTTGATTGAAGCTCAACGTTTATTGATAAGATAACTTGCAGCTTGTAATTTGTAATTTTCAACTTATTACTTATAACTTATTACTTATAACTCTCTAGCGTCTCGCCTCGCGTTTTTCTGCGCGGCGGTCGAAGATGTTTATCAGTATCAAAATCACGATGATGGCTACGAACAGCAGCGCGGAGAGCGCGTTGATCGTGGGGCGCACCTGGCGGCGCAGCATTTCGAATATCTTGGTCGACAGGTTGTTGAAGGACGCGCCCTGCGTGAAGTGGGTGATGACAACGTCGTCCATCGAGTAGGTAAAGCTCATCAGCATGCCGGAGAATATGCCCGGCAGCAGCTCGTGCAGCACCACCTTGCAGAACGCCTGCCACTGGTTGCAGCCCAAGTCGAGCGCGGCGTCGTAGACGCTTTGATCCATTCGCCGCAGTCTGGGCATGACGTTTAGCACGACGAACGGCACGCAGAAGCAGATGTGCGACAGCAGCACCGTCCAAAAGCCCATTTCAAAGTGCAGCAGCACGCCGAGAAAGCTGAACAGCAGCATGAGCGAAACGCCCATCACGATGTCGGGGCTGATTATGGGCAGGTTCGACACGTTCTGGATGACGGCGCGGGATTTGCCCCTGAAGTTGTTTATGCCTATAGCCGCCGCGGTGCCGAGTATCGTTGCGAACACCGAGGCGAGCAGCGCTATCAGCAGGGTGTTGCCCAGCGCGTTCATTAGCTCCTTGCTCTTGAAGAGCTCGCCGTACCATTTAAGCGAGAAGCCCTTCCACACGGTGCTGTTGCGCCCGCTGTTGAACGACATGAATATCATCACCGCTATCGGCATGTACAGAAAGAAAAATATAAGTCCGAAATAGATTTTTGAGGGAAGCCCAGGCTTTTTCTTATTCATCAGGCAAGCGCCTCCTCATCGCCGAACAGGTTCATCAGTATCAGGAATATCAGTATAAACACCATAAGTATCAGCGATATCGCCGAACCCGTGTTTTGGTCGTTAAGGAATATTTTGTCGATGACGTCGCCTATCATGACGTCGTCCTTGCCGCCCAGGTGCTCCGCCACCAAAAACGTGCTGGCGCTGGGCACGAACACCATTGTTATACCCGAGATCACGCCCGGTATGCTAAGCGGAAAGATGACCTTTTTGAACACCGCCAGGTTGTTGGAGCCCAAGTCCTGCGCCGCCTCGATAAGCCCGCCGTCGATTTTCGACATGACCGTGAATATCGGCAGCACCATGAACGGCAGGTACTCGTAGACCATGCCGACGACCACCGCGGCCGTGTTGCCGATGTAGCTGCCGTGTATGCCGAGCAGCGACAGCGCCATGTCGAGGGGTCCGTTTTTCTGTAAAAGAATTTTCCACGCGTATATCCTGAGCAGAAAGTTCATCCACATAGGAACCATTATCAAAAGCTGCACGGTTTTCTGTGTGGACTTTTTCATTTTAGTCAGCAGATACGCCAGCGGATAGGCGAGTATCAGGCAGATGACCGTTGACAGCAGGGCTATCCAAAGCGATTTTAAGAACACAAAGCGGTAATCCCACGCCTTGGTGAACGGTTCAAGCGAAAAGCCGCCCGCCTTGTCGCGGAACGCCGTCAGCCCTATCATCACGATGGGTATCATGGTGAACACCACCATCCACGCGATGTAGGGGATAGAGAGCTTTTTCGATTTCATCAGTCGCCCTCCTTTTGGGGCTCCTCGATGACCTCAAAGCCTGCCTTCGAAAAGTTGAAATAGAGCGGTACGTAGGTGGCGACCTGCTCGTCGATGTCGCTGAGCATGAGCCACTTGCGCGTGTCGGATTCAAGGATTATCTCGTTGCGCTCGCCTTTGTAGACGACCGACTCGATGTAAACGTCCTTTAGGTCGCCGTCGCCCTCGCCCGAGATCGACAGCGCGTCAAAGGGCAGGTAAATGCGCAGCTTCGTGCCCTGCGGGAAGTATTTGCCCTTGACGGTTATGGTTTCGTCCTCGAGCTCGAATTCAAAGTAGCAATCGGTCTCGTCGGTGTGCGAGATGTCGGAATACGTGACTTCTGTTTCTATTATATTGTGCTCAATAGGTAAGAGCTTGTTCATTATCTGGATGTTGAAGGGGATGACGCGCAGCCCGACGGTGCTGCCGAGGGTGGCGCTGTTGGTGGAGTGGACAAGTATCTCGCACTTGCCGACGCGCACGCTCATCTCGTAGTGCACGCCCTTGAAGGTGACGCTCTCGACCATGCCGGTAAGCTGCCCTGTGGACGGGTCGCAGATCATAACGTCCTCGGGGCGGATGACGACGTCCACCGGGGTGTTCTTGCCGAAGCCCTTGTCAACGCATTCCAGCTCCTTGCCGAGTATGCGCACGCGGCAGTCGTCTATCATGGTGCCGTTAAGGATGTTCGCCTCGCCGATAAAGTCGGCAACAAAGGCGTTTACGGGCTCGTTGTAGATGTCCTCGGGGGTGCCGGTCTGCTCGATAACGCCGTTGTTCATAACTACGACGCGGTCGCTCATCGTCAGCGCCTCTTCCTGGTCGTGGGTAACATATACGAAGGTCTTGCCGGTCTGCCGCTGTATCTGTTTGAGCTCGAGCTGCATGCACTTGCGCAGCTTTAAATCGAGCGCGCCGAGCGGTTCGTCCAAAAGGATGATGTCGGGGTCGCACACAAGCGCCCGCGCTATTGCCACGCGCTGCTGCTGACCGCCCGAAAGCTTTTGTACCGAGCGCTTTTCGTAGCCCTTGAGGTCGACTATGGCGAGCATTTTCAAGACCTTTTCCTTTATAACGTTCTTCGGCAGCTTTTTGAGCTTTAGTCCGAAGGCAACGTTGTCGTAAACGTTCAAATGGGGGAACAGTGAGTACTTTTGAAACACGGTGTTGACGTTGCGCTTGTTGGGCGGAGTGCCGTTTATGCGCTTTCCGTCAAAGATGATATCGCCGCTGTCGGGCTCGACAAAGCCGCCGATTATTCGCAGAGTGGTGGTCTTTCCGCAGCCCGAGGGACCCAGAATGGTGACGAACTCACGCTCGCGGATATCCAGGTTGATATTGTTGAGAATGACCTCGCCGTCATATTTGAGATTGATGTCCTTCAGGGACACCAGCACCTTCTTGTTTGTCTGTTCCATTTATGCACCCCTTTTACGTTTTTTCGCTAAAAATGCCAAATTACATTATATGATATAACATGCGAAATGTCAAGAAGATTATTAGGTATTAGGTATTAGGTGTTATTAGGTATTAGGTATTAGGTGTTAGGTATTAGGGAGTTATAAGTTATAAGTAATAAGTTATAAGCAGCTGTTATGTAGGGTACGGTCTTGACCAAATCGAGGGTTGAGAGCAATACGTTAATTTCATAATCAGCTGGTCGGTCAAGACCGACCCCTACAGAACATGCCACAAGCCTCACGCTGTCATCTTGAGCGGTTCGCGAAGCGAAATTTTGCGTAGCAAAATAGTCGAAAGATCCCCCAATGTAAGGCAGAAACGTTGATTATATACGTAGGGGCGCACCCATGTGTGCGCCCGTAGGATAATGCGACGTTATCGGGCGGACACACGGGTCCGCCCCTACACCTACCCTAATACCTAATACCTAATCTAGCTTCTAGCCACTAACCACTAACCACTAACCACTAGCCCCTAATACCTAATACCTAGTACCTAATACCTAATCTTGTCAAGACGTAAATTTTGCACAAAAAAATTGTTGCGGATTTGTAATATAAAATATATACAAAAACCCTTTTATTTGCTATAATAATAATGAACTTTTATGAAAGGATGGTTTTTTGATGAAAATGCTCAGAAAACTCGTAAGCATTGTTGCGGCGGCAACATTACTTACTTCGTCATTGGCATTCACCGCGTCGGTTCAGGCGGCTGAGGTCGAAGTTGATTCAGCCGTAGCCAGCGAGCCGAACCTGCAGGCGGATCCCGGCGACGGCGTAATTTTGCACGCCTTCAACTGGTCTTACAACGCAATCAAGCAAAACCTGCCGCAGATCAAGGCGGCGGGCTATTCCACCGTTCAGACCTCGCCTGTAACTCAGCCGAAGAACTACGGATTGTCATCAGACGTCGCCAACCAGTGGTGGAAGCTTTATCAGCCCGTCAGCTTGTCGATCGCGCAGAGCTCATGGCTTGGCACAAAGCAGGAACTCACCGACCTTTGTACCGAAGCCGACAAGTACGGCATCAAGATCATCGTTGACATCGTTGCCAACCACATGGCGAACAACGTCAGCGCGTCGGGTACCGACCTTCCCAACGAGCTGGGTCCCGAGGTCCAGACCTACGAGCCCACGCTCTACAACAGCTACAGCACCTATTTCCACCCGGATCAGGGTACTGCAGGCGACGGCAACCTTAAGAATCAGGTATGGGGCCACGTTTCCGCATGTCCCGACCTGAACACAGGTAACAGCACCGTTCAGAGCAAGATCCTCGCTCTGCTCAAGGAATGTATCGACTGCGGCGTTGACGGCTTCCGTTTTGACGCAGCCAAGCACATCGAGAACGACACCGACAGCACAAGCGAGATCGGCAACAACCAGTTCTGGAACAACACCCTTGATCAGGCTAAGACCTACTACTCGCAGAAAAACGGCGGCAAGCAGCTTTTCGCTTACGGCGAGATTCTCAACGGTCTTGCTTCCGGCAGAAGCATGAACGGCTACACCAAGCGCATGCGCATCACCGACAACACCGCCGGCAACGCCGTTCTTCAGGGCGTTAAAAACGGCAGCGCCAGCAGCGCGGCTCACTTCGGTTATGACCTGAGCGGCAGCGGCTCTAAGTCGGTTCTGTGGGCAGAATCCCACGACACCTTCATGGGCACCACCGGCGGCTCCACCTCCGGCATCACCGACGACAAGGTCGTTAAGGCGTGGGCAATAGTTGCTTCCCGTAAGGACGCTACCGCCCTGTATTTCGCTCGTCCCGGCTCCGCTCTCATGGGCGAAGCGGCAGGCGACCTGACCTACAAGAGCACCGCGGTCTCCGAGGTCAACAAGTTCCACAACGCTTTTGTCGGTCAGTCTGAAAAGACCGGCTACTCCGGCAACTTCGTATACGTAGCCAGAGGCAACAGCGGTATCGTTATCACCAACGTCAACGGCACCACCGCCAACGTTTCCATCAGCGGCACAGGCCTTGCCGACGGCAGCTATGTAGACACCGTTTCCGGCAACACCTTCACCGTATCGGGCGGCACTGTTTCCGGTCAGATGGGCAGCACAGGCGTAGCGGTTGTTTACCACTCCACCACTACCCCCAAGGCGACTGCTTCCGTTGAAAGCGGCAGCTTCTCCACCGCTACCATGACCGTACAGCTCGGTCTTGAAAACGCGGTTTCCGGTACATACGCTCTCGAGGATTCCGCTCCCGTCAGCTTCACCGGCACTCCCACCATCAGAATCGGTTCCGACTATAACGTTGGCGAGACCATCACTCTCAACCTTACGGCTACCGACGCTGCGGGACAGACCGCTACCAGCACCTACTTCTACACCAAGAAGCAGCCCACCACCTCGGGCATTTATGTATTCTTAAAGCCCTCTATCGCAAACGGCTGGACAAACGTTTCCTGCTATGTTTACGATGAAAAGACCACCAACTTAGCTATTTGCTACTCCAACGGCGGCTGGCCGGGTCAGGCTATGACCTACGACAGCGCGCTGGGATATTATTGGATCGAGATCCCCGCAGCCTGCGTTCAAACTGTTGCGGCGACAGGCGTTACTACGGAATCCACCTTCGATCTGCCTCATTCACCCAACACCTACGTTATCTTCAACGGCACCAAGAACAACGTTACCACCCAGTATCCTGCGGCTAACGCTATTGAAGCCATGAAGCTGAAGCTGGGCGGCGGCACGACCAACATGGTGCTCGAATCCGCTAAAACAGGCGGATGGAAATCCACCACAATGAAGCCCAACATCGCTGAGGTCCAGGCTACAGACGTCACCAAGGGCGACGCTGTTGTCACCGAGCCCTCCACCGAGCCCTCCACCGAGCCGCCCGCTACCGAGCCCTCCACCGAGGAAACCACCGAGGCTGTGGACGAGACCATCTTCGTTCAGAAGGGCATCTACGGCGACGCTAACCTCGACGGCAAGCTCGACATCCGCGACGTAACCGCTATCCAGAGAGACGTTGCAGAGTTCAACCCCCGCCTCTCGGGTCTTGCAAAGACTCTTGCGGACGTTGACCAGGACGGCGACATCACCGTTAAGGACGCTTCCTACATCCAGATCTATCTTGCGGAATATTCCGATAACTTCGCCCACACAGGCGAACCCTACGGCGAATACGAGCAGCCCAGCGGCGAGACCTTCACCGTGACCGCCAAGTCCAACCTCTTTGCTCAGTCAAGCAAGAAGTTCGACAAGGTCACCCAGACCGTGACTGTCACCTACTTCGCCAAGAGCGACAAGGATCTGCTTTCCACAGACTGGACGCTCAGCTATGACAAGACTGCTCTGCAGCTTGCCGGCACCAACTGCATGCCTTGCGTAGACAGCTACACTCACGGCACAGTCGACGAGGGCATTTGCGGCAACTTCACCGACATCAGGCTTGCTCCTCTCAGCCAGAACGGCAAGCAGGTAGGCTTCGTATCCGCTACCTTCACCGTGCTCGATCCCAAGAACACCGAGGTCAACCTCACCGTTAAGGATCTCACGGTTTCCAAGCTGAACGCGGGTGAGACCACCTCTAAGGCGGAAAACGAGACCGACATCGTTGAAAACAGCATTGTCAAGGAGCCCGACTCCGCTTACACCCTTACCACATCCATCTACAGCGGCAGCTACAACGGCAGCTATGTAAACGCTGCGGATCCGCAGGTCGTTTACAATCCCGGACAGCAGCCCACCACCGATCCTACTCCTTCCGACAGCACCGATCCCACCGATGCTCCCGGCACAAGAACCATCCAGTTCACCGACAACAAGGGCTGGGGCCAGGCTTACATCTATATCTACGGTCCTGACGGCGAGCAGGCTGCATGGCCGGGCGTGCCCATGACCATGGTTCTCGCGGACAACGGCTTCGGCGGAACCAACTACGCTTATGACATCCCCACCGACTGCGAGTTCTTCATCTGCAACGACGGTCAGGCTGAGGGCGGTCAGCAGACAGTTGACATCGTTGACGACGGCGTCTCCACCGGCTGGTATCCGCTCGAGGAAACCGACGAGATGGGTCACTATCTGGTAGGCAGCTGGATCGATGAAGAACCCGTTATCCCGACCGGCGGCGAAGATCCCACCCATGCCGACGAAGGCACTCAGAGGATCCAGTTCACCGATAACAAGGGCTGGGGCACCGCTTACATCTATATCTACGGTCCCGACGGAGCAGAGCCCGCAGGCGCATGGCCGGGCACTCCGATGAACAGCATCGGTTCCAACCCCTACGGCGGAACCAACTATTGGTATGACCTTCCCACCAACTGCGACTTCTTCATCTGCAACAACGGTCTTGCCGAGGGCGCAGATCAGACAGTAGACATCCCCTTCGCTCCCAACGTTACCGGCTGGTATCCCACCGAAGAGAAGGACGACTTGGGTCACTGGTATGTTGACACTTGGTACGATCCCGACGGCGGCGAAGGCGGCGAAGGCGGCCAGGGCGGCAGCAGACAGATCCAGTTCACCGATAATCAGGGCTGGGGCACCGCTTACATCTACGCTTACGGCGACGGCGAGCTCACAGGCGCATGGCCCGGCACTGCCATGACAGTGGTTGAGCAGGACAACGGCTACGGCGGAACCAACTACGGTTACACTCTGCCCGAAGGCACCGAGTTCTTCATCTTCAACAACGGTCTTGCCGAGGGCGCAGACCAGACAGTCGACATCTTTGACGACGGCGTTTCCACCGGCTGGTATCCGCTCCAAAAGAACGGCGAAGGCAAGTGGGAAGTCGGCTCATGGGGCAGCGGCTCAGGCTCAGGCTCAGGCGGCAGCGGCAGCGCTGACGGCTATTACCTCGTTGGTTACTTTGACGGCGCAGACTACTGGGGCACCGATCATCCGTTCGTTAACGGTCAGGTCACCATGAACTTTGCCGAGACCTCCTACGCATATATCCGCGACGCGGCAGGCAACGCCTTCATGGCAAACGGCTACCCGGGTGAGGACGCTACAAGCGCTATCCTCTACAGCACCGCCATCACCGGCGAAAACTCCGACAAGCTTATCGCTCCCGCGGGCAGCGTTACCTTTACGCTTTCCGCTAACGGCGACGGCACCTTCACACTCAGCACCGACGGCTCCGGCGGCGGTCCGGTCAATCCTCCCGCTGACACCAAGTACATCGAGTTCACCAACAACAATGACTGGGCTGATGTTTACGTCTACGCTTGGAACGGCGGCGGCGAGCTCACAGGCGCATGGCCGGGCACCATAATGGAGAACAAGGGCGACAACGGCTACGGCAAAGACAACTGGGGCTTCAATGTTCCCACCAACGCCGAGTTCATCATCTTCTCCAACGGCTACGGCGACGACAACGGCGGACAGCAGACCGTCAACATCCCCTTCAACGCAGCATACGACGGCTGGTACCTCAACGGCTCCACCGACGGAAGCGGTCACTACGAAGTAGGTCACTGGCCTGATGACGGTCAGAACCCGTCCAATACAAAAACAGTTACCTTTAGCAACAACAAAGGTTGGTCGAATGTTTACATCCATTATTGGGGCGGTTCCAGCTCAACAACCTGGCCCGGAGCTCAGATGACCAATATAGGCGTTAACGATTACGGCGAAACTCAGTTCACATTTGACATTCCCGCTGACACGACCGGCATCGTATTCCATAACAACAACGGCACACAAACCGTAGATATCAACTACGATAGCTCTGTAACAGGTTACTATCTCACCACGCAATCTAACGGCAAATGGGAAGTTGCTACTTGGACATAATAATGCATAAAAATTCTCCCCCGATTTATTTCGGGGGAGTTTTTTTAGTTGAGAGTTGAGAGTGAAAAGTGCAAAGTTTTATAAGTTGAAAATTACAAATTACAAATTGCAAGTTATCTTAACAATAAACGTTGAGCTTCAATCAACTTGTCATTTGTCATTTGTAACTTGTAACTCAAAAAACTTGTCATTTCAAATTCAATTCCGCATTAATCCATTCTCTCAAACCGTCTTATCCGCTTGCCGTCTCTTGTGATGATCTCGGCGAACATGTCGTACGGTCTTGCCCAGACCTCCTCGGGGTTTTTGAGGCTTCGGTAGAGCACAAGCTTTTCCTCGGTCTCGCTGTGGCGGGCGAAGCCGATGACCTCGTACTCGTTGCCCTTAAAGTGGCGGTACCTGCCGAGAGTTATCTCCTCGGGCTTTAATTCCTCAACAGAATTATCAACGGGCGCGCTGACGGGCTCGCTCTGCAAGTCGAGCTTAAAGCCGCCGTCGTTTACCACCAGTATCCTCGACGAATACGGCGGCATTTCTATCTCGCACCAACCGCTGCAATCAAACACCTCGTTGCCGTTGAGCACGTCGGTCAGCTTGGCGGTGCAGCGGCTGTCAAAGCCGAGGCGTTCCGATCTGTCGGTCAGGTTGAACAGCACAAAAACGGTCTGGCTGTCTGTAAAGCGCTTGTAAACCAGCTTTTCGTTTTGGATGTTCACGTTCTCGAATTTGCCGTATTTCAGCGCTTCAAGCGCAAGGCGCACGCGGCTGAGCTTCGCGATGTGACCGCACAGCTTCATGTTCGCGTTCGGCACGTTGTTCAGGTCAAGGCAGGGGCGAAGGTCGTAGTCGCTCTCCCAGCTTCGCTTGCCCTCGACGGCGAACTCGCTGCCGTAGTACACCGACGGCACGCCGGGCATGGTGAACAGCATGGTGTATACATTATATAAATGGTTTTTGTCGCGCAGCTCGCTGGCGACGCGGTTCACGTCGTGGTTGTCGACGAAGTTGTAGGTGTAGATGTTCTGATAAATTCCGCCGTTCGCGAATTGGCGGTTGAGCGAATGGGCGATCTCAAAGTAGTTGTGGTCGTTGTGGCTGGAGTAAATGCCCTTGTAGCACTCGTAGTTGGTTACGGAGTCGAGCATTTCGCCGCCGGCAAGGCGGTTGTAGTCGCCGCCGACCATCTCGCCGTACAGCCAAAAGTCGGGCTTTTTGGATTTGCAGGCGTGGCGCAGCCTCTTGAAAAAGCCGCTGTCCATAACGTCCGCCGCGTCAAGGCGCAGACCGTCGATGCCGAACTCGTCTATCCAGTAGCTGACCGCGTCGAGCAGGTAATCGACGACCTCGGGGTTTTGCAGGTTGAGCTTTACAAGGTCGTAGTGACCTGCCCAGCCCTCGTACCAAAACGGGTCGCCCAGCGGGCTGCTGCCGTTGAAATTGAGGTTTTGGAACCAGCCGCAGTAGGGCGAATCCCACTTCTTTTCCTGCACGTCCTTAAAGGCGAAGAATTCCCTGCCCACATGGTTGAACACGCCGTCCAGCATTACGCGTATGCCGTTCTCTCTAAGGGTGTCGCATATCCTTTTGAACGAGGCGTTGTCGCCCAAGCGGCAGTCGATTTTGCGGTAGTCGATGGTGTCGTAGCCGTGGCGGCTGCTCTCGAACACCGGATTGAACAGAATAACGTTCACGCCCAAGCGCTTGAAATGCTCAATGCTGTCGAGTATTTTATCAAGGCGGTAGCTCTGCACGTGATCGTTCTCCTTGGGAGCGCCGCAGTAGCCCAGCGGGTAGATATTGTAAATTACTGATTCGTGAATAAAACTCATATTTTTTACCTTCCTTTCTTTCACAATGAACAAGTATACCACAAAATTTCCTATTGTGCAAATCAAAAAAATGTGGTACAATATGTTGAACAAAGCGATTCGGAGGTTTATTATGATAAAAAAACCTGATATAAAGGTCAGAAAAAGGCTCAGACTGACAATGTGCTTCCTTTATCTGCTGCAAATTTTGGTGTGCACCTTCCCGTTTTTCCACAACGTACACCTCGAGGCGGACGGAAGCTGGGCGATGGTCTCGCCGTTCTATATGGTCATCCTGATGTTTCAGTATATGTCGGGCTTTTCGGGTCCCGCTATAACGGCTTCGATCTTCTGCATGCTGCTGATACTGATACCCACTGTGGGATTTTTCGCGAGCGCGCTTGACAAGGAGCGCAATATCAAGAACATCATTTCCATTCTGTGCTGCTTCGGCGCGGTGTTCTTGATCGCCACGATGCTCGGCGGCAGCAACGTGGACTATCTCTCGATCGGTGCGGTCATCGCTATACTGCTGTACATAATCATCATGTTCATCACATCTATCGCAATGGTCATGCGCCTGTCGAAGGACGAGGACGTTGACCCCAATAAGCCCGTCAAAAAGCGCAAGGGCTTTAAGTTCCAGGAATTTGACGACGATATAGACGCTGAATAAAAACAAGAGGGCTGACTCATAACGGGTCAGCCCTTTATTCTTTATTAGAAAAATCAAATAACGTAATCGTTGGCTATCATCGCGCTGTTGCTGTCGAGGATGTCGCGCAGGGAAATGCTGTCAAGATAGTCGGTTATCGCCTTGTACAGACCCTTCCAAACGGGCAGGGTCAGGCAGTCGTTGCTGCGCTCGCACTGCATGGGTTCGTAGTCAAGACAGGCGACGGGGGCAAGGCTGCCCTCGGTAAGCCGCAGAATGTCGCCCACGGTGTAATGCTCGGGAGACTTCGCCAGACGGTAGCCGCCCTGATATCCGCGGTTAGCGAGCAAAATGTCCGACTTGTTCAGCACGGGGATTATCTGCTCCAGATATTTTTTCGAAATATGCTGCCGCTCGGCGATGTCCTTCAGCGCGATAAAGCCCTCTTCCTGATGCTCCGCCAAATCAAGCAGCATCCTCAGCGCGTATCTGCCCTTTGTTGAAATTTTCATACAAATCCCACCGTTTATGTAAGTATTGACTATATGATAACATATTTCGACGGAAAAAGCAAGAGGGGAGAAGCTAGAGGCTAGATGCTAGATGCTAGAGAGTTATAAGTAATAAGTTATAAGTAATAAGTGACGTTGCCGCCAGCTGTCATTCTGAGCGAAGTGAAGCGAAGCGGAACGAAGTCGAAGGATCCCCCAATGTAAGGCACAAACGTTGCTAAAAAGGTAGGGGCGGTGCTTGCCGCCGCCCGTTCGCCGCCCGGCGGCGAAATGACAGCCGCAAAGGCTGTCACTACGGCAATGAACCAAACGCTTCTGAAAAAGAAAGCCTCCCTTGATAAGGGAGGTGGCACGGCATTTATGCCGTGACGGACGGTGTTATCAGAAAAATCGGTGCGAATAAATCCTCAGTCACGCCGCAGAGCGGCGCGACAGCTCCTTTACAAAAGGAGCCTTTCGCATAGCTAAGCGTATCTGCCTTACATTGGGGGATTCTTCGACTATTTTGCTACGCAAAATTGCCTCCGGCACCGCTCAGAATGACAGCGTGCGGCAACGGCAATGCACAAACGCTTCTGCTAAGCACGCAGCAACACAAATCGGAGCGAAGCGACCCTTCACTGTAGATTGTAGATTGTTAATTGTAGATTAAAATAACTTTGAACTTTTCACTTTGAACTTTGAACTATCTAGCCTCTAGCCTCTAGCCTCTAGCCTCTAACTTAAAACTCCGTAAAAATCAAATGCGCTTGGGCGTTGTCTAGGACAAGCGGCTTGCCGAGCTCGACATGGTTTATCTCGCCGTACAGCCTGCCGAATATCACGGTCGTCGTGCCCATGTTCGCGAGCATCGCCGCGCCGCCTACGGTGAATGGCTTGAACTCAATATCGACCGCCGATATCCCGCCCCGGAAAAAGAACGGACGCTCAAGCTTTTTGGTGTTGCCGCGAACGTTGATGTTCGACAGCTTGTGCAGCACGCCGTCGGTGAAAAAGCAGTTTTCGTTGCCGTGGCGGTTGTCGCCCACGCGGCTCGCAAGGCAGAGGGCGACGCGCCTGCCCTCGATAAGGCAATCGGCGCTGAGTCGCTGGTAATTGTGACGGCGCGGCTTTGAAAAGCGCGTCCAGTCAAAGTAAGCTCTGCCTGTTTTTTCGTTTAAAGAATATTCAAGTCCGCCGACGCGGATAACGCCCTCGGCGACGAACTTAGGAGCGAAGCGTTTAAGATAAAAATACTTGCGGTTGCGCTCAAACGGCGCGAGCTCGTTTAAGCTGTCGCCGTAGATTTTTTTGAGAAGAATATTGAAGTAAAGGTTCTTTATACCGGCGAAGTCGATGAAATCGCACTTTAAAAACCTGCCCTGCGGAGTGTTGGTGAGCTGCAGCTGCACGCGCTTGTCGGTGTACAAAAATTCGCCGTTGTCGCCCGCCTCGGGAAGAGGGGTCTTTATCAGGTTGATTTTTTTGTAAACGTAGTCGCTTATCACGCCGCCGCGCACAAGGTCAGCCACTGCGATCTTTATCGCGAATTCTAAGCCGAGGTTTTCGACCGAAAGGTACAGCGACACCTCGCCGTTGTTTATAAAGTAGCAGTCGCGCTCGCTGTGCTTTCCGCTCATCTTGCTGGCGGGCTCGTTGTAGTTGAACACGCCCGACCTTGCCCAGCCGGCGTGCATCACCTCGCCGTTTTTTTCAAAAACATTGCAGGGTCGCATGATCTCGTGCTGCAAATGTCTCACTCCGTTTCTCCGTATTTCTCCTATTATAATATATCAAAAACCATTTTGCTAATCAAGAATAATAACAAAACTGTAAAGGATTAGGCGTTAGGTATCAGTGAGTTATAAGTAATAAGTTATAAGTTATAAGTGACCGCTCAGGATGACATCGTCATATCTCCCGCAGTCCGTGAATACCTTATACTATATTATAACGCGGAGAGGGCGGGAAAAATGATGAAAGCGGTCGTGTGCTGTTTGTTTTGCGTGATGATGACGCTTTGCGGCTGCAGCGCGTCGGGCGAGAGCGGCGAGCTGATAAGCAGGAACTGGAGCGCGAAGCTCGAAGGCGGGGGAGAGGCGAGCCTGCGCTTTGACGGCGACAACGCGGAATTGGCGCTGAAAAACGGCGGTGAAAGCGATATCATCAAGGGCAAATATGTAGCCGACGACAGCGCGCTGGTTATTTTTGACAGCGCAATGTGCCAAAATTATCATTTTGATTATGTGCCGCATGGAGATATGCTCGAAATAAGCTATAACGGCGGGACGATAAAGATGTTCGCAGGTTAGGTATTGGGTACTAGGTATTAGGTATTAGGGAGTTATAAGTTATAAGTAATAAGTTATAAGAGGCTTTCCGTTAAGGCAACGTCATACATATAGCCAAACGTTTCCGCTAATATATCTAGCCTCTAGCATCTAACTTTGAACTAAAAATATTTTCAAAACCCATTTACTTTTACACTTTTATATGGTAAAATTTTAGTGTATGAAATTAACGTTAGGAGGGATCCTTTTGAATTCCAAGCTTAAAAACCCCACCACGGACTTTTTGTTCGACGCTATCCTCGCGCTTGAAACCAAAGAGGAATGTTACCGCTTTTTTGAGGATCTGTGCACCAGCTCCGAGCTTAAGGCGATGTCGCAACGCCTTGTCGTTGCAAAAATGCTGACCGAAAAGAAGGTCTACACCGAGATAGTCAAGGAAACCGGCGCTTCCACCGCCACTATCAGCCGCGTAAAGCGCGCGTTGTTTGACAACGACACCTACGGCTACACGCTGGCTTTGGACAAGATCGCGGAGAAGAACGGTGAGCTATAATTCTTTTGCAGAATATTATGACGGGCTGATGGAGGACGCGCGCTACCCCGAGCGCTGCCGTTATATTCTGGACATAGCACGGCGGTTCGGTCACGATATGGGCAGGACGCTCGACCTGTGCTGCGGCACGGGCAGCCTGACTTTAGAGCTTGCGCGAAACGGTGTGGACGTTTTCGGCATTGACAGAAGCGGCGAAATGCTCAGCGAGGCTATGCAGAAAAGCATTGCCGAGGGGCGGCATATTTTGTTTGCCAAACAGAGCATGGAGCGGCTTAGGCTCCCCGAGCTGATCGACACCTGCGTCTGCACGCTCGACAGCCTGAATCACCTGACGGATATCGGCGACGTCCGCAGCACCTTTGAGCGTTTGGCGAGATCCATGAAGGCGGGCGGTATGTTCATCTTCGACGTGAACACCGTTTACAAGCACCGCGAGGTGCTCGCCGACAATGTGTTCGTCATGGAGAACGAGCGCGTGTTCTGCGTGTGGCAGAACTTTCCGCGCGAGGACGATATCACAGACATCGCGCTTGACTTTTTTGTTGAGGAAAACGGCGTTTACACCCGTTTCAGCGAGGACTTTTCCGAACGCGCTTATTCCGGCGAAGAACTCGAAAAGCTGCTTGATGAAGCCGGATTTGACGTCGCCGCGGTGTACGGCGACCTGAGCTTTGAGCCGCCGGGTGCGGACGAGCAGAGGGCGGTCTACGTAGCCGTAAAAAGATAGTAAGGATTGATAGATATGGATAAAATAATACGCTGCATAACAAGCGACGGCGCGGTGATGGCTTCGGCTATCGACGCCTCCGACATAGTTTTCACCGCAAAAAAGGTGCATCACCTCAGCCGCAGCGCCACCGCCGCGCTGGGCAGACTGCTGTGCGCCGCCTCGATGATGGGCGCGATGCTCAAACAGAAGGACGCGGTTTTGAACCTGCGCGTGCTGGGCGACGGCGAGCTGGGTCCCGTTGTGGCGGTCTCCGACAGCAAGGGCAACGTGCGCGGCTATGTGGGCGACGCCGAATGTCCCACCGAATATCACGCGAACGGCAAGATCAACGTCGGCAAGGCTGTGGGCAAAAACGGCACGCTGAGCGTTATGCGCGACTACGGTTCGGGCGACCCGTACATCGGTCAGACCGAGCTGGTCAGCGGCGAGATAGCCGAGGACATCACAAATTACTTCGCGACGAGCGAGCAGATACCTACCGTCTGCGCGCTGGGCGTGCTCATCGACAAGGAGAGCGGCGAGGTGCTGCTTTCGGGCGGCTTGCTCATCCAGCTCCTTCCCGGCGCGGGCGAGGACACCATAGAGCAGCTTGAAAAGAACGTTGCGAAGCTCGAGCCCGTCACGACCATGCTCGCCAAGGGCATGAGCATTTTGGACATCTGCAAGACCGCGCTCGAGGGCTTTGAGGTCGAGGTGCTCGACGAATACCCCGTCAACTACGTTTGCACCTGCTCGCGCGAGAAGCTCGAACGCTACTTCTTCACCATGAGCGACGAGGACATCCGCTCTATGGCTGACGAAAAGGGCGTGGCGGTAGCCAACTGCCATTTCTGCAACAAGAAGTACATCTTCACCAAAGCCGATCTGGAAAAGCTGATCGCCGAGAAAAACGCTTAAATCAGTTAATACCGCTCCCGTTGCCGCTGTCCGTCGTTTTATAAAGTCGGAAAAATTTAAAAAAGTTTTTAAAAACCCCTTGACTTTTTGACCCGATTATGATATTATAGACAAGTCGCTGAGAGATACGACGAAACGCTGTAGCGACAACAGGCAATGGGAGCTTAGCTCAGCTGGGAGAGCATCTGCCTTACAAGCAGAGGGTCACAGGTTCGAGCCCTGTAGTTCCCACCATGAATGGCCCGGTAGTTCAGTTGGTTAGAACGCTAGCCTGTCACGCTAGAGGTCGACGGTTCGAGCCCGTTCCGGGTCGCCATACTTGCCTCTGTAGCTCAGTTGGTAGAGCAGGGGACTGAAAATCCCCGTGTCGATGGTTCGATTCCGTCCGGAGGCACCAATAATATGCGGATATAGCTCATCTGGTAGAGCGCCACCTTGCCAAGGTGGAGGTAGCGAGTTCGAGCCTCGTTATCCGCTCCAAAAACAAAGACACCCATTAGGGTGTCTTTATTTTTTTGGCAAAGCGGATAGAGGCTCGAAGGTGACGAGAACGACCGCCGCCGGTGGCGGATGAAGGGAGTTCGAGGAAGCGCAGAAACAGGGAGCTCGAGGAAGTGCCTTCAGGCACGACGCTGAACGACCATGTTTCAAACGGAGAGCGTGCCGAAGGCAAAAACAGTCCGGTGGACTGTTTTTAGACCTGCAAACAAAAGTCAAGTAGTAAAGCTAAAAAATGCTTAGAAAAAAATTCACTGAAAACCGAGAAAAAAGCAAGTACGGCAAATAGACCGCCGGAGCGGTCTGAAAAAAAGATTAATTGGTTCCATCCGGCAACCTTGACAGAACATCATAAAAATGCTTGTC
>CACYPV010000050.1 GCA_902776375.1 uncultured Ruminococcus sp. | reverse complement strand
CTTTGCGGGAGCAGCCTGCTTTGTGGCTGAGTTTGAGTTGCGATTCATCATCGAGATACTGAATGCGCCGATTCCTGCCAGCAATGCGACTGCGCATACGCTTGTGACTGCTATTGCAACCTTTTGATTTCTGCGGGCGCGTCTTTGTCTCTGAGCTCTGATTTCCTGAGTTCTTGCGTTAATTCTTTCTTCCTGAGTGATGATTTCCTTTTTCATGGTGATTACTCCTTTTATCATTTTGATTTCTTTTTTCGTCAGGGCGTTTTGTTTTGTTCCCTTGACTGTGACTAAAGTATATCAAACAGACCTTGACAAGACTTTTACAAAAATCGAGATATTTTAAATTATTTTAAAAATTTTCCAAAAAAGATGTTTACACCACTTTTGATGCTGATAAAAACAGGCGCAGGCTGATCTCCAACCTGCGCCCTAAAGCTTTTCTTATATAATAGTTCCCTTTATTCTTTTGTAACGAGTACTTTACCCTCGGAATCAAACATTGGAGTAATTCCGCCTGCATAGCCGGAATTCCATACAAGGTAGTTTACGCCTGTCTCTGTGTCGATCAAAATTTGACGCAAGCCTTCGGTTTTTACGACGGAACCGTCCTTATATACTATTTTGAATCTGTTTTCGTTTTTTGACATATTAATTCCTCCATTATATATTTCAAATATTTTACAATTATTCTAAAGTCTGCCGTAATGATTGCGCTTATCTTTCACCCTTTTATTGCGTAAAATCCGCTCTGCATATAGGAGTGCCAGAACAACTCGCAGGCGGCAAAGCCTGTTTTGTCGAGCAGTTCCAAGTGTTCCTTGATCGTTATCGGGAAATACTCGGTGTTGTATCTTGCGGAATGTGACCGCACTTCGTCAGGCGTTCTTCCGGCTGCTAAACCAAAGGCTTCGATACGTTTCAGCAAGATATCTTTGCCGCGTTCGGTAAACGGCGCTGTGTTCTCAAAGCAGATAAAGATACCGCCGGGCTTCAAGGCGTTGAAGCAGTTTTGGCCTGCCGTTTCTCTTGTTGCGCAGTCAAAATAATGGTGCGACTGGATCGCCGTGACAACATCAAAGCGGTTGGAAAACTCGAGCTTTTCCGAGCCGATACAATGAAATTCACAGCCTTGATTCGCTAACTTCTTTTTGGCATCTGCAAGCATTTTTTCGGAAGGTTCGCAGAGCACCAGCTCAGTCAGGTTCAACCTGTTCAGCGCCATCACGCCGAAATTGCCTGTACCGCAGCCGGTGTCCAGAACGGCAACCGGCTTGCCGCCGCAATACGTGTTGATCACGCTGAAAATCTGCTCGTATATCTCATCATAATGCGGGATCACCTTCCGCACGTTCTCGTCATATTGATTCACCGCAAACGCGGATTTGTTGTCGGTCATAAGCTGTTCACCATTCAAATACTTCTAAGTGTCGTTTCAGTTAACTGCATTTATCATACTACAAAACGAGCCTGTTGACAAGATAAAAAAAGAGCGAAGCAAGCGCCCCGCTCTGAGATAATATTACTAAAAAAAGTCATCGTAAGCTTGTATCCTCTTGCTCACATTGTAGGTATAATACTCTATATTTGCGGTTTGAGCAGGACGACGGTTTATAAGTATATCGGGCTGTTGGAGGGGTAGATAATTATTATTACCAATCAAAGATGGCTTTAATCAGTTTAGCATCATGATAAATAACGCTACCAGTTTTATATTCTACATCTAAGCAGGAAAATTCGACTCCATACCAAAGTTTTAAAGAACTAATATCTTCACCATCTGCAAAATATACATTATGATAACAATTTGAATAAGAACCATCAAAAGGGTTATATGTTAGCGTTTTTTTATCATAATCTATTTTAATTATTTTTCCGGAATAAATATCATCTTCCCTGGGAGCAATCTCTGAAATAGTTCCTTTATATATTTCTGCCTCGCGAAATTCGTTTGCAGAAGATAATTTTCCAATGATAGCGATTTCATCTCCTTTATTTAGATTTACTAATTCATCAACAGAGAGATATATATGGAACCCATCACAAGTGCAATAATCACCTGAAATACTATCCACTTTGCATTTCATTATGTAAGTGTTTTGCATTACTTTTGCTAGATTATCATGTGCATCATTATGAATATGCTTTGGAATTTCAGTGATTGCATTACTTGCATCAAGTTTGCTGACAGTTGTTTCTACTTCTGACGACGCGTCGTCTTTTTTTCCTTCACTGCTGTTACCGTTACTACTGCTACCGCCACCGCAAGCCGCAAGGGACAGCACCAAGACTAATGCCAACATTAATGCCAATACTTTTTTCATTTTGTTTTCCTCCTTTAAAATATTTATATAAAATAAAAAAAGTGTGTAGTCCCAAACGGAACTACACACCCAAAACGCATAGCCCCATTTGTTACCACACAAATTAGCCTGCTATTGCCCAAAGGCTTACCGCGTCGGGGGCTCTACGATTTTGTAGAAACCTAGATTCGGTAAGCCAAAAAAGGCATAGTAATAGCAAGTATATTATTCCAATATTAAGGCTAATAAGTGTGGTATAATAATCATATCATAGCAACAGCCCATTTTCAATACTTTCCTGAAAAAATCAACACAAAAAAATCTAAATTTTTGCGATAGCCTTGCCGCTGTCGCTTTTCTTTTTTCTGTTGGTATGTTATAATGAAAAAGCGGAAGGCTTGACTATTTCGTAAAATAAAGTTAAAATGTATGTATAAAGAATAACTTTCGGTAAGGAGGCAAATGAATGAGCAACAAAGAATTGGCTATGCAATTGATCAACAACTTATCAGAATACAAGCTTGGTTATGTTGTAGCTTATCTGCAAGGTATCAATGCTGATGAATCGGCAGACGACGCATATTGCGAACAGCTTTTGGATGATTATAATAACAGCGACGACAAGGGTGATTTTGTGTCATTCGAGGATGCGGTCAAGATGTGCGGGGTAGATATCAATGCAATACAAAGTTGAGATTGACAAAAGAGCAGTAAAGTTTATATCAAAACAGCCCAAACCTCAACAGATACGTCTTTTCAAGGCTATATACAAATTGCCGTTCATTGGCGATATCAAG
The DNA here is from genome assembly GCA_902776375.1 of uncultured Ruminococcus sp. Taxonomy (GTDB): domain Bacteria; phylum Bacillota; class Clostridia; order Oscillospirales; family Acutalibacteraceae; genus Ruminococcoides. The sequence continues at coordinate 11,608 of CACYPV010000050.1, read as the reverse complement.
GCAATGAAAGGTCATGAAGGCTTCTATCGGCTCAGGGTTGGAGATTATAGGGTAATCTATACCGTCAACAATCAAGTCCTTTTGGTTCAAGTCATCGAAATCGGCAACCGTGGCGATATTTACAAGCGGTGAATAGCTAAATAGACGAGTCAGTTTTTGCTGCTCGTCTATTATATTACGTACAAATAAAAATAAGACTGAAAAATGAATAATGAATAATACAAAGCAAAAATCCCGCCGACATTGTCGACAGGATTTTTGCTTTGGTGGAGAATGCAAGACTCGAACTTGTGACCTCCTGCGTGTGAAGCAGGCGCTCTAACCAGCTGAGCTAATCCTCCGGAAATGATTTAATTGTGGGAAGTCCGCGGAATATCCGCGGACTTCTTGGTGGAGAATGCTGGACTCGAACCAGTGACCTCTTGCATGTCAAGCAAGCGCTCTAACCTGCTGAGCTAATCCTCCATATTTTGTCGGAGTGAAGTACGTTTGTTTTTGCGAGAACTTCCGACTCGTTTGCTGCGGCGTGTGCACAGCTATACGTTTCTGCAACTCTCTCGCTAAAAACGTCACACTGTGACGTTTTTACCCGCATAATGCGGGCACGCTCGCCTTCAAATCCCTTCACTCCGAAGAACTGTAGGATAATTGAACTTTTGAAAACACCCTACGGGGTATTTTCAAAAATTCAAATGGTCGGAGTGAAGGGATTTGAACCCCCGACATCCTGCTCCCAAAGCAGGCGCGCTACCAACTGCGCTACACCCCGGAGCTTCCGTTCTTGACGGCTTTTCTATTATAGCCTACTTTAGCGCAAAAGTCAAGCGTCAGAAAATAAAAATTGCCATTTGTATTCCGCTGTGTTGTGACGGTAAAAGGGATCGGTTTTTAAGCCGACCCCTTTTTTGTACCTATTTTATTGCGCAGCAAACGGATCAAAAGACTCATCCCTAAGGATATGCCGATTATCGCGGGCATGATCAAATACCACATGCCGCCGCTGTTGAAGGCGTAAAAATCCATCCAGTTTCTGAACACGACGACCTGCAAAAAATACACTATACCGTAGATCACCACGGGCAGTATGGCGATAAGCGCGTCGCGGATGCTGAGCCTTGTGTGCTGCTCCAAAAACACGAACGACACAAACGACAGTGCCGGAGCGGCAACGTGCATGTGCGCGCCGGTTCCGCCCCACTGCATACCAATTCCGTATATGGGTATCAGCAAAAACAGGACGGTAAAGAATGTGAGCGTCAGCCCGACAACGCCCGCGTATTTGAGCAGCGTAAAAGTTTTTGCCACCGTTGTGCGCTCGCCGCGCAATATCTTTACGTCGCAGATCATCACCAACAATGAAGCGACAGCCGTCAGCACATTTGAGTCGGTGGTGAAGAATATAAAGGTCATGTAACCGTGCTCAACGATCTCGCTTCCGAAGATCATTCTGGAAACGACTATCCCCGTTGTGACCGTGAACACTATCGCGTTGCAAATGAGCGATAGGATAGTTTTTGTTTTTAACGACATAAAATCACCTTCCGTATGGACAAACCGCGCCGAAGCATTTATAATATATATAACTGAAAAAACATTTTTGGAGGCGCGTTATGATACAATCGGATATTATTGAAAGGCTTTACAGCTTGCAGGACGTCCAATACCGCGATTTTCAAAGCAAGCTGATACCGAATATAAGCGCTGACAGCGTTATAGGAGTGCGGCTTCCCGCGCTTAAATCGCTGGCAAAGGAGCTCTCACAACGCGAGGATATCGGCGAATTTCTCAGCGCTCTGCCCCACGAGCTTTACGAGGAAAACCAGCTTCACGCCTGCATAATCTCGCTGACAAAGGATTTCGACGTTTGCCTTGCGCAGGTCGAGGCGTTTTTGCCGCACGTCGACAACTGGGCGACCTGCGACACCCTGATACCCAAAGTATTCAAAAAGCGCAAAACCGACCTGCTGCCGCATATCGACAACTGGCTCAGCAGCGACAAGACCTACACCGTGCGCTTCGGTATTAAAATGCTGATGTCGCACTTCCTCGACGATGATTTCGACGTTATTTATCCCGAAAAGGTCGCCAAGCTTCGCTCGGAAGAATACTACATCAATATGATGATCGCGTGGTATTTCGCTACAGCGCTCGCCAAGCAATACGACGCCGTGCTGCCGTTTATCGAAAAACACGCTCTCGGCGCTTGGACGCACAACAAGGCTATCCAAAAGGCGGTCGAGAGCTATCGCGTAGCGCCGGAACAAAAGGAATATTTGAAAACGCTAAAAGTTAAATAAGTCTGCAAACCGTCACTTTTTAAAATTATACTTTTTTACGCGCTCCGACAGCTCCTCCAGCTCCTCCTTTGAAAGCTCGGGCAAATGCTCAAGCTTTTCTAGAAAGGTCGAAACGGTTTCGTCGTGACGTGCCTTTTGATACTCGGTATAGTAGGTCACCACAACGCCGGGTATCATAGCGGCGGTCATTATTCCGTAAATAGCTATCACAACGGTTACTATCCTGCCTAAGACAGTGGTCACGCAGATATCACCGAAGCCTATCGTGGTAGCCGCGACAAAGCTGTACCACACTCCGTCGCCGTAAGACTTGATAGAAGGCTCAATAATAAACAACACAAATCCCGCCGCAGCCAGGAGCACGCCGTAGCTTATAACCATTTGTATCATATTAGTGCGGCGGAGCACATAAACAAAACGCTTAAAACTGCTGAATTTTAACATAACAACCTCCTGCGGTCAATCTATGAGCGGCAGCTTCTTTGCAATCTCACGGGCGGAATCAAGGTATACGCGGCAGTTATACTGCTGTGCGTCCTCCTTGCTTCTAAAGCCCCAGCCGTAAAGCGCCGCGGCAAAGTCCATGCCTACCTCGTTGGCGGCAATCGCGTCTACATAGCTGTCGCCGATAAAAATGGCGTCTGAGGTGGCGATCTCCAAGTCGTCGCAGACCTTGCGCAGCATGTCGCTTTTCTCCATCTCGCGCTCGACATTGGTGGCGCAGACGGTATCGAAAAGGTCGCCTATGTACCTGTAAACGCCCAGCATATTATTAATGAACCTCTCGTTCTTCTGGGTGACGATGGCGAGCTTAAAGCCGTTTTCCTTTAGCTTTCTGAGCGAATCGTCGATACCGTCGTAGATGAGTATCATCTCCTCGCCCTTTATCGAGTAAAGCTTGCTGTATTGGTTCATGGCATACTCTATCTCGTCCTCTTTCATGCCGTAAAGCTTCATAAAGCCCTGCTCGGCTGAAACGCCGATGACCCCGTAAAGCGCGTCATGCGCAACGGGAGTGTAGCCCATAGAGAGCGCCGTGGTATTCATGCAGTAAAGGATACCGGGAGCGGTATCCGCTATTGTGCCGTCAAAGCCAATTATGACAAGTTTTTTCATATAATCACCGCCAAAGTGCAATTGATAATATAAGTATAACATAAATCAGAATAATATCAATAGTTTTTCAATTGACAATTATATAACAAAGGTATAAAATTATTGTATTGGCGTTTTGCAATGACCCATGATCCTCAATACATAAAATATGAAAGGCTTTATTTATGAGCAACCCCAAGAAAAAGAAAACAAATGTAAAGGCGCTAAAGCCCGTCAGCGAGCGATATACGCTCACCAATGTAATCTGCAATTATTTTCTGATAGTCGTTTTCACGCTGTTCCCGCTGTTTGTCACCATCACGTTTACAAGCAGCTTTCCGTTCATCAGCTTTTCCGACGGCTACATAGGCATACGGCACCAGAAATACTACTTCTTTCTGGTAATGGCCGGCATGGCGCTCATCGCCGAGGTATTGCTGCTGCTGACACGATCCTCGCAAAGCGCAAAGGAAGCCGACCCCAAAAAGCAGAGCCTATATAAATCGCTCAGCTTTACCGACTGGGCGGTGCTGGCGTTCGTGCTCTCCTGCGCCATATCGACCGTGTTCTCCCCGTACATCGACATGGCGGTAAACGGCGAGGTAACAATACTAAACGCCACCCACGGGCGCAACAACGGTCTTATACTGATGCTGTTTTACGCCGCCGTGTATTTTTTGGTAACGCGCTGCTTCAAGTACAAGGAATACGTTTTTGTCGCGATGGCAGGGGTCAGCGGATTCATCTATCTGCTTGCCGTTCTCAACGGTTTTTACATCGACCCGCTCGATATGTTCTCAAAGTTTGTAAACGACACAAATGTCTACAACAACTTTATGACCACCATCGGCAACAAAAACATGTTTTCAAGCTACATTTGCGTCACCCTGCCGCTTGTCATCTCGATGTTCGTATACACCGAAAAGCTTTGGTGCAGGTTCGTATATCTCGGCGTGACCGTTTTGGGCGCTATGGCAGCTGTCATCTGTGACAGCGACTCAGTTGTGCTTGGTCTTGGCGCCTTCGCTTTGGTGTTCATCGTAGCCTATTCGCGCAACCCCGTAAAGCTGCGCAAGCTCATGCTGGCGCTCACGGTAATGCTGATAAGCGTTAAGCTGCTGTGGCTGATAGCCCTGATCGGCGACAACAATTACAAGGAGCTCAGCGCTATCCCCTTCAAGCTCATGAACTCAAACAGCGCCTTTATCGCTATAGGAGTCATGGCTTTGATAACCGCCGCGCTGTATTTCGTCACCTGTACCGGAAAGGTCACGAGCTTCCCGAAGGCGGTGCCGATAGCGCTTGCCGTGCTGTTCGGACTTGCCGTGCTGTTCGGCTTGAGCGTGATTATCTACTTTACGGTCTTCGATACCAAAACCAAACTGGGCGAGCTTGAGCGCACCCTGCGCTTTTCGGATCGCTGGGGCACTCACCGCGGCTTTATGTGGAACAAAGCGATAGAGGCGTTCGGCGGCTTCAACTTCTTCCAAAAGCTGTTCGGCACCGGTCCCGACACCTTCTTCTACACCTTCTCGCCCTTCTTTGACGAGCTCTACGACCGCTTCGGCGACGGCTCCACCGACGCCGCGCACAACGAGTACATCAACTACCTGCTCAACCTCGGCATCGTGGGTCTGACATCCTACCTCGCTTTCACGGGCGGCGCGCTTGTAAGGGCGTTCAAGGCGGCGAAGAAAAACCCGCTCGCGCTCGTGTTTGCCTCGGCGGTCGTCGCCTACATGGCTCAGGCTGTGGTAAACATCGCCCTGCCTATCGCCACGCCGTTGTTCATCATCTGCGTAGCGCTGTGCGAGGCCGTCGCAAGAGCTCCCCAAATTCAGGCTGCGAAAACAGAGAAAACATCTGCAACCCCAAAAACGATCTCCGGCAAGTCAATATTCTTCCTAATTGCAAGTATCTTGATGACCGTAGGCGGTATCTTTTCGGTTTTGATCAGCTATTCAAAACTCGGCAATGCATTCAATCATTCGCATTATGCTTTCTTATCAAATAATTCGGAATATCTTCAAGAGGGCGCTTTTATCGGAATGATTGCCTCGATACTACAGCTTATTGCCGGTGTATACGGAATCGTATTTTGGAACATGCCAACACATAAGGTTCGCTGCTTACACTTGGGAATCGCGACAGTTACCCTGAGCGTACTGTCAAATTTATTGCTTGCCAATTGGCTGACAATCATTTTCCTGCCGGCAGTCCCTGTGCTGTACATTATAGCTTCTGTTCTTAACAGAAAGTGATGCTCCAAAGAAGTTCAATATGAACGGTACTCAACAAATAATACTATTCAAAAACGGACGCGGGTTCAAAACTCGCGTCCGTTATTATTTGACCTTAATTACATTTTTCCGCTTGCCGGCACGTATTCAACGACCTTGCCGCTTTGCAGCGACTTTTTCACGTCGATTATACGCTGATTGCTCGATCCGCGGAACTGCAGCGTTATGCTGTACAGCTCCTGCACGAACTCGCCGTCGACGAGCACGTCGATAAGCGAGAGCATCTCGTCCGTATACTCGCACCGTGCGCGGCTTTCGCTCAGGAGCTCTTTGTCGAACAAATAGCCCGAGTAGCACCAGATAGTCTTATTCGGAAAAAGTTCCTTTACGCGCCGCAAAAACGGCAGCAAAACCGCCTGATTTGACGGCTCGAACGGCTCGCCGCCCAAAAGCGACAGCCCGTTGATATAGTCCGGCGCAAGCTCCTTTAAAATCAGCTCCTCGGTTTCCTCGGTGAACGGCTGACCAAAGTCGAAATTCCATGTTTCGGGGTTGAAGCAGTTTTTGCAGTGGTGGGTGCAGCCCGAAACGAACAGCGAAACGCGCACACCCTCGCCGTTTGCTATATCAAAATTTTTTATTTCACCATAGTTCATTTTTTACCTCTAAACACCTTTTGTGCTGTCATCCTGAGCGGTTCGCGAAGCGAAATTTGCGAAGCAAATAGTCGAAGGATCCCCCGGTATAAGGCAATTAGGTTTCCTTAAAGCCGAAGGGGATGCTTCGACTAAATCTCTTCGAGATTTTGCCTCCGGCATCGCTCAGCATGACAATTAATATCGTTATAACGCGGCGTGCGCCGGTGGGCGCCTTCTTCGCGCACCTAATGTATTGTGTGCAAAGGTCGCCTTAAATGACGCGGTCAGGCGCGGCGTTAGCCAAACATTTTTGTCAAACGACGCTTTCCAAAGCCGCACTGGCTCCCGCGACGCGCGGGAAAAGCGGCGGAGCGCTGCCCCGCCGCTTGCCCGCAGTTGCCTGCGAAAAAACACACAATCAGTATTATCAAATAATAATAATCAAATCAAAGGTGCAGCACGCGTTCCTGGATCTCCTGCGTTCTGCCTTGGTTCCAGAACTGGGTACCGATGTAGCCGCAGGTCCTGCGCGCGACGTTCATCTTGTCTTGGTCGCGGTTGCCGCAGTTGGGGCACTCCCAAAGCAGCTTGCCGTCTTCCTCGACGATCTGGATCTCGCCGTCGTAGCCGCATACCTGGCAGTAATCGCTCTTGGTGTTGAGCTCGGCGTACATGATATTCTCGTAGATGAACTTCATGACCTGCAAAACAGCGGGGATGTTCTGCTGCATGTTGGGTACCTCGACATAGCTGATAGCGCCGCCCGGAGACAGAGCCTGGAATTCGCTCTCTAATTTGAGCTTATCGAACGCACTGATACCCTCGGTAACGTGAACATGATAGCTGTTGGTGATATAGTTGCGGTCGGTCACGCCCTTGATAATGCCGAAGCGCTTTTGCAGACACTTGGCAAACTTATATGTTGTGCTCTCGAGCGGAGTGCCGTAGATGCTGTAGTCGATGTTTTCTTCCTTTTTCCACTTCATGCAGTAGGCGTTTAGCTTTTGCATGATCTCAAGTCCGAGCTCCTTGCCCTCTTCCTCGGTCAGCTTTTTGCCGATGAGGCTGTAAACGCATTCCCAAAGTCCGGCGTAGCCGAGAGAGATAGTGGAGTAGCCGCCGTAGAGCAGCTTGTCGATGGTCTCGCCCTTTTTAAGGCGTGCCAGCGCGCCGTACTGCCAAAGGATGGGAGCGGCGTCGGACAGCGTGCCCTTAAGGCGCTCATGGCGAGCCTGCAGCGCGCGGTGGCAAAGCTCCATGCGCTCGTCAAAGATCTGCCAGAACTTTTTCATGTCGCGGTTGGCGGAAAGGCCGATATCGACAAGGTTGACGGTGACAACGCCCTGATTGAATCTGCCGTAGTATTTGTGCTTGCCGGGAACATAGTTGCCCGCGTTAGCGATGTTGCCCACGCCCGCGTCTGTGAAGCGGTCGGGAGTCAAAAAGCTGCGGCAGCCCATGCAGGTGTAAACGTCGCCCTTGAGCTCGAGCATTACCTTCTCGGAAATGTAGTCGGGAACCATGCGCTTCGCGGTACACTTCGCGGCAAGCTCGGTAAGGTACCAGTACTTGCTGTCCTCGTGAACGTTGTCCTCTTCAAGCACATAAATGAGCTTGGGGAACGCGGGCGTGATCCAAACGCCCTTCTCATTCTTAACGCCGATGTAGCGCTGCTTGAGGGTCTCCTCGATTATCATGGCGAGGTCGGCCTTCTGCTGCTCGTTCTCGGCTTCGTTAAGATACATGTAAACGGTAACGAACGGAGCCTGACCGTTGGTGGTCAGCAGGGTCACTACCTGATACTGGATGGTCTGAACGCCGCGATTGACCTCCTTGCGAAGGCGTTCCTCGACGATAGTGTTGAGCTTATCCACGCTCACCTCAACACCCATTTCCTCGACCTCAGCCTGAACTTCCTTGCGGATCTTCTCACGCGAGATCTGAACAAAGGGAGCAAGGTGGGTAAGGCTGATGCTCTGACCGCCATATTGGTTGCTGGCGACCTGAGCGATGATCTGTGTAGCGATGTTGCAGGCGGTCGAGAAGCTGTGGGGCTTTTCGATCAGCGTGTCGCTGATAACGGTGCCGTTCTGCAGCATATCCTCGAGGTTTACGAGGTCGCAGTTATGCATGTGCTGCGCGAAATAGTCGGAATCGTGGAAGTGGATAAGACCCTGCTTGTCGGCTTCAACGATGTCGGGAGAAAGCAACATTCTGCGGGTCAGGTCGCGGCTCACTTCGCCCGCCATGTAGTCGCGCTGAACGCTGTTTACGGTGGGGTTCTTGTTGGAGTTCTCCTGCTTGACCTCCTCGTTGTTGCATTCGATCAGCGAGAGGATGCGGTTGTCTGTGGTGTTCGCCTTGCGAACAAGCGAGCGGTTGTAACGATAGCGCACATAGCGGCGGGCAAGCTCAAAAGCGCCCTTTGCCATAAGCTGATCCTCAACCATGTCTTGGATCTCTTCAACCGATACCGCGCGCTTCATTTTGTTGCAGCGGTACTCAACATAGTCGGCGATGTCAATGATTTGCTCCTCGGTGAGGAACGGGGTATCCGATGAGTTGTTCGCCTTGCGGACAGCGTTAATGATCTTGTCAACGTTAAAAATCTCCTCAGACCCATTTCTTTTGATGATTTTCATTACTCTGACCTTCCTTATACGTTAATATCAAATATATATGGCAAAATATCATTTAACAATCTTTTCCCGTGCGAGATATATTATACAACAACCATTTGAAAAAAGCAATACCTTTTTTTAAGAAAAACACAACATATAGTGTTCTTTAAAAGAATTATATACAGCATATTGACGTTTTGTAAACGCTTGACAGAAAAATCACACACCCCGAAAACCGCATGATCAAGCCGTTTTCGAGGTGTGAGTCACAAGATTTTTCAGTGTTGGAATAATAATAGTTACAATATATTCGGTTAAGTGACAAATCTGGAAACACTACCCACTACATATAGTGCCGGTTGCCACCGGAGGGCAACGCGACTTTGGAAAACTTCGTTTATTAAAAACGTTTTGCTAACGGCGCGTCATACTGTGTGATGTACCGCCACTGCTATATAAACACAAATTCTCGTTTACGCGAGATAGCTTGCGATAAACTTACGTTTAAAAGCTTTTCCATATAGCGAACCACTAGCCACTAACCACTAGCCACTAACCACTAGCCACTAACCACTAACCACTCTGCTAAAAACGCAGCCGCAGTAATCCTGCCTGTAAAGCCCGTACTCGCGCGAAAGTTCTATGCTGCGCTTGTAGCCCTCTTTCTTCTTAAAGTCGCTCGGCAGCCATTTAACGCCGTACTTCTCCCCCATCTCGGCGCCGATCTCGTTAAGCAGCGCGGCGTTCTTCAGCGGGCTTATCGTCAGCGTCGTCGTGAACCATTCAAAGCCCAGCTCCTTCGCCTTCTTCGCTGACGCCTCAAGCCTCAGCTTAAAGCACTCCCTGCAGCGCAGACCGCCCTCGGGCTCCTTTTCCAAACCGCGGACCGCGTCAAAAAACTCCTGCGGGTCGTAAGTGCTCTCGGTAAGCTTAACGGGGTGCTTAAATTCTTTTACAGAAATATATCTTTCTTCCTCGGCAAGCCGTTTTAAATATTCTTCTTTTTTAGAAATATTCGGATTATAATAGTAGACCGTTATATCAAAATACTCCGAAAGATATTCCAGACAATAGCTGGAGCACGGCGCGCAGCAGACGTGCAGCAGCAGCCTTGGCGGCTCGCCTTGCTGCCCAAGCCCGTCGATTATGCGGTCAAGCTCCTTTTGATAATTCACCTTGTTCATAAGCTCAAAATATACTCCAAAAGCTTCTGTGCCGTATCGGCGACAAACGGCGCGCCCGCCGCGAGCAATTCCTCCCTGCCGCGAAAGCCCCAGCTTACGCCGGCGATCTTAACGCCGGCATTTTGCGCCGTGTACACGTCCACGTTGCTGTCGCCGATATACACGCACTCCTGCGGTTCAACGCCGTGCAGCCGCAGAATTGCGTTCAGCGCCGCGCCGTCCGGCTTGCACGGGTACTGCGGCTTTTGCCCCCATGCCTCGTCAAAGCGGTGCTCCGGGTACAGCTTGCCGAGTATCGCCTCGACAAACTCGTCGGGCTTATTTGAAAGCACCGCCGTCATTATGCCGCGCTCACTCAGACCGCGCAGCAAATCGGCGCAACCGTCGTAGGCTGTCGTATTATCGTTGCAGTGCAGCTTGTATTCACGGTTGTATATTTCCATAACGGAATTAAACAATTCAATATCCTCAGCCTTGGCGCCCATTGCGCGCCTAACCAGCATATCTCTGCCGTTGCCGACAAAATGCTTGTAGCGCTCTATCGGGTGCTCGGGCAGCCCCTCTGCCCTTAAAGCCGCGTTGACGCTGAGCGCCAAATCGGTCAGTGAGTTTACAAGAGTGCCGTCGAGGTCAAAAACAGCGATTTTTATCATCAGTGCAGCCCCTTTTCCATTTCTAGCAATATCGCGCGGCAAGGCGCCGCCTCAAGCCCGCCGAGCTTGACAGGGAAAGCGCAAAGCTCATACTCGCCGTCGTCGATAGACGAAAGGTTAAGATTCTCCAAAATCGCGATACCTGCGCGCGCAAGCTCGCGGTGCGGGCGCACCTCGTCAAAGGGCGGAGCGATAGAATCAGCGTCGGTGCCTACAAGCACCACGTCGCTGTCGGCAAGCACGAACGCCGCGGACTGCGACAGATAGGTGTTGCCCTCGCCGCGAAACAGGATGCGACGCTTGCAGTACGGCAAAAGCCGCTCCATGTCCTCGCCCGTCAAAATGCCCTCGACCGAAACCACAGTGCACTTGCCGTAAAACGTGTTAAGGCGGATGTTGTCGATCGAACTGCCCTCCTCCCAAAAATGCAGCGGCGCGTCGATATGCGTGCCGGCGTGCGTGCACATTGAGATCGATGTCAGATTGCACACGTCCTCATCAAGAGTTTTCAGCTCGGTCACCTCGGTCTCGGGGTCGCCCTCAAAAACCGGCGTTGTCAGTGTATCGCGTGAAATATCATGAATTATCATACCTATCCCTCCTGCACATATTGTAGCACAAGGCGCTGATAAATGCAATACATAGTATAATACTATTAACCAATAAAACCCTTTAGCATCTGTTTAAAAGCGTTTTATCAGAAAATAGTATAAGTGATTACAATGTAAGCCGATTTTTATCATACCACCGCGCTGTAAAATCGGGTGTGGGCGGAGCCCACCCTGAAGTGTACCCTTTGTCAAGTACAATTTTGAAGTTTAGTCAAATAAATTAAAAAAAGTGTGGTATAATGCCGGTGCTTTGCCAACAAGGAGGATAG
>CACYPV010000049.1 GCA_902776375.1 uncultured Ruminococcus sp. | reverse complement strand
GCAGCCCTTCGGGCAGCACCAGCTCTTTAAGGCTGCGGCAGTCAAAGAACGCCTCTTCGCCTATGCGGGTAACGCCGTCGGGAATGTTGATCTCGCTCAGATAGCGGCAATCCGAGAAGGTGTCGTCGGCTATTTCGGTAATGCCGTTGCCGAGAGTTACCTTTTCAAGCGCAAGACATCTTTCAAACGCGCTCGCGTCAATGCTTGTTACACTGTCGGGGATATCGACTTTTTTCAAGCCTACGCAGCCGTAGAAGGTTCCCTTGCCGATGTGGTTGACGGTGTCGGGGATATAAATATTTTGAAGGTACTTGTTGTTGTAGAACGTCCAGTCGCCGATCGAGGTCACGGGAACATCGACATAGCCGTTGTTGTATGCCGAATCGGTGGAGGCGCCGTTCATCGATATCCGCTCGCGAACGCTTTCGGGGATCGCTACGAACTTTGACTCGCCCGAGTAATCGATGAGCTCATACGTGCCGTCGCTCAGTTTTACGAACGTAAAGCTCGGCGAGGCGGGGGGATAATATCCGCCGCCTGAGCCGCTTCCGTCAGTCCAGTCAAAGCTTCTGCCAGTCAAGGCGCCGGCTACTTCGATAGCTCTGCGGATATCGTCGTTTGAAAGGTGCAAGCGGTAAGCTAAATATTCAATAGTCTGCCGCTCGGTTTTGCCGTTGTATTTTAAAGCATTGTCAATACCGTCGGCTCCGGTTGAGGACAAGAACTTAACGAATATGGAATACCCGTTTTCGCCCTGCCAATAAGTGTCGCCGATCACGTTACCAATGGATGTTATGCAAACGGGGTTGCCGTAATTTCCGGAGCGCCACTTGACAATATAGCTGCTCTTGTTTGCATCAACAGCGTTTTCAACCGTTTCTCCTGTACAGTAAGCGGTGTCGCCCATGGATCCCGGCCCTATTATCAGGTCGCAGGTCTGCACGCCCCAGTCGGCGGTAAAGATACAGCTGTAGTTACGGTTGCTGTATAAACTGAAGCTTGCGTTTTCCAAATTAAAAGACCATATGCCGTCGCCCTCATCGGTCATAAATCCTTTTTTGGAGCCCCATGTTATAAGTTGGTTACCTGTATTGTGATCGTTGATGAAGAAGGTGATTTTTTTGAAGTTTTTCCATTCGCTTGGCACTTGAAAATAGATTTTCCCGCTATACGAGTAACCGGGCGCGGAGTCTTCTGTAGCCGAAGTAACCGGATCATCAGTAGGTGTGGTAGGTGCGAGGTTAGGGTCAACATACTCACCGGTAGTAAAGTTGCCGCTTACGCCGCCATACTGCTCGTTGAGCTCTCGGGTCGGCCAGCTGCCGTACTCGCCGCCGCCGTAGTAGAAGTAGAAGTCACCGGTGTAACCGATCTTATGGGAAACAGGTCTCTCCTGCATTTTTTCGGGGTCAAAGCTTACGACATAAACCATGTTGTCGAAGATAAACGCTTCGCCAAGACCATTTGAATCTTCAAGAGGATAGATCTCATCGCCTACGAGGTCTTCGTTGAAGAAGTTGCCGGCATAAGCGCCGAACTCGGAAAGGTCAATGTCATACATGTCGTCGAGAATGTAGTCGACTTGAAAAGTTTTTTCGTCTGCGTTAAGGGAATCCCAATCCTCGCCCATATAAGCCGCGGCGATCATATTGGCTTGCTTCCAAAAATCATTGCTTTGAATATTAAGGTTCCATACGTCGATACCGCATTGCTCGAACGCTTTTAGATAGATGTAACGGAACAGTATGTCGTATGTTTCGTGCTCGTCAGTTCTGGAATAGTACTGACAGGGTGTGTCGATGGTCTGCGCAGAATCCCAATAGAAAGGGTTCTTTACGGGGTCTGTTTCCATACCGCCATCTAGGTAGTTGTTCCAAATCAACTGAGTTGCGTTGCCTGCTTCGCCGTTGCCGTAGGTGGGAACATCGATAGCCCAAAGGTTATCTACGCCGTATTCCTCGACCTTAACAGCCTTGTAGCCCGGCCAGCCGTGACCGCCTGCAACATCGTCGGGCATCTCGTAGCCTGACCACCAGTAACAACCTGCTGCGCCGCCGCAATGGGGATCCTTGGTAGTGTCGTTCTGCCAAGCTGCGGGCATAGCGAACATAAGGCGTTGAGTTTTTACACCTGCGCTTGGAGTATACTCGCCCAATACGCCGAAGCCGCCGGGAGCAAGCTCCTCCGCCGCCGGGCTTGCCGCGCTAAACACGATCAGGGAAAAGAACACCGTAATAGCAAGCATCAAGCATAAAAATTTTTTCACAATGATTCCTCCTTAAAAAACAAGATCGTTTAATAAAACCATTTCATCAATATTTTACCATGACTATAGTGAGAACGCAATCCAAAATTGTGATTGGATTTTTAGTGATAATGCACATGTCTTTTTTTGCCTGTGCGCGGTTATGATCTATGTTCCGGGAACAAAGCAAAAGCCATTGCGTTTATGAACTGCACCGGCTTGACAAGTGTCACCATTAGCAACAGCGTAACAAGCATTGGCGTTCAGGCGTTTTCCCTTTGCTCTGGCACTAAAGCCAGAATTGCATATTGTGCTATCGTGCGGATTGTGCAAGAATCATTTTTACCGATAAAACTACCGGAAAGTGGTGGTTGGAACCCACTATAGGAAATGATTACGCGATTCGGAATCTTATTCCCGGACACATTTATGATTATGTTGTAAGAGACTCTGCAAACAAAGCGGTCAAATACGGAACAGTTACACCGCAAGGTACATTAAGAATGATCGACGGCGGTGGTAAAACGTTCAATATCCGTGATCTCGGAGGTTGGCAAGCTGACGGAGGTGTATTAAGGTATGGTATGATATATCGCGGCTGTGAATTAAACGGCGAAACGTATAACGTTGTGCTTGATAATTGCCAAAGGTTTTATTTCAGGCATGTATTAGGTATTCAAGCGGAAATCGATTTGCGTTCATATTCGGAGACACAAGGGGTGGCAGGTTCCGCTATCGGCGATAATGTAGAGTATAATCATTATATCATCCCAGCTTACGCAGTTGGCTTGGATTTACAGGACAAAAAATACAATTATACAGGCGAATACCGCGATGTCCTAAAAAAGATTGCGCATAATATCGACGAAGGAAAACCAACGTATTGCCATTGCTTGGTTGGCGCGGACAGAACGGGAACTGTTATGTATTTGATAGAAGCGCTGTGCGGAGTTTCTCAGAGCGATATTGACAAAGATTATGAACTTACATCGTTTTCGGGCGAAACAAGGCTCCGGACAAACGAAAGATATCAGACCCTCGTTTCACTTATTGACAAAATGAAGGGGAACACGCTTCAGGAAAAGGCAGTAAGTTATGCTCTTAAAATCGGTGTTACCGTTGAAGAAACCAACATGCTCCGAAACGGTCTGATTGACGGTGAACCAACAGAGATTATAGATGCTTTCGTTTGGTCCGATAACCTTTTTGATGCAGCTAATGCCTCTTTTGACAGCTATATCAACAGCTCAGGTGAGGTGGCAGACGGCGAGTCAGGGCAATTGGTCACCGATTATATTCCCGTCACTCAGAATACAGTAATAAATCTGAAATCAGATATTCCTCAGAATGCCGCTCCTAGCACTGGGATGTTAGCATTATACGATTCCAACAAGAATTATATAGCTCAAGTTGCCGCAGATAATTCCGTTTGGACATGGAACATTGATAAATCAGAGGGAAGTTGCCCTGTTTGGAAGGTGTTGGCTTGGATGGATCCGGCAAAAGTTGCAGACGCATACTATGTAAGATTGTGTGTCGCAAATGAAAACATCAACAATGTTGAAGTTAAAACGAAAGAAATATAAACGTATGATCTCAGTATCCTCTATTCAAATAAGCTTTTAAACTCATCATCATTTTTTGCTTTTTCAGTAGCATAGAACCACAGATATTGATCTATTTCTTTAAAAGAAAGGGTATTATTATCATTATCTTTTGCATATGTTTCTTGAAAAGCTTCATACAGTTTACAAAACACTTCATAATCGTTTAAAGAATTCATACAGTAAGGGTATATGAAAAGAGTATAATTATCAAAATTTACTCAACAAAGCAAAAAAGACCGCCATAAACGCAATGTTTATGGCGGTTAACTTGGTTGCGGGAGAAGGATTTGAACCAACGACCTTCGGGTTATCGCTTCGCGCCCGTCGCCGTCGTGAGTCGCATGTCTGCGCAGGCACAGCCCGCTTGACATGCTCGTACTTTGGGCGACACCGCTTGCAAAAATGCTCCACCGGAGCCTTTTTGCTTCGCTGACCCAACGAGCTCCGCTCGCCGTGCTCATAACCCGAGAAAAAAACAAACGGTGGTTATGAAAACCACCGTTGACTGGTTGCGGGAGAAGGATTTGAACCAACGACCTTCGGGTTATGAGGTGATAAAGTCGTTTGATTCAGGTGATAAAATCGTAAAACAGCGATAAATTCTGTTTTTTTCTTCTGTTGGTTTCGTAATAAAATATGAATATTTATCACATTTGTGCCGCGTAAGGGTACAATAAGGGTACAAAATTCAGTAAGAATTTAAGGGTGTAAGCGGTTAGCGGGATAGTGATTTCAAAGCTGCAAGAGGGCAAGGGGTTACTCGTTTTTCCGCTTCTTGAGTTCCTCCAATAGTTTTTGCTTTGACTGCTGCTTTTGCAGAATTTGATCGACGTTTTCCTCTTTCAGCGCGCTGGGATACTTTTCTTGGAAATCTAACAGTAACTCACGCGCGTTCTGTTCGTTCTCTCGGATGGATTCGTAGATTTTCCGAAAATCTCCGTCTGCTAACGCGCCATTAATAAAAGCTCTCGCTTCGGAAGATATCCCGTCCCATGAACCGTACAAATCAACAATCGCTTTGTCGATTCGCTCGTACGTGATGGAATCGCCGCGCTTTTCGTGCTCGGCGAGGATCCCTATGATATCGGAAAGGTCGTTTTTATATTTACGACCCGAGCGCAGCTTCATGGCGATCAAATATTCGGCGTTCACCGTGCGTACGGTCAGCACCTGATTGAACGTCTTGTAAAAGACCGAATGATCCTCCAGCTTGCGGCTGTAGGAAACGGTTTTGGTAAAATCGGAGTTCAGCCAACCGATCGGCAACCGAAACTTGTCGCCGACCTGCCGAATGGCGTCATCCATGACGGAAGCCGCGCGTATCACCGCATCGATATCCGTTGTCATATCACGGAAACCGTAGATCTCAATAATCGCCGCGCCGCCGATCAGAATGATCTCCGCCGGCATATTCCTGCCGCCAAGCTTTTTGTACGCCTTTGACAGCTCATTCAGATATTGATTCAAGTTGTCCTTGTTAAATACATTGCTCTCAGACGACATTCCGCACCTCGCTTTCTACGATGTTAAAACGCATAAATTCGGGGATGGATTCTCTTTCGGCTTGCTGCTTGACTGCTTCATCACGGGAAACGGCAAAGGCGGCTATCACGCTGTTCGGATAAAGCACCTTTGGCAGTTTCATACGGCGCAGCTCGTTGTAGTCCTCACAAAGCGGAATATCATTCGCTCGGCTGATATAATCCACCATAGCGAGCAGGTACAGACATTCGGGGTACCATTGACGCTGATAGTAGGTGCTGATGTCGTCGCTCTCCAACGTATCAATCAAAAACGGAATATCGCCCATTTCTTTCAGCTTATGGCAAACATTGCTTTTGAACAGGTCAAAGGCGGCGCGCGGCTGCAGATAGGGCTCCAACAATTCCTCCATCGACACGCGCAGTTCTTTTGCGATACGATAGATTGTCTTTGCGCTGCACTCTGCCAAATTTGTCTTGCCGCTGCAAATATCGTTGATCGTCATATACGGGATTCCGCTGTTTTTTGACAAGCGGTATTTTGAGATGTGATTGTCGGTCAAAATCTGATTCAACGTCATTCTGCTCATCTTCTTTCACTATTATTATAACGGCAAGCCGTTATAATGTCAATCGTTTTTTTTAAAGCATTTCCATTGCACCCCCCTGCAAGATCGCATGTATCTTGCAGAGAGTTCATTTTAAAAATTCATATACAAAATAATATCTTGTACCTTTATGATAAACGCTTTGAATACATGTAGGAATTTGTCGCATATGCAAGATATTTACAAATTATCTAAAATGTGCAATCCTCTTTCATCTTGCTTAAGAATGGTATCATAATAATTGAATCTGTCATTTGAGGGACTACTCAAATACCCACACGAATACATATCAACAATTGTTAATTGCAATCTCTTTATTGGTATTGCCACAACTGCGAAATCCTCTTGAAAGCAATATATATAGTCGTTATCGTTTTGAATTCGGGACAAAAGTGAAGTCAATTGTCTATTTTCCGCTGCCTCTCTAAATTTGTCCCAAATATTTAAGGTTTGAGGATCCCTAAAAGATACATCTAAATAGTTTATCACATCACGTGCATGTTCCATCCATTCATAAACGTTTCGTTCTCCAATTTTATTTGATAATAAAATATCCGCATTACTATAAATATCTACATAATGTGCAATGGTACCGCCATGCGTTGCATTAAACTTTCTATTTCTTGTGTTGTAAGGTTTTTCGCCTGCTTTCAGTTTTAACCTAAACATACTCTGGTTTCGCATCAAAACATATTTTTTTGCAGCTAACGAAGCACGTAACAAATAATAAATAGCATAGTATAATTTTACAGTTGCCCATGAAAAACGTCTTAAATAAATAGCATCAATTCCTTCTGATAAACTAATAACGGCATTATTAAAAAAGTCCAAGGCATCTAGTTTAGCTTCTGGTAATAAAGTCAGAACATCGGATTCAGTTAATAAATGATTTTTGAAATCTTCTTTTCGATCTTTTAATTCCTCAGGAGTTGTTATTCCAATAAGCCTTTCGTATTTAGTTTGAACACGGTTGCGATTATAGTTTATACTCATCTTGACTTGGTACTTCCCTTAATAATGCATTTTTCAGATAAGAGTAGATTACGTTTCTCTGTTCCATTCCTTGTTTCTTTTTTATATCATCTTTAAAAATAAGTCCAGTCTCATCTAATCTTAACATTTCGATAATCGTCTTAACTTCAAAAGATTTACACTCTGCACACTTTCCAATTAAATCTTTGCAAAAGAATTCTATTCCAGCAAAAAAACCAGCACTTGACATAAATGGATTCGACGTTTTTTGCCAACATCCTTCCTGATCATAAAAATACTTTAGCGATGAAAAGTAATTCACAATTACTCTATACTGAATTTCAAAATCAGTGATATTATACTGTTTAAATACTCCGTTTTTATCAATATAAGGTTTCAACGCATTAACAACAGTTGATAAATCAACTTTTCCACTTCCTTGAGAAGTTCCTGGTAATTTTATATGTTGATAGTAAGGTGATTCAGAATCGGAATGTAATAGTTTTGCAATATCCGTAGCCCTAACAAGATTTGAATCCGAATTACCAACTTCTCCAAATAAATCGTAAACTAAGCTTTGAGGAACAGGTTTTTGTTCCGCATTTATGTTTAAAAATATTGTTGCAGCTTGCTTTGTAGATAAATTCTTAGTCATAATTACAACGATAGCTTGCTCACCGATTTCAGCTCGCTCACTTACAGCCATCTTTAATCCTTCAAGTCGATGTTGTCCGTCAATAACCTGAGCGGCGGAAGTAATAGTCGGTATTTCTATTGTATTCTCGTTTATTATTATCTTATGGTTTTCATCAGTCCAATTCAAGATGAAAGTATTAAAAAACATATTTCCATCCAAAATAAAACTCTTAATTGACGTAATTCTGCGTTTGTTTAATACGCGCTGAACCGCGCCCTCAACACTATCTCTCCCACGAACAGCAACATAATAAATCGGCAAGATATCTTTTACCTTAATCGCAAACAAATATGCCGGTATTTCTCCAAAATTGGTTTCAATGTATTTTTCAATTTTTGTGTATTCCAAAATAAAAACTCCTTTCAAAATGGTAGAAACAAACAATCTTTTGTAAACACTTCATTCATCAATATCATTATCCTCAAACGAATAATCATTCAACTCTTTAAAATCGAGGAATTCGGCCAGCGTCATATTAAAAGTTAACGCAATCTTATGGAGATTTACAACACCAGGATTCTTTGTTCGCCCGTTGATGATATTATCAATCGAGGATTGACGTACGTTGCTCATATCAGCTAATTTATTGATCGACAGCCCCCTTTGTTTACAAAGCTGACGGATTCTCATCGCATACAATTCTGAATATTCCATAAAAACCCCCATACTATCATTACCCGTATTCGGTTAATTTAATGATAATATGGGATTTTGATTTATTACCTATATATAGGTTGACACAACAAATATCTTTTCTTAGAATATAATTAACTATATTTAGGTAACGCTATTTGGAGGAATATTCTATGTCAGCCTGTACGTTTTTCGGGCACAAGGATTGTCCCGAAACGAAATATTCAAATATTCTGCAAGCTATCCAATATTTGATTACGGAAAAGAAGGTCTTAACTTTCTACGTTGGCACGCAAGGCAACTTTGATTCGCTGGTTTATCGCGCACTATGTAGCTTAAGAGCGAATTTCCCTAAGATTCAAATCAATCGTGTGTTGGCTTATTTCCCGAAGGACAACTGTTTGATTCCTGACAGCATTTTGCCAGAAGGGATCGAGCTTCTCCATCCGCGCTATGCGATTTCTTGGCGCAACAGGTGGATGATAGAACGATCCGACTTTGTCATTGCGTATATTACACATAACTACGGCGGTGCAGCGAGGTTTGTCGATGAAGCGAATAGGAAAGAAAAAACGATAATCAAAATATCATAAACAACCAAACCCCGCTATACCCTTAACGATCAGGGTACAACAGGGTTTGATTTAACCTTGATTGTCTGTCACCTCGTAATTAATGCCAAAATCATTATCTTCATCATACGGATAATCGCTCGGATTTGAAAGATAAAAGATAGATTAAAAATCAGGTTACGACCCTATTGGATGTCCTTTTTGCAACACAAATGATGATTACCAATAATTCTTTCCTTCATAATAGGCTGAGTCCTCATCATAGTCATCATCAAATCTGTCTGAGTTTGCGTAGTTGGTTTCTTTGATTATTCCGCCCCAATAACCGCACCGATACGCTCCAAGGAAAACATCAATTCGCTTCAATGACCGCACCGATACGCAATGAGGAACGCAGCGATTCGCGTCCGGAACGCACCTGCTGAATCCGCTCATCAAAAAGAGCTGTTCTTAGATTCCGAGCCGGAAACAAAACGGAGCCACCGCCACAGGCGGCTTGCCCTTGACGGGTTCTGAAAGAAATGCTACAATTGCCGCCCGACGGTGAACATGACTGAGCTGTTCTTGAGTTCGTCACCGTCGGCAACGACGCCATAGCATTTCTTTCAGGTTCTGTCAATGGTGGCGGTCGTTCCGCAGAAACTCCTGTTAAAACGACCACCATTCTTCTAACTGTATTTCTGAATGATTTTTCTCATCTGTTCATAAAGATCTTGCTCCGACCACTCATGCTCGTCATCCGGTTCGTCTGAGAATAGGGTCAAAATTTCCGCTTTAGCTGCTGCTGTGTTCTTGCAGCGCAGGAACAGCCACTGCCATTCTCTGTCCAAATCATCTTTCGTCAGAATCATGGCATGTTTCCTTTCGCCTGCAACTCCCGCATATTGATGTTGCCGGAGTAGACCCAAGCGGCGGTATGTACGATTCTGTCCATCATTGAGTCGGCGTGGATTCCTCCACCGAGACGGCTGTGCCAATCCTCGCGTTTGTATTGCGTGCAAAAGATAGTCGAAGTGCAGTCATAGCGGCGCTCAATCAGCTCAAAAAAGAAATGCTGTTCAAGCTCTGTCAGATCATTCAACAGCCATTCATCGAGGATGAGCAGCCTGTATCCGCTGAACTTCTTCAGAAGTTTGGATCTGCCGCTCGTAGTTAACGTTGCTTCGCTGAGCAACTCCATCAAATCGGGAACACGGATATATCTTGAGCGAAACCCCTGCATACAAGCCTGTCTGCCGATGGCACACGCGAGGTAGCTTTTGCCCGAACCCGTAAAACCGTTGATCACAACCGGTTGGTTGTTTGAAATGAATCCGCAGGTTCCGAGAGTCAGGAGCAAGTTCTTGTCCAATCCTCGATTCTCATAATGGATATTCGCAAGCGCCGCGTCTGCAATACGGAACTTGGCAGCCTTGATCAGGCGGTGAACCTTAGCGTTGTATTTTGCGGAGTAGGCGTAATCTACCGCAAGATTTATGCGGTCATCAAACGGGAGAGCGAGATATTCCGCCTGTTTTTCCTGAAGGTCAAGCGCGTCTACCAGCTCGCCGAAATTCATCTCACGCAGCTTGCGTCTCGTTTCCTCATTCAGCATGGTCGTCACCTCCGTAATAGGCGGCGCCGCGCAGGAACCCTGTAGGTGCAGGTTCGTTCTCCTGCTGTTTGACAGGCTTGTAATCCTCATCCTTACCTGCGGAAAGGATCGCTCTGAGATGTGAATAGCGCGGCACACTGACGTACTCAAGCGCCATTGTGCAAGCTGTTTCCAGCCTCTCGGCAGAATACTTCTTGCTCAGTTTTAACACGGAAAGCGCGGGGTTGATGCCCTTCTCGGATGTGAGGCAGCTTTTGAAAATACGGTCGATGACCTCCAGTGTCTGCTTGCCAATGGAAGCAGCCCACTGACGGATGTTATGCTCGTTCCATTCTGTTCTTTGAAAACGCTCCGGAATATCCTCCGGATAGGTGTCGTATCTGTTGCGGACATAGCTTGGAAACCGCTTGTGAGAAGAAATCCGCTCATGACCGCAGTAGATCTCAATCATGCTGTCGGTAACTTTCAAGTCCACCTGCTTGCCGACAAAGCGGTAAGGCACGGAGTACTTGTTTGTCAGATATGTAACATGAAAGTCTGCGCCGATGACGCGACCGTATTCCCATACTGCATACTCATACGGAAACGCCGGAAGCGGACGCAGCGTAATACGCTCGCTTGCTTCAAAAATCTCCCGACGGCTTCCTTCGCGCTTCTGAAAAGGCTTGTTATTGAAATCCTCCAATGCAGCAGCAACGTCCGCTTTCAAATCGTAGATGGAGGTGTACACATTGTTGCGCAGACGCGCTATAATCGCAGTGGCGATTTTCCCGACTGTGCCTTCTACGGAAGGTTTGTGCTTCGGCTTTTTCACGCCTGCGGGCATGATGGCCGTGCAATAATGGTTTGAAAAATCCTCGTAACATTGATTCAGAATGATGTCGCCCTCACGCGGATGAGAAATGACGCCGGTTTTGAGATTGTCGCAGACGATACGCAGCGTTACTCCGCCGAAGTACTCAAACATATGGTTATTGCAGTTGATCCAGCTTTGCTCATTCATGCTCAGACAAGGCTCGACATACGCAAGCTGGCTGTACGGAAGCGTCGCGACAAAGAGGTATACAGGATACACCTTATCTTCGTCAGTGGCACGAAGCCGCATCGTCTTGCCGCTCCAATCCACCTCACAGACAACGCCGGGCTTGTGCGTAATGTGATTTGTCAGATTGTTCTGCTCAACATATTTTGCGTAGTCGTCGCAGAACTTCGTGTAGCCGACCGGTACGCCGCCTTTCGGATCGTCTTTATGCTCCTGCCACAACAGCTTAAGCGTCACACCGGACTTTTTCAGTTCATTGTGAACATACTCATAGTCAACAGAAGCATACATAGTTTCTTTTCGAAATTTCTCCGGAAAGAACAGAGTGTAGACCTCATCCGAGGTTTTGTCAGTTACATCAGCAAGACTTATACCGAGCTCATCTGCTCTCCGCCAAACTGCTGCCACAGACTTCGTTGAAATATGCCGCGTGGAAGCAATCGCTCTTTGTGACATATTCGCCTGCCGAAGCTCTAAAAGGAGCTTCACATCAATTTTTTTCGCCATCATTATGGCCTCCTTCGTGTGAATTCGAGGATTCTCCTCTGCTATATTTTACACGAAGTGCGTTCCTTTGGCGAATTACTGCGTTCCTTGCGTGAATCGGCGTTTTCCTCGCCGCGTATCGATGTTTTCCTTCCGGCGGATTCATGTTTTCCTGAGTGCGGAATAATCAGTTTCTTCATTAATCCATCTTAACATAGGGTCATCATAGTCATCCTCAGACATATGGTATGCAAATGATTCATCTTCGGCTGATTCCATACAATCTTCTTCACAAATCAGACCGCACTTATACATCAGTAAAAACTCGGGAAAATTTGAATCGAGTTCTCCGTGAATTGATTGATACTTTTCAGCCAAAGCGTTGAATTCCTTAAAGTCCATTGAATCTTCCTTAACATATAACTTTAAAAAATCCGGGGAAAAGGATAATGGGTCATATCCGGCAACTTTGATTTCGCCCACCAAATCTATAGCTGTGCCTATTTCATCAATAACATATAGGTAAACGAATCGCAATTCAGGAGAAGCTTTAAATATGGTTAAAAGCGTGTCATATATAATGTCTTGCCGTGTTAAATCATAATCGAGAAATACACAATAATCAGCGACAAAAGCGAATACTTTTTTCATATCTGCATCTTCTTGTTTTGCAATATTGAAAGCAACCTCACTCTGATTATCGTCAAGCTCAAACAAAAGCTGTAGCTCATAAGCTTGCTGTATTCTCTGATATTCTTCTTTCGACAATCCGAACTTCATTTGAGAAAGCTTCTGTTTTATTGTTTCCGCATCAAGCAGATTGTTTCCGTTAGAAATCATATCCCACGTGATTTGTTCCGCAAGTTTTGAGGTATCCTCGAATTGCTTTCCAATCGGACTTTGATCATCTAACCCTGACACGGAAACATCAACTTCAAAGCCAAAGATCGGCAAACTGATAATT
The DNA here is from genome assembly GCA_902776375.1 of uncultured Ruminococcus sp. GTDB lineage: Bacteria > Bacillota > Clostridia > Oscillospirales > Acutalibacteraceae > Ruminococcoides. Next base: position 2,134 of record CACYPV010000049.1, on the reverse strand, counting down.
GTCTTATGCGCTGCCATTATTTGTCGCTCCTTTATGTAGTCTGTCCCCTGTTTTAATGATCGAGTTTATCCACAATGTAAAGTGCTAACAATCCCGCAGGCGGGAAAAGACAAGAAATGACGGCTACCATAATATAAGCAAAAAACATATATTCAAATCCTTTCTTTTATGAATAAATCAGTTGTGCGGCAATTTCAAAGTCGTAATTTAGCCTTTGCATTACCGCTTTTTGTCCCAAGACGGCTGAAATCAGCTTTTCTAAATCAGCGATGGAGTAATCGTTTGTCAGTGTGACGTATTTGAGCTTCCAGCCGCCCTGCGTGATTTCTTCGGCTCGGATGATTTTGATACCTTCGAGGTTTGCGATAACCTCGGAGGATTTTTTTATGACTTCGGTTGTATTGCTTTTGCGAAAGGTTTTTACCTTTTCTGTTTTCGGTTTAGAAAGGTAATAGTAACATTCCTTGCCGATACAGTTGTGCTTTCTTCGCTGTTCTTTTGTTAAAAAACCGCTGTGTTCGGAAAATTGGCAGTTACCGACACACTTGCCGCATCCGGTAATGGTGCCGTCGATAGTGCGGCGATTGTGCGTGTGGTTTTGTTTGCTGTCAAAGTAGGAGTAATCGTAAACAGGGTAGTTCATCACCAGTCCTCCTCGTCAAAATCGTCGTCGAATTCATCGTCGGAATCCGTATCGTCTTTCATTACTTCATTGAAAATGGAAAACTCAAGCATATCATCAAAGATATCGTGCTTTCCGTCGCCGTTCCAGTCAATCGGATCAAAGAAGCCCATTCCAAAACCTCCTTTCCTTCATTAACTTATTCCTTTGTCTGCAAGCCTTGCAGCGTTTCGGTGGTTGATACTGATGTGATGCGTAAAACCTCTGCTCCCCGGTTGTAAATAAAAAGCGTTTTCCGCAATCACAGCATTCGATGGCGCGGTCTTTGCACTCAGGCACTTTTGAACTTTGAACTGAAATTTCAACCTTCGCAGGAACGACCGACGGTATGACTGTTGTGATCTGGAACCGCGGTTCCTGTGCCTTTTCGCTTTGGTAATAGATTCTTTCTAAGTGAATCTCATAGTTGTCTTCTGCGTATTTTGCCCATCCCATAATCGAGACCTCCTTGTCTTATGTTGGTTATATTATAAGTCACGAAAAACTAAGTCTGTAACTTTCGTTGAAATACAAGTATATCCTTTTTAATCCCACCAATCATTTTCCAAATAGTATCTACCGAAATTGTTTGAGCCTTCTTTCAAATAGCCCTTGAATTCACTGTGTATCCCGCTCCGAAAACCGCAGCTGCACGGGGTTTGAACCGCACTCTCGCCGCTCACAGAACCGCACCTCCGACGCTCATTTAACCGCACATGGACTTCCTGATATAATATCAACGGCACACATTGTGTGACTATTGATACAGGAGGTCCTGATATGATTAACTATCGGGAAATACTCAGGCTAAACAGTCTTGGGTACAGTCAGCGGCGGATCGAAGCGAGTGTTCACAGCTCACATCAAACCGTCAAAAATGTTTTGGAGAAAGCTTCTGCACAGGGGATCTCATGGCCGCTTGAGGATGACATCACCAATGCCATGCTTGGTGAAATGCTGTCTGACAGGGATAAGAAAAGCAATTCTCCCTATGCCGAGCCGGACTTTGCGTACATCCACAAGGAGTTGTCAAAGAAAGGCGTAACGCTAACGCTTTTGTGGCAGGAATACTGTGAGAAATGCCGTGCGAACGGTCAGCAGCCGTATATGAGCACGCAGTTTGGCGACAAGTACCGGCGCTGGGCTCGCGTGACAAAAGCCACCATGCGCATCACGCATAAGCCCGGCGATGCTATGCAGGTCGATTGGGCAGGCGAAACGATTCCGTATTATGACACCGTTACCGGTGAAGAATACAAGGCATATCTGTTTGTTGCTGCGCTCCCTTGCAGCTGTTACATCTACACGGAAGCTTGCGGAGATATGAAGCAGGAGAATTGGCTGTTGTGCCACGTCCATGCTTATGAATACTTTGGCGGCGTCGCGCGGCTGCTGATTCCGGATAATCTCAAAACCGGCGTGATTGCAAATACCAGATATGAAACGCGATTGAACGAAAGCTACCGTGAGCTT
>CACYPV010000048.1 GCA_902776375.1 uncultured Ruminococcus sp. | reverse complement strand
TCTTAGACAGCATACTTTGAAATTGAATTGAACCGCCGTATGCCGAACGGCACGTACGGTGGTGTGAGAGGGCGGAATTATTCCGCCCTACTCGATTTTGTTATATTATATAGGATCATATATAGAGGAAAATCACAGTCACTTTACAATAGATCATGACAGTTTGATTTTATTATATTCGCCACCCATAGTTTCGATTATACTGTAATCTACGTCGCAGGGCTCCTCGTAGGTCATGCCAAAGTAGGAGTATTTATCGCTGTGCAAGCTCCATTCAGGGTCGTATACCCTGCCTTCGACCTCAGCCCAGCCGTGGCCGCCGGTGCTGCAGGCGTAAACATCGTTGCAGCCGATAGCCTTAGCCAAATACGCGAACGAAGCGCCGTAGCTGAAGCAATCGCCCTTGCCCTTAACGAGCATATCGTAGGCGTATACCTTAGCCCAGTCTTCGCCGACGTAGGTGTCTCGCAGCAAGCCCTCAAGGTAGTTGTTTTTGAGGTAATCGAACGCCGCTCTGAGTTTTTCCTCCTTGGTCATACTGCTGTCGGTGCAGTTTGCCACCGCTGCCTCTGCGGCTGCGATGATCTCGCTTTCGTCAACATACGAAGGCTGAGTCGTCTCCTGAGTTGTCGGCTCGGTTTCATCCTCATCAGTTTCGGCTGGCTTTTCGGTAGCGGACTCGGTCGGAGCCTGAGTCGCCGCCTCGGGCTTTTGCAGATCGTACGCCGCGTTAGCCCCGTTTTTCATAAGTCTTAATTGTTTTACCCATCCCGCGTCGGACAGGTTGGTGCTCTTTGCCTGATTGGTTTGATAAATAATGTAAACCGGAACGGCAAAGGCGGCAATGATGACGAGCGATAATATGACGATTGCTGGAATCACCTTTTTCATTTTTATATATCTCCTTAATTTGCGCTTTATTATAGATTTTTTATTTCACGATATTGTCCGCGAATATCCGCAGCAGGTCATCCTTGCATTTCATTACGCAGTCGTAGCCCTCTTGGATAGTTACGTCGAGGTTTTCCATTGAGAAAATGGCGGCGTTGCTGTTTTTGATCTCAACGCAGTAATCGGCGAGCTTTTTAGATTCGCGCGTGGCGTTGATAGAATACAGATCGAGCGCGCGCCATACGACCTTCAGCATGCCCTCAAGCCCCGTTTCGGGGGTATAATCCATAATATCAAAGGTTATCGCCAGCACCTTGCCCACGCCCATGTCACGCATTATCTTTGTGGGCAGGTTGTCCTTTGAACCGCCGTCGATAAAGTTGTACTGCTTGTAGCTGCATGTGGTGTAGACCGCAGGGAAGGTCATGCTCGCGCGCACCGCGACCTCAAGCGGAGCGTCGGTGATGTAGTGGATGTGGTCGTCGTGCAGACCCTCGTCGTAGGTTGTGAATATACACTCGTCGGTCGTGTAGGTATCATTGGTGCATATCGACAGGTTTATCGGCAGATCGTGAAAGCCGGTTATGCCCTTGGCGTCCATTGTCTCCTTGATAACATCCGAGATCAGCTCACCGTCTTTTAAACCGTCCTTTGGGTTCTTCTTATTGAATTTAACCGAAGCGAGCTGCTTGATTATGGGCGCGGGGCGGAAGTCCGCGAGCACCCTCCAGTACTTTTCGGCAAAATCCTGCATTCCGTCGGCGTCGTAGCCCATTGCCACCAGCGCCGCCATAGCCGAACCTGAGCTTGTGCCCGCGACATACTGCGGACGGATACCCAGCTCGTACAGCGCGCGCACCGCGCCGATGTGAGCGATACCCTGCAAGCCGCCGCCCGAAAACACTATGCCCAGTTCGTTTTTACGTTTTTCTCTATCTATAGGTGTCATTCTTTCATTACTCCTTTTTCATACCTATCACCAAAAACAAACGTATTTCTGCCAATCAACTTCCAAATCACTTACTTATAAAACCTGTAAACATTGCAGTATGGGTGATAATACACTCGTCGGTAGTGTAGGTAACGTTGGTGCAAATCGACAGGTTTATCGGCAGATCATGAAAGCCGGTTATGCCCTCGGTGTCCATCGACTCATTGATGATATCCGATATCACCTCGCAGTCTTTCAAATCACCCTTTTAATTCTTCCTATTGATTTTTACCACTATCCTCTTTTACAATGTATCGGAATTATCATTTGGTTCCCACCAACAGGTTATATCGCCTTTCTCGCGTTTTTCAAATCCAAACTCATCATAAGTAACCGTTGATGTATCATTTAACTTCAAAATCTGCGCCTTGCCGGACGCAACATCAAGCCTACGGAAGCCTTGACTATTTATTCCCACGTAATCGCTTACCAAATAAATATACCCGTCACTGTATGTAAACTCGGAAACGTTGGTGTTGACCATTCTCTCGGTAACTTTCGTAACATCATCGCTGCCAAGGCTGAGCTTGAACAGACCATATTTGTCAAAGCTTGCAAGCCCGTACTTATAACTGAGGAAATATACCGTATCTGAAGAAGGATCAACAGAATACTTGCCTACGGTCTGATTAGTAAGCTTTTCCTTGCCGGAACCGTCAAGGTTCATGCGGCACAGTGGAGACTCACCGTCTTCCAGACTAACATAGTAAAGCTTGTCGCCGTATATAGTCAGCGCTCCTGCGCAGCCAAGTATATGATTGTTCTTATACTCTCCGCTCAAGCCCTCGAAATCGCCAGTCAGCTTTGTTTTTCCGCTGCCGTCTGTTCTGATTTTATAGATTCCCACGCGGCTGCTGTCGTAATCCATATGTTCGCTGTATGTATAGCCGTTGTCCACGTAGTATATCCAGCCGTCGCTTAAAACAAACTCAGCAGCGCGAACATCCTCGCCGCCGACAAACTCAATATTGCTTCCGCTTTTGCTGATGCTAAAAATACGGTAGTTTAGTTCGGGATGCTCGATCGCCCATTCAGGACTGCCATAGACAAAGCCGTAAACATAATCGCCCTCTGCTGCGAAACCGCTGATATCAAAAGCGTAGTTTTCCCTAAAGCCGAGCACGCTGTCCTTGAGCTGCTCCTCGGTTACCCATTTTTCATACTCTGCCGATTTTTCGCCCGTTACGGTTATTTTATAAAGCCCGGGGTCGTCAGAATATCTGCCGTAAAAAACGTCGCCGTCCTTTGCAACCGCCGGGGCAAAAAGGTTTACGGAGATACCGCTCTTGTTTTTTAAAACAAGCTCCTCTATCTTTTTCGGTTCTTCTGTAATGTTGTTTAAATTCGCACCGGCGTATATCTTTCCGTATGAGGTTTCGGCAAAAGCCTGCGGCTGTGAGGTTACCAAATCGCCGCCGCCCGACTTGCCCAAGCCGAACCAGTGGAAAATAAAGGCGCAGGCAACCAGCACACCTATCACAACAACCGCCGCTGCCGCGAATATAATCATCTTTATGTGGGGGTTTTTCTTTGAAGAGGGCTGTGCCGCCGTAGACGTTACGGGCTCGGGAACAGGAATAGCCTGCTGCTGTTCAATAGTCTGAGGCGTATTCTGTACCGCTTCTTCTGCCGCCATAGTTTTTTCAATTATTTCCTGCGCGCCACACTTGGTACACAACCCGTTTTCGTTCAGCGGCGAACCGCATTTTCCGCAAAATCTAGCCATATTTTAGCTCCTTTCACTTACTTATAAAACCTGTAAACATTGCAGTATGATTCGGTTTCGACAAAGTAGTCGTACCAATTGTAGAACTCGTCAAACTGCCTGTCCTTCTGGATAAGCTCGTAATTTTTGAGATCGGTGCCCTTTGTGAGCTTGTCTATAACATAGTCCTCGTCGGCGAGGCGCGAGATGTATACGGTGACTTCATCAAGTCCCCTGAGCTTTTCGTCGGACACCATTTCGTCAAGGCTGTCGCTCTCGGTGCGCTCGACGTCGCCGTTGCTCATAAAGCTCTGCGCGATCTTGCCCACCTTGCCGTTGGTGATGACTCCGCGGCTCTGCGCGAAATCGTCAAGCTCGTCGTACAGCGTCTTGGACATCTCGGTGGTTTTTGCGATCATGGTGCTGTCGTAGTTCATGAACTTATCTATGCACTTGTTCCACTCCATCATCGCCGTGCCGACAAACACGCAGTTGTCGGTTTTGGGCTTATACAAATCGGTTTTGCCGTAAACATAGTACGGTGTGACAAACACAAACGCCAGAGCGCTCGCCAGAACCATAGCCGCGGGCATAATGGGATGAAGCTTTGTGTTTTTGATAAGATTCACAATCCTGATGAACGCGAACGTGAACATCAGCGAAAGCAGCGGCAGGCTTGCCATAACGTAGCGGTCGCTGTTGAACGGCGACACCAGCGCTATAAATATAAAGTAAACTACTCCGGGCACGATAATAAACCACGCCTTGCGGGGCAGCTTTTTCTTTTTAATAAAGCGGAAGTAAACAAACGAAGCTATAACGCAAACCGAGCAAAGGATAAGCAGCCAAAGCTGACCGAGGAATATCTCCTTTGCCAGGATCTGAACATAGCAAAACACCTTGTAAACCAAATAGGTAACTATGGTGATTACGTCTATCTCCATTTTAAGCGAACCCAAGCCTCGGTTGCCGCCCAAAACATTTGTGATTATGTACGGGTATATCGCAAGCGCCAAACCCGCGCCGATGATCGCCGCGCCCACATAAAACAGCAGACTTTTGATGTGCCTGTCCTTGATTTTGAAAATAATCATGACCAAGCCGATCAAGCCTGCGCAGAAAATGAAGAAATACTGTGTAAGCACGCCGCAAAGCACGGTGACAAGCAGCAAAACGCACTCGTAGATCTTCACCTCGTTTTTCCGGTCGTACATTCTCAGTGAAAGATACAGGAATGCCAGCACCCAAAACGTAAGCGAAGCGTACATTCGCAGGTATATCGTTGTAGTGATACAAGCGATACTGAACGCGTAGCCGCCCACGCCGATAAGAGCGTAAAGGTTGACGCCGGTGACGCGCTTACCTATTTTATAAAGCAAAATCAGCGCGCCGGTCATCATGACTACATTGATCGCGAACGCCAGCCAGCGGCTGAAAACGTCCGGGAAAAACGAGCAAACGGTGTGCACGACCGCATAATAGAGCGGCGGATGCGAGGCGTCTACGACCTGATTGTCGTATACATTTTTATAGTCGAAGCGATGCTCGCCCGCGGTGAGGTATTCGTTGAAATCCTCAGGAGAATTCCAGTCGCCGTCAACGCCGAGCTGCTTTGAGGAGTTTGCCAGATTATAAGTCAGCAGCTCGTCCTCGTGATAACCTTGCTTGACCGCCATGAAAATAAAGCTTACGGAAAGGCTGATAATTATGATCACCGCAAGCGCTATGCGCGATACTTTGTTGCTTAGTTTCATACTGTCATTCCTTTAGTAATAGTTTAGTCCTTCATTAAACAAAGTGCTGTTACAGCGGACTGTTGTCCTTATAGTCAAGCCACGTGTACTCGGGGCTTTTTTCTTCAACTCTTTTTTCAATTCCGGAGTCGCCGTCCTTATCGGTTTTTTCAAAGGTGCGGCAGAACAGGAATTGAACTGTGTCATCCTTTAAATCGATACGCTTAAGGCATTTATTGCGGAAATCGCGGTGATCATCGTATACATATAAATAACCGTCCGCGACCGTCATATAATATGTGCTGCCCTGAAGCTCGGTCATCATCTGATTCGATTTATTATTCAAGTCGATACGGTAAAGATTTTGAACGCCGGACGGATCGGTCCCGAATGTGCCGGTGCGCACATAAACGGTATTGTTGCTTGTATCCGCGGCGTAGTTGTCGACCGATACCGCCGCAAGCCGCTCGTCGTTGGCGCCGTCGGTATCCATGCGGTACAGGAATGTATTTTCGCCGTCAGTGAGCGAGATGTAATACAGCTTGCCGCCGAAAAGCGACAGGTTCCCCGCGCAGCCGAAATGCGGCTCGGTATCCTCAATAGCGTATTCATTGAAGCTGTCTTTAAGCAGGGTTTTCTCCGTGCCGTCCGTGCGTATCTTATAGATGCCCACACGGTTGCTGTTGTATCTGTACTCGTTCCTCGCGATATCGTACTCATATCCGTTATCGGCGTAGTAGATCCAGCCGTCGCTGACCGCAAAGCTTACGGCGCATACATCCTCATCGCCCACAAGCCTTATCGATCCGTCGCTGCCGAAGTGAACGAGCCTGTTGTTTAAAGCCTTGTGCTCATTTGCGTATTCAAAGCTGCCCTCGACCCGCGCGAAAACATCGTCGCCGTCGACAGTAAAGTCTGTAAGATCGCGCGCGTATGTCTCTCCGGAATCACCGAAATAACCGAGCGCGCTCTCCTTAAGCTCTTCCGCGCTGAAAAAGCCCTCGTTTTTGACAACGGTATTTCCCGTAACGGTGAGCCTGCGCAGGTCGCCGCCTTTATCAAAGGCGAAAAACTCATTCCCACAGAAAGAGGCGTTGCGGCACAGCGTGTTAACATTTGCGCCGTCCTCATCTTTTAGCGACACAAGCTCCTCCGAAACCGTCTCCGCGCCGATAAGGCTGAGGTTGATATCGTTCATGAAGCAGCCGTAAGCCGTAAACGCGACAGCCTGCCCCTGAGATTTCTTATAGCTCTCGTCGAGCTCAAACGTCATTTCGACGCCCGGCTGCTGTACAACAGCGCTTTCTGGCCTGTCTGCAACCGAGCTATGCTTGTTTGCGTCCTTATTCTTTTTCGCGCCGAACCCGAACCAATCAAAGCAAAACGCGGCAACAAGACACCCGCCCAAAATACAAAGTGCGAGTAAAATCGCCGCGAAGGGTATCAAAGATTTTGAATTTTTCTTTTTCGCGCTTCCCGTGCTCTTTGCTTTTTGCGCGTTTGCTGATTCATCGGGTTTGTAATTAAGATAAATGATGTTAGAGGGCGCAGCGGCGCTGTCCCCGACAGCTTTTACTGTTTCGTCCGTGCTATGTGCCGGAGCTGCAGCCGGGGATTCCGTTTTCTCTGTTAGGTTTTTATGACGTACGGACGCCGATTTAACGGGATCGCATTCAGGGCAGATCCCGTTTTCATCAAGCGGCGAACCGCATACACCGCAGAATTTCACCATTTATATTTCTCCACAGGAATTATATAAGTCTGGTTCCACATTCAATGCAGAACACCACCTCGGGATCGGTGGTATTGAAGCCGCAATTCGGGCATCTCTTTACCTTAGGAACGCTTTGCGCGGACTGTCCGCCGCCCAGGGGCTGCAAAGGATTGCCGCAGTTGTTGCAGAACATTGCCTCGGGATCGGTCACCTTAAAGCCGCACTCAATGCAGAAGCGAACAGTGTCCTTGGCCGGGGCAGGAGCTTCCTCTGCCTTGGGAGTGGAAGCTGCTACAGGCGTGCCGCACTCGGTACAGAACACGCAGTCGTCATCAAGCGCTGCGCCGCAGTTGGCGCAGACCTTTCGGCTTGCCGCAGGCTCAAACACCTTAGTAGCGGGCGCATTAAGCGTGGGCTCCTCAGCAGTCGGTTCCTCAATTACGGGCTCCTCAACTACGGGCTGCTCCGGCTCCGCGATAACAGTCTCTTCAACGGGCTGCTCCGGATCCGCGGCAACAGTCTCTTCAACGGGCTGCTCCGGCGCCACGGTAACATACTCATTTTCGGGCTGCTCCGGTTCCTTGTCCGCGTCCTCGTTTTCGGGTTTGAAATCGGCTATCTTTATACCGCAGAAGTTGCAGTAAATTGATTTATAGTAGATCTCCGCGTCGCAATTCGGGCAGGGCATGAGCTCTCTTTCCAAAAGCTCCTTGATCCTTTGCTCTTTAGCCGCTTTTTCCTCGGCGAGTCTGCGCGCCTCTTCTTCCGCTTTGCGCGCTTCCTCCTCGGCTAAGCGAACCTCTTCCCTGTGATCCGCTATGACCTTCTCGCTCGCTTTAACAGCGTCGATAAGCTCTGCAAACTCCGCGTTATCGTCATCCTTATGGGCGGCATAATACTGCTCGCCAAGCTTAGAATAACACTCTTCGATTTTCTTCTGTTCATCGTTTATAAGTTTTTCATCTAAAGTTACCATTTCAACCACTCCTTAAAAGGTAAAATTATATACTTTTACTTATCCATTATATAATAAAGCGGTTTTCCTGTCAATGGCTTTTTACGCCAAAAACCGACGAAAGACTTATATTTGCTGCCATTTTTCTTGTATTCTTGACTTTTTAAAATTTTTACCATATAATGTTTTTAAAGATATAAAAATATATATCTTTTACACAATTATTATTTTTCGGAGGTACAAAATGCAAACAAAGTCAATCAGTAAAAAAATCCTAATTGCCATTTCCTTCTGCCTTGTTCTTGCCATCGCCCTTTGCGCGTGCGAAACCAGCAAAACCGCTGTAAGCGCGGATGATTTCAAATCAAAAGCCGAAGCCTCGGGATTAATGACCGAGGACAATACCGCCCAATTCAAAGAATATGATCACGTCGTCAGCGTTATCACTGCAGTTAAAGTCGAGAACTCGTCGGCGCTCTGGACAACGGATTTCCTGGTTGCAAATTCCGAAGATAAGGCAAAGGGAATGTTTGAATCCAATAAAGAAGGATTCGAAAAGATTTCGGGCACATCCACATCCACATCAGTCGGAAACTACGATACATATGAAAGAACAGGCGACGGCAAATATATGTACCTCTGCAGAGTTGACAAAACCCTGCTTTACGCCAATGTAGATGAAAAGTACAAGGATGAATTTAAGGCATTTGCCGAAAAGCTGGGATACTGATTCGGCGTCTTTGAAATCCGGTAAAAAGCTATAAAACAACACAAGGGGCTGACCATTTTGGTCAGCCTCATTTTATTGGACAGGACACATGTTTTTTCATAAACACAAAAAGCCGACCGCGGGGGTCAGCTTTCGGTGAATATTCGTCAGAACAGATCGGTCATTTGGTATAGGTGCCAAAGCCCGCGACCGCCTTGTCTATGGTCATCGCGCCTGTTCCCACGTTGTAGACCGCCTGTCTTAACTGAATAACAGCGTCATCCGTCAAGCCGATCTCTTCGGGCGACATGATGCGCGATTCCGGAACGTCTCCGAACGCGGCGTACATGCTGTTGAACGACAGGTCTTTGGTCGGCGACATGAGTCCCTTGTTTTTCGCCATCTCGTTAAGCTCGGGCGATGTGATGAGGAAACGCATGAACTCATTTGCCATATCCAGATTCGTGCTGTTTTTGTTGACAGAGAACTGCAGATTAGGCATATCGAGGAAGTAAGCGCCCTCGTCCGTCATGGGCACGGGCACAAAGGAGTAAGCAAAGGGTTTGGCGATGAACGCCTCGGAACGGCTCTCGCGCTTCTTTGTGCCGGAAACGGTATCTCCGGAGCAGGTCATCATAGGCACGTCGCCTTCAAAAAAGCGAAGTATGACCGCGTCGTAGTTGTTTTCGATCTTTGAGCAGGCGTCAATATCCGCGCAGCCGTCCTTCATGAATTGGTCGATCTTTTCAAGCGTGGGGCGCGTATACTCGCCGGCGGACGGATCAAGAGCGTTGAATTTTTTGACAGCCTCTTTATCATCAGCGATAGTTCCGCAGAAGTACGGATAGGCGGTCAGCGTGAAGAGCGACGTCGTCTCCTCTTTGGTAAAGCCCATCATCGGGCTTTTGTAACCCTTTTCACGGAACGCCTTAGACACCTCTACCAGTTCCTTGTAGGTTTTGGGAACGCTCAGACCTTCTTTTTCAAAAAGGTCGTTGTTGACGAGCATACCGTAGGTGTTAGCGAAAACCGGAACCATCGGGAGCGTGCCGTCGTTCGTGTTAAGAATGATGTTGTCGCGCACGCAGTCCAAATCGAGCTTAAGCGAGGGATCGGACAGATCCTCGGCGTGGTCTATGCAGGATTTGTACTGATCGCGGCCGTACATCCATGAGTAATTGACGTAGATATCGGGAGCGTCGTTTCCGTTCAAGACCGTGCCGATCATATTGTTGTAATCGTCGACCTTCGTGAATTTCAGCTCAACATTGGGATAGAATTCGTTGAAGCGGTCAAATTCGGTTTCCAGAGCCTCAAAGTTGTCGTAACCGCCGGCAATGGTGATTTGGCTTTTGGCTGATTTGTCAAGAGACGGAGCAAAGCCTTCCTCAGTCTTTGATTCCTTTTTCTCCGCGCCGCACGCAGCCAGACCTACGAGCATCAGCGCAGCTAAAAGAATACACAATGTTTTTTTCAAGATTATTCCCTTCCCTCTTTGATTTTTCGGATCTCTTTGATCACTAATTTTATATCAACGGGCTTTGCGATATGCCCGTTCATTCCCGCGTTGAGGCAATCCGCCACATTTTCCGAGAACGCGTCTGCCGTCATTGCGACTATCGGTATCGAGGACGCCCACGGGTCATCCAAATTACGGATAGCTCTGGTAGCGTCAAGACCGTTCATCTCAGGCATCTGCACGTCCATGAAGATCAGCTCATAGCTGCCTTTCTCGGCGCTGCTTATCATATCCACGCAAACGCGACCGTTTTCCGCGCGTTCCGTGGTGATACCGAACATGGAGAGTATGCCGGATATGATCTCCCAGTTGATGTCATTATCCTCGGCTATAAGGATATTCAGACCTTCCAAATCGGAATAATCATCCTCCGGTTCCTTAGAATCGGACTTGTTTCCGAGCAGAGAGTTGATCTTATCATAGAGCGTAGAGCGGAAAAACGGCTTTCTGACAAATCCGTTCGCGCCCGCCTCTTTTGCCTTATCCTCAATATCCGACCAGTCGTACGCTGAAATAAGCAAAAACGGAATGTTTGCTTCCGTATTCGAGCGGATCTGCCTGATAGTCTCAATTCCGTCTGTTTCGGGCATTTTCCAATCGACGATGACTACATCGTAATCCCGACCCGAATTATGCCTTTGCTCGATCATGCCGAAAGCTTCCGCACCGCTTTGCGCCTGCTCTGCCGTGGCTCCGAGAGCTTCAAGGGCGGCGACTGCCGTATGCAGCGTGCTTTCGTCGTCGTCAACGACTAAAACGTCGATGGGCTCAAGCCGCGCGTTGTCCCGCTGTTTGTCGGCTAACAGGATATCCAGCACTACGGTAAAGGTCGTACCCTTGCCCTGCTCGCTCTCACATTCGATCGTTCCGCCGAGCAGCTCGACCATCTGCTTTGTGATAGCCAGTCCCAATCCGGTTCCCTGAATACTGTTGACTCGGCTGTCTATCTGGCGCGAGAAAGGCTGATACATCGTCATCATAAATTCCGGGCTCATACCTATGCCCGTATCGGCTACGACATAGGTGAGTTGTATGCAGCCGGGAACAGAGCTTTCTTCCTCGCTCAGGCTCACGCTAACGCTGCCGCCGGGCTCCGTGTATTTTATGGCGTTGGAAAGAATGTTGATAAATATCTGATTCAGGCGAAGCTGATCCGCGTACAGATATTCCTTTTCCATCTTGTTGATATGGAAGTTGAAATCAATATTCTTTTCCTTGATCATCGGCTGTGAGATATTTATAAGGTTTTCGACTGTCTCAACGATCGAAAACGTCAGAGGGCTCAGTTTCAGCTTGCCGCTCTCGACCTTTGATATATCAAGGATATCGTTGATCAGTGTCAGCAGATGATTGCTTGCAAGCCTGATTTTTCTCAGGCTTTCCTCAGTTGACTCCACATCGCCCAGATTATTCTCGGCTATCGTAGTAAGACCCATTATAGCGTTCATGGGGGTGCGGATGTCGTGCGACATGGTGGAGAGGAAATCGGTCTTTGCCTTATTCGCCGATTCAGCTTCCATAGCCGAAACCTGAAGGCGCTTGTTCAGATAGTGCATATAGAACAAATCGTAGAGGAACAGTATCAGCAAACCGGCAGATACCACCCCGACCAGCAGCCAGTTCTCTATACCCACATTCAGATCCTTCGCCGGCACAAAGCCAAGCAGGGTCCAGCCGACGGTCTGGTCGATAGGTGTAAAGGCGAGTATGCACTCATCACCGTGCGAGTTATTCATTGATACAGAGCCGGTAGACGAAGTGATAGTATCGAATAATTTCTTTGACGACGCAGGATCCGACTGATTATAAGATTTGTAAAACTCAAAAAAGTTTGAATTTTTAAAGCTGTAGCCTTTGAGGATGTAGTCGCCGTCCGATTCGATCATGGTGAGCTCGGCATTAGCGAATTCTTCCTGCGGGAAAACCCATTTCTGCTCAAGCTCCGATATAGGCATGACCCTCAGAAGGATAGCGTTCACATGAGAATCGCCCCTGGGCTCTTTCAGCGTGACCTTGTTGCAGAAGGCAAGTGATTGCTCGCCGTTCATCGGGTTGGTATAGGCGCGGGAAACATTGATCGACTTGCCTATCTCATCCATCCAATCCACATCATCCAAAAGACCTAACCGCTTATAAGAAACGGCGTAGTCGTCGGTCGTGCCCTGTTTCGGGCGCGTAGACAAACCGGTGAGCGTGTCAAGAGAGATCAAATGCGCCGAAGTGTTCTCAAGCACGTGCGAGGCTCTGATATGCTGGGTCGCCTCCTCCATAGTCATGGACTTGTTGTTGATATAACGCGCCCAAACGTCGCAGATCCTCTGCTCGCCTTCCAAATAATTCTCTGTCACATGCTCCATCGTGACCGTTATATTTTCAAAGTGCTCTATCTGCCTTAGATATGTATCTCTGCTTTCAAACCTGGAGTATAGCGCAACAAAGATCAATATAGCTGTCATAATGATCACATTGACTATAATAACGATTCTTTTCATGCTCCGGTCTCCTAAAAATCGCCGATCTGCGGCTTCATGTATATGGATATCAAATCAAAATCAAAATAATAAATATATAATAACACATAGATACCATGTTGTCCAGCCTTATAAAGCAAGATAACACACGGATCATTTATTTGATAAAGGCGTGGCTTATTTAGCGGCTTTGTCTGGGATAGTCACCTTGACCAAAGTGCCGCCGCCCTCGCGCTGCGATATAGTCAGCTCTCCGCCGCACATCCAGCTCAGCCTCTGGCGTATATTGTCAAGCGCTAAATGCGGCTCGTTGTCGTCCGGACGGACAAAGCCTGTGCCGTCGTCCTCCACGATGACCTCGCTCGCGGAATCCGTCTTTCGGGTAAGTATGCGTATATGCAGCGGATCCTTGGTCGCGCTCATGCCGTGCTTTACGGCGTTTTCGACTATAGGCTGCAGCGTCAGCGGCGGCAGGCGAAACAGCGTGTGCGGCGTATCAAAGCTGACGATAAGGTCATCCTCAAACTGCGCCTGCTCTACGGCGAGGTAGGCACGGGTATGCTCAAGCTCCGACGCAAAGGGAATGGTATCCTCGCTTGCTATCGCGTTGAAGTTCCTGCGCAGGTAGGTGTTAAAGTCCAAAGTTACCTGCTTTGCCTTTTGAGGGTCACGGTCGCAAAGGTAGTAAATGCCCATTATGGTGTTGCTAATAAAGTGAGGGCGCATCTGCAATACCATGATGCCGGCGCGCTGGTTGGCGATCTCGCGCTGTTGCCGCATGAACTGATCCATGTTATCGGCAAGGATCAAGCCGAACATCACCAGCGCAAGCAGCACCATTCCAAATATCAAAAACAGCTCTGCTTCGATAAACATATGTACCACCACCGCGCCCGTCATGGGCACCAAATACACCAATAGCGCGATAAAACGCTGCTTTGTCAGCTTTTTGCGCCTTTTGAAAACGCCTACTATATTAAGTATCATAACGGCGACAAGCGGAGACATCGCAAGCATGAACAGCGGACCGCGGAAGTATTGGTTATCATCGGTGACGTAGTAAACGACGTCGGTGAACTGTGCGGAAAGCAGAAACGCCACGTATACCAACCACAGCGCCCCCACGACCTTGGGCAGCGCGCCGGTTTTTATGGTTTCGCCGCAGGTGTGCAGAATAAAGACCGTCGGCATTACCATCAGCGACGAAAGCGATAAGGATTCAAAGAAATATATTATTCGTTCCGCAACCGCCATATCGGGGTCACGGTAAAATACCAGAGCCAGATAGCACAAGACTGTGCACAGTAAAAGCACCGAAAAAAACGTGATGAAATAATGCTTGCTCCACCGATTGATCGCGGGTATAAAAACGGAAATGATTATTCCCAGCAGCATCATCGTCACCAACGCGCCTGCCAGTGAAAAGAGCAGGTTGTACTCTATTTCGATCATACGTCCTCACCACCTGTCCAAAACGGAAATCTGAGCTTTTTGAGCTGTTCCCTTACGCCCTCGGTTGTGATGGGCTTTAACATAAAGCCGATAGCTCCCGTATTCCACGCGTCAAGAGAATACTCGCTGTACGCGGTCAAAAATACAACATTGGTGTGTGGGTTGACGTCGAGCAGCTTACGGCACAGCTCAATACCGCTTGTGTCCCGCAGCTCGATATCCAGGAAGGCAAGTGCGACGCGGTTCGCCTTGGCGAATTTAACAGCTTCGTCGGCGTCGGTAAAGCCCGCGAGCTTCGCGCTCGGCAAGACCTCCTCCAAAACCGGCAGACCGCTTTTGAGAATAAGCTTTCTGTCATCCACCAAAATGACATTAGGAGAATCGTCACTGCGTTCGGCAGCGGCGAGCAGCATATTAACGTCCACATCCAATATCCTTGCGATCCGTGAGATCATAACCACGTCCGGCAGACGTATGCCGGATTCCCATCGGGAAACCGTTGCCCTGGTGACGTATAAACTATCAGCCAATTCCTGCTGTGAGAGCCCCTTATCTTTTCGCAGTTTCTTTAAGACGTCCGAAAATTTCTGATCCATTTTTAATACTCCGTATTATATGAATAAATCTTTATTATATTATAAACGAAACCAAACCGGAAAAACAAGGGTTTTGCGAAAATTAGGGGGTTCCATTCTGGAAACATTTCCTCCTTTAAGAACTAGGTATTAGGTATTAGAGGCTGGAGGCTAGAGGCTAGATGCTAGAGGCTAGAAGCTAGATGCTAGATAAATCAG
This sequence comes from uncultured Ruminococcus sp., assembly GCA_902776375.1. Classification (GTDB taxonomy): domain Bacteria; phylum Bacillota; class Clostridia; order Oscillospirales; family Acutalibacteraceae; genus Ruminococcoides. The sequence continues at coordinate 640 of CACYPV010000048.1, read as the reverse complement.
CAGCAACGTTTGTTCATTGCCGTAGGGGCGGACCCGTGTGTCCGCCCGAAAACGTTGCAATACTTTGCTGGTGGGTTATAAGTAATAAGTTATAAGCAACGTTGACTTAACAGAAAGCCTTCCCCTTGCAGGGAAGGCTCAGTTTGTCGAAAAACTACCGTTTGTCCCTCTCAATGAAGGAACAGCATATATGTGTCTTCGGGGTTCGGTACCTCTATGCCGGCAATCTCATTTTGTATCAAATCATAAGTCTTAACCAAACTCTCCGTTTTCTGTCACTCAACATCTTTCATAAGCTTTGGGTATGTTCTCTTTACATATTTGCTTATCCATACTTCATCCGTATAGTCGCTGTGTTCATACATTTGGCAGTCGTTATACAGATCATCCGCTATCTCGATAATGATATCGTATAGTTCGAGGTTCTTCTTATACTTATCCGGGATACCGCTTTCACCGAATTTTTGAAATATGGTTTCCTCATCAAAGAACTCAATGGCATATCCCAACGCGTCGCCTGCAGCGCCGCCGATCAAACAACCTGCCCCCTTCCCCGAATTGATAGACAGAAAAAAGTATGGTAAAATGGAATGGAAACCTAAAAAGAAGGAGAGAAATATATGTCTAACAAAAAGGGGAG
>CACYPV010000047.1:377-28687 GCA_902776375.1 uncultured Ruminococcus sp. | reverse complement strand
CCTCACGATACAAACCTTGGGAGTCGCTTTTGAGTTCGTCGGTAACTACGCCTCGGTGGACTTTCACCACAGAGCATTGATATGCCCGTCATACAAACGCAACGTGATACGCAAAAATTGCGTATCACGTTTTATTCTTATGCGCAATTTTTGCGTATAACTCTTGCGTATTTTCCTTTTTATGGTAATATACTAATCAAAAAAGCGGAACACGCACCGAAATATCCGGGTGCGTGTTCCGCTGTTTTATTGCATATAGAAACTTAAGTTACCACGGCTTGACGGTTCCCGTCAGCTCGGTAACGCTTTTGATGCCGCCCTTGTCGAGGAACTTATTGAGCCCATCGTTGATTTTGATCGGCGCGTAGGGGTCGGAGAACAGCACCGTGCCGATCTGAAGGGCTGTCGCGCCCGCCATGAGCATTTCGACCGCGTCCTCCCATGTGGAGATACCGCCCATGCCGATGATCGGTATCTTTATGGCGTTCGACACCTGCCACACCATTCTGACCGCCACGGGGAAAACCGCCGCGCCGCTGAGTCCGCCCGTGTTGTTGCGGATTATCGGACGGCGTGTGTTGATGTCTATGCGCATGCCCGTCAGGGTGTTTATCATCGACACCGCGTCGGCGCCCGCCGCCTCGGCGGACTGCGCAATTGAGGCGATATCGGTCACGTTCGGGCTGAGCTTTACGACAAGCGGCTTTTTGCAGTACCTGCGCACTTCGCTCGTGATGTTGCCAACGCTCTCGCAGCTCGTGCCGAACTGCACGCCTCCGCTCTTGACGTTGGGGCAGGATATGTTGAGCTCGATCATATCAACGTCGGTCTCGCTGAGCTTCTCCGCCATTTGGCAGTATTCCTCTACCGTGTTTCCGGCGATATTCGCGATGACCACAGTGCCCTGCTGTTTGAGCCACGGAAGGTCTTCCTTTATGAACACGTCAACGCCCGGGTTTTGCAGGCCGACGGCGTTCAGTATTCCGGAAGGCGTTTCGGCTATGCGCGGCGGCGGGTTGCCGTCGCGGCGCTTTAAGGTTATGCCCTTGCAGGAAATGCCGCCCAGCGCGGACAGCGGATAAAACTCGCCGTACTCTCTGCCGAAGCCGAAGGTTCCCGAGGCGGCTATAAGCGGGTTGTTGAATTTTACGCCCGCCACATTTACAGACAGATCAGCCATCAGAAAACCACCTCCTCAGCGTTGAATACGGGGCCGTTTTTGCAGACGTGCTGCATTACTTCCTCGCCGTTTTTGCGCACCTTTACCGCGCACACCAGGCACGCGCCCACGCCGCAGCCCATGCGTTCCTCTAGCGATATCCGGCAGGGCTTGCCGTACTCTTTGCACACCGCCGCCACAGCCTTGAGCATCGGGGTAGGACCGCAGGCGCAAACCTCGTCGATCTCATTTATCCTCTCGCGCAGCAGATCGGTGACAAAGCCCTTTCTGCCGGCGCTGCCGTCGTCGGTGCAAAGCAGGGTCTCGCCGACGGCTTTAAAATCATCCTGCAATATAACGAGCGACTCATTTCTAAAGCCCGTGATGATCAGCGGATCGTCGCACTGTTTGGCGGTGTAGAGCATGGGCGGCACGCCTATTCCGCCGCCGATAAGGCAGTAGCGCCTGCCGCTTTCGATTTTGAAGCCGTTGCCGAGCGGTACGAGCACGTCAACGCTGCCGCCGCTCATCCGCGACATTATCCTTGTGCCCTCGCCCTTGATCTGATACACGAGCCTCAGCACGTTTCCGCTTGCGTCGCACACCGATATCGGGCGGCGCAGCGTTTTTCCCGGCACGTAAACATGCGCGAACTGACCGCAAAGCACGGGCAGATCGTCCTGCTTGTACTCGAGCCGCATGTCGAATATGCCGTCCGCTATCTCAGTGTTTGAAATCAGCGGAAGCTGTCTTACGTCGTATTTCATCGTTCACACTCCTCTAATTATAATCCAAAATCATCACTGCCAAATGCCTGTCTTCGCGCGAACTGAGCTTGCAGTTTTCACTTAGCTGATGTTCGTTTTCGTTCGTTTCGTTAGCCTCGGTTATCCACTGATAGGCGACGCCTTGCACTATCTCGTTAAAGGCGTATTCAAAATCGATATCCTCGCTTATCATAAAGCAGCAGCAGGGGGCTTCGCTCGCCGCGCTTTGCGCCAGATACGAGCCGGCGCCGTTATTGTCGAGGTCGTCCACCTCGATGGAATTCAGCTTTAAGTAATAGTAGTCGGTGCTGTCGCACTTAGGCACGATACAGTTGTACCAAATGTCGCCGGTTTTGTATTCCGAATAAGGCGGCGCAATGACGTGATCCTTCTTCAGCTCGTCTGTTGTCAGATTAAAGTACATATGCCTGTCGACTTCCACCGTCGCCGCGGCTTCGGCGTCCTCGCAATCGTCCCATGTCGCGTCCACGTAGTACCAATTGCCGTCGAGCTGAACGCAGTTCCAGATATGGTTCGTGTTCTCCTGACCCTCAAAGCCGAGAGCCTGTCCCTGAACCACACTGCAGACCACGCCGAGCTTTTCGCACAAAAGCTGAAAGGCTCTGGTGTAGCCCTCGCAAACGGCTTTGCCGTCGACCAGCGCGCCGTAGGCGTTTTGTTCGTTGGCGCGCACGGTTTCGGTTTCGTGTGCCTTTAGCGACTCTTTGTCATAGGTGCAGCAGTCGATGATATAGTCGTGCACATACAGCTCTTTTTCATAGGCGGAGCCGTTTTGCGGCGCTCCGGCTAATGCCTCCTGAACCTTTGCGTCAAGCGCCGCCTTGGCGGTCTCGAGCTCGCTGCCTTCAAGCTTGAAGTTGAGCTTTATGGTCATTTCATTGCCGCTTACGGTATAGTAGTACGGCTGAGCCTCGTCGATCCAGAAAATATCGGGGTGATCGCTCTTGTAAAAATCCAGCACCTCGGTCGCGCGGTTTTCGTCGTCAAGGCTGTCGGTCACGAATTCTTCCCCCTGCGGCTTGTTGACAGCCGTATCGAGAGCGTCGTAAAGCCGCATCTCGCCTACGGTCTGCAGCGCCTGAAAGCCGAATCCGTCGTATTTTCCGCTGAGCGTCACGGCGTCCGGCCGAGTATTGCTTTTTGATGCGGAAGCGGAGCCGCTGCTTCCGCTGTCGAAGATCGAGCACCCCGCCATAAGCGACGCCGCGAGCGAAGCCGCGCAAATGCTAAGTAAAACTTTTTTCATAATCATTTTATCATCTCGTCAAGCGCCTTTTGGGCGTGTGTCACATCAGCCTTGGCGCAGTGTCCCTGAGCCTTGCCGTTCACCTTGACAATGCAGCTGTCGCCGCCCTTGTCGAGGAACTCTACAGTGCCCGAGCTGCCGTCGGTAAAGGTGTAATTTACCGAGAACACCTCGCTGCCGCCGCTTTCGGACTTTACGTCCGCCATCGGTATAAGTGAAACAGCGTCAAAGAAGGTCGTGAACCGCCCTGTCTTTATCTCCTTACCGTTCAGTTTGACGGTGGTGACCATCGTTTCGGTCTCTTTGCCCTGATCGTCGGTGGTGACCGAATTGTGCGTATCTACCGTCAGGTCGTAGGTTTTACTGCCCGACTTGACCGTAATGCCGCTTAGCTCCGTCATCTTGGGATAAAGCGCGTATTCGTAGCAAAGCTTTTCAAAACCCGTCTTTGTCCACGCGACCTTGTCGGAGGATATGCTGTACACCACCTTGCCGCCGGCAACCATCAAATTCACATTGCCTTTGCCGTCGGGCTTTGAGGCGATAAGATCCACCTCGGTGTCGGGGAACACCGCCTTGACGCGCGCATTCGGCTTGTCAAGCCCCAGCTTTTTAAGCTGATCTGCCGACGGGTTAACCATCGTCACCGAGCTCGCCATCAAGCCGCGGAGCCCGCCCGCGATAAGGCTGCTTTCGTGCTCGTTCGCAAAACGGCTTTCGGGAGCTGTCATAACATATGTTGCGGAATAATTCGTATCGGTATTGGGCTCGAGCGTGATCTCTTGCGGGAAGCCCGCGCCGGAAAGCTTTATCGAGCTTGCCTGACCGTTTTCGGATACCTCTGCCGCGTCGTTTATCGTGAGGCTCATTAGGTCGGTCACGCCGTAATCGAACGCCGAAACGGTCTTTGAGTCCGTTATATAAATCGCGTCGCCCGTGCCGAACTTGATGTAGGTGCTCGCGCTTTGCGGTGCGTCATCGCCGACGGTGATGATCGCCTTCGTCTTATCGCTGTAGGTCACGGTCACAACGGAGCGCGGCTTGTCAAAGCCGAACTCGCCCGCCCTGTCATTATCCAGCGTGGCGACCTTGGTAAAACTCAGAGAAGCCGCGGCGCTCGCTATCATGTCGGGATTGCCGCCCTGCAAATCAAAATCCTCGTAGCCCTTGATGGTGTACACCGTCGCCTCGCCCTCGGGAGTGGACGACTCAACGTCAAAGCTGCCCTTGGCGTTTTCGACGTGGATGGACGTGATATCGGCGGGATAATACTCCATCAGCGTGCCGTAGCTGTTGTTGGCGATCTTGCCGTCCTTATCGAGGTTGACGACCGCTTGGTGCACGCCGTCCTTGTCGACGCTTACGGAAAGGTCGACGCCCTCGTCGTAGGTCGCCTCCTGAGGGTCGGAGCTTCCGCCCTTGGGGACGAATATCAAAACCAGCGCTATCGCTGTCAGCACCGCCGCGACGGCGGCGCCTATAATGATTCCCTTTTTCTTGTTCATTACCTGTTCCTCCTGCGGATCCAAAGCACGATGCCCGCAACCAGTATCAAGCCCGGGATGATGAACGCGAAGATCGCGTAGATCACATTTTGCGTGCTTACGGAGGGCTTGCCGAGCGTGGGCGTTTGCAGCGTTCTTCCCTCAATAATGACCGTGTTGTCATCCTTGTCGGCTATAGTGTTCATCACGTTCATAAAGAACGCCTTGTTGTTAAAGCTGGGGTAGTTCATCAATTCGCTGCTGAACATCATGCTCGAGCTGAACACGATAACGTTCGAGGAAGCGTCGTCGCCGGATCTTGTGCCCTCCGCCGCGATTGGGATGGGCTCGCCCTTGATGTTGTCGAGCATATTGAAATCCGCTCCCGCGTCGACAGGCCAAACGCCCGCCTTGTCGGAGGTCTGCAAAAGCGCGTGCGCGGTGTTGGGATCGGTTATATCGATGCCCATGGCGTAGTACGCGGCTACGTCCAGATTCGGGTTTTTGAGGTTTTCGGTGTATTTGTCGCAGTAATCGACCAAAAAGCTGTACTTGCTTGTGCTGCTTTGGTCCCATCTGTAGTTGTCGTCGGTCTCAAAAACAAAGCCGTTGTAAAGCTCCATGCCCCAATCCTTGAGCACCGCGTCGAGGTTCGGCGTGTGCCATTCGGTGATATAGGGGTTGGCGTTGGGGACGTAGATCAGATTTCTGCCGTAGTTGCCGCCGTTTTCAAGCCAATTGCGCAGCTTTTCGGCGGCGTTTTCGCTGATATCCGCCTGAGGCGCGAAGATCAGCGCAAAGGTTGCGTTGCTGTCCAGATCGCCCGTGAGCAGCGATACCTCGTTGACCTCGTAGGCGTTGTCGGTGAGCAGCTTTTTCACATCGTCGTAGCCGCTTTCGCCCTCGCCGGTCAGAATGTCGACCACTACGCTCTCGTCGCTTGTGACAAACAGCGTGCCCTTGGCGACAGCCTGCTCAATGGTGGTACCCGTCCAAAGGTGGGTGCCGAAATACGCGTAATAGTCGCTGTCCTTCTCCTCGTCGACCGTGAAGCAGTCGTCGAGCGTGAGCGCCGTGTACCGGTCGCCGCACTCGATCACGCCGACTATATCGGTGTCCTTCCAGTTTATCCTGTCGTACTTCTTAGTAAAGTTGGGGGTCTCGGCGATATCGGAGAATTCGCAGGTGAATTTGCCGTTTGACTTCGCCTCCATTTTGTCAAGGAGGTTCTTAGCCTGAACAAAGTAGGTGCCCGCGTCGGTAAAGGTCTTTTCGTCCTTGACCATGTGGAGCTTAACGTCCTTGTTAAGGTGACTCATTATCTCGACCGTGTCGTCGTTGAGGTCGAACGCGCTGTTGGGCGTGAAGTCAGCCTTAAGGTACGGGTTGCGGTCAACCAGCAAGCCCGCGATAACGTTAACGAGCACCACAAGGATCAGCGCGATAGCTATAACGGCTATAGCCTGCACCCTGTGCGACGCCCTGCGCGAGAGCTTTTTCTTTTTGGCGGGCTGCTCCGGGATCATAGGAGCGGTATCTTTTTTATCAGCCATGATATCCCCTCCTCAGCTCCAGCGGCGTCTTTCCAGCACGCGCGTGGTGAGGAACAAAAACAGCCCTGTCACGCTGAGGAAAAAGACAACGTCAACGATACTTAAAATACCGTAGGTAAAATTCTTATAATAGTTTAGGAAATTGATTTTTTCCATGATAAAGGTGATCCAGTCGACGGGAATGCTGTTGATGAAATAGTCCATCGCGGCTATTATCATGCCGATACCCATGCCGACCACCGCGGCTACAACCATGCTCTCGGTGAGCGAAGAAATGAAAATATTTATCGCGATAAGCGCCGCGCCGAGCAGGAAAATGCCGAGCAGCGTGCACAGAATGACCGACCACTGCGGCTTTGCGAAGGCTGAAAGCACTATGCCGTAAACCAGGAACATGCTGCAGCAGACCGCGTAAATAGTCAGCGCGCCCAAGAATTTGCCGAGCACTATCTCAAACAGGCTCGCCGGCGAAGTGAGCAGCGCCTGATCGGTCTTTTGCCGCTTTTCCTCCGAGAACGTTTTCATCGTCAAAATCGGTATGATGAACATCGTGATGAAAAACATGTCGCCGAACACATAAGACAGCCCCGCAAAGTCCTGACGGAAGCAATCGTAGTAAAAGAAGGTGCCCGAAAAGAAGAAGAACATTGCGATCACCACATAGGCTATAGCCGAGTTGAAATAACCCGACATTTCGCGTTTATAAACCGCGCTCATCAGCGCTCTCCCCCTTTCGCTTTTTCGATCAGCCTCAGGTACATATCCTCAAGGCTCTCATCGCCCGACCTCATTTCGATTATCGGGCAGTTTATCCGCGCCATCGCGTTGAATACCGAGCGGCGGACGTCCGCCTCAGCCTTATAATCGAGCGTAAAGCGGCTGACTTTTTTGTCGGATTCCACGCGCTTAACGCGCAGCACCTCGGGTATCTTGTTGAGCTCCGAGGATATCTCGCCCGCGTTGCCCTCAACGGAGAGGGACAGCCTGCGGTCGCTGCCGAGCGCCTCGTACAGCGAATCCGCCTTTGCGTCGGCAATTATCTTTCCGCCGTAGATGATTATTATGCGGTCGCAGGTCTCGGATATCTCGCTTAAAACATGCGAGGAAAAAATGACCGTGTGCTTTTTGCCGAGGCTCTTTATAAGCTTGCGTATCTCTATTATCTGCTGCGGGTCAAGGCCGACCGTCGGCTCGTCCAGAACGATGACCTGCGGATCGCCCAGCAGCGCCTGCGCAAAGCCCACGCGCTGCTTGTAGCCCTTTGAAAGATTCTTGATAAGCCGCTTGCCGTGCTTGCTCAGCCCCACAAGGCGCATTACCTCGTCCACATGCTCCGCCTTCGGCAGCCTAACGCGCTTTAAGTCAAACATGAATTCAAGATATTTGCGCACTGTCATGTCGGTGTAAAGCGGCGGATTCTCAGGCAAATAGCCGATTTTCTGCTTCGTCTTTTTCGGCTCCTCCAATATCTCGGAGCCGTCGATGGTAACGGTGCCCTCGTTCGAGGAAATGTAGCCCGTAATGATGTTCATCGTGGTGGACTTGCCCGCGCCGTTCGGTCCCAAAAAGCCGAGTACTTCGCCCGTGTCGACGGTAAAGCTGATGTCTTTTATCGCCGTCAGCTTGCCGTAGCGTTTAGTGAGGTGTTTTACCTCTATCATCCGTGTCACTCCTTAGCAGTTACCTGCATTTTATACCATTTTATAGTATAACATAAAAAGAATCATTTTGGTAGATGTTTTTTAAAAAATTCAGCTATTCTTCACCTAATGACTTGAGATACAAAAAAACACGCTGTCATCCTGAGCGGTCGTTGCCACGACGGGGCAAGACGCGAGTGAAGTGTTTGGTGATATGCCGACGTTTGTTTCCCGCGTCAAAAAGACGCTGTCATCCTGAGCGGTGCCGGAGGCAAAACTGCGAAGCAGTTTAGTCGAAGGTGATTCCCCTGATAGGGGAAATGTCGCGCAGCGACAAAAGGGTTGCCGCCCGGCTACGGGCCCCCTCGGCTGCGCAGAAACGTCGTTTTTAAACGTAGGGGCGCACCCATGTGTGCGCCCGCAAAAAGGGCAGACACACGGGTCTGCCCCTACATCGAACCTAATACCTAATACCTAGTACCTAATACCTAATCTAGCCTCTAGCATCTAGCATCTAGCATCTAGCCTCCAGCCTCTACATGTGCAATATTGCCAAAACTAAACGCAAAAATTTGGATTGCTCTTTAGGCAGAAATATGGTAAAATATAGGTGCGACACAAATTGAATAATTCTATGTCAAAGTGTGTATTTTTACTCTTGTAAAAATGCAGGCTCTGTTTTCACATTTTGTCATAGAAAGTGGAATCAATTTGTGTCGCAACAAATGAGCTGTGTTTTTGGCGTGGCTCGTTTGGGTCACGCATTTTTATTTTTCGGGGAGACTTGTTTATGAAAAAAATATTTAAAAAAACTATACCATACATTTTTTTAATTGCTCTTTTGTTTGTGTTCTTTATGGTATATATGATTACTGCGAAAAATACAGTTCATTCGTCTGAGATTTCAGTAATAGATAGTTCCGCTGTTGGTTATTCTTATGAACCATCAACAACAGATGACTATATTATTGAAGACAACACTGTAGTCGAATCGGTACCAGAAACAACCGGCCCACCTCTATACTACGCTGAAGGCGTCTCTGGGGATTGTATATGGATGCTTGATTTTGATGGCGAGCTGACCATCAGCGGCGACGGCGCGATGGAGAATTATTCCACTTATCACAACACCACAACTGCGCCATGGAGAACCAATATAAAAACCGTTGTCATTGAGGACGGCGTGACGAGTATCGGCAATAATGCTTTTTGCGGGTGCAAAAACTTGACAAGCATCACGATTCCCGACAGCGTGACGAGTATCGGTTATGGTGCGTTTTACAACTGCTCTGGCTTGACAAGCGTCACGATTCCCGACGGCGTGACGAGTATCGGCAGTTCTGTGTTTTACGGCTGCACCGGCTTGACAAGCGTCACGATTTCCAACAGTGTGACGAGTATTGGTGAAAGTGCATTTGAGGACTGCTCCGGCTTGTCAAGCGTCACTATTCCTAACAGCGTGACGAGTATCGGAAATGATGCGTTTTGGGGCTGCACCGGTTTGACAAGCGTCCATATATCAGATATCGCCGCATGGTGTAATATAGCATTTACAGCCGCAGATTCTAACCCATTATTATACGCACACAATTTATATCTGAATGATGTTCCGGTTACAGACCTTATCATTCCCGACAGCGTGACGAGTATCGGCGATTATGCGTTTAGGAACTGCACCGGCTTGAAAAGCGTCACTATTCCCGACACTGTTACAGAAATAGGGTATGATGCTTTTGCTAACGGAAGCGCAGACTTAACAATTTATGGAAATATTGGTACAGCAGCAGAATATTACTGCAAAACGGATGGCGTTAGATTTCGTGCCATATATGAATACACGCTCCTTAGCGATGATACCATTCGTGTGACAAAGTGCAATTTGATTGAAAGACAGTTGGTTATCCCCTCCACTATCGGTGGAAAAAGTGTTTCGCAGATTGGGGAATGGCTGTTCCTCAACAATTCCTCCATCACTAGCGTTACGCTTCCTGACAGTTTAACGCGTATCGGCAAAGGCGCATTTTACAGTTGTGTTGAGCTGAAAACTGTCACCATGGGCAACAATGTGATCGAAATCGGCGAAAGCGCCTTTGAAAAATGCCTGTTCTTAGAAAACATCACGCTTAGTAATCAGCTTGAAACCATCGGCGACGAGGCGTTTTACGACTGCCGCCGCCTGAAACAGCTTAACCTTCCCAACACCCTGACGACTATTGGCGAGGAAGCCTTCACCAACTGCCGCAGCCTGACTGAGCTTGTGATTCCAAAGGGCGTACAAAACCTAGGAAACGAAGAAAGCGTCGGCTTTGGCATGTTTGAAAACTGCAAAAATCTTAAAGAAATAACCATTCCCGAATCCGTCGGCTATATTCAGGACAACGCCTTCGACGGCTGCGGTCAGGTGACTATCCGCGCAAAGGTCAATTCATACGCCGCTCAATACGCCGCCGCGAATCAGCTCGCCTTTTCAAAGATCGACAGCGAGCCCGTCGGCGACGCAAACGGCGACAGCAAGATAAACGTCCGCGACGTTACATCTATTCAGCGCTTTGTAGGCGAATTCGTACAGTTCACCGATGAACAGCTCGCGGCTGCCGACGTTGATGGCAACGGCATTGTCGATATCAACGACGCCACCCTCCTGCAAATGTATCTTGCGGAATATGACGTAACGCTTGGATAATCGTATAAAACCAATGAAAACCCTCTTGGCTGTTAAGTCAAGAGGGTTTTGTGTTGATCAGCGTATATTAACACCGCTAAACGCAGTATAAATTTGTGTCCCACGCGGGGATGTACGGGTGGTGCCGCAGGTATATCTTATAGTCGGGGTTCAGCTCATGTATCAGCAGCGCAAGCCCGAAAATGTCCTCAAAGCGGTGGTATGCGGCGAAGTTCAGCTTTGGCTTATACGCATTTAGCGTTCGCCTCATTCCGAGCAGCGCCTCGCGGTCGGCGCCCTCGACGTCTGCTTTTATGTACGTGGCACCGTCGTTTAACAGCTCGTCCAACGCCGCGACGGGCGTTTCCACTCCGCTGTCGGCGACCGCGCTGTTTCTGCCCGCCTTGTTGTTGAACGTCAGAGTCGTGTTTTCGCTCCACGCGCCCAGCTTCAAAAGCCTGACGCGCGGCATGCCCTCGCAGTGGGCTTGAAGCTTTTTGAAGTTTTTGGCGTTCGGCTCCAGCGCGATGATCTCGCGGTATTCTCCGCGGGTATAGTGCAAAAACTCGTCGACGGTGTCGCCGTTGTACGCGCCGAGGTCAGCGTAGGCCTCAGCCCTGCCAAGCTTCAATATATCGTCAAACGCCTCGTCCTTCGGCGTTGTTATCGCGTCGAGCAGCGAAATATCGCCCGTATGGTAAAAGCGGAGCACGTTTTTATAGACCGCGCGCGACTGTTCGTCCGCGAGCAGCGCATACGCCGCCTCCATATCCGCGAGGTGCGCGCTGATAAAATCGTCGTCAAACAGCACATCGCCAAAGGCGGGCACGCTCGGCACGAGCAGCCTGTGACGGGAGGCGGCGCTTTTTATCGTCGCCATCACCTCGGGCAGTTGGCTTGCAAAGCAGAGCGCTATTGTAAAATCGCCGTACTCCTTTTCAAAATCGCTCAGGCGTTTTACCGTAAAGCCGTGGAACTGCTGACCGCGCACAAAGCCGTCGCTCGCCATAACGCCGGACGCGGTTATCCCGTATTTTTCAAAGGCGGCAAGCACCTTGTCCGCCCCGTCGCCCATGCCGTAAAGCACCACAGGCTCGGATGATCCCTTTAACGCCTGCCACACGCTTATCTGGTTTTCGAATATTTCAGTCATATTGTACACCAAATCGGGTGTGGGCGTAGCCCACCCTCAACTCTCAACTCTCAACTTTCAACTCTTAACTCTCAATAAAAAAACGCCCACCCTACCGGGTGGACACTTTATAGTGTTGGCATCTCCCTATTTTCACACATCGTCGCCAATGCACTATTTTCGGCACCACTGAGCTTAACTTCTGTGTTCGGTATGGGAACAGGTGGACCCTCAGCGTCATCGACACCAACTTTTAATGACAAACGCGATTATAGCACAATCATTTTGATTTGTCAACTGTTTTTTACAGAAAAATGCAAAAATCGCTTAATACCGATACCGAATAAAAATATCGGGAACGACGTATCGCTCCCGATAGTAAATGATTTTGACGCGCCGTCAGCCCGATATTTCCTACTGACCGCTTTATCCAAAGGCGCACTGAAAAAAAACACCGTGCTAAGCCGATCAAAACTCTGCAACCATCCTCTGGATAGCTGTTACGTCTCTGATGTTGACCTTGCCGTCCTCGTTTACGTCAGCAACAGCAAGCTGATCGTCGGTCAGATCAATGAACTCAGCAAAGTAACGCTGGAGCATTGTAGCGTCGTTGATCGTAACCTCGCCGTCGCCGTCGATGTCGCCGAGCAGATAGTCGGGCTGTTTTACACTCAGATTTCCGTATGCATCGCAGGTGTAGGTCTTGCCGTCGATTTCAACCTCATCGCTGTAGCAGAAAAAGTTTATCGTGTATTCCATCCTGCAAGGCACGCCGTTGCCGTCGCGGAGATTCGTTATCTCGACCTTGTATGCTTTGCCGATGTAGCTGTTGGTTTCGGGCGGCATAAAGGATATGAACTTGCCCCATGAACCGGTGGTGTGCAGCCCGTTTTCTTTGGAGTCGCGCACGGTCTGTTCGCCTGTTTGCAGATCGGTTATAGTGACAACCGGCATGCCCGTTGCGGTGTTTACGTAGTCGGTGTTAAGGTTGACCGTCCATAGGCAGCCGGGCATGATCTCCTCCTCGGGGAACACTCCCGGAGCGGGCCACGCGTAGGCGGGCTCGTTGTTGCCGGCAACGGAATTGCCCTGCGGATTAGGGCTGCCGGTGTACTCAACGGTATTGACAGCGCCCAGCGGAGCGTATCCCGCGGCGAACGAAACGCCGTTGCGCGTGAAGAAGGTGTCGCGGTGACCGGGGATGGTCGTGTAACCCTCGTCGTTGATGAAACCGCGCAAAAGCTCGGGGATCGCCGCCTGACCCGTTCCGTAGCCGTACGAGATATTGCTGGTCTCGGTAGCGCGCCTTGCCTCGGTAAAAAAGGCTTCGTCCATATCGTCGGGGCGGTTGGGATAGTGGCTGAGCGAGCCCGTCAGCTCAACGTTGCGCTGGGTCAGCACGGCTCCCTTGGCGCCGCGCACCCACACGTCATCGGTAGAGGACGCAAAACCGCTCAGTCCCTCAAGCCAGCGGAAATAATTAGCGGCGCTGACGATATTCTCTTTTGTGTTATCGGTCAGCAGATACTCGCTGTACGGAGCCGACGCCGAACCCATCGTGCTGAAAAACGGCTCGCTGTAATCATGCGGCATCATTTGAGCAAGCTTTTTGACGATATCCGCCTGAGTGCGCTGATAAACGGCAAGCTCGTTAAGATTCAAAACAGTCTCCGACGTCTCCGCAAAATCCTCTTCGCCTATCAGCTTGATGCGGAAACCGCTTTCGCCTTTGAGCATAAGCGCAAATCCGTCGCCCGCCGGAATAAAGTTGAAAACACTTTCATCCGAGTTGTAGATCGAACCGACTGAGCCGGTCTCCGGATCATAGCGCTTTATCATTTTTGGCTCAGTCATTAAATAGGCAAATCCGCCGCTGTAACAGACCGCCGCGCCATTGTGTCCGGCGCAGTAGTCGGTGTTTACGGCAGCGCCGATGTCGTAATTGTACACAAGCGCGTCCGTGGCAGTGTCGTAAACCTCGCCGTCGTAGAGTGCGAGCATATCATCGCCCGTGATCGCGGCAGGTCTGCCATAGTAGTAGCTAAGGCGCGTCATATTGTTTTCGCTCAAGGTGACCGCGCTGCCGTCGAACCCGCCCTTGTGCAGATAACGCGTCACATAGTAGTTGTTTTCCCCGGTAAAAACAAGCTCGGTCTCGGAAAAATAAAAGCTGCCATCGGGAAGGAATCCCGCAAAAGTATCTATATAATCAGTTGTATCGATGCTTGCGCGCAGCTCTCCGGAGGCGGTGAAAACGCGCAGCCCCGTTTTGTTCTGCATTTCGCTTACTTGCTTACGCACGCCGAGAAAAACATTGCCGTTATTGTCGGCGCCGATGGCAGAAATGTTCTCACCCGTGACCTCAAAGGACGACAGCAGCCTTCCCTGTTCAAGGTCGTAGGTGAACACCTCAACCACCATGCCCTCCGGCTTATTGAAGGCGTAGTATTTATCCTGCGCAAAATACAGCTTGCCCGTATCGCGGTTGATATACGCCGACATTACATTATATCTGATATAAAGCGTGCCGGATTGACCGACTCCCGTTTTAGACTGCTCCTGCTCAGGAAAGGTAAATTCGGCGGTATAGGTGTCGTCGGCAACGCTGTAGCGGTATACGGTTTTATTGTTGATGATCCTGACCGCGGAGCCGTCCGAACAGACATATTCATCAAGAATATCACGTCTGCCGGAAAAATCCGTTCCTCCGTTGTAAGTCAGTTGAATATAGTTGCTCTCCGCCGCCGAGGCCGCGGGTGCGGCTGCCGCCGACGCTG
The DNA here is from genome assembly GCA_902776375.1 of uncultured Ruminococcus sp. Taxonomy (GTDB): domain Bacteria; phylum Bacillota; class Clostridia; order Oscillospirales; family Acutalibacteraceae; genus Ruminococcoides. Next base: position 14,246 of record CACYPV010000047.1, on the reverse strand, counting down.
AAAACACTATGCTGAGGCTGAGTAATACCCCCGCGCATTTTTGGGTTATCCGTTTCACAAGCTTCCTCCTCTTTTTTACTTCGTCAAAACCTCTAAAATCTCGCTGATATACATCTTGTGGTACTCGTCGCCGTTGTAGTGCTTAAGCACTGAGTCGCCGCCGAGAACGCCTTCCTCGCAAAGCGGCTGCGCGTAAAGCTTTTTGCATATCAGCACCAAGCGCGCCTGTTCAAAATACGGCACGCCGTCCTCGGTAAATACGGGCGTAAGCCCTGTTTCATCTATCTTGTTCACGTTTCTGCCGCTTTTGGAGCCGCAAAGACTGAGCGCTCCGCGATATTGCTCGTCGAAAAAGCATACCGAGTAACACTCTTCGCGTTCAATAAATTCAAAAGTATAACGCTGCGGACGGATGAACGTGAACGCCACGGGCTTGTTCCACATTATTCCCACGCCGCCCCAGCTTACGGTCATTGTGTTTAAGCTGTCGCGATTTCCCGCAGTTACCAGTCCCCAATCGCTGCCAATCAGCTTGAACGGATTATCAAATATCTCCTGCGGATTTATCGAGCGAAACTCTGCCATTTTACCAAAACCTTTCTTAAAGCTACAATAAAAATCTCTTTTCTTATATTATAACATATTTTGAATAATATTCAATACTTTAGCGATAATATTCATTATTCTGCATATTTTTGGGGCGTTAATGAATATTAATTACAATACCGATAACTGCATTTGCCCTTTTTGTACTATCGTGTGCTGCGGTTTTTTCGATTGTATTCAGCTATTTAACCAAAATCCAACAACGTTTCCCGTATTTTTGTGCAAGACCTAAAAATTGAATATTTATTCAGATAACACTTGATTTTTCGTAAAGTTGGTGTATAATTGTATTCGTAACAATAATCAATCTGAAATTCATGGAGGAATCATCATGGCTGACAACAAAATCAAGAAGGTAGTACTCGCCTATTCCGGCGGTCTGGACACATCCGTTATTATCCCCTGGCTCAAAGAAAATTATGACAACTGCGAGGTTATCGCGGTATCCGGCAACGTAGGTCAGGGCACCGAGCTCGACGGCCTTGAAGAAAAGGCTATCGCCACAGGCGCGTCCAAGCTCTACGTCGAAGACCTCAGCAAAGAGTTCGTTGAGGAATACGTATTCCCCACCATGAAGGCGGGCGCGGTATACGAGGGCAAGTACCTGCTGGGCACCTCCTTCGCGCGTCCCATCATCGCAAAGAGGATCGTTGAGATCGCTTTGGCCGAGGGCGCAGACGCTATCTGCCACGGCTGCACCGGCAAGGGCAACGATCAGGTGCGTTTCGAGCTGGCTATCAAGGCTTACGCTCCCAACATGAAGATCATCGCCCCCTGGAGAACATGGGAATTCAAGTCCCGTGAGGACGAGATCGAATACGCCGAGAAGAAAGGCATTCCGCTTAAGATAAACAGAGAGACCAACTACTCCAAGGACAAGAACCTCTGGCACCTCAGCCACGAGGGACTCGACCTTGAGGATCCCGCCAACGAGCCCATGTACAACAAAGAGGGCTTCCTCGAGATGGGCGTATCGCCCGAGCAGGCGCCCGACAAGCCCGAGTATGTGACCATCCACTTCGAGAAGGGTATCCCCACTCAGATCAACGGCGAAGACACCGAGAGCGTCGCGATCATCGAAAAGCTCAACGAGATCGGCGGCAGAAACGGCATAGGCATCACCGACATCGTAGAGAACCGTCTTGTGGGCATGAAGGCGCGCGGCGTTTACGAGACCCCCGGCGGCACCATCCTCTACGCGGCTCACGACAAGCTCGAGGAGATCTGCCTTGACAAGGACACCCTGCACTACAAGAAGAACCTCGCCAACACCTTTGCCGATCTGGTATACGACGGCAAGTGGTACACTCCGCTCAGAGAGGCAATGAGCGCTTTCGTTGACAGCACTCAGGAGTATGTCACCGGCGACGTCAAGCTCAAGCTCTACAAGGGCAACATCATCGACGCCGGCGTCACCAGCCCCTACAGCCTCTACGACGAGGAGATCGCGACCTTCGACGAGGACGAGGTTTACGATCAGAACGACAGCGCAGGCTTCATCAACCTGTTCGGTCTGCCGATCAAGGTTCGCGCTAAAAAGGGTCTTATCAAATAAGCAAATTTTTCGATTTTTCGGGCAGGGTGAAATACCCCTGCCCATAACGTGTTTTTCAAGGAAAAAACAACTATGGAATTGATACCCATATTATTGCTCGTTTTGTGCTGTCCCGTTTTGTCTTTACTGATTTTCAAGCATGTTTTTGTCTTGAAAGAAACCACGCCGGCAAAGCTGATATTCTACATATTATTTGTCTGCGAGTTTATTTCTTTGCTTGTTTTCATCGCTTTTGTTTGTATCGGCAATCCGTCGGGTATAAGCGAACAGCAACACATAAACATCCTCGGCTACAGCGCATTGATGGTTATTGTGTTTTATATTGCCGAATTGGCGGTATACATGTTTTTTATCAGGAAACACAAACCACATAAATAATTCATGTTTTGAGGTATACATATGCAGCTATGGAAAGGCCGCTTCAAGAAGGAGCTTTCAAAAACAACCAACGATTTCAACTCTTCGATTTCCTTTGACAGCCGCATGTTCCGCGAGGACATCGAGGGCAGCATAGCCCACGCCACGATGCTCGGCAAGTGCGGCATAATCAGCGAGGAAAGCGCAGCCGACATCATTCAGGGCTTGCAGGGCATCTTAGCCGACATCGAGTCGGGCGCTCTGCCGATCGACCCCGAAGCAGAGGACATCCACACCTTTATCGAGGGCGAGCTGACTAAGCGCATTGGCGACAACGGCAAGCGCCTTCACACCTCGCGCAGCCGCAACGATCAGGTCGCGCTTGACGTAAAGCTCTACCTGAAAAAAGAGGTGCTCAACGTCAAGAGCCTCGTTGTTGACCTGATAAAGGTCATCGCCGAAAAGGCTGAAAAATACAGCGACACCGTCATGCCCGGTTACACCCACCTGCAAAGGGCTCAACCCATCGTGTTCGGTCATCATCTGCTCGCCTACGGCGAAATGCTGCTCCGCGACGTCTCCCGTCTGGAGGACTGCTTAAAGCGCATGAATGAAATGCCGCTCGGCTCCTGCGCCCTCGCCGGCACCACCTATCCCATCGACAGAACCATCACCGCCGACTTGCTCGGCTTCGACAGGATAACCAACAACTCGCTCGACGGCGTTTCCGACCGCGACTTCTGCATTGAGTTCGCGTCGGTGCTGTCCATCATCATGGTTCACCTCAGCCGCTTTTCCGAGGAGATCATCATGTGGTGCAGCTGGGAGTTCAAGTTCGTCGAGCTCGACGACGCATTCTCCACAGGCTCGTCGATCATGCCGCAGAAGAAGAACCCCGATATCGCCGAGCTTGTGCGCGGCAAAAGCGGCAGAGTGTTCGGCGACACCATGACCCTGCTGACCGTTATGAAGGGCATCGCCCTCGCCTATAACAAGGATATGCAGGAGGACAAGGAAGCGATATTCGACGCGGTCGACACCGTTAAAATGTGCCTGACCGCCTTCACCCCGATGCTTGACACCATGCGCGTCATCCCCGAAAACATGCGCAAAGCGGCGGCGGGCGGCTTTATCAACGCCACCGACTGCGCCGACTGGTTGACAAAGAACGGCGTGCCGTTCCGCGACGCGTACAAGGCGACCGGCGAGCTGGTCGCGCGCTGCATCGAGCTGGGCACCGACCTTGAAAACCTTCCTCTCGACGAATACAAGGCTGTCTGCGATGTGTTCACCGAGGACGTATACGACGCGATCTCCCTTGAAAAATGCGTGTCACAACGCACCGCCTTCGGCGGCCCCGCGCCCGCCCTTGTAAAAGCTCAGGCTCAGCGCGTAAAGGAAATCGCAGAGAAGTTATAAGTCATAAGTTATAAGAATAGCTGTCATCCCGAGCGGCGCCAAAGGCAAAATCGCAAAGCGGTTTAGCCGAAGTATCATAACGAACCGGTATACCGCTCACACAATATTAGCAAAGGACTGAAATTAATGATAAAAGCAGGAATAGTAGGCGCTACGGGCTACGCCGGCGCAGAGCTCGTGCGGCTTTTGACCGCGCATCCCGAGGCAGAGATCGCGGCTATAAGCTCGGTATCCTTTGAGGGTCAAAAACTGAGCGACGTTTACCCCGCCTACACATTTTTAAACGATATGATCTGCGAAAATCAGGACGCGGTGGTCGAGAAGAGCGACGTCATCTTCGCGGCTCTCCCCCACGGTCTTTCGCAGGAGCTCGCCGCAAAGTGCATGAGCGCCGGCAAGGCGTTCATCGACCTCGGCGCGGACTTCCGCCTTGAAAGCGAGGACGAGTACACCGAATGGTACGGCGGAACCTTCCTCGACAAGGAGCTGCACGCGCAGAGCGTTTACGGTCTGCCCGAGTTTTTCCGCGATAAGATCAAGGGCAAGCGCCTTATCGCGAACCCCGGCTGCTACACCACCTGTTCGCCGCTGGCTATCGCGCCCGCTGTCGCTAACGGTCTTGTCAGCACCAAGGGCATAATCTGCGACTGCAAAAGCGGCGTGACCGGCGCGGGCAGAAAGCCCACTCAGGGCAATCACTTCCCCGAGCTCAACGAGGGCTTCCACGCCTACAAGGTCGCGTGTCACCGCCACACCCCCGAGATTGAGCAGACCCTTTCCAAGCTCAGCGGCGAGGACGTCACAATAACCTTCGTGCCTCACCTTCTGCCCGTCAACAGGGGCATTTTGGCGACGGTTTACGCCGACATCAAGGACGGCGTAAGCTTTGAGGATATCCGCGCGGCATACGAGGACTACTACAAAGACGAGTTCTTCGTGCGCCTGCTCGACGACGGCAAGTGCGCCGACATCCACAATGTTCGCTACTCAAACTTCTGCGACATTTCCATCCACCACGACAAGCGCGCCGGCAAACTCGTTGCGTGCGCGGCTATCGACAACATGGTAAAGGGCGCGGCAGGTCAGGCTATCCAGAACATGAACATCATCTTCGGCTTGGACGAAAAGACCGGACTTGTCATCGTTCCCCCGGCGTTTTGACCCGTTGCCAAAAGCCGGCTGATATCAGCGTAGAGGAGACCCATGCGGTCTCCCGATCAAATATCACCATCGTTACTGATGTTTGGCAGCGGCAGCCGCAAGAGCTGTCACTGCAAAACAGAAACCATTAAAGGAAACTAATATGAACAACTACACTTTCATAAACGGCGGCGTCACGTCGCCCATGGGATTTACCGCCAACGGCGTTTGCGCGGGCGTTAAGGCGGCTACCTCTGCCGCCATCACCAAGGCGATCGCCGCTAACGATTCGCCCGTTATTCCCAACGGCAAGCGCGATCTTGCGCTTATCGCCTGCGACAGGGTCTGCAACGCGGCGGCTATTTTCACAAAGAATCTCGTAAAATCCGATACTATATTCGTTACCCAAAAGCACCTGCAAAACGGCAGGGCTCAGGCGGTCATCGTCAACTCGGGCAACGCCAACGCCTGCAACCCCGACGGCTATGAAAAAGCCGAGGCAATGGGCAGGCTCGCGGCGGACGCTCTCGGTATCGACGAAAACGACATGATCGTCGCCTCGACCGGCGTTATCGGTCAGCCCCTCCCCCTCGCGCCCATCGAAAGCGGCGTGGCGGCTTTAAAGGACATCCTTTCAAAGGAAGGCGGCTCAAACGCGGCAGAGGCGATAATGACCACCGACACCGTAAAAAAGGAGTGGGCGGTGCAGACCGTGATAGGCGGCAAGACCGTAACCATCGGCGGCATAGCCAAGGGCAGCGGCATGATACACATCAACATGGGCACCACCCTTTCGTTCGTCACCACCGACGCGGCGATATCCTCCGAAATGCTCAAGGCGGCGCTTATCGAGGCAGCCGACGTCAGCTACAACATGGTCAGCGTCGACGGCGACACCTCCACCAACGACACGCTGGCGATACTCGCCTCGGGCTACGCCGGCAACACTGAAATCACTGAGAAAAACGAAGATTATTATATATTCCTTGAAGCGCTCACAGCCGCCTTCAAGGCGGTAGCCAAGAAGCTCGCCGCCGACGGCGAAGGCGCGACCAAACTCTTGATCTGCAAGGTCAGCGGCGCAAAGGACGAGCAGGCAGCGAAGATAATCGCCAAGAGCGTTATCTGCTCAAGCCTTGTAAAGGCGGCAATGTTCGGCGCGGACGCAAACTGCGGCAGGGTGCTGTGCGCAATAGGCTACAGCGGCGCGCAGGTCGACGACGTTAAAAAGATCGACGTTTCATACAGCTCCGCCGCGGGCGAGATACTCGTTTGCCAAAACGGCTGCGGACTCGCCTTTGACGAAGACAAGGCGGAGAAGATTTTGCTCGAAAACGAGATAACCATTATCATCACTCTAGCCGACGGAAACGGCGAAGCGGAAGCCTACGGCTGCGACTTAACTTACGACTACGTCAAAATCAACGGAGACTACCGCACTTAACAATTGACAATTGATAGTGGACAATTGAAAATTCGAGTTGTTCGCTCCGAATCACAATGCATATCACTCCAACTGTGTCGCATTAATACAAATCGGGTGCGGGTGTCCCGCCATTAACTGTCCATTGTCCATTTTCAATTTTCAATTTGACGCAAAGGAGCATAAAATGGATAATCAAAAACGCGCTAAGGTGCTTATACAGGCGATGCCCTACATCAAAAAATGGTCGGGCGAAACTATCGTCGTAAAATACGGCGGCAACGCCATGATAAACGAAGACTTAAAATCCGCTGTAATGAGCGATCTTGTGCTCATGCAGCTTATCGGAATAAACGTTGTGCTGGTACACGGCGGCGGCCCCGAGATAACCGCCATGCTGAACGCTATCGGCAAGGAAAGCAAGTTTGAAAACGGCATGCGCGTCACCGATCAAGAGACCATCGACATAGTTCAAATGGTGCTAGCCGGCAAGGTGAACAAGAGCCTTGTGCAGATGCTTGAACGCCACGGCGGCAAAGCGCTGGGACTTTGCGGACTTGACGGCAGAATGCTTATGGCTGAAAAGCTCGTTGAGGGCGCCGCGGACTTAGGCTTCGTCGGCGAGATACGCGAGGTCAATCCCGAACCGCTGCAAAACGCGATGAAAGACGGCTACATCCCCATTGTCGCCACGGTCGCGGGCGGCTACGACGGCAACGTTTACAACATCAACGCCGACCTCGCCGCAGCTCAGATCGCCGCAAAGCTCGGCGCTAAAAAGCTGATTTTGATGACCGATATCCGCGGTCTGCTGCGCGACGTCAACGACGACGAGAGCCTTATTCCCGTTGTTAACGTCAGCGAGGTGCCCATGCTCAAACGCGAGGGCATTATAAAAGGCGGCATGATCCCCAAGATCGACTGCTGCGTCGAGGCGGTGCGCAACGGCGTCAACCGCGCCCACATCATCGACGGCAGACTTGAACACTCCATCCTTCTCGAGCTGTTCAGCGACGAGGGCATCGGAACGATGTTCTACTAAGCCGTTCCGCGCGGGGCAGCGTGCCTTCGCAACAATACAAAACTTTTATGAGGTTACACATGTACACGATCCGACCAATGACAATCGAAGACTACGACGAGGTTTTCGCGATGTGGCAGATCACCAGCAAGCGCGCGCTTTCCTCGGCTGACGAACGACCGCAGATCGAGCGTTACCTAAAGCGCAACGAGGGGCTGTCGCTTGTGGCTGTCGCCGACGGAAAGATCGTCGGCACCGTGCTCGCGGGGCACGACGGCAGGCGCGGCTTCATTCACCACATGGCGGTAAGGCCCGAATACCGCCGCAGACATATAGGTCACGCCCTCGCCGAAAAGGCTATCGAGAACATCGGCGCCGAGGGCATTGAAAAAACGCACATCTTTTGCTATCAAAACAACGAAACCGGGCAAAAATTCTGGAGCGACTTCGGCTTTGAGAAGCGCGACGACGTTTATATATTCAGCTATAAACACCGAAACGAGGGGTAACATGAACACAAAGGAAAAAGACTTAAAGTACATTATGCACACCTACGGCAGGTACGACGTGGCGCTGAAAAGCGGCAAGGGCGTTACAGCCTTTGACGAGGACGGCAAGCGCTATATCGACGTCAGCTCGGGCATCGGCGTAAATTCGCTGGGCTATTGCGACGACGGCTGGGTAAAAGCCATCACCGAACAGGCAAGCGCAATTCAGCACATGTCAAACTACTTTTACAGCAAACAGGCGAGCGACCTTGCCGAAAAGCTCTGCACCCTTACCGGGCTCGCTAAGGTCTGCTTTGGCAACAGCGGTGCCGAAGCCAACGAATGTGCAATAAAAATCGCGCGCAAATACAGCTTCGACAAGTACGGAGCCGAGCGCAACGAGATAATCACGCTCAAAAACTCCTTCCACGGCAGAACCGTCACCACGCTCGCCGCGACAGGTCAGGAGGTTTTTCACAACTTCTTCTTCCCCTTCACCAAGGGCTTTAAGTACGCCGAACCGAACGACCTTGACGACGTGAAGAACAATATCGACGAAAAAACCTGCGCCATCATGCTTGAAGTCGTTCAGGGCGAGGGCGGCGTGAACATACTAGACAAGGATTTCGTGCAGAGCGTCGCGAAGATCTGCGCCGACAACGATATCCTGCTCATCATCGACGAGGTGCAGACCGGCGTCGGCAGAACAGGTAAGCTGTTCGCGCACGAGCACTACGACGTAAAGCCCGACCTGATGACTGTTGCAAAGGGTCTCGGCGGCGGACTTCCCATAGGCGTCTGCCTGTGCGGCGAAAAATTGAAGGACGTTATGTCCCCGTCCACCCACGGCACCACCTTCGGCGCGAATCCCGTCGTCTGCGCCGGCGCAAATTACGTGCTCGACACGATCGCCAACGAGGAATTCCTCAACAAAGTTGAAGAAAAGGGCGCTTTCCTCGAAGAAAAGCTTCTTGAGCTTGAAGGAGTGAAAAGCGTACACCGCCTCGGCTTGATGGTTGGCATCGAGATCGACGGCGACGCCCACGACATAGCGGCAAAATGCATACAAAACGGCCTGCTTATAATCACCGCGAAGAATCTGCTCAGAATGTTGCCGCCGCTCATCATCACAAAAGACGAGCTGTGTGAAGCAGTCAACATACTTGAAAAAACGCTAAAGGAGAATGAACAATGAAGCATTTACTTAAATTAGAGGACTGGTCGACCGAGGAGATCACCCGCACCCTGAACCTCGCCGATCAGCTTAAATACGAGCAAAAGCACGGCATCGAGCACAAGCTGCTCGCCGGCAAAACACTCGGCATGATCTTTGAAAAATCGAGCACCCGTACCCGCGTTTCGTTCGAGGTCGGCATGACCCAGCTCGGCGGCTATCCGCTTTTCCTCAGCTCCAACGACCTGCAGATCGGCAGGGGCGAACCGGTTGAAGACACCGCGCGCGTGCTTTCGCGCTTTGTCGACGCAATCATGATCCGCACCTTCGCCCAAAGCGAGGTCGAGGCGCTCGCCGAGTACGGCTCTATCCCCATCATCAACGGCCTCACCGACTACTGCCACCCCTGTCAGGTGCTCGCCGACCTCATGACTATCCGCGAATTCAAGGGCAAGCTCGAGGGACTCAAAATGTGCTTTATCGGCGACGGAAACAACATGCTCAACTCCCTCGCCGTTGGCGCTCTGCGCACCGGCATGAGCTTCTCGGCGGCGTGCCCCAACGGCTACTTCCCGCCCGAGCACATCATGGAATTCGGCAAGCAGTTCGGCGATAAGTTCCAGATCGTCAACGATCCGTTTGAAGCGGCTAAAAACGCCGACGTCATCTACACCGACGTTTGGGCTTCCATGGGTCAGGAGGAAGAGAAGAAGGCGCGCGAAGCCGTGTTCGCCGGAATTTATCAGGTCAACGACGAGCTGATGAAGGTCGCCGACGACGAATGTATGGTGCTCCACTGCCTGCCCGCACACCGCGGCGAGGAGATCACCGCCGAGGTCTTCGAGGCTCACGCCAACGAGATATTCGAGGAAGCCGAAAACCGTCTGCACGCGCAGAAGGCCGTCCTCGTTGAATGCCTGCTCGACAAAAAAGAGGAAGAATGGGTATTAGAGGCTAGAAGCTAGAGGCTAGAGGCTGGAGGCTGGAGGCTAGTTAATTATCTTATAACTATTACTTATACTAATCTCATTAATTTGCGCCCTGTCACATTGACTGTGACAGGGCGCTTTTTATACTATTTTTTGATAAAACGCTTTAAAACAGATATTAAAGGGGTTTATTAGATAATAGTATTATATCTTTCGGTAAATCTCAATATGTATTTGGTGTTTCAAATATAATATGTCGTCGTATTTTTCGAGCAAGCCGCCGTATTCTCGCTTGAATTCTTCGGTCTTTTCCTTTGAAAGGCTCGCGCCCACTCCGCGGCAGGTCATCACGCGGTTGAGCCACGCCTCCTTTGTAAAGGTCAAAACCTCGTCGTAAGACTGCACCGAATCAAGCTCAAAGCGGTTTTTCGCCCAGTCGGGGAAGCTGTAGCGAAACTCTCGGAATCCTCCGCCGCTCCAATCCGGATTGTATTTCAGCACCGTTTGCTCCATCTCGGCGATGACCTCGTCCTCGTAAGGCAGCCAATCCATGAACACCTTGCAGAACAGCCCGTTCGGCTTAAGCACGCGGCGTATCTCAGCCGCCGCCTTTTCCGCGTCAAAATAGTGAAAACACTGCACGGCGGTCACTGCGTCAAAGCTGTTATCGGCAAAGCCCGTGTCCTCGGCGGAACAGACCTTAAAACTGATATTATGTATCCCGCGTTCCTCTGTGACCTTTCTTCCGAACGCGATTTGATTCTCGGAAATATCCGTCGAGGTAAAGCGCGCGCCGGTACCGCACATATTAACGGGAAGCACCGCCGTGCCGCTGCCGAGGTCGAGTATCTCCTGCCCCGGCTTGCCGACTCCGCTGCCGATAAGCCTTTCATACATGCTTTGCGGATAAATATCGCGGTATCTCGCATAACCCTCCGACGTTCTGCCAAAGTCAAAGGTATTTCCGCTGTCTATATCATTTCTTTTCATTTCATTTACACTCAACTATCGTCATTGAAAGCTTGCCTATATCGTCATAGAGCCACTCAAAGTGATCCGCGTCGCAGGTCACTATCCCGTTCAGCGGGTCGCAGAAGGTAAGCTCGTTATTCGCTGTGTCATAACCGATAAGCGCCATACAATGCTCATTGTCGTACCAATAGTACTCCTCGTCGTCGTAGAACATGCCACCGCCGATAATGTTGGGCTCGTAAAAGCTCATTGTCGTCCAAACCAAAACCGGGCAGCCGTTGTCGATAAAGCGGCGAAGCTCCTCCACCGAATAGCCCATAGTGTTGACCGCTATGTAGTCCGACTCCTTATCCGCCAGAAAATTATTAGCCGTTTCGGTCAAGCCCGGCGGGAATATCCCCGCACCTTCATTTCCGTGAGGATCGCCGACAAAGCCCAAAAACATATCGTCGTCGTAGATAAGATAGTTGTCGGCTATCTCGGTTTTTTCGATATCAAAGCCCAAATACCGCAGCGCGGCGGTCAGCGCGACCGACTCGCAGCCGGTCGGCAGCTCGGGCAACTGATACAGCTCCTCAACGTCGAGCTTTTTCGACTTGTTTTTAAGCTGCTTGCCCGCCATTTCCTCTACCTTCTCCACGGCAGCTCTATACCTGTCGGTCTCCGGCTCGGTCGTTGGCTCCGTAGCGGCAGGCTCGTCCGGCGTGGCTGCGCTCGTCACAACAACAGTTGCCGCCTCGTCGCGCGTTGCCGAGGGCTGCTCCTTTGTGCTGCCATTCATGCGCCAAACCAAAAAGCCGCCGGCCGCAGACAGGGCAACGATCAATATAAGCAAAATGATTTTTAATTTCATATACCTGTACCCGTTAAATAGTAATTAACCACACTCCTGAGGGAATGTGGTTTTGATTATTCATTCTGTTGGTATCATCAATAGCCCCAGCGGTCAAAGAAGCGCACGCCGCCGTAAGACAGAATAAAGTTCTGGCTTTCGTGGAAATCGCTGTCGACCATCGACGGGTTATACATATACAAAATGCGGTGCTGAACAGCGTCGTGATTCTCATCAAAGATATATCTTACCGCCTGACGGCACTCGTCGTTGGTGCCTATATCCGTGTCGCCCGTGTAGTGGCACTCGGTTATAACGTCGGCAACGCTGGTAAAACCGTCAAAGCACATCGCATCCTTTACCGCCTGAGCTATAAGGCTTGCGCCTATGAATCCGCCCGAACCGAACTCGCCCATGCACAGCCTCTCAAGCAGATCCCTGTCCTCGTCGGTCAGCGTGACCTTTGCGCAAGCGTAGGTTTTGTCGGGATTATCGATAGCTACCAAATAGCCAAGATCCCACTGCTCGCTGTAATCGGCTTGGGTCGCGGGTCTTACCGCCGTTGCATACTGGATCGACTGTCTATGCGTCGGAGCGACAGTCGTCGATCCGGCAGTCGGCTTTACGGTCGTCGCGGGTACAGAGCCCGAGGGCGCCGTTGTTTCTGTCTTGGCTGCAGGAGTAGATGTGGTTATCGTATTATCCGCCATAGTTTCGGTACCCGGAGGCAGCGCGTTGGCGCCATTCTCCATTATTTCTCTATAATTCGGATTGATATTTGAGTCTGCCTGCGGCTCATCATCGTTTGCGGCAGGAGTGCTGTTATGGGCTATCAAGCTGCAAGCCAAAAGCAAAGCTGCGATCAGCAGAACACATACGACAACTACAGTATTTTTATGTCTTAATAAAACATTCTTAATATTCATACGCACCTGATAATAACTAACTAATATTATACTTACCTATTTATTGTAACATATATATCCGTATCAATCAAGTGCAGATATCAAACAATTTAAAAAAAACAGAGGCGGAATCACTCCGCCTCTGCCTTATTTATGAGTTTTCGATCATCTCAAAGATTATTAATCGTAAATGATCTGAATGCTGTATTTAGCGCCTGTCTTGGTGGTGAAGTCAAACTCGGTCAGATCGAGCTGCGCCTTTACGGTGCAGATATCGTCTGTATCGAAGGTGATGTTGCCGCCGTTGTATTCAGCGTCAAACCACTGATCCTCTTGCTCCAAATCAGTACCCTCAGGAATCGCTCCGCCGAAGTTGTGCGTCCATGCGCCGTCGATAGCAAACTTGATCTGACGCTCGAAGCCGTCGGGTACGTTCTCAAATGTGATCTCCCAAACGTCATCGGCGATCTCGGTCATCTCGTTTGTTGCGTAAGCGGGATCCCATGCTGCGCCCATAAGCCAGTAGCCTTCGCCGTTACCGACTGCGAATACGGTGTCATAGGTGAACTCGGTGATGAATTCTACGATGTCACCGCTTACGTCTACATATGCAGCCTCGTCGCCGGTTGCAGGATAGTAGGTTACAGTAAAGGTACCTGCTTCTTTCAGGTTGAAGACAACAGCCTTCAGCTGAACTGCTTTGTATGCCTTCTCAACAGTGTATTCCCTGGTGTAGGTGCCGTCAGCCTGCTTGGTCATCAGGTTGACTTCGTTGGTGCCGTCCCAGCCTGTGCCGAAGATCTCAGCCTCGGAACCTGCTACGATTAAGGTATCCTCTTCCTCTGCGGGAGCAGTGGTCTCTTCAACAGCCTCGGTTGTCTCCTCAACGGGAGCCTCGGTTGTCTCCTCAACAGGAGCCTCTGTGGTTTCCTCTACGGGAGCCTCAGTTGTCTCTTCAACCGCCTCGGTGGTTTCTTCTTCCTCGTCATACTCGATGGTAAGGGTGAACTTAGCGCCTTCCTTGGTGGTGAAGTCGAACTCGCTCAGA
>CACYPV010000047.1:0-335 GCA_902776375.1 uncultured Ruminococcus sp. | reverse complement strand
AACTCGCTCAGATCGAGCTGCGCCTTTACGGTGCAGATATCGTCTGTATCAAATGTGATGTTGTCGCCGTTGTAGACTGCTGCGGTCTCAACGCCGCTGTCTTCGAACGCACCGCCGAAGTTGTGGGTCCATGCGCCGTCGATTGCAAACTTGATCTGACGCCCAAAGCCGTCGGGTACATTCTCAAAGCTGATCTCCCAAACATTTTCGGCGATCTCGGTCATCTCGTTTGCTACGTAAGCGGGATCCCAGTCTGCGCCGTTGAGCCAGTAGCCTTCGCCGTTACCAACAGCGTATACTGTGTTATACTCAAACTCTGTGATGAATTCTACGAT
>CACYPV010000046.1 GCA_902776375.1 uncultured Ruminococcus sp. | reverse complement strand
CCGGACTGCGTTTTCTTCTGCTGCTCATAATTTTACCTCCAATATGGTGCTTCTATTTTACACCATATCGGAGGTTTACACAACTTTTGGGATGGTCTCGACTGCTCCTCGTTTTCGTATACCGTTATTGATTTATATATCTATCAATCAATAGTGAATCCAATAGTATTCACGGACATATTTTAGCTGTGGCGAATCCAGCGGGTCGCCGTTTTCACGCTCGTATTTATAGATGTTATACACGTCATTCAAGCTGTAGTCATTGAACAGTGCGGTTTCATCAAGAATAAGAATATATGTCATTGAATGAAAAAACTCTTCTTCTGCTTGTTTGATCGACAGCTTGAAATCCATCGCTACGCGTGAAGGGATCGTTTTGGAGAAATAACAGATAGTGATTTCTCTTTCCTTTGCTTTGAGTTTTTTTAACCTTCTTTCGGTTTCTTCTCTGTCGGAGACCTTTTGCATAAACTCTTTTTCATCCTTCAACATGGCAAAAAGCAGCGTATCGCCTTCTTTGATCGTCTCCCACGATTCTCTCGCTTTCTCTCCGGAGTTAAACGTCTTCTTAAAGCTTATATGCTTGTCATACGGAACACGTTTATCATAAGAGCTTACCAGCGGGATCTCATACGATGCATGCAGAATGTTTTGATTTGCCTTTACTTGCGCAAATGCAACAAAAGCACATTCATAATATAGTTTGTCAATTTGGGGAGATGCAAGGAAAAATTCTTGCTGGCTTGGTGGGTTTAGAATCTCTCCATCGGGAGATAGGATGAAAAGATGACAGTAATCATCCAAATCTAAAATACTCAGGTCGGTTGTTTCGATAAATTCTTGTAATGTCATTATCAGTCACTCCTTGTTTAAAATTCAGAAATCGATACGCGAATACCGCAGTATCAATTTCCCTAATCAAATAACATGACATAATAATAAAGAGAATAAAAACTAAGCTAAACAAGGGGTGAAACCTATTCATTTTTACACTATAATTATATCATAAATCGAGGGAAAATTCAATAGAATTCAGAAAATTAATCAACCATTAAACTAATAATTTCATTATAAGGGTGAGGATCTCTAACCTTAATTACTTCATGCTGCAAATAATAAAAACCTAAGAGCAAG
Source organism: uncultured Ruminococcus sp. (assembly GCA_902776375.1). Classification (GTDB taxonomy): domain Bacteria; phylum Bacillota; class Clostridia; order Oscillospirales; family Acutalibacteraceae; genus Ruminococcoides. Next base: position 16,029 of record CACYPV010000046.1, on the reverse strand, counting down.
TATCATTAGTTATCAACAGTTGAATAACGAAAAAGCTCATTGGCGATGTTTCGTTATTCATCCAATAATCTTTTCTCAAATCACTCTTGAATAAAACACATCGCACACAAAAATGGCTGCAAATACTAAAGTACAGCTGTAATATAAGTTCGTGCCTTTTTGCGCCCGCTCCAAAGAAAGCGATAAAACAAATTATAGATGCAACGCCCCCGAATTACAAAGTAGTGTATTGCTTTTTGTTAAAAAACCTGATTATAGCTTAAAATAATTGAAATAAAAATCCTCTACTTTTTTTGATGGAAAAATCAGGCAAAAGTAGGGGATGGTTATTGGGGGATAAATACCGGTTTCGTTTTGAAAAAATGGGATACGTTTTCACTTCCTATTATACAATCATCTCAGCAAACTGAATTGTTTTGCGTATTGCGGCGAAAATATCCAGTAGCATATTGACTGCCTATGCAAACAGTATTAATGAATATACAGAGCGAAACTGCGTCAATACGCAAAATTGCGCAATAGGAGTAATTGTTGAAATCAAACGTGAAATATGGCTGAACAAGCTGATACAAAAAAAGCACAACGGATTGGTAAAGGTGATTACCGGAATAAGGCGCTGCGGCAAGTCTTATCTGCTGTTCAATCTTTTTAAAGCGCATTTGTTGGCAGAAAGCGTCACACAGGATCATATTATCGAAATGAGTTTTGATTCCTTTGAAGCCAAGAAATACCGTGATCCCGAGGTGTTGTATCCGTATGTAAAAAGCCTTATTACCGATAACGAAATGTACTATATCCTTTTTGACGAGGTGCAGCTTCTCGGCGAGTTCGAGACGGTGCTCAATGGCTTTCTTCGTATAAAAAACGTGGATGTCTATGTAACCGGTAGCAACGCGAAGTTTCTTTCAAAGGATATTATCACGGAGTTCCGCGGACGCGGTGACGAGTTGCATATAGGACCACTGCGCTTTTGTGAGTTTATGGAGTATTATCCGGGCAACCGCTACGACGGCTGGAATGAATATGTGCTGTATGGCGGTTTGCCGCAGGTCGTGCTGCTACCGACTGCAGAGCAAAAGATCGAGCTTTTGAAAACGCTTATGGAAGAAACCTATATCAGTGACATTGTCGGACGGCATAAGGTGCGCAACCGTGCGGAAATGGAGGAACTGTTAAATATTCTTTCCTCATCCATCGGCTCTCTGACGAATCCGCGCAAGCTATCCGCCACCTTCAAGAGTGTCAAGCAAGTTACAATCAGCCCTAATACTATACGAAATTATGCTCTCAACCCGCAGTCAGCATTTTCAGCACAACAGAAAAGGAATTATAATCTGGTTTTCGTTTTGAGAAAAAATCCTTTTCTTTGTTTATGCTCGCAAATTTTTGCTTCCTTGTGTTTAATTTGACTTGCGATTGGCCCGATAGTGTATTATAATATCCTTATAAATCGACTTTAAGGAAGTGTTTTCGTGCCTGAAATGACCGAATATATTCGCCGCGATCTGGCGGAAAACAATTCGCTCGGCGCGGTTGCGGCGTACATCAAAAGCAACGGCGACGGCTTTCTTGTCTGGAAAAACTACATCAATCACCTGCTTGAAACAAACGGCGGAAAATATACGCGCTTCGCGGATAAAATCGGGTTCAGCAAAAACACTGTCAAAAAATGGTGCCTTGAGGGCAAAAAGCCCCAAAACCGCGACGACTTTATCAAAATCGCGTTTGGCTTGAATATGGATTTGGAGCAGACCAACCGCCTGCTGACAAAATACGGCTCCTACGCGGCGCTGTATCCAAAAGACCTTTACGACGCAATTGTCATTTATGTCATCAACAGGCGGCAAACGGATTTCGGTAATCCCGCCTATGGATTTGATTCCATCGAGCAGTGGAACGCGCGGCTGAACGGCATCCGCGAGGAAGCGTATGTCAGTTTTAAAGCCAAAAAAGAGCGGATGAAAAGGGGCAAAACGCTTAGCACCGTCGTGGCGCATCAAAACCTTGCGGGGCTTTCGGGCGACGACGATTTTGAGCGGTATATCCTCCAAAACAAGGAAGTGTTTTTCAACACATATGACAAGCTGATTCGCTTTATCGACGATTTTTTGCGGATTCGCGGCGACGAATACAACGACGTTCACGACGCTGACGAGGGCGCGTTCAGCCTGCACGCGCTCGCGAAGGAAAAGGGGCTTGGCGGCTCGCTTGAGTCCGCGCTGTCGCAGCTCAAAACCAAACGGATTCTGCCCAAAAGGAGCCAGCTTATCACCATCGGCGTTCTGATGAATATGGTGGAGCGCGACATCAACACCATGCTGCGGCTTGCCAATATGTCGCCGCTTTATCCGCGCGACCAAATCGACGCGCTGATGATTTTTCTGCTGATGAACGCCGTGCGCGAAAACCCCGAGCTGGAATTCAACAACGCGCAGCGCTATCTTTATAACGGCTCCGACAGCCGCCTGAAGCCGCAGTACCGCCGCGCGGTTGAGGAATACTACAGCCGCGAATGGGGTGAATTTAACGACGAGATTGATGATGTGTTCAATTATATCCGCCGTCAAATCGAAGAAACAGACGCGCAAAACCTTCCCAAAGCGCTTTCGGGATTCTTCGCGTGAGTCTTATCGGTCAGATTTTTAAAAAAAGCAAATAATTCGTGGTATGATTAATGCAGAAAGGAGGGCGCTTATGAAGAATGTCAACGAAGTGATTGAACGGGTCAAAACCTATGAGCCGCTATGGGATGGCTGGACGTACACGGGCAACCTTATCGGTTCGGGCGGTTCGGGCTGCGTGTTGGAGCTTGCAAACGGCGAATTGCGCTCTGTGGTCAAGGTCATTCACGTGGATGATAATCTTGAAAAATACAACGCCGTAAAAAACGAAATCGAAACCATGATTACCCTGCGCAGCGCTTATTTGGTTGAGTGTTTGAACTATCGTGTGGAGCAGGTATTCAACCGCAAGGGTGAAGCTGTCGGCTATGATTTCCTGATTCATATGAACAAATACGAGCCGTTTACGGAGTTTTTGCGCGAGGAGGATTTCGACCCCAACGCGCTGTGCGTACAGCTTGCCCTTGAAATCGGAATATCCTTGTGTGTGCTGCATTCACACGGCATTTTGCACCGTGACGTAAAACCCGAAAATATTTTTATCGACGAAGCAACCGGAAAGCGGCATTTCCGGCTGGGTGATTTCGGCGTTTCAAAAAGAATCAGCGATATGAGCGGCTTAACCACTACGGGCACGCTCAGCTTTATGGCGCCCGAGTCCTATCAATACAACGAATACGGCTACCACTCCGACATCTACAACTTCGGCATGACGCTGTATTATATTTTAAACGATCTGCGCTTTCCTCAGTTTGTCGAGGAGAATTCTCAGGGCGACATCGACATCAACACCGACTGCCGCCTGCGCGGCGACAGGCTGCCAAAGCCGGAGTTCGGCAGCGAACACCTGCAAAGCGTCGTGCTGAAAGCGTGCGAGGCAAAGCCGAAGGACAGGTATAAGGACGTCAGCGAAATGCTCGGCGAACTGTTCGGGCAGACGATTGAGCGGGCGGGGGTTGAAAGGAAGAAAAATCCCCTTGACAACAAAACCTATTACCGCAAGCAAATATCAATAAAGCGTAATGAAAATGTTTTTCGTGAACTTGTTATAATTTTTTTCAACAAAAAAGCCCTCATCAGCGTTGCTGCGTTGTTGCTTGCGTCTGTGATAACGGTTTTCCCGGCTGAATGGGAATATCTACAGATTCAACATACGATAGAAACTCAAATAATCGAAGCGATGAACAATTCGGATTCAGAAAAACTTTACGAATTGCTGAATAACAACTACCCTGAAAAAACAAAGCTGGGTGCTATGCAGCACTACTGCACTGAATTAGTGGATAATTATAACTCTGAAACAGCAAATTACGGAGATACAATAAGCAAAATCAATGCAGCACGCGCTTTGTCAGGCAATCGCTTTTCCGAACTTTGGGATACTGTTTCTTCTGATTTGTACGCCTTGCAACGGTCAAAGCAACAGTTTACGATAGCGCAAAGATATTTGAAAAACAAAAATATAACCGAGGCAGTGGAAGCATATGCTAACGTAATTTCAAAGGATACCAACTATCAACAGGCACAAGCATTAATCGCCGAGAATATAGATGCGTATGTTGACGAACAAATAAATGCGATTCAAACGGATATGACGGAATGGGACGATTCGGAGTCAGAAGGCATCAACGAAGTTGAACTATTAATCAACCATAAATATGATTATCTCGAGAACATATTTGAATATTATCTTGATAACAGAGAAAATTACAATAAACTTACGCAATATAAGGCTATTGATGATTTTCGGGAATCACTGTATAAATATATTTACGCTTTTTTCCACAGCGTTTCAGAAGGCGCTTTAAATGATTATTTTGATACCATAAATGATTATACAAACGTCAACAAAGATTACAACGGAAGATTCGACGATTTGCTTTCAAAGCTGACAAAAAGGGAAATTGAGAATATTGAAGAAAACATATCCAAGATAAAAACTGCTCACAATTTAAGTGATATAAACCTCAGCTATGATTATGTTTTACGCAAATTGACCGCTGCAAAAGGGATTTATGATGAAAGTGTTTATCAGCGACTTAAAGCTGAGTCAATAGATGCCTGTTTAAATATATCTTATTTAGATTTAGATTCGTGTTTTGCGCCCGAAGGCGGACTTATCTATCCCCGAACGGCACATTGGCTTGTTAATTCGGGAGTATTGGAAGGCACGGACGGTAACCGATATCAGGCTGAACAGCACCATATCTATGGCTTTGCGTTTCAAACCGACAAACCTGTTTCAGGCTCTTCAACAACGCAGACTAACTTTAGTATAGACAGTCTGGCAGATTTCAATGTCTTCCTTCAACGCTTCAAAGGAAAAATAGTGTTTATGAAGGGCGATGATTTTGCAGGATCAATCATTTTCAAAGCATATGAATCAGGCGAACAGGTGACCATTAAAAGAATAAATTTCGAATCAACTCTTGATGATATAGATTTAGACTTTGATTGTAACCTAACAGGCTGTTCCGGTTTAACTATTGAGCTTCAGGTAGACAATATCCCCCAAAATACCAAAACAGATGTTTTTAATCCATATCGTTCTCCCTACAAATTTTACATAGTGAACGGACAAATTGAAGTAAACGTTATTGCCCATGACCTTTAATGGTCATGGGCAATCTTTTTGTTTTTATTCTCTTTTATCTTCCGCACCTTTTCCCATTTTTCGCTCAGCACATCCAAACGCTGCCCGAAGGGATATCCGCACGCCGTGCATTTTTCCGCCTTATCCTCATTTTCGCACAGGCACATAATACAATATTTCACGCCGAATCACTCTCCGTTAGTATTATATCACGCTGGATTATCACATGCAAGCCCCAAAACGGTCAACTTCTCAAAAATCTGAGGAATCTTCCTTGTATAATAAAAGCAAGCAAACAAAACCGCGTTAAACCGGTTTTGAAATCCGACTGTCTTATATAATGTAAGACAGTCTTACAAGAATTAAAAAGGAGAGATTCAAATGAAAAAGAGAACAAAAAGGTTATTAACAGTTATGACAGCCGCGACGATGACCTTCGGCTCGATTGCCTTGGTTCCCGCTTCGGCGGCTGCCGTGAAATCGGAATCCGTTGCTGTCCAAAGCGGCACCACGGGCGACTGCACATGGACGCTCGACGACGACGGCACGCTGACAGTCAGCGGCAACGGCGAGATGGGCGGCTACGGCTATTACCAATGGGACAACGCGAAAAAAGTTATCATCAACGAAGGCGTTACCGCCATCGGTGAAAACGAGTTTTTCGCCTGTTACGATTTGGAGAGCGTTTCCATTCCTTCCAGTGTAAAAACAATCAATAAGCTCGCGTTTGCCTTGGACGAAAAGCTAACAGATGTCACAATTTCCGAGGGAGTCACCTTTATCGGCAACGGCGCGTTTTATGAGTGCAAAAGTCTGACCTCTATCAGCCTTCCCAAAAGCGTGAAAACAATTGAACTGGGTGCGTTTTCCAGAAGCGGACTGAAATCACTTATAATTCCCGAATGCGTTAAAAGTCTGGAATGTGTTAGCGGCTGCGAAAACCTGACGGACGTTTTAGTTCCCGCAGGTGTTACCGATTTTTCGAAATATGTTTTCTATAATAACAGGAATGGGTTGATTATTTACACGCCAAACGGCAGCTATGCACAGAGCCGCGCCGAGGACTTGGGCATTGAAGTATTGGAACCGGAGGATTATCCGCAGGACTTTTCGTGGACGCTTGATGAAGACGGTACGCTGACTGTCAGCGGCAAGGGAAATATGCAGTTTGGCGAAAACGGCAAAGCGCCGTGGGGCACGGATATTAAAAAGGTCATCGTCAAAGATGGTATAACTGCTATACGCAGCAACGCGTTTACAAATTGCCGCAACCTGACAGAAGTCACCATTCCCAACAGCGTAAAAGCCATTGGATCCGGCGCGTTTTCAGGCTGTTCGGCGTTAACATCCGTTAATTTACCCAATGGGCTTAACGCCATTAAAAGCTCTGCGTTTCAGGGTTGCTCACGCTTAAGGGAGGTCACCATTCCCGGCAGCGTAAAAACTATTGAATACTGCGCATTTGAGGGCTGCAAAGGCTTGAAAACGCTCACGTTTTCAGACGGTGTGACCGAAATCGGAGATTACGCGTTCCGCGGAAGTGAAAGTCTGACACGGGTTATTATTCCCTCCACCGTAACAAGCATCGGCACCGAGGCATTCTTTAATTCGCTGTGCCCGCCCACCGTTTACGGTGAAAAAGGCTCCTACGTGCAAACCTACGCAGATGAAAACGACCTTTACTTTGAGCCGATAGAAAACTATCCCGCCCTTTTTTCATGGTCGGTGGACGATAACGGTGTGCTGACCATCAGCGGCAATACCCGAATGGATAATTATTTTAGCGAGCCTCAGGCACGGACGGCGCCTTGGGGAAAAGACGTTACCGCCGTGGTGATAAAAGACGGCGTAAAATCGATTGGCAACTACGCTTTTTATAATTGCCAAAAACTCAAAAGCATAACCATTCCCGACAGCGTAACCTGTATCGGTGATTGGGCGTTTGAGGGCTGCATCAGCCTGACAACCATTACTCTTCCGGATAGTATAACGGAAATCGGATACGGCGCGTTTTATAACTCGGGTCTGAAACATCTCACCATTCCGGACGGTGTAACGGAAATCTTCAACTTTACCTTTGACCGCTGTCCGGATTTAGAAACCGTTATTTTGCCCGAAACCGTCACGCGCATCGGCGAAATGTTTAATTACGACTATGAAAGCCACACAAAGCTCTTAATTCCCGAAAGCGTTGTTTCTATTGCTGACGAGTGCAGCTTTACGAATAAAAGGCAGTCAATTCTCGGCTACGAGGACTCTTACGCACAGCGCTTTGCCACAGAGCATGATATTCCGTTTGAGGCGGTGACAAAGGGCGACCTGAACTTCGACGGCACAACCACCATCGAGGACGCGACGCAAATGCAAAAATCATTGGCTGAATTTAGTGGCGTGCCAAGCGCTGAAAACAGCGCCGTAATCAAACTTGCCGACGTAAACGGCGACGGCAAATTCAGCATCAGAGACGTAACCGAAATGCAGCGACATCTGGCTGAGCTGTAAATCGAATTTTAAGAGGAGGCACCGTGATGAAAAAGAAATTACTGTCCGCTTTGCTGGCGTTTGCTTTGTCGCTTGGCACGGCAACCATTCCCGCAGCCGCTGCTGAGGTCGATAGCGCAGGCGGGCAAGTTTCAGCGCAACTGAATACGGTCAGCTTAAACGGAAGGACAAGCTCTAATGTTGACAGGCACATATACAACGTATGGTCAAAACCTGTCCGCTCCTATTTGACGGAAAAAGCCGACGGAACGTTGGAAAGGGTAGAATATGATTCCGAAAACGGAAAGCTGTTTTACGAATGGTATTCTTCCGACGGAAAAACACTGAAAAAATCAGCCGAAATCACCAACGAGCTCGAATTATTCGGCGGCTTCTACAGCGGCAGCAGCAACAACTTTCTTGTCTTCGGACAGAACAATTACAGTGAAGACAATAGCAGAGAGGTCATGCGCGTTGTAAAATACACAAAAGACTGGAAACGCATTTCTTCCGCATCTGTCAAAGGTGAAAACACCTATATTCCGTTTGACGCGGGGTCACTGCGCATGGCCGAGTATGCCGGCGACCTATATATTCATACAAGCCACGAAATGTATGAATCTGCAGATGGACTCCACCATCAGTCAAATATGTCTTTCGTGATGCACGAAAACAACATGACCATAGAAAGATGGCATTCAGGTTATGTCAGCCATTCCTTTAACCAATTTATCAAAGAGGACGGGAAAGGTGTTTACCGCGTCGATCACGGCGACGCTTATCCGCGCGCTATTGCCATTAACAAATATCTTACATCAGACGCTTTGTGGAATTCAATCGAAACAGAGGCGGTCGACCTGAGTAATACGGGAGACATCGGAGATAACGTGACCGGTGCTTCCGTCGGCGGCTTTGAGCTGTCAGGGAATAATTGCATAATCGCATTTAACGCGGTGGATTTTGAGCGAAAAGACGTAAATGTATACGATACGAGAAATATCTGGCTGTCTGTAACCGACAAGAATTTGTCTTCTTCCCGAAACATTAAAATAACCGATTACAGCGCGGACAGCAGCAAAGAGATTACCACGCCCCAACTGGTTAAAATCAATGATAACCGCTTTTTGCTGATGTGGGAGGAGTTTGACAACAATACGGTGTATACAAAGCTGGCGGTTGTCAATGCCGACGGCAAGATGGATTCTCAGGGAATTGTAACCTCCGACGTAACGCTTTCCGACTGTCAGCCGATTCTTTGCAAGGATGGGCTGGTGCGGTGGTACGCCGGTTTCGGCAAAAATCCCGTGCTTTATACGGTAAACCCCTCGGCGCTTTCGCAGTCGGCGAACAGCAAGGGAACGCCCAAAGATATAGAGGAGGATATTTATCTGAATCTCGGCGATAAAATTGAGCTTTGCAGCAAGGAGTATTCCGCCGACAAATACGGCCATGATTGGTTATCCCCTTATGCCTTTCGAAGAAGCATTTATTACTGTATCCATGTGCACAAGCCCGCTCCCAAGCTGATTTCCGCGCTGCCCTCGGTTTCAGGCGGAATTAGGGTAAAGTGGCAGGCAGACAAGGACGGTTTGTACAGCTTACTGCGCAAAAACAGTGACGGAAAATGGGAGAGCGTCGGTATGACATATAACTATGACGGCGGCAGCGAATTAAGCTTCACCGATTGGAGCGCGGAAAACGGAAAGACGTATACCTACACGGTGCAGGAGCTTGACCCAAATGTCTCCGGCGAGATTTTAAGCGGTTATGATACAAAGGGTGTGTCGGCAATCTGTCGTGAAAAACCCGTCATTACCAAAACGGAATCAACCGCCGACGGCGTTAAGCTTACATGGGAACCGTTTGCTGACGCAAAGTTCTATCATGTTTATGCTCGGCGCTGGGACGGCGAGATTGACTATGATTACACTACATCCGCTACAAGCTATACCGTTAAGAATTTGACCCCCGGTGTGCAATATAGTGTTAAGGTTTGCGCCGTAGACGAATATGGTTATTACGGAACATGGTCAAACCAGATAAGCGCGGTATATGTCGCGCGTCCAACGCTTTCTCTCTCCAACAACAGCGCGGGTTTAACGGCAACATGGAGCAGCAGCGGCGCGGATTCCTATGTGGTCTATTACCGTCTTGCCGAGCGCAGTACTTGGTCGAGCTTTTCCACAACTGCCAGCAAAGCGGTGATCCCGAACACCGAGTCGGGCAAGCTGTACTGCGTGCAGGTGCAGAATGTGTCGGGCGGCAAAAAGGGCGCTTATTCCAAGGTCAAAAGCATGACCTATCTCTCCCGCGCGGCTATTTCAAGCGTAAGCTATAACGGAAATAACGCCCTTCAATGGAACGCCGTCGGCGGCGCGAATCAATACCAGATCGCGCGCAAAAAGACAGGCGACACGGCATACACCTATTACACAACGGCAGACGCCGGCTTTTCCGAGCAAAACATAACGGCGGGCACCACCTATACCTATCAGGTGCGCGCGATGTATAAAACCGAAAAAAACGGCACCGCTTACGGCGCGTGGTCGTCCTCAAAATCCGTTGTCACGATCGAGAAGCCCGAGCTTAGGCTTTCCAACAAAAAGAACGGCGTCCGTCTGGAATGGAACGCCGCCGAGGGCGCGGTGAAATATACGGTATTCTTCAAAAAAGCGGGTGATAAAAGCTGGTCGTCAACCACGACCGCAAACACCTATTACCCCTATCTGAACGTAACAGAGGGACAGCAGTATTGCTTCCAGCTCCGCGCTGTCGGACAAAATCTGAACGGCCCCTACTCAAAGGTGCAGACAAAGGTATTTTATAATCCGTACAAGCAAAAGCCCGCAGTCATGCTTTCACGCAGCGGTAACCGCCTTACCGCAAGCTGGAACGCCATTGACGGCGCGACAAAATATATCGTTTACTACCGCCGAAACGACACTGCGCAGTGGTCGTCAACGCAGGTTGCCTCCTGCGATTTTGTCTATCCCGGCGCGGTAAAGGGCACAGCCTATTGCGTGCAGGTGCAGCCGGTATTCGGCAGCGCCAAGGGAGCCTATTCAAAGGTTCAGCGAATCACTTGCTGAGCAATTCGGGCTTGAAAAAGCTCTAAAAAGCTGTATACTGTTATAGGAATAATTTTTCAAAAAATCAAACCGACTTTTCAATCAGGCTGTCTTATATAGTGTAAGGAAATTACAAATCACTTTGCGAGGGAAGAACAATGAGAGATGACGATTTACAACTGAGCCTTGTTTGGCAGGCAAAAAACGGGAACGCGCAGGCGCTGAATGCCCTGCTCGACGCCAACAATGGCAAAATATACGCGGCTGCGTACGCGCTCTTAAAGAACCGGGAGGACGCCGAGGACGCGATGCAGCAGGCGCTTATCGCCGTTTGGCAGAACATCGGCAAGCTTGCTGCTCCTGAGGCGTTTGAGACCTGGCTATACCGCGTTACATACACAAGAAGCCTGAATATTTTAAAGTCACGGAAAAATAATGAAATGGTAATTGAAAACGACATCGGCGATATGCCGCAGGCTGCGTTGCTGGAAAGCAATCTGATGCTGCCTCAGGTCTATGCGGAGCGTGAAGATCTCAGAAAGCGGTTGTTCCGCATTATTGACAGTCTGTCTGCCGTTCAGCGTGAATCGATTGTCCTGTATTACTTTAACGACAGAAGCGTAGCGGAGATTTCCGAGATTATGGACTGTTCCGAAAACACCGTCAAATCCCGCCTGTATCTCGCCCGCCATTCTATCAAGACAAGGATTGAAGAACAGGAAAGAAAGAGCGGCGAGAGATTTTACGGCGTCGCGGTGGGCGTTCTTCCCATCGGCTATTTTGTTGAGGAGCTTATCAAACAAAAACTGCCGCCTGCCGGTACGTTGGGTCATCCGGCAACGACAGCGCAGCAGGCAGGAACAAACGCCGCGCCGCAGGTTGCCGCAAAGACAGCCGCCAAAGGCATGACGACGGCAATAAAGACGGTTCTCGCTGTCGTAGGAATTGCCGCCGTAGCGGTTGTCGGTATCATGACGGCAAAGCTGGTGGCTGACAGTCAGAATAAGGGTGCTTCCGCTCCGATAGACACACAAACGCCGGTCGAAGCCGAGGTGTTTACGGAAAAGCCGACAGAAGCCGCCACCGAGCCGCTGACAGAAGCTCCTACCGAGTCGTATGTTGACGCTTATCGCGGTTATCTTGAGGTACTTGAGAATCACAAAAGCGATATTGAAGCCTATGACTGGCAGTTAGGCGATGATGAAAGTCGTCCGGTTGTCTTTGCGGATATCGCGGGAGATGAAACACCGGAGATGATTGTTGTCTGTTGTAATCCGACGCTTTCGACAACAGTATCCTCTTTTCTCAATATTTTTCAATACAAGGACAACTCGGTAAAACAGGTTTATTCTATGGACAACAGTAAAACAGATGGCTTTTTCCAGCTGGACTACAACGGTCCCGGGGGACTAAATATATTTGTTTTATTTCAAGAGAAAAACAACAAAGAGCTGTGTCTGCACAGGGCGCAAATAGACGGAAGCTTTTCCGAGGACATTTATTCGTTTGTCGAATCAGAGGGCAGGTTATCCGCACGGAAAAAAGCGTCTTACAGCAAACCGTTCGCGGTCGATACGCAGCCCAAGGTGGAGATTGATTCCGCTGCTGTTACCGACGATATGTTTTTTTCGAAGCTTGATGAAATCAATAAAAACACATCAACCGTTCTGATGCGCAGTAATGCCGATACTGCTATAGAACGAGCCAAATACATTAAAGATATGATGGAAAGCCATGAGAACCAAGCCTTGACTTATGATGAGGCAGTCGCTTATCTCAAAAAGCAGATGGGGGAAAGCTCCGGTACAAATGACAATTCGTCAGAAGAGGCTTACTCCGTTATCGCGGGCAGATACACCACGTCATTTTCCAGACATTTCCAATCTTCTTTGAAGATTGACAGCAACGGTATGTTTGAAACGGAATATTACTATGATCCCAAAGAAACAAAAGGACAGGGCTCCATCACTGACCACGCCGTATACTCCCTTTTCAGGGGTAAAATAGAAAATCTTACAAAAACAGGCGATTATACCTATACCTTTCACATAACAGATGTTTCATATGATTATCCTGTGGGGGAAAGCGGCGATATCACCTATACAGACATTCTTACGCACACGGAAAAGAGTATGCACGCCGGGTTTGTGAAGCATCCCTTTGAAACGGAGGGGACGATGACCTTGTATGCCAAAGGCTTAACGCCGTCCGACATGAAAGAATCGCATTTCACATCCTATATCTTTCCGGATAATCCCAAAACGTCTGAAAGAGCTCGTTCACCGATAGCACACAATATCATTTATATTCCAACCCATTCTCAAGATCACCCATACTACGGACAATAAAAGAGGGAGAGTTATGAAAAAGAAAACTATTATTATTTGCGTTACAGTCGCCATTGCGGTATTCGCCGCGTCGCTGGGAATTACCTACGCCATCATTACGGCGAACCGTACCCCTGCCGCTACTCCCGATGAAGCGGCTGCAGATGCGCCAACTGCCGTTTCGACAGAAGCCACTACACAGCCGACGACCGCCGCTCCGACAGAAGCCACTACCGAGCCGCCGACCGAACCGCCGACCGAGCCGCCGTATCTTGACGCCTACCGTGCTTATCGTGAGGTGCTGCGGGAGAACGAAAGCGACATTCGCGCCTATACCTGGCAGTATAAAACCGATACGCCTCAACCCATCGCCTTTGCCGATATCATGGGTGATGATACACCTGAGATGATTTATGTGTACTCAAATAACAACAACGCAAAAGTGAAAGTATACTCTTATAACGGCGCAAGCGCAGTTGAAGCGTCAGATTATCAGCTTCCCGATAACAACAACCGTATGCCGGGAAGTATGTTTCTGTCACAAATTGACGGATCACTCTATTTATTTGAGTATTCCGCTCCCGGTGTTGCAAGCTTTGAAACGGCATACCGTTTCGATGAAAGCGACAGCAGCTCCATCTATCCGGCGGAGGTTATCCGATACAGCCCGAGGAAAGATTTGCAGAACACAGAGTATGGTCAGTCCAGAATAAACGGTTCTGTAGCAGCTCCGACAGAAGCAAAAGAAGCCTATCTGACGCTTGCCGAATGCACAGACACTTTGCTGATAAGCTCCAGTGATTTTCAGGGAAACAGCTATCCCCGTTCTCTCGGACTGGACGCGGAACGCTACCCAAATCAATCTATGACCTTCGATCAAGCTATCGCGTATTTAAGCAATATCATTGAATATAAGTAATATCTGAATCCGTGAATCTCCGGATACAAAGCCTGAATAAAGATAGAGCATACCGGAAAAAACGCGAAAAATAACAAACACCTATATGATGAAAGTGAAACCTAACCGTAGGGGACGGCATCCTTGACGTCCCACTGCACAAAACGTCAGGCTTTTAGGGACGTCCGGGAAGCCGTCCCCTACATAATGGTTGATGATGGATGATTTCAGTTTTACGGATTCAGGTAATACCGCACACCGGAACGATGCACCGCGGTTCCGGACGGATTTTATCACGACAAACGCATGAAAAAACGTAAGCGTCAAAACAGCCACAGTATAGATTCTACACGATGGCTGAAATGCTATTCACTTGTTTTTGTTGTTTTAGCCCGGCATGATTCCGGTGCATTCCACGGCAAAAGAGTATCCGGAGATTCTTCTGCGTTTAAGTTCGGCGCTTTGGTAAAAATGAAGCGCAGATACTCATACGGCTTCAGTCCGTTTTCTTTCGCTATTTCGATGATACTAAAAACAGTCGCGCTCGCCTTTGCTCCGGACGGCGTATTAGCGAACAGCCAGTTTTTCCTTCCGATGACGAAGGGCTTGATACTTCTTTCAGCGCGGTTATTGTCAATCTCCAGTCTGCCGTCATCGATGTATCTTCGCAGGTACGGTTCTTCCTCAATCAGATAGTTGACCGCCTTGCCGAGCTTGCTCTTCGGGGCTATGTTCCGAAGCGTTTTTGCCCACGCAAAGAATGCGTCCAGAAGCGGTTTCGAATTCTCCTGTCGCTCTTTATGCTTGTCATCAAAGCTCATATCTTTAATTTTTTTCTCGATTGCGTACAGTTTACCGCAATACTCCAACGCGTTCTCTGCCGTTGAACCTTTTCGCTGATTCTCCGGGAGAACTTCAAAAGCCTCACAGAATCTCCTTCGCACGTGAACCCAACATCCTACGATTATGACATCGTCGATACTGCGATATGCCTTGTAGCCGTCGGTATGCAAAAAGTGAATACATCGCCCGAAATTGAGCACCTCGGCCGCACAAATTGAGCTACTGTTCATTCAGAGCGGCCGAGGTGTTCGGTTTAGTGCGATTTATTCAATCTTTAGAAAATCTATATATAAGCAGAATATTGCGCGCCTTTAGGTTCGGTATCGCCAAATACAGAAGATAGACAACAGGCAAAAAGAGAAATAAAAATACTTCGGAACTGAATACCGTATGTTACTCCCGTCAGTTAGCGGCAGGATATTTTGTTTTATCCCAATCCTGGTACTGCGTGTACACGCTGTCAGTCACAAAATACTGCTTTGTGGCAGCGCGCGGCGGCGTAATAAAGCGGTGCGCGTCCACATGGCGCCAGCCCTCTGTTGTTTTGCACAGGCACCACGCGTGCTCCCAGCGTTCGCCGTAATTGTTGCAGCCGATCAGGCGCACGGTTTCAACGCCTATCGTATTATACAAATAGTAGATCATTGCCGAATTGTGATAGCAGCAGCCACGGCGGTATTTCAGCCAATAAACGCACAGATCCTCGATTTTACCGTTGCCGGTGTTGCGGTAGGTCGTATCATATACATAGTCAAACAGCGCCTTTTTGTTGACGTTTTTATCAAAAATCAGGTCGTCCATCACCGCAGGCAGTGTGGTGGCGTCAATGACGGAATAGTTGCTCTGCGTGCCGAGCGCCTTGTTGTAGATCCAGCCGCAGTTATTTCCGTACTGCGCCTTTATCCATCTGCCGTCGGTGCTGGTGCCAAAGGTCTTTACAGCGGTTCCCTTGGGCAGTATCACGATGTTTGAGCCTTTCCAAGAAGCGTCTGAACGCAGCGCAACGGCTGACGTGGTTGTTTTGACAGTAGAACCTGCGCTTGCCAGCACCGTAACTACCGTGCTCGCTTTTTTTCCGTTATAGGCGGTTGCCGTAATGGTGGCGGTGCCCGGCTTGACCGCGGTCACCTTGCCTGAGGACGTAACGCTGACGACCTCGGGGTTGGTTGATTCGTAATGCGCGCTGTAAAGCGCTTCG
>CACYPV010000045.1 GCA_902776375.1 uncultured Ruminococcus sp. | reverse complement strand
TTATTAGAGCGTGCATTTTTACCATAGTAAAAATGCTCACTTGAATGGAAAATATTCAGTTTGTGTCGCACCTAAATCATACCACATTCTGACCTATCGCGCAATCCAAAAATAGCCTTTTAGATTTAGCAATATTGCACAAGAAAAGCAAAACACCCGATAACTTCAACGCTTCGGACAGCGTTTGAGAATGGCGTGATATTATAAGGCGTCAGCTATCAAGGGATATTCGATAAACAAAAATAAAAGAGGGGCGGGCTGCTCCTCGCAGTTATTCAATGTTGATATTACAATTCAATTGGATATTGGTGATAAAAACTATCGCAAAAATCTACTATTTATATAGACTTTTTATGGTGATGTGTGTTATAATAAATTAAATAAGTATATCTTGGAGGTGCGGTTATGGAGCTGTTCAAGAAAACAACCACAAAATCTGTGAGCGTGCTGTTGTCATTGATAATGATGATCAGCCTGTTCACCATTATTCAGTTGCCTGTCAGAGCCGATGGCGTCGCGTACACGCTTACGGTCGATTATTTTGAGCCGAGCCTGACCGACGACCATTATGATAATATCGCGCTCGAAACCAAGATCGACGGCAGCGCGGCAGAGGGGGAGAGCCTGTCTGTTCAGCCGGGAGCGCGGATCAGCGTGACGGCGCGGTTGAAGAACAACGACTACCGTTTTCACGTGACGGGAATGACGATGACCTATACGCAAGGCGGCGAGGCAAAAAACCTTGACGCGGAGCTTGAGATACTTGACGCTTACCGCAACGTAAGGGCTGAATTCACCATGCCCTCGGCGGACGCGAGTATATCTTTTTCGGCAGAAGAAATCTATACGGTACATATCTCAGGCAGCGCGGACGGAACGATCACCGCCGACCGTATACGCGCGTACAAGGGCGACACGGTCAACGTTGCGGTGACCCCTTCCAATGAAAGCAAGCCGTATTATAAGCTTTACGCGACATATGAATGGGACACTGCGACAGAGCAGGTTGAGATCATCAACAACAGCTCCTTTGTCATGCCGGCGGGCTCAGACGTAACGGTGTCCGCGGAGTTCTTCACAGCTGTCGCAACATATAGAGAGCGTTCGTGGGACGGCAAGAAGGTCGTTACAAAGGAGCGTATACGCACCCCTGCCGAGGGGTATATCAAAATGTCCGAGGTTCCGGACAGCGGCACCCTGCAGGGCGGAAACTGGTATTATGTAGACAGCAACGTGGCTTTCAGCGGACGTATTCACACCGACGGCGAGGTGCATATCATCCTCGGCGACGGCGCGACGGTGGACTTTAAGAGAGGTCTTGAGGTCGGCGAAAACGACACCCTGAACGTCTATGATCAAAAGGGGGGCACCGGCAGACTGATCGCCTTTTGCGAGCGTTTTGCCGAACGCGACGATCAGAATGAAGCCGCTATCGGAGCCGACAGCGGCAACAGCGGCAATATGAACTTTTACGGCGGTAATTTTGAAGCGACTACTAAAAGAGAAACCAGAGGAGCCGCAATAGGAGGCGGCGGTTTCGGCGCTGCCGGACGACTGAAATTTTACGCCGGAACTTATATCGTTAAGGCGAGATTCGGCGTAAGCACCGGTATAGGCGGCGGCTACAAGGGTGAGGCGAGCTACTGCACCGGCGAAGGTATCACGATATACGGCGGTACCTTTGATGTACAAACCTTCCAATCGGGAGCCGGTATAGGCAGCGGCGAGGGAGCGTACAGGTCGACCGGAGCTATCGCTATTTACGGCGGAAGCATCAAGGCAAGCAGCCATAACGGCGGCGCGGCTATAGGCGGCGGCAAAAAAAGCGAAAACGGTCCTATCTACATCTACGACGGCGAGGTAACCGCGATAGCTTACGGCAATAAAATAGGCGCGGGCATCGGCGGCGGTCAGGAAGCGGAACAGGGCGATCCGATTTATATCAGCGGCGGTACGGTCATCTCGCAGAGCGACAACGGCGCGGGCATCGGCGGCGGAATGGGCAAAGGCGGAGGCTATGTTGAGATCTCCGGCGGCCTTGTGGTCGCGACTTCCGCTGCGGGCGGCGCGGGCATAGGCGGCGGCAAAAACGGCAGCAACCATATCGTAAACATCACCGGAGGGTATGTTATAGCCGCTTCTTCAAGCTACACAAGCTCCTCGGAAATGATTGAAATGGTAAAAAGATATCTATCGTATTCTCCGATGAGCAGCCAGTATCAGCGCACGGCTAACGCTATGATGGTTTCCGTCGCCGGTCTGGTCGATCTGTTTAGCGGCGACGAAGAACTGTCCGGCGCTGGAATCGGCGGCGGTCACGGCGGCTCAGGCGGCGAGGTGGATATCTTCGGCGGCATAGTCATAGCAAAGTGCGGCCTGTCCTCAGCCAACGCGATCGGTAAGGGCAAGGGCGGCTCGGACAGCGGAACGCTTATTCTCGACAACAAGACGATGGTGAGCGCCGGCAGCGATGATAACAACGCTCAGCTGAAAAAGAAGGATGAACGCCTGAGCGCGTGCCGCAACTGCAAGTTTGCACAGATAAGACCTTGCGGCTTTACACATACAGACTACACGATCATTGACGAATACAGTCACAAGACCACCTGCGAATACTGCGACGCGGAACAGGATGTGGATCTGCACGAGTTTGATTCGACAGGGCTGAGGTGTACGCTCTGCGGGTATCAGCGCATTAAGGTCAGCTTTGACCCCGGCGCCGGCAGCGGCGCGATGGATGACGTTTATATTGCAAAGGGGGATACCTTTACCCTTCCCGCAAGCGCCTTTACGCCACCTGACAATAAATATTTCTCAGGCTGGAGAGGAACTATAGGTTCTGTAACAGACGTTTTTGCACCCGGCGTTTCCTTCAAGCTGAACGAAAGCGTGACCCTGACCGCCGAATACGGTGATACCTATCAGCTGTGGGTAGGCGGCATGCAGGTGACCGACGCAAATAAGAATGATGTTCTGGGTGACGGAAAGGTGAGCTTCGACCCCGAAAACTCCGTTTTGAACCTCAATGGCGTTACGTCGCTTCCCGGCATCAACAGCACCCAGCGTTCGCTGATTTACGCGAACAGGATGAACCTGACTATCACCGGAAGCGGCGAACTGACCCCGAACCAGATGTTCTCGAACGGCGTTTATGTCAATATCGGCTCGCTGACGCTCAACGGAGATTTCAGCGTCGTCGGTTCGCAGGGCAACGGGTTTTACGCTTCGAAGGATATCATTATCGCAGGCGGCGCAATAACCGCTCAGGCGAAAAGTTACGGCATCCGCGCCGGCAGACGGATGTATCTTTATGACGGCATAACGCGCGTTTCTGCCGATGCGGAACAGCAAAAAACGATGTCTTATGACGATATCTATGTCGCTCCCTCGCTGCTCGTGACCGAATACAGTCCCGGAGACGCGCTGCGTCCCGACGGCAGCTTTTACTACAATTACACCAGGCACATCGTGGTGGAGCGCGGAGCGGCAGTCACCTATGCGCTCAACGGCGGCAAAATGAACGGTCAGACGGATGACGTAATGCAGGTCGTTGTCAAGGGCAGCGTTATCGACCGACCCGACGACCCGACGCGTGACGGCTATGCCTTCGGCGGCTGGTATAAAGACGAGGGGCTTAGTACCGCTTTTGATTTCAGCGCGCCCGTGAACGAGGATATAACTTTGTACGCCAAGTGGAGCGAAAAGCCGCGCCATACGATCTCTATGTCCGATATGGTCGGCGGCTATGTGTTCGCGCCTGTTGAGGCGTACGAGGGACAAACGGTCACGATTTATCCCCATGAGGATTACGGCTACGATATTGTGAGCATCAGCTACACCACCGACGGCGGCGAGGAAACCGAGATAGTCGGAGTGGATTATTCTTTCAGCTTTATCATGCCCGATGACAACGTGACGATAAACGCGTCGTTCTTGGGCGAAACGTATCAAATCGCTATAGCAGGCAACGCGCCCGACGGAGCGGTGTCGGCACCCGAGAGCGCCCGCGCGGGCGAGAAGGTGACGGTGACCGTTAACGGCAGAGACGACCTGCATCTCGCGGGTATCACGGTCAAGGACGCTGAGGAAAACAACGTTCGGTACAACAGCGAGAAAAACACCTTTACGATGCCGCTGTCGGACGTGACGATAAACGCGGAATTTGAAGCGCACGCTTATAATACTCCCGAATGGACTTGGGAGGGTCACGAGCTCGCGACGGCTGTCTTTACTTGCTCTGCCTGCGGCTATGAATATACAAAAGCGGCGCAGGGCGAAGATATCACCTATGTAACGACGGTCGAGCCCACCTACACCTCCGAGGGCGAGCGCGTCTATACCGCCTCGGTCACATTGGACGGCGTCACCTATACTTCCGATAAAACAGAAACGCTCGGAAAGCTGTCACGAGCGGTAGAAGTGACTTATATCGATTTGAACGGAGATGAGCATACCGTCACCGCCACGCGGATAGTCGGCGACGAGACCGATCTGGAAAGCGGCTGGTATGCCGTTGCGGACAGCGTTACAAACAACAACCGCATCAGCAACAACGGCACGTCAAACGGCGGCGTAAACATCATCCTCTGCGACGGCGCGACGCTTACTAACCCTAAAGGAATGTCGGTCAACGGCGGACGCTCCCTGACCGTTTGGGGGCAGAGCGCAGGGAGCGGCACGTGGAATATCACAGCTCCGGCGTCGTCCTGCGCGGGCATCGGCGGATATAACAATACCTCGGGAAACATCACGATCAACGGCGGCGTGATAAACGTGACCGGCGCTGAGTACGCGGCGGGCATCGGCACGGGAGCCTTTGTCGTTGACAACGGGGGAACGATCACCATCAACGGCGGAACCGTCAGCGCTAACGGCGGATACGGCGGCGCGGGTATCGGCAGCGGACGCGGCAGCAACAATTACGGGGGCAGGGTCGTTATCAACGGCGGCACTGTCAACGCGACGGGCGGCACGAACGCCGCGGGTATCGGAGCCGGCTATTACTGCTACAGCGATGTAGTCATCAGCGGAGGCGCAGTTACAGCTGCGGGCGGTAATAATTCATCCGGTATCGGCGGCAGCGGCTCAACCGTAACGCTTACATATAGCGACGACGTAAGCGTTACTTCAAGCGGCTACATTGGCACGGTCACCCTTGAAAAGCCCTTCACCGACGGCGCGACTGTTTTTGAAGCAGGAGTTGTCAGCGACAACAGCGTGCTCATGGGCACGACGCTGACGCCGTCAGAGGGGATAGGCGCTCGCCTTGGCGGTCACTCTGTTTCGCTCGACGGCGATATCGGCGTAAGCTTCTATATGGAGCTGTCCGACGCGGTTATCGCTCACAAGGATACCGCCTATATGCATTTTACCGTCCCGACCGGCGACGGCACGTCAGAGCAGACCATGCTTGTAAAGGACGCGACGACCAAAGAGTGGGAAAATAAGACCTACTATGTGTTCAAGTGCAGGGTCGCCGCAAAGGAAATGACTTCCGGTATCAAGGCGAAGATTATAGACGGCGATAAGTCCGGCACGGAGTACACATATTCCGTCAAGGAATACGCGGATTATCTGCTTGAGCACGCCGGCGAAAGAGAGGATTTGACAAAAGCGGTCCCGCTGGTCAAGGCTATGCTCAACTACGGCGCGTACGCGCAGATCTATTTTGACAAGAACACGGATGTGCCGGCAAATTCGGGATTGGAAGCTGCGGACAAGGAGCTTGGAGAAGTAAATATAACGGCTCCCGATACAAATTTTGAGCTTCCGGAGGGCGTGACCTTCGAGGGCGCGTCGCTCTCGCTGAAATCCGAAACCACGCTTTCGCTCTACTTTAAGAGCAGCAAAGCGCTCACTTTCTCGGTCGACGGCAAGACGGTCGAAACGGCCTCGGGCGGCGGCTATCATGTCGCGCGCATCCGCGGCATTCCGGCTAAGGAGCTGCAAAACAGCTTCACGTTGGATTTGACCGCGGGAACGGCGGGCGGCAGCGCTACCTACAGCCCGATGAACTATTGCTATAAAGTCCTGACCGGCGGCACGGAGAGCGAAAGCCTGATAAACGCAGTCAAAGCGCTGTATCTGTATTCTCAGGCGGCTAAACGTTATTTTGCTTAACGGACGCGTAAAAATGTAAAACTCGGGATCGGATGTTAAAACGACATCCGATCCCGATATTATTTGTGCCTTATATTCAATAATACATTCATGACCAAAGGCTGCCGCAAAGTCTTTCGATTTGCGACAGCCTCGATATGCTTGTATGGGTGTTATGTTGATGTACTTGTTTTTGGATCCTTTTACAAACAAATCCTGATAGCTGTTATTAGATCTAAAGATCATATCTGTAGAATCAGGCAAACAGCTTGCCTAACACCACATCATACTCTGCGAAATACATCTGCAAATGGGTCGCGTCCTCGATTGTCACGACCCCGTCGCCGTTGGTGTCGGCGTTTGCAAGGGCGACTCCCGTCAGCGGGGCAAGCTCGGCAACGTGGCGTTGAATGGCGGTGACGTCGCGGATATCTCTTTTGCCGTCAAGGTTGACATCGCCCACAAGCGAGGTTACGAAGGTTATCTTGCTGTATCTGTCTGAAATACCATTAAAATTATATGTGTATGCGCCGTAAGCGTCGCAGTCTTCAAGGCGGTCAACGTAATAGCGTACATCGGTGACATTCTCACCGCTCTCGTCGTAATCGATGACGACTCTGAATTTCAGGTCGGGCGTGCCGCTGTTATTGAGGTCGAGATACATCGCATCGGGTTCATCGTCAGAGGTCATTACATCAAGCTGATTCATCTGAAATAACACCCAATTTGTACATTCCTTAGTGTAGTTATAGCGCAGATTGAGAGTGAGCGCCTGCTGCTTTTCCTGAACGGCGGAAACGGTCACGTCGTGTGCGGGCATCCGAAAAGAGGTATAGTACCATGTCGCGCCGCCTTCGGTTCCCATTCCGAGGCTCTTGCCGTCGAGCGTGTATTCGCCCGTGAAGTAATAACCCTCGTCGGGCTTGGCGTCCTCGAGCAGCGCAACGGAAAAGATATCGCCCTCGGCGGCTTCGGTGGCGTATACGATCTCCCAGCCGAGCCAGTGAGCAGCCGCGGCATTGCCGTCGCTGTTTATTTTATAGACCTTCTCAAACACCGCTTTTATTGTTACAGCCTCAGCCGGCATGGTAAACTGATTATTTTCAACGGTCACGTTATCAGACACTACCTGCCACTCCTTAAAGCGGTAACCCTCGTTGGGCGCGGCGGCAAGGCAAACGGCGTCGTCCTCATAGGCGCCGGTTATCTCGTCGGAGCCGCCCTGAATGTAGGCGTGGGCTGCGCCGTTTTCGTCAGAGGTAACGGTGACGGAGCTGTAGGGGATAGGCGTGAACACCGCGTGCAGCACAACATCGTTCGCGGGCATGACGAACCAGTAGTTATAATGCACGTTCGCGCCGCCCGAAACGACCTCAAAGCCGTTGAAGCGGTAGCCTTCCTCGGCGGTGTAGGTAAGATAGATCATATCATTCTTTTGCGCATGATCGGGGATCGCCCGCGCCGTGCCGCCCGTATCGCAGGTTATGGTGATGTCATAATAGGCCGGCTCAAACACCGCCTTTACCCACACCGTACCTGCGGGCATGACGAACTGATCGTTTTCATCGATGGTGACGTCGCCCTGCATCACCCTCCACTCCTTGAAGCGCCAGTTATCGTACGGCACGGCGGTCAGGGTGACGGTGCTGCCCACGACCGGGTAGCTGTTGTCGGCATAGGCTGTGCCGCTGCCGTCGGCGCTGACGGCGACGTGCATGGACAATTCCTCAAACACCGCCGTTATCGCAACGTCGCCCTCGGGCATGATAAAGCTTTGGGCGCTGATTTCGACGTTGCCGGAATCGACGCGCCACTCCTTTAGGTACGAGTTCTCCGCGCGCGTGTAGTTCAGGAAAACGCGCTGACCCACCTTGGCGATGGCAGTATTGGCGGAAGCCGTGCCGTTGCCCTCGACGCTGACGCGCACGTTGTAGGAAGTCTGCTCCCAGCACGCATACAGGGTCATGTCGCCGGGAACCGCTTGGTCAAAGCTCCATCGGTTGACACATTCCGGCTCGGTGTACCAGCCGGTGACGGAGTAGTACGCGCCGTCGGTCTGCATGGGCGGCGAGACAACCTTGTCCTTATTGCTCCAGAGTCCGGTCTGCGCGGCAGGCGCCGTACCTCTGCCGTTATTTTTAAAGGTAACGCCGCAGCGCCAGTGCTCACGGCAACCGTCGGCAACCTTGTAACGCCAATCCGCGTCTTTGTTGACGCTGTCCCACTGTGCCTTTGTGCCTTCAAAGTAAAAGTCTTTTAAAGCGGAGCAGCCGTAAAAAGCAAACTCTTTCAACGCGGATATACCGGCGGGGAAAACGATGCTTTTCAGTGAGGTGCAATCAGAAAAGGCATTTATATGTATTGAAAGACCGTGCGTATCCGGATGAAATTCCACGTTTTCCAGAGAACGGCAGTTATAGAAGGCTTGTAATCCGATGGTTGTTAGCGACGCGGGCAGCCTGACGGTTTTAAGCAAGGGACAATTTTGAAAAGCGTGATCCGTTATCTCAAAATCCGGCAGGGCACCGCTTATTTCAACACTTTCAAGGGAAGTGCATGAGATAAAAGCATTTTCCCCGATTTGCTTTATGCCCGAAACCACATGCACGCTTTTAAGCCCGTCGTAATCATCATCCATGTTGTTGAATTCATTCTCCCGTATGCGGTAGACGCCGTCCAGGGTCAGTGTCTTTACAGCGCGCTTGTTCCAGTTATGCGTTGTGATGACCTGCTTTTCGGGAATGTCGTCACCGACGCAGCGGACAGTCAGGTCGCCGCTGTTGTTCATCGACCAGTAAAGGTAATTCATAGCCTCTGGAGCGGCGCCGCCGCACCAGCCCAAGGAGCCGTTGGTGCAGTTGACCACAAGGTTCGGCGAAAACTCAAAATCAAGATAGCTCCACGCGGACGCTCTGCCGTTGTAGCTGACGGTGCAGGAGGAGCCGATTTTCGCAAAGGCGGCGTTTCCGATATCGGCGGCTTTGCCGATCGTGACAGACCGCAGGCTGTCGCAGTCTTCAAACGCCCAGTCGCCGATAGAGGTGGCTTTTCCTATCGTGACGGAGCTCAGGCTGTCGCAGTCTTCAAACGCCGAGTCGCCGATAACGGTCACGTTGTTAGTATCCAGCCTTTGCAGCTTTGTGCCGCTGAACGTTCTCTCATAGATGCTTGTTACGGAATCGGGCAAAATGTTGTCTTTTCCCGCGATCCTGCGGCCGTTGGCGTCAACCTGAAAAATTTCCTTGAGATCCGGCATATCACAAAGCAAAGGCAATTCGGTTATGGCGGTATCCTCATAAAAGCCTAAGCTTTGCAAATAAGGTAAGTCATCTCCCAGGTTGAAATTGATCGTTTCTACCTTATTTCCGTTTATCTTGTCCGGAATCAAAACGGTTGATGTCAAAAAGCTGCCTGTATAGCCCGTCAGCCAGCACCTGCCCTGATATATCTCATACTCCCAATTGCCGTAGGTAAGCGCATGAGCGGTAACAGGCGCCGCAGCAAGCATGCCTACCACCATGACCAGCGCCAAAACAACGCTGACAGCTTTTTGCAGTTTCATAAAAAAGCCTCCTTTTAATGATATCCCATCATGTTTTTTTTACGTCTTAATTATAATTTATTGCTGTGTGAATATCAAGACTTTTTCAAAAAACAGTATAAATATCAAAAAGCAATGGACTGTCGCACTTACGGAGAAGTATTTTGGGTAACTATTCTTTATACGACTTTCTATAACCTTTTTTTCACAAGTGATTATATGTTATCTCTTGATAATTAATATACTATATGATATACTTTAGATATAATTATAGGATGTATTTTATATATATTGAACAATCATTAGATATAATTATAGGATGTATTTTATATATATTGAACAATCATTCGTTGAGACTAAGATAATTGTGTTGCGTTAAATCCATTTTCATCGCAAGTTGATTATCTATGCTGGGTTAGAGAGGGGATGAATATGATAAATGAATGAAGAATTAATTTTACAAATGGCTAAACCCTACGTTAAAAATGGTGTTTTGTCCTATGATTTGTTTGACAGAGTTTATAATATGCTTTCCCTTAGAGAACAGTATCAGGTTTGTGAAATGCTTTATAGTCATAACATACATTTGTCCGATGCAGATGATTCATCCCCTGATGGCATCCGTTCCGAAAACAGTTCGGAAAGTCCATTTGCAGATAGCACTCTTTTTGATGATACAATTTTCAAGGATACTAAGAGCTCTGATGAATATGTTTTCTATACCGGAAAAATCAACCAATCAAACGATACATTAATTAAATTGATTCAGGAAGGGAACAAACAGGCAAGACAGGATATTTGCATCAAAAACGAAAGGTTGGTACGCAAATACGCGAGTGCATATTATCATTTTTTCGGTAATGATTTGGATTTTGAGGACCTTATGCAAGCCGGCTTTTTAGGGTTGCTAACCGCTACTGAAAGATATAAATTTGAAAAAAATACGGCTTTTAGTACATATGCTGTTTTGTGGGTCAAGCAAGCTATATCGCGGCAGATTTACGATGAAGGTTACCGTGTCAGAATTCCCGTTCACATGATGGAAAAGATTGCGCGTATGACGCGCCTCGACAACAAGTACGGAATTGACAGCATGGATTACCGGCAACGGATGCAGCGCATTGCCCAAGAAATGGAAATAACGGAAGATGAAGTCGAAAAGCTTATAGAGTTAAAACATCAGTTTTTAGGTAATGTTTCACTCGATACACCTATCGGGGAAGAGGAGGAGTCAACGATCGGCGAGTTTATTCCGGCAGATGAGGAATATGACGTAGAGAATATTGTGATTAATAACGCATTATCTTCATTGTTAGACACACTTCTGGCAACATTGCCCCAAAAAGAGGAAAAAATACTTAGAATGCGGTTTGGATTTTATGACGGTAACCCGAAAACACTTGAAGAAATCGGTAAAGAATTCGGTGTCACAAGGGAACGTATACGCCAAATAGAAGAAAAAGCATTGCGTAAATTAAGACATCCCACAAGAGTTAATAAGATTAAGCCTTTTTTAGAAGAATAGGTGATGATAAAATGAGTGTTAATATAAAGATAATAGGATCAAAACCCGATTCTGATGAATATCTAGGCGCAGTGCGCTTAAAGGGTATATTAGAAGACGGGCTTCCTAACAACGTTATCGGTGAAATCGTTTTGCATGCAAATGCGACGTTGATTGGGCAAACGGTGAAAGATATTGACATATTAATGTTGGGAACACTGCAAAACTGTATATCAACCGTTAATTTTACCGATGCAAATACCAATATCATAAATGATAGAGTGGAATTTGCAAGCTTTTGTACAGCAATCGAGATAAAAAGCCATAGCATATCCGGAATTGTACGGCAAGGAACGGAATTCTATGTGAGATACGGCGCTGATTTGCATCCCGTTACAACGCAGTCTAACGAACAAAAAATTGCTGTTAAGAACTATCTGGAGCGTTCTATAGGCGCTTCACCGTATGTAACCAATATTATTTGGTTTACCGGAGTATCAAATGAAGAACTAAATTCTTTATTATCGACCGGTTCAAAAACAATGCCTTCAAATGTACTTCCATATAGTTTTTCACTTAAAGAATTATTGCAATTACTTGTATGGCAAAAGCAACCAAAGTTCTATCGAGGAGGATACCGCTTTAATTCTTTTAGCTATTCTCTGTCTATGGAGAGTTTAACAAAAGTATTTCAGCAATTCTCCCGCGCCAAAGCCAGTATGGGTGTTCTGACAAGGAAACGCATAGAGCAAATCACAACCAAAGCTATCAAATCCAGCGTTCAGAAACCGATAGAAGGAAAGCTTTCTATTTACCGCGGACGTGCCGGAACCGGAAAAACGGTTGGATTGATTCAATTGGCGATTTCTCTTGTAGATGAAGAAGATGCACGAGTTCTGTTGCTGACGTATAATAGGGCGCTTGTATCCGATTTGCGCAGGCTGTTTACTTTGGCTGAATTGCCGGATATGTTCTCATATAGCTGTGTTTCTGTCAATACTATGCAGTCATTTTTCTTTAGGATCGCAAATGAAGTACTGTTTAACGGAACACTCGAAGGTGAATCGTTTCTTGAAAAATATGAAGAGATATTGAATGATCTCATCGAATTTATAGAAAGCGGCGACGATTCCTTAGATTTGATTCGTGAGGTCATGCACAGTGATGATTATTTGAATTGGGATTATTGCTTGATCGATGAAGCTCAGGATTGGCTAAAGATCGAGCAGAGGATCGTGCTAAAACTATTTGATAAAGATAGAATAATTGTTGCTGACGGAGGTCAGCAGTTCGTAAGAAGAATTGAACCCTGTGATTGGAGCAGCTTGCCGGATAGGAAAAGCACAAAACTAAAACACTCTCTACGCCAGAAATCAAATATTGTTAAGTTTATTAATCATTATCTCGACGAACTGGGGCGAAGTGAGCAAAGGATCTCGACTTCCGATAAACTTACAGGCGGCAAAATAATTATTTGCAAAGATAATGAGCAAAAGTTTAAAATCTTTCAGGAAGAATTGGATAATCTCAAATCAGTAGGAAATATTCCGTATGATATGCTTTTTCTTGCCCCGGAAACGATGGTAGAAAAAAATCCGCGCCGTTTTATTGAGAAAAGATTATATGCTGATCATGGACTCTATCTTTGGGATGGTACAAATGAGGAAACCAGGCTTTCTTTTTCTCCTATCGGTGATGAAGAAAGAGTATTGCAATATGATTCTGCAAGAGGTTTGGAAGCATGGACAGTTGTGTGTTTGTGCTTTGATGTGTTTATTGATGAAAAACGGAACATGCCTATAGATAAATTCAAACAAAACAGTTTGTTGTTGGAAAGCGCAGAAGATGTTCGGTTAAAGAACATGATAAACTGGCTCCTTATCCCTTTGACACGTGCAATCGATACCATTGTGATCACTATTTCCGACCCGGATTCATCAACTGCGAATACATTACGAAAACTTGCAGATGAAAATCCCGACTATATCAGATATATTGAGGAGGAAAGATAATGCCAAATGTTTTATATAGTAAAATCGAGCAAAAACTATTGGAGCTGGAACAGATACCCAACAGTATGATCGTATTAAAGGGTATTCCGATGGAGGCGGTTTTTCCTGAATACGCAGAAAAAATACAGTTGGAAACACTGACAAAAAACAAGCTGGGATACATGATGAACCTTGTTTCGGAACGTTCCGTAATTACATACGAGGAGTTCCTTTTACTGTATGATTTTATTGTTTCTCAATACAGTGCCGTTTTCATTCTGAACAATAACATCTATATGAACCAATATCCTCTCGAAATGAATTGTTCGGAAACTGCCCGAAACGGCTTGCTGACTCATTTTAGGGATGTCGAGGATAACAGACACGATGATGAAGCGGTAGGGGATATACAGGAGTTGATTTCTCTTTATATCGGAATGAAAGAGTATAATAATTTCCTGATTGGAGCTTATTGTGATGATAAAATCACTTCAAGTCCAAAGGTTGAAGTAGTCAACGTTTTTGAGGAAAGAAACTGTGAGTTACAAAAAGTTGATAACACAGAACAATTTATAGATATCGTCGAAGAAGCAGACTATATTGATTTTGTCAGAAGATTGTTTAGAACACCGGATGAAATCTGCGTGAGGATTCAAAATTATACGGGCGATATTAATCAACTGTTACTGCATCTTCAAATGATTGCAGATAATTGGGCAGAGTGGGTCGACGTCCTGATCGTTCAACCGCAAACTGTTGCTGAAGACTATGTCCCCAGATCTGAGTTTTCCGAGATTCTCAAACGTTTCTGGGGATACGATTCCTTTCGTGATTTATCTGTCTATAATATGGCAAAACTCGAGGATGGGGAAAAAGAAGTAACGCAAATATCTCAGGAGAAGATCATTTCGGATTTGGTAAATCAAGCGGAAATCTGCGTAAATTCAGGTACAAATTACAGAGATATGTTTGTAACGGCGCCAACCGGAGCAGGTAAATCGGTCATGTTTCAGATTCCTGCTATTTATCTGGCTGAAAAATACGAACTAATGACGATCGTTATCTCTCCACTGATCGGTCTTATGAACGATCAGGTTAAAAATCTTGAGTTAAAGAATTGCAAATACGCAAAAACCTTAAACTCTGATATATCTCCTATCATTAAGCAAGAAATCATGGACAAAGTTGCAGATGGTGAATACCACATTCTTTATCTTTCACCGGAAACATTACTTGCGCGAAGCGATGTTGAACAATTGATCGGAGACCGAACTATTGGCATGATAATAGTTGATGAAGCGCATATTGTAACGACATGGGGAAAACAGTTTCGACCGGATTATTGGTATTTAGGAGATCATATTCGAAAACTACGTAAGCGCCAATTAGATAGGAAAGGCAATTCTTTTGTTGTTGCGACATTTACAGCAACTGCTATTTTTCACGGTGTGGAAGATATGTATAAAGAAACCATAAACAGCTTGCACATGCTTAATCCAATCACCTATCTGGGATATGTTAAGCGCAGCGATATAGATATTGTGATAAAACATCCGCAAAAAGAACGAGGAGCTCGGCGCGAGTACGAGCCTGACAAGTTTGCCGAAATTGAAAGAGTTATACAACGGGCAATGATCACCAATAAGAAAACTCTTGTATATTTTCCGACGGTTGCACTAATCAACAGATGTTATGAATATCTTCGAGCAAAGCAAATGGTTTCTCAAGTTGCAATTTATCATGGCACATTAAGCAAGGATCAAAAAACTGAGAGCTATGAAAGGTTTATGAAGAAAGAAAAACTCGTCATGCTCGCAACAAAAGCTTTTGGTATGGGAATCGATATAGACGATATAGAAATTGTCGTCCACTTTGCTCCAACCGGAAATGTCTGTGATTATGTGCAGGAGATCGGACGAGCTGCAAGAAGGTCAGATTTGCAGGGTGAAGCCTTTTATGTTTATGAACCAAGGGATTTTAAACATATAAACAGACTTCATGGACTTTCAACCATTCAAAAATACCAGTTGGTTGAAGTAATGAAAAAAATTGATGAGCTTTATAGTAACCATTTAAAAAACGGCGGAAGGAGATTGTTTACCAGAAAGCGAAATGCTTTATTGTTGGATGCCGAAAACTTTGATTATATTTTCGGCACTCCGCTAAGTGATGAGGATACGAATATTAACAAGGTAAAAACTGCTCTGCTGATTATTCAGAAGGATTTCGAAAACATTATCGGATACTCTCCCATAACGGTTAGACCGATCCCACTGTTTTCTGTTGGCTTTTTTGAAATATCGCCGCAGGTTCAAAAGTATCTTCTCAGTAAGTATTCAGATTGCTTGGAAGAGATCGAGCCCCAAAAGCATATTTGTAAAGTATTCCTTGAAACGATTTGGAGAAAAGATTATGACCGTTACTCACTACCTCAGTTTAAGTTTCTCCTTTATACACAAGACGAAAGTCTAGAACTGGTAAATAACGCACCCATGCGTGCTGCACTTTGTGTTTCTATAGATTTTTGCTCTGAATATGTCGTAAAATTTGAAAAGATTTGGTCTGTGATACAAGGATATATTAACGAGAAAATACTCTTGATGACATATACATCTATGGAGGATATAGCAAAATATATTTCTGAAAACTGTGGTATCAGTATTTATAAGGCACAGTCAATTTGCGAAGTAATCATTGCTTCAATGGATTCATATCGAAAGAATTTTACAAGGAGTATGTCTCCGATCTCGACAGAAAAAGCAATGACAGACGGAAGTGTAAAGTATCAATTCAATGTTGCTGTCGGTTCGTATTTTAACTGGGTCAAGAGAATATTTCAAAGCATTGTCAATGAAACAGAAAACGGAGAATTATACATGATTAATGACGGCAGAAATACGACCAAAGAAAAAGGAGTTGTACTTGGTATTCTTGAGGCTTTGGATGTGTTGTCGTTTAAAATGATAGGTGGTGCAAATAGCCAGCTTTATATCTATATTAACCAGATCCAAACCTTAAAGAATATCATCAACGCACCGGGAAACTACAAAAACAAGCTTTTGCAGTCTGTTTCAGACAGACATTTGATTTCTGTAAATATGCTGACATACTTATATGAAAACGACTTTTCAAGTGAGGAAAGGTGGAATATCATAGAAAACTATTTCTTAGGGCAGATCCCGGATTCTGTTAAGCGCGAGTGCCTTAGGATCAATCCGGAAATGTCCTTTGAATAGTAAGTAACTATCGTTGTTATATCTCAACGAATTCATAGCACAAAAAAGCACGCTGTTCCTATTTGGGAGCGGCGTGAAACTTTTAACTATAATGCGAAAGCAGATAGATACAGTACTGATTCATACTGATGCCCTCCTGCTTGGAACGCTCGGCAAGGAGCTTATGAAGGGATTTGGGCATTCTTAATGAGACCATCCCAAAAGTTGTGTAAACCTCCGATATGGTGTAAAATAGAAGCACCATATTGGAGGTAAAATTATGAGCAGCAGAAGAAAACGCAGTCCGG
>CACYPV010000044.1 GCA_902776375.1 uncultured Ruminococcus sp. | reverse complement strand
TAGGAATGCTCGAAATATGCCGCATTGTATCGTCCGGGGGTAAGTATCGCCCTTGCACCGCCGCAGTTGACGTGTTCCATCGTTTCTTTGAGCAATTCAGCATATCCACGGTTATCTATGATCGGGTTTTCCTCGAATGCCTGCGGTGCAGCGATACGGGTCAAGTCCCTTGCGATCAGCGGATAGGAAGCCCCCGACGGGATACGCAGATTATCCTCCAAAATGTACCACTCGCCGTCCTTTGCCTGCACAAGATCAATGCCCGAGATATGACTGTACACCTTATTTTTCGGCGTAATGCCCTCGCACTCGGCAAGGTAGCCCTTTGAGATATAGATAAAGTCCTCTGGTATGATACCGTCACGCACGATCTTTTTTTCGTGGTAAATATCAAAAAGGAACTCATTCAGAGCGTTTACACGCTGAACAAGTCCCTTTTCTATACTCTGAAAATCTTCCGCCGAAATAACTCGTGGAATTGGATCGAACGGAAAAAACTGTTCATTGAACACGCCGTTTTTGTATATACCAAACTTAACACCATATCTTCTGAGAAGCTCGTTGATCTCACTTGCATTGCCCACTGCCTTTGTGAACTGCGTCTGCTGTGTCATGTTTATCACTCCAATCATCAAAAATGTATCAGGAAAACAAAAATGGCGCTTACTCCTGTTCAGGAGAAGCGCCATTGCTCTTTGTTTTTGATAATATTATTTTAGCATTAATCATCTCACTTGTCAAGCACTTTTGGGAATTTGTCTTATTTTTAAGGGTTTCGTAATAAATCGAGCGTATTCCCTAAAAAAACAGAAGTGAATGACTTGATTTTTGATGCTATTATTGCTTGTTTTCATTCACACCAAACGCCTTGCAATCTCATCAAGGAAAGTTTCGGTATCAACAGTCTGCTTGTTTTCCAAAGACGAGATAGCAGCCAGATCGCCTGTCATGATGCCGTCACTGATCGTTTTCAGGACAGCCGATTCGAGCTTGTCGGCAAACTCACACAGCCCCGAAATGCCGTCAAGCTCACCCCTCTTGCGTAAAGCCCCCGTCCACGCATATATTGTTGCAACAGGATTTGTAGAGGTCTTTTCGCCTTTCAGATATCTGTAATAGTGGCGCTGTACAGTGCCGTGAGCTGCTTCATATTCGTAGATACCGTCAGGCGAAACAAGCACGGAGGTCATCATTGCAAGGCTGCCGTATGCCGTTGCCACCATATCGGACATTACATCGCCGTCATAGTTTTTGCAAGCCCATATATAGCCGCCCTCGGAACGGATAACTCTTGCAACTGCATCGTCGATCAGAGTGTAGAAATACTCTATTCCTGTTTCTTCAAATCTCGCCCTATATTCCTTTTCAAAGATCTCTGCAAATATATCCTTGAATCTGTGGTCATACTTTTTGGAGATCGTGTCCTTTGAAGCAAACCATATATCCTGCTTAGTATCAAGTGCGTAATTAAAGCAGGAACGTGCAAAGCCTTCTATCGACTTATCCTTATTGTGAAGTCCCTGAATCATTCCGGCGCTGTCCTCAAAATCATATATAAGCTCAAAAGTCTCATTTCCTTCTTTGTCGGTCACTTTAAGCTCTGCCTTGCTGCCCTGATCCACACGAAGCTCAGTATTCTTATATACATCACCATAAGCGTGACGGGCGATCGTGATAGGCTTTGTCCATGTGGGGATATACGGCGTTATACCGTCCACAATGATCGGCGCACGAAATACTGTACCATCAAGGATAGCTCTAATAGTGCCGTTAGGTGACTTCCACATTTCTTTGAGGTTATATTCGGGCATTCTCGCTGCATTTGGAGTGATAGTCGCACATTTTACTGCAACTCCGTACTTTTTTGTAGCTTCTGCCGACTCAACTGTTACCTTATCGTCGGTCTCATTTCTGTGTTCAAGTCCAAGGTCGTAATACTCCGTTTTCAGGTCAATAAACGGAAGAAGAAGTTTGTCCTTTATCATCTTCCATATTACCCTTGTCATTTCGTCTCCGTCCATTTCGACCAAAGGAGTGGTCATTCTGATTTTTTCCATAGTGATCAGTCTTTCCTTTTATTATCAAAGCCTTTGCAGACTTTAACTGCTTATCTGTCCTTAATATCAATATACTTCTTTTCATGTGATACAGATTTGTATGCGGGACGGATAATGCGTTTGCCGCTGTTTATCTCCTCGAATCGGTGAGCGCACCAGCCTGCCATTCTTGAAACAGCAAACAGGGGTGTGAACAATTCTTCTGGGATACCGAGCATTCTGTATACAAATCCGCTGTACATATCAATATTGGCACAGATGACCTTGCCGGAATGTTTTACTTCCTCAAATACGAGAGGAGTCAGCCGTTCTATTGCTTCAAGCAGATGATACTCTTTTTCAAATTCCGTACCCTCAGCCATTTTTCCTGCATATTCTTTCAGTATCACGGCTCTGGGATCGGAAAGGGTATAAACTGCATGACCCATTCCGTAGATCAGTCCGCTGCCGTCTCCCACTTCCTTTTTGAGTATCTTCCTCAAATAATCGCTGAGTTCATCTTCATTCTCCCAATCGGAAACATTCGCTTTGATATATTCGTGCATCTCCGTGACCTTGTGGTTTGCTCCGCCGTGTCTTGCACCTTTCAGTGAG
Organism: uncultured Ruminococcus sp.; assembly: GCA_902776375.1. GTDB lineage: Bacteria > Bacillota > Clostridia > Oscillospirales > Acutalibacteraceae > Ruminococcoides. The sequence goes on along the minus strand of CACYPV010000044.1, from coordinate 24,896 downwards.
CCGATAGCTGCCGCATAGGTAGAATACGGGTCTGTTCCCGATGAAGTGAGTACACGGCAGGAAAATGTTGAGTTGTTGCCGCCTCCGTGTTCGGCGTGAAGCATCAGCATAATGTCAAGCAGCTTTGCTTCGTCGTGGGTGAATTTTCTGTCCGCACGCAGAGTGGAGAGAATATTTTCGGCAGTTGTCATTCCCTCTATCAGAGGGTGCATGATCATGGAATTATCGCTGAAATAACGCATTTTCGTTTCGTAAGCACATATCATGATAACGGGCATTTTGGCGATTAGAGACACAGCCGTATCTATTTCATGCTCAGGTGACAGGGATTCGGGGTCGCTGTCATAGGAGTAAAGAGCCAGCGTTGACCTTGCCATTTTATTCATAATATCCCGTGAGGGAGCTTTCAGTATCATATCCTCAAAGAAGTTTTCAGGCAAAGCGCGGTTATCCGAAAGCAGAGCTGTAAACTCCGCAAGTTCGTCCGCTGTTGGCAGCTTGCCTGTCAGCAAAAGATAGACGATCTCCTCAAAACCGAAGCGATCCTCTGCTTCGACCTTGCTGATCAGATCTCGGATACTGTATCCTCTGAATATCAGCTTGCCCTCGGCAGGCTTTTTCTCGCCGTCATCAACAACATATCCGTGAACATTGCAGATGTTCGTAACGCCTGCCATAACACCTGTGCCGTCAGGGTTACGAAGTCCTCGCTTTACGCTGTATTTATCAAAGTACGCAGGTGAGATCATGTTGTTCTCTCTGAAAGCCGCACACATTGTTTCCTTGAAGCCGTTCATATCGGATACCCCTTTCCAACAAACAAGGCGCTCCTCTATATTCAGAGAAGCGCCTTTGCTTTGTTTTTTATGATTATATCACTGATCAGCCTGCCTGTCAACAAGCATTATGTAAATAAAAACATATTGTCTTTATTTGACTGTATTTCAATGATAAATATCGTTTCGGTAAAGTTTTTTCAATTTTTTGATAGTGGCATTGCCACCGCCGTCACCAATATATACATCATATTTGCCCTCAATACTTCCGATCGTGACCACATTATCACACCCAGTGTGCGGTTTTAATTTCACAAGCATATGCTTCTTTGAGGCAGCAGAGGAAAACACTTTCAGATATTGATACCCATCATATTCCGAATCCGTTACGGTTATTCTCGCCAAAGCCCCAAGCTCATGAACAAGCTGTTTTTCAAGATTGGCTATTTTTGTGATCTCATCAAGTACTGTAAGATACAGAACACGTTCCGAAGCATCGTGCCGTCTGAATATATCACGGATATAATTTCTGTATGGGGAATGTTTATGCGTTTCGTAAAGGTCTTTTTCGGCAGTATTCCATAGTTCTCCGTAAAATATCAGCAGGGTGGCATCATACATCACATTCACAAAACAGTGCATACCGTGATATGCAATGATCCTTTCAGCTTGTTCGCATATATCAGCCTGCAAAAACTCTGCTTCAAGGTACTCTCTTTTATTCAAATCATACATAGCCATAAGCGATTTGACCTCAGCAGGAGTGCGTATCGTTGAAAGCGTAAACTTTACTCCCGATTCTATCATTCTGTTAAGCTCAACCTTATTGAAAGCATTCGCTGAATGATTCTCAGTTGCTCACCTGTTGTTCCCGCTGCAGCCCCATTTCTGACCCAATCCATCCAACCTATATCTTGAATATGAGCTTGATACATTATATCAAACAATTCACTTGCTTTATTGTCAAGCTCAACTGTAAAGGCTTCAGTTCTCAACTGTAAAGCTGTTGTACCGCTTTCTTTTCCGTTGTATACAGATTGTCCCCATCCCAATTCCTCAAGATGTGTGTTGTAAAGAATGTTTCCGTATGAAGTATCTTTAAGATAAATTTTAAACGCTTCTATCCTTAGCTTCTCTCCGATAGTACCGCATACTTCTTTATCCTTTACTCTGTCCATCCAATCATATTAGTATCCGAAAATATCCAAATATGTTGGCGATAATGATTACGTTCATTTTCGCCTTTTTTTCAACTTTATAACGTTACGGCTTACATCTCCCACATGGCAAATAACCCATTTCAATCAATTCCTCACGGCTACCTGTGAATACTTCCTTGTTCTCTTCTTTTATATCATTAACCGACGAGCAATCAGGATAATGAAACTTCTTTGTATTGGTATTCAAAATGAAAGTGATCTTGCGATCCTGTGTATCAGATTCAGACTGTACGTCGGATTGTTCTGATATCCAGCTTGTACCGTCTGCGTAATCTATCTCAATATACGGCTGCACGTTATAACAGAACACATTAAAGCAAATCCCCGTTCCGCTATCCTCAACAGAGTATCCTTCCATAAGAACGCCGTGTGCCACAAGGTTATCACCTTCAAAAACAGGCGTTACTCGATACATCACATGGCTGTTGGAGTTTTCAACATAATCGTGAACGCGGTTTTCAAACGGTAACATACCTTCTACATTCATATACCGCGTTCCGGTAATCAGATTTTGTGGATTGGCGTTTTCGCCGGATAACTCAAACGCTATCAGATGGCAGCGGTTATAGAGGTACTTATCCTTAATCAAATCGTCATATCTTACAGTGTGCCAACCTGATGGCTTAATCATTCCGATCGCTCCGCGTTCCTCGGTTGGCAGGCTGTCTGTTCCGATACAGGCAAAAGCAACGCCACAACGTCCTAATGAATCTAATTCACTGAATTGCTTAAATGAATCTGTTGTAAGCTCGTCTGATTGAAAATAAGGTTTATTGTTATTCACCTCGCAGAAAGGGCTGCCGGAATATCGCGGAATATCAGACAGCTTAAACGGGAGATCATTTGATGCGTTGGTTGTTGGCTGCGCTTGCTCAGTTGTGGACAAATTGTCCACTGAGGTACTTGTTGTTGAGCTGTTCTGCTCGGGGTTCAGTTTCTTGATGTTATCGCTGCAAAATAGCAGGCAAAGAACAGCTACTATGCAAAGGGAAACAACGAATTTTTTTCTGTTTTGCTTATTCATAGAATCTCCTGCCTATTGAAATAGGGGTACACTATATATTATAGCAAAATACTTCTCATTTGAATAGTATTCATTTACATCTAAAATGTATTATGCTACTCAATTTAAGGGTAAAATAGTTACAGGATAGAGGTAAATGATTATGGATGCTACTGAGAGAATCAAAGAATTACTCAAACAACGCGGTTGGACTGCATACAAACTATCTAAGCAATCAGGTTTGGCAGAATCAACCGTCAATAATATTTTGAAACGTAACACCGTGCCGTCTGTTACGACGTTAGAATCTATCTGCGGAGGATTTGGTATGACAATGGCTCAATTCTTCGCGGAAGGTGAGCTGATCGAGGTAACTCCCGATGTCAGCGAATTAGTGCGCTATTATACAGTTCTGTCAAGCGAACAGAAAGAGCTTGCGAGGGAGCTACTAAAAAAGATGAATATGAAATAGTTTGTTACCGTGATGTGAAAGCATTGCGGTATTTTTTGTTCTCTTTATATTATATACCTACTTGTTGAGAAAACACAACAACTCACGATTAAAAATTTAACTAATTGTGGATATAATTTAACAAGAAGATATATAAATCGAGGGGATATAGATGGCTGATAAAGATATTTGCTTGTCGGAAATCGGAATTAGGATTGTAGAACGTCGCAAACAACTTGGGTACACACAAGAAGAATTGGCAGAAAGAGCTGATCTAACACCTCAATTTGTATCCTACGCAGAATCAGGTAAGCGTGCTATGCGTCCTGAAAACCTGTTGAAGCTTGCAAAAGCTCTCAATGTCAGCGCAGACTATCTTCTTACCGGAGATATTGTCGAAAAGGATATGCTGATTCTTTCCGATAAAATGAAGAATCTTACTCCATCGCAAGTAAGAATCATTGAGAATATAATCGACGAATGCAATAGTTTATTTGAATAAACATCATTATAAAAAACGGCAAAGAGGACATACAATTGATCCTCTTTGCCGTTTATTACATATTTATAATCCGTTCTTGGAGAGAAGTATTGCTCCAGAGGTTTCCGTACCCTTTAGCGCAGATTGACCACAGAACAAAATCTACCTCTGCGCTATCTTTGTTAATTTCTCTTGCGATGTTATCAATAATATCAAATGTTTCGTACAAACCTGCCGTGTCGTATTCTGAGCAGCCAAAAGCGGCACGGTCTTTTTTTCCGAGTATTCGTCGGATATGTCGGTCAGGCTTTGCGAGGTCATAGCCCACATTTTTGAGATATTCCGCAACAAGAGGTTCCGCTAACTGAGCAAATTTGTCATCGCTGTTTGGATTTGACAAGATACATACCAATGCTTTGTGAGAATTATCGGAAGTACGGTAACGATCATAATAGCTATCTATGCTTCCGTATTTATCTTCAAATCTGATTAACTTCGGAATATTATTTTGAATTAGTGCTGTCATTTGCTTGTATGTAGACTGGCTGGCGCAACCAATGCCTTTGATTTGATTGGCGAGTTCGTCGGGATCGCATTCCCGCAAAAAGCTAATGTCATATTGATGGAAAATTCTATCGACAGAAGTTATCGCTCCTGTTTTTGCATCAATACTGTTTTCGACACGTTCCCATGAAATACCTCCACTTAGCATAGAATAAACCATTGCTCTAATGTGATCGCCGGTAGAAAACAACTCGCCGCGCTTTCTTTTGTCAATTTGATGTTTGATAAAAGTGTTTTCCCATAGCTTTTTTTCTTGATTCTTTCCGTCCTTCACAAGTATCTCAGTACGGAGGAGCCTGTCAATTTCGCAAACTTTCCTGCCGATTTCCTGATAATTTACTGCATTCATCTATGTGCTCCTTATTTGCCGAAAGTGGACAATTTGTCCACTTTTATTTTATACTCTCGTCGGGGATATACTCCATAATATCTCCGGGCTGACAATTTAAGCACTTGCAAAGGCGCTCTATTGTATCGGTAGTCACACTTTTTCCGTTTTTTAATGATGTCAATGCGCTTTGAGAGATGATGTTTTCTTTCCTTATTACATAAGTAGTTATGCCTTTTTCTTTCATAAGAACAAATAGTTTGTTGTAACTCAGTGACATTGCAATACCTCATTCGTGATCTTATTGTTCATATTATATTATATTATATTTATGCACGGAAATCAATGTACAAAATATACATTATTTTCCGTGCATATTTGTATGCTCTGCTAATTGAATATTCACGGATAACCGTGTATAATTAAAACATGATAATTCAGGAGGTAATGCAGTAATGAAAGTTTTGGTTATCGAACCACACAAGAAGCCATACACACAGGAGGTTGAGCATACGCTTGAGAATCTTCAGGGGATAGTAGGCGGTCTGATTGAGCCGATCTATCTTGATGATGTCGCTATTGTCGTCAATGAGGAAGGCAAGATAAACGGTTTGCCGTTCAATCGAGCTTTGCGCGACGAGAATAGAAGGATTCTCGATCTGCTATTCGGCACGTTTTTTATCTGCGGATTGGGCGAAGAAAACTTCACGGACATTCCCGAACAGGCGATTCCGAAATACTCAAAGATGTTCTCCTGCCATGAGTATCTTATTAAGACAGAACGCGGAATCGGCGTATTTACCATTTAGAAAAACGCTGCGCTATCGGCAAGACGGGCAGAAAGGAAGAATATGATGGACTACAAAGCAAATCCCCTCAAAGGAGCTGAATATCTGTACACCTACCGCAACAGTCAGCAGATTTCGGGTCAAACGGGCTTGGTTGGCTATCTCAGAGCTGACTTCGGATCATCGGACAACGGATTCTTCAATACGTGGAACGAATTTCGTGCCGACTACAACACGGACGACTTCAAAGCGGAGTTCTATGCGGTAATCGACTATTTCCGCGATAAGGACAGATTTCTCCACAGGCGGAGCGATATGGAGAACTTCTGTTATGAGGTGAGCAATACTTTCGAGTATTCCAACGGCAGGGAGTACGGCGTGAGGGTGGATACCGAGCATTACGCCTTCCTGATGCGCCTGAATCCGTATAAAGGCGAGTATAACCTGTATTGCTATTGCTACAGAAAAGATTGGTTAGACAGCCATCTGGAGCGGGCTAAGAAGGGTATCCGCTTCATAGATTCCGGTTATAATAACCTGTTCATTCTTCCTGATGGTGGCACCATTCAGATTAGCTATCTGAATGATACGCCGAAGCAGCGTGTTTGCAGATATATCGACCCGTGTCACGTCGAAATCGGCAATAATCTCTATCACATCTGCGAGTTTGCAGAGCGAATGGAAAATATCGGGGCTACATACAAGCCCGTATAAGAAGATTGTGGCTTCTGTTGGGGAGTTAAGTGGACAAATTGTCCACTTGCTCCCGCGACAGAGAAGATGAAAGGAGCATATATAATGGACAATAATCATTTTCACCCGATTGCCGGACAGATCTATCAAAATCATAACGGCATAAAGTATTTGTGCTTGGAAAGCGAGGATTTCAGCAACGAAGGTCTGTTCATCAGTGTGTCAAGCGGCTATGTGCTTTTGGCTCATGGCTGCAAGCAGAATGACGATGGCTCAATCGAATGGAATTGCTCGGAAGATAATGGGTTCCATGATGTGCATAAGTTCTCAGAGCTTTATGGATTTGATTCGACCGGCAAGAGTATCGTTTCGCAAGATGATGATGAACCGTCCACATGGGCAGAGGTCATTAAGATTGAGTTTGAGGGAGTACGCGCTGAGTTGGAGAGCTTGGTGTACTATGATACGAAACAAAGATGTTTCAATGAAAATATTAACCCAACAACTTACGACCAAATTTTGGAATCTGCGGAAATGAATGCGCTTGAGCAATACACTGAGGACGAAAGATTTCCTGAATGGAATGAAGAAGCAGAGTATTTGTTTCGGACAGAGTACATCAACAAAATCAAGCCACTGGCAGAGGAGTGGGAAGCGGGTATAATGTACCACGCAAAACTCGTTGACGAACATGAAAAAGGAAGTCCCGCATTTGGTGATGAAACCGCAACGGAATATTTCACAGACTATTTCAACCGCTTTTGGGGCAGAGAATAGGCGCAAAAAAGGACAGTGGACAATTTGTCCACCATCCCTGCGTCATTCTTTCTTCTGTTGGTTTTTGTAATCAGATTGTAATTTTATTCGACAAAATTCGATTGACAATAATCGGCAACTGCTATATAATCTAATTTGGTATGGTTTATAAAAGAAAAGACAGCCCACGTCTACCAAACTAAGCTGTCATTTTCCCGATATTAAACTGTGCCATAAAACTGAATAGGATCACTGTATCTGGTACTCAACCGTCAAATAAGAGTTACGCGATGACCTCTGACTTTTAAGCCAGTCCTGTTACCAGCAGGAAAGCGACCAACACACAGTTGTTATTCTCGGGGAATAACCTTTTGTACGGAGTAAGAGCCTGATCCACTCTGCAAGATTGGAAACCTGTGTGAACTTCCGTTCTTGTTTAGTAACTACATCGGCAACTCACTCTCATGTTGGGAAACATCAAGAGGATAGTGAACTGCTTTAACCTTTCCTTTGGCGCGCCGGAAGAGACTCGAACTCCCGACCTTCTGATTCGTAGTCAGACACTCTATCCAGCTGAGCTACCGGCGCATGTGCGGTTATTTTCAACCGCAGGATATATAATAACACACTTTTTTAAAAAAAGCAAGCCCTTTTTTTATGTTTCTTCGAAACACCGCTAGATTATTGAAACGCTTAGCTTTTACCTCAAAGCTTATGTTTTGTTTTTATACTATCTATATGTATTTAATGTCGCGGACTGTTTTACCGAGAGCGACAATCGGGACAGTTGTTTTATAATTTATTGCGGTACCCCTTGAAAATATCATAAATATATTATATAATATTGTGGAAATATTTAGCGGATAATTCTAAATAAGAAATAATATCAAGTTTCTTTAACCATAGTGAGAATAAAGCAGCTCTTTCCAGCCTTTTCTCTCATCATATTTTGATAGAAAAGACGTTATTCAAAAAGCAAACGGAAGAAGGTAACCCATTGAACGCTTCATTTGTTCGAAATAAAAAGTTTCAGTCTACATTTAAGATGTTTACAGCGTTATTGTTTACACTGTATTCGCTCTACACGATTTATCACACTTTTCTTTTCGCCGTAAAACCCGTAACCGGCGTTAACATTAATCTGTTCGGCAGAATTACGGATATTATTATTGTGTTGATAATAACTATTGCGTTGTGGCTGGAGTTGAGTCACACAAAGAAATACAGAAAGGTACGCAGTGTCTTGCTGTGCGGCGCTCTTTCGTTGAGCTTTATTCTTAATTTCTTTTACGCTGTGAGTGATTATTCGCAATTTGATTCCGCTGATATATCTTCGGTTTTATCCTTTGCGGTTTTAATTCTTTCGCAATTAGCTATATTGCTTTTCCTGATTTATTATTATGCGATCCGGTACAACACAAAACTAAAATCCAAGCGGAAATGGGTCCTCGTTTTTCTGTCCATCGTTACAACATTGTATATATCATGCCTTATTATTGAGTGTGTGTTACAGCTAAAATACCGCGTCAATAACGGATATACGTTGGAAAACCGAATGTTTTATTATTTTTGCTTTATATGTATGTATATCTGCTTTATGTTGCCGCGTTTAAGAAGGTCAAGATTTAAGGAAAATTTCATTTTGGGCGAGAGCGAAGATAATATCATAGCTGTTTCTCCGGACAGATCGAAATCTCGTTCGGACAAGGAAAAATGGACAAGTCCGACGCTTGAGGACGCCGAAATAGTGTTTTCAACCAAAGGCAGAGGTAAACATTCAAGAAGACACAGACGATAAATAAAAAAAGGGCAGCCGGTCGGCTGCCCTTAATGTTTATTATCAGTTGGTGATTACCTGCTCGGTGTCCTTATCAAAGATGTGGAGCTTGTCAAGATCGAAGCAGATCTTGATGTTGTCGCCGACCTTTGAAGTAGAGTCAGGAGCAACACGGGCGGTAATGGGCTGACCTGCGATGTTAACATACAGATAGATCTCTGCGCCCATAAGCTCGGTAACGTCAACGGTAGCGTCGAACTGCATGATAGCCTTTGAAAGCTCTTCAGCCTCGTCGTGAACGTGCTCGGGACGAATGCCGAACATAACTTCCTTGCCTACGTAAGCGTCAAGCTTGCCGTCCTTGCACTTGTCAGCGGGAACGGGAACCTTGTACTTATCGAAGTTGAGGGTGTAGTTGCTGCCGTTCTTGTCGACAACAGCGTCGATGAAGTTCATCTGAGGTGATCCGATGAAGCCGGCTACGAATACGTTGCAGGGCTTGTCGTAAAGGTTCTGAGGAGTATCTACCTGCTGGATAACGCCGTCCTTCATAACAACGATCCTGGTGCCCAGAGTCATAGCCTCGGTCTGGTCATGGGTTACGTAGATGAAGGTTGTGCCGAGTCTCTGATAGATCTTGGAGATCTCGGTACGCATCTGAGCGCGGAGCTTAGCGTCCAGGTTGGAGAGCGGCTCGTCAAGAAGGAATACCTTAGGATCACGAACGATAGCACGACCCATGGCAACACGCTGTCTCTGACCACCGGAGAGAGCCTTCGGCTTTCTTTCGAGGAACTGCTCGATACCGAGGATCCTTGCTGCCTCTTCAACTCTTCTCTTGATCTCATCCTTAGGAGTCTTTCTCAGCTTAAGACCAAACGCCATGTTGTCGTATACGGTCATGTGAGGATAGAGAGCGTAGTTCTGGAAAACCATCGCGATATCTCTGTCCTTAGGAGCAACATCGTTTACAAGAGTGTCGCCGATGTAGAGCTCGCCCTTGGAGATGTCCTCAAGACCTGCGATCATTCTCAGGGTCGTGGACTTACCGCAGCCGGAAGGACCTACAAAGATGATGAATTCTTTGTCCGCGATCTCAAGATTGAAGTCTTTGACCGCGACTACGTTGCCGTCGTAAATTTTGTACACATTTCTTAATGATAAGCTTGCCATTTAAAAAAACCTCCGTTTATGTAATAACTTACATATAATAATATAGCACTATTCGCAATTTTTTACTATACTGATTTTAACTAAATATTCATGCCGTATTTTATTTAAAATAATTATAAAGTAAAAAATGGGACGCTATTTTAGTGTATATTGCCGATAAAAATACGCTGAATATCTAAATTTGTCAAAGATTTGCATGCTCCTATGGGCAATTTGCTATCCAAATACAAATTTCCGATCGATATTCGTTTAAGGTGCACAATTTTTAGCCCGCAAGAAGCGAACATTCGCTTAACTTGGTGGTATTTTCCCTCGAAAATTGTCACAATTCCTACAGTTTTGTTACCGTTTTCACCGATTTCAAGCTTTGCCGGCAAACATTTGTAACCATCCGAGAATTCAACGCCATTCTCAAAACTATATATAGTGTCCTCGGTTATCTCGCCGTCAAGCGATGCGACGTAGGTTTTTTCGACATGCTTTTTAGGCGAGAGCATTCTGTGGGCGAAATCGCCGTCGTTCGTGATTATAAGCAGACCCTCGGTGTCCTTGTCCAGCCGACCCGCCGGGAACAGCCCGCGTCTTTTCAAGTCACTCGGCAAAATGTCGATCACGGTCTTGTCGCGGCTGTCCTCGGTAGCAGACACAACGCCCGCGGGCTTGTTCATCATTATATAAACGAACTTCTCCCCCACAGCTTGTCCGTTTACGGTAACGTCCGCGCTGTCGGGGTCGATTTTAAGATCGGTCTGTTTGCACACGGCGCCGTCAACCGTGACCGCGCCGCTTTTTATCAGCCCTTGTACCTCCTTGCGGCTGCCTGCGCCGCGCGAGGAAAGGTATTTGTCAAGTCGTTCCATAGCTTCCTATTGTGTCAGGGGCAGCATTTCGCTGCCGTATTCTCCGTCGGTCAAATGACCGCCTATTACCTGCCCGTCGCAGACGAGGATCGCCGCGTACTCCGCCGCGCCGCCGTTTAGCGGGAAGGTGAGCAGGCTCGCCTGTTTGCCCTTGAACGGCTCCAGATCAAGCCCCGCCGCCTTTTGCAGCTCGTTGTACTCTGTATATACCTCGTCGAATTCGGCGGGGATGATAACGTTTTTTTCGGTCATGTGAGCTTCATCGACATTCAGCCCCAATTGGCTGAAAAACGCCTCATATCGCCCTTTCTCCACATTCAGGCTGTACTCCCCCGCCCCCTCGCTGCGCGCGGTACATCGCGGTTTTTCAAGCATTATGACCGTTGCCGTGACGCACACCGCGGCAAGCGCGATAATAAGCGCAAGCGCGGCGAAAAACAGCCTTTTTGTATTTTTGACCGAAAACCGAACAACAAACATCATATCACCCGCAGCATAAAAAGTATATTCATATCTATGCAAATCAACGGGTGAATATCAGCGTTTAGATTATCAGCGCCTCGATTTCCGCGGGAGTTTTCACAAACACCGTCGCGCCCTCGCGCACCATTTCGTCCTTGTCGCCGTAGCCGTACTCGACGCCGATGAAGTCGATGCCGCACTCCACGGCTCCGCGCGTATCATAGAAGGTGTCGCCCAGCAGCACGGTCTGTGCTTTATCGCGCTCAAAGCTGCCGCCCAGCGCCTCTACCGCGTAGGGTATCAGGTCTTTTTTGTCCTTGCGGCTGCCGTCGATAGTTGAGCCGCAAACCGCGTCAAAGTAGTTTTCGAGCCCCAGTATTTCGATTATCTCGCTGGCAAAAGACTCGTACTTAGAGGTGCATACCGCCAACCTTACGCCCTTGCTTTTGAGGCTTTCAAGCAGCGGCTCTATGCCGTCATAAGCATGGTTGAGCATTTTGCCGCGCTTGCTGTAGTATCTTCGGTAAAGGTGGGCGCCTATCTCAGCCCGCTCGTCGTCCAAGCCCACGATATTTTTGAAAATGTCGATAAGCGGAGGGCCGATGTACCTTGTGTAGTCGCTGAGGTCGGGCATATCGGCGCCGAGCTCGTTTATCGCATGTTCAAGCGAGGCGCGTATGCCCTCTGCGCTGCGGCTGATCGTGCCGTCGAGGTCAAAAAGGACGTATTTATAGCGGGCAAATTTGCAGTCTGTCTTTTGCTGGAACCTTTTTGCGTTAACGCTTACGCGGGTGTGCGTGCCGCGGGCGATCTCTCCCTTTTGGTCGGCGGCGCTCACCTCAAATTCAAAAGTCCTGCCGTCCTGCTTAACAAGCCTTGCGGTCGCGGTCACCTCCGCGCCGACGGGCGTGGCGCTGGTATGGTCTATCGAGATACGCGTGCCTACGGTCGTGAGCACCCTGTCGCCTATGATATCATCGGCGAGCGACGAGGCGGCGTACTCCATAAGCGCCACCACCGCGGGGGTAGCCAAAACGGCCAGACTGCCGCTCCCCATGGAAACGGCGAGATTTTGCTCTTCAACCTTTAAAAATACGGTTTTTTCTGTCATAAAATCACCTTTTTCTTGTAATCCCATTAGAATTATGATACTATATATGCATGGAATTAGCAAGTATTTTTCTTGCGCAGGGTAATGAAAAAACAGTAAAAAGGAGCAAAATAATATGGAGAAGATTTTTAACGGCCCCGAAAGGATAAATCTTCTGGCTCAGGAGCTTATTTCGCAAATCTCGATTGGCAAAAAAGAGACGGTCAAGGAGATCATTGCGCAGATGGGCAACAAAAGCGTCGTGCGTTATCTGTACAAAAAATACCGCAACAACTGGCTGCTGTCGCTCGATGACGACTGCCCCTACAACGTGGACGACTGGGAGGAGCTGTTTTTCAGATTTTCGAACATCACCGAATACGACGCCCTGCGCAAATGGGGCATCCACCACAAGGACGACGGTCTGCTGCTGCTCCTGTCGCTGACGCTGGAGATCCTCCGCGACGTGCTGCCGTAAAGCATTTTTCTCTTTGAATATTGACAAATGACGTTATATAGGATATAATAATAATGCAAGGAGATACTACTTGTGTATCTGTTGCGAATACAGGTAACTTTGGCTTGGGCGAAAGCTCTGGGGCCACCGTAGGCGGGGAGTATATTCCCCGCCGTTTTATATGTTAAAGAGGAATTTTAATGAAAGAATTGAGCGTGTTTATCGACGAATCAGGTGATTTCGGTGAATACAGCAATGAGACGCCCTATTATATAGTTACGCTTGTATTCCATGATCAGGAGAACGATATCGGAGAATATGTCGAAAGGCTGGACGCTCAATTATCGGATTGCGGATTTCACGATAAATATATTCAACACTCACCCCATTATTCGCAGAGAACCACCATACACAAATCTGTCTATAGATGAACGCAGAAAAATAATCAATAAATTATTAAGGTTTACAATGTCGTGTCAAATCAAATATTTCAGCATCGTTATAAAGAAAAAAGAAGCTCCAAACAAGATGCTGCTGTCGGCGAGAATAGCAAATCATCTTTCTGCCTTTATCCGTGAAAACCTGACCTTTTTTCAGAACTATGATAAAATCATAGTTTATTACGATAACGGTCAGCAGGAATTGAGTATGATAATAAACACGATTTTAAATACCGCATTTACAAATGTAGATTTCAGGAACGCGTCTCCGCAGCAATACAGACTATTGCAGGTCGCTGATTTTATTTGTTCACTGGAATTACTTAAAGAAAAATATACAAATAATCTTTTGACAAAATCAGAAAAAAGCTTTTTTTATAAACCGCAGGAGCTGCAAAAGAATTATCTTAAATCCATACGCAAAAAACAGTTCAAAAAGGAGAAGTGAAATAAAATGAAATTAGGAATCGTGGGGCTGCCGAATGTCGGCAAGAGCACCCTTTTTAACGCCATAACCAACGCGGGGGCGCAGAGCGCCAACTACCCGTTTTGCACCATTGAGCCGAACATCGGCGTTGTCGCGGTGCCGGACAAGCGCCTCGACGTTCTCGCCGAGATGTACGACCCCGACAAATACACCCCCGCCACCATCGAGTTTGTCGATATCGCGGGCTTAGTGAAGGGCGCTTCCAAGGGCGAGGGCTTGGGCAACAAGTTTTTGTCCAATATCCGCGAGTGCGACGCTATAGTGCATGTGGTGCGCTGCTTTGAGAACGATGACATCATCCACGTCGAGGGCAGCATAGACCCCGCGCGTGATATCGAAACCATCAACCTTGAGCTCATCCTCTCTGACGTTGAGATGATGGAGCGCAGGATAGACAAGACGAAGAAGATGGTCAAGGGCGACAAAAAGTATCAGCGCGACGTTGATTTTTACACCCGCGTTTTGGAAACTCTCGAAAGCGGAAAGCCCGCCAGAAGCGTTGAGTGCGACGAGGAAGAGCAGGCGCTGCTGAGCGAGGTCGCTCTGCTGACGAGCAAGCCCGTCATCTACGCCGCCAACATGAGCGACGAGGATTTCACCAACGGGCTGGACAGCAACGAGGGCTTCAAAAAGGTCAAGGAAATAGCCGCCGAGGAGCACGCGGGCGTGCTGCCCATCTGCGCCCAGATCGAGGAGGAGATCGTCGAGATGGACGCCGAGGAAAAGGAAATGTTCCTCGCCGACATGGGGCTTGAAGAAAGCGGACTTGACCGCCTTATCAAGGAGTGCTACGCGCTGCTGGGACTCATCTCGTACCTCACCGCCGGCAAGCAGGAGGTGCGCGCATGGACTATCAAAAACGGCACAAAGGCTCCCCAAGCGGCCGGAAAGATACATTCCGACTTTGAGCGCGGCTTCATTCGCGCCGAGGTCATCGCCTTTGACGACCTTGTAGCCTGCGGCAGCATGGCGGCGGCAAAGGAAAAGGGACTTGTCCGCAGCGAGGGCAAGGAGTATGTGATGAAGGACGGCGACGTGGTGCTGTTCCGCTTTAACGTCTAATTATAAATAATAATTCTCCCGACTTCTGTTACGGAAGCCGGGAGATTTTTTTATCCAAGTATTATTTCAAATTCCGCAAGGTATCTCTGCAAATGAGTGGCGTCGTTTATATCGACGACGCCGTTGCCGTCGGTATCTGCCGCGAAATACTGTTCGCCTGTGAGCTGCATGAAGTACGCAGCATGGCGCGCTATAGCGGCGACGTCGCGGATATTTATTTTGCCGTCGAGATTGACGTCGCCGGTACTATACGGAAGCGCTTCCCGGTACATCAGCCCGTTGTTTTCGGCATAGCTCTGCGCGGCGCTGCCGCCGATAACGAGGAACGTTGGGTCAGCCTGTGCTTCGCCGTCGAGATAATAGCCGAGCGCCATATCCCCTATGCTGTCCATGCTTTGCGGCAGCATTATCCATGACAACGAGCCGCAGTCGAAGAACGCCATCTTCCCTATTGAGGTCACGCTGTCCGGTATCAAAACCGATTCAAGCGATACGCATTGGCGGAAGGCTGTGTTGCCTATGGAGGCGACCCCCTGCGGTATCACGACGCTTTTAAGGGATGAGCAGCCGAAGAACGCCGCGGTGTCTATCTTTTTCAAGCCGCCGGGCAGCTTGATATCCGTCAGCGCCTTGCAAAGGCTGAACGCTCCGTTGCCGATTTCCGTAAGCGTTTCGGGGAGCGTCACGCTTTGCAGGTCTGCGTAGTTGCCCATCGCGTAATAGCCGATAGAGGTGACAGCGTGCCCGTCGAGCTGTTCGGGGATATCGAGGCGGGTCTGCCCTTCCTCAAAAGTCACACCCGTGATCTCAGCCGTGCCGTCGGTGCGCAGGGCGTATGTGAAGATACCGCTGCGATATTCCGTTGCGGCATACGCGGGCAGCAGCGACGCGCACAAAAGCGCAAGCGAGATAAGGCAGGCAAGAAGTGTGTATTTTACTTTCACGTCAGTCCATCTCTCCCTCGATCTGCGGGGTGCTCGGGTTGCTTGTCGTGATAACATCCTCGGTCGTAAAACGGATAATACTCAGTTCCGTTCTTTGATAGGATTCTTTGTTGTCCATCATATCACCTCTTACTCATAGATAAATACTTCCATATCGGAATACAGCACCTTGACCTCGTTGTTTTCGTCGGTATAGCTTATAAACGCCTTTGCCGTTGCGGGCGCGTCCATGTTCTGTATACCGTAGATCAAATAGAATTCGCCGTTGTTGCCGGTGCTCTCGCAATAGCCGACCTTTACCTTGCCCGAGTTTTCGTTAGAGCCCTGCTTGCCGACGTTTTCAAGCTTGAGGTCGTCGTCCGTAAGGTCTTTGCCGTAGACGAAGCCCGCTTGTATAAGGGTGCAGTTTTCGGGCAGCCAGCGCGTTGCGAGGAATTCAAGCAGATAGCTTTCGGCGTCGTTCCTGTTGACGTTAACGATGATGACCAGCGGCTTTTGCTCTTCCTGAGACTCGGCGACTGCGCTGAATACGAGGTTGACGTTAGCCAGGAAGGTGTATTCTTCGCCGTAGGCTACGATCTTGTCGCCGACCTTCCAGCAGGTCGTGCCTTCCTTTTTGACGGTCACATAGGTGTCGAAATCGACGTCCAGAGTGTTGTCGGCTGTGGTTTCCCTGCCGTCGACCTTGCCGGTTATAGTGCAGCCGTCGGCGGTCACGGTGACCTTGTCGTGTACACGTTTGTACTGAGCGGTTATGATCTCGCCGTCCTCGATGACCTCGGTGGGCTCCTTGTCCCAGCCGGTGAACTCATAGCCCGCGTAGGTAAAGGGCGTGGGAGGTCTTTCGCCTATTTCCTGAGTCGCGATAAAGTTGTTGAACACGTCGACATAGTTGGCGCGGATAACGGTCGAACGGAATATCGGCGTGTAGACCGCGTCGGCGTATACCGTCGACTCATAGTCGGTATCGGTGGTGATGATCTTGCTGTTCATGCGCCAGCCGTCAAAGCTCATGTTTTCGGCTGCGGTCGCGGAGAGCTTGAATTTGTCGCCGCTCTTGTAGATCATGGTGATACCGTCGGTCGCGGTTTTCCACTTTTCTTCGCCGTTGAGCTTGTAGCGTATCTTGGTGGAGCAGCCTTCGAATTTTTCAGTATCGGTCTTGTCGACCTTGATCTTCATGCCCTTTTCAAGATCGGTGGCAAACTGCACCTTGTCTATATTCTGCTTGCCGTTCAAGAGCAGCTCCGCCATGGTGACGTTATATTTGTGCTCGGTTTTTTTCATCACGTGGATATCGTCGTCGGTCGATGACGATATAACGCGATCCTTGGTTCCCACTCCGGCGCTTCCGTTGTAGTCGGTGCGCACATCCTTTAAGTACGCGCATTTATCGTCGGGCTCGGCGGCAAGCGTTACCTTGAACACGCTGTCAGGCATCAGGTACTCGTTGTCTATACTGATGGTGCAGCTTTTATTGTCTTTATCAAAGCTCTTTTCATAGGTCTTTTCGCCGACTTCTACCTTTAGCTTGCCGCTCTTTGCGGAGCCGCCGCCCTTGTTGTCGCCGTCGTATAACTTATACTCAAATTTGAGCGTGCGCTTTTTGAAGCGGGCGTAGTAAACCTGTCTGCCGTATTTCGGCGCGGCGGCGTGGGCTTGGTCTGTGAGCTGAACGATGTTGCCGGTGTACCAGCCGACAAACTCGTAGCCGTTTTTCTCGGTCGCGACGAAGGTGAAGTTTCCTGCGCCCTCTTCATCGACCGCGTGGGTCAGCGAGCCGCTGAGCAGGCTTTGGTAATCGGTGAAGTAAACAGAGCATTTGCTGTGCGCTCCGGTGCCGTCTACGGAGTATTCGTCCTCGACGTAGTTTGTTCCGTCGTCGCTGTAGGCTATTTTAAGATCGGCAATGGCAAGCCTGTCCTTTTTCTCCTCTTTTTCCTTGCAGCGGGTGCACTGACGGGTCTTAGTGACCTCCATAAGGAGCTCGTCTATCTTGGCGACTGCCCAGCTTGACCAGTTGTGACCCAGAGGCGAGATATCGCCGGAATCAAATTGAGTGCCGCAGATGGAGCAGACCACCTGATATTTGCCCTTTTCGGTGCAGGTGGGCTCCTTTGTGGTTAGCCTTACCTTTTGGTGATCGCATTCCTTGCTCTTATCGGATTTATGCAGGGAGAACAGCATGGTGACTGCCGTCACGGCGGCGACTGCGCCGCCAAACAGCGCAAGCGCTCCGTCAGCTTCAAGCAATGACGCGATGCCCGTGGAAACAAGTATTCCGCCAGACGCGCCTACTGAGGTGACCTCGCCTGCGATATCTCCGACGAGCTTTGAGGTGAGATCGGCGTCGCTGGCGCAGGTTTCGGCGTCGCTGGCGTAATCGCTCTCGCCTACTCTCAGGTAGGTGTTGCCGCCGTATTCCACCAGCTTGGTGTCGCAGCCGCTGTTTTGACACTCGCTGATGTAGTATTTGGTATCTTCGCCGCCCTTGGTATTATTTAAGTGGGTGTGCGCGGACTTGCCGCCCTCGGTCTCCTCCTTGAATTCTTCATAAGAGACCTCTCTCCTGACGAAATTATGCGAGCCCGGGCACTTTACTATCCTGTCGTCCTTAGTTCCGCAGGCGGTGCAGTAGTAACGGGTCACGCCGTCTCGCATGCAATGAACGTGTATCATCACACGTCCTTCGTCCCATGTGTGCTGAGTCGCCTGAACCCCTGCCGTCTTTGTGTCGGTGTAGGTGTTGCCCTCAAAGGTCACGGTCGCCACATAGCGGTTAGTGCCGGCTTCGGTGCAGATGTGATCTATCAGCTGACAGACAGGGACGGTATTTACAGCTTCCTCGTGTCCGCAGATGGTGCAGGTAAAGGTCGCCGTGGCTTGCTTGTGATCGCTGCTCCACGACCAGACGGGCTGACCGTAGCTGTGGTTATGCGCGGCGTAAAGCCTTTTGCCGCTGATCGCGGTATTGTCCTCTACCGCGCCCGCCTTGTAGGCATTGTTGCCGTCGGTGAAGTCCTTTTTGAGCACAACGTTGCCGGAATAGTTTTCGGCGTAAACGCTGTCGTTCTCGGTCGTCCAGCTGAGGTTGAGAGCGCCTTCGGAGTGTATGCTGTCCTCAATACCCTTAGCATAGACCGTGCCGCCGTTTATGTTTATTTCATTGGACGCGGCGATCGCGTACACAATGTCGGTATCAACAGACACATCGCCGCCGTTAATGCTGATACTATCCAAGGATATCAGCGCGGTATCGGTTATGTTGCCGCCGTTCACGGTAATGCTGCCGGCAGCCAGAATAAGATCGTTTTTGCTGTTTGACAGGATAGTTCCGCCGTAGAGCTCGAGCTCTTCAAAATAGACTACCTGCTGCGAATCCGCGTCCTCTGCCGCGAACTCTATCGTTCCCGTGTCGTTCTCCTGACCGAAAATTTTGAGCGAAGCAGTCACGACAGCGAAAGCCTCATCGTCGCTGCTGTCGAGCGTAAGCGTTTTTCCGTCGCAGAGGATCAGGCTTGCGGCGTCGGTAAAGGTTAGCTTGCCGCTGAATGTGACGTCCTCGGTCACGGCGTAGAAGCCCTCGCCCAGGGTCTCCTCCCCGCCCGTCAGCACGGTCGCCGTGACGGTTTTCGTTTCGCCGTTTTCGTCTATGTAGCTTACAACCTTGGTCTTTGTAAAGGTCGCGGTGTAGGTGGTGTCCTCCTTGACGGGGGCTATCTTCGGCGACCAGCCCGCAAAGACGTAGTTATAGCCGTCATCTGCGGACTTGACGGGAGTTGAGCCGCTGTAGGCTGGGGTCTCGCCGTCCCTGACGGTATTCGTCATAATAACAGTGCCGTCGTAGTTTTTCCAAGTTATGGTGTAAACCGTGTTTGTCGATGTAAAATATCCGGGATCGACCGTTCCGCCGTCGACATGGGCGTAGGTTTTATCCTTGGGATTACTGTCGTTATATGCCGTGCCGGCGCCGCCCGTAAGGTTATCGCAGCCACTGATCATATCGGTCGAATCCGTCACATTGGCTGTGCTCCAGTTGTCGCCCACCGTGACGGATGCAAGGCTGTCGCAGGTTAAGAACATGCGCGACATATTGGTGACCTTGGCGGTGTTGAAGCTGCTGAGGTCGAGCGAGCCCAACTTGCTGCAGTGGTAGAACATCTGATACATGCTTGTGACGTGAGAGGTGTCGAAGCTGCCGACGTTGAGCGTTTGAAGCTTGTTGCACTGGAAGAACATTTCGCTCATATCGGTGACCTGCGAGGTGTCGAAGCCCGTGAGATCAAGCGACGTCAGCTCATAGCACTGTTCGAACATTCCGGTAGCCTTTGTCATTTGGGAAGTGTCGACGTTGCTTAAATCAAAGCTTGTGCAGCTTCCGAAGCCGCGGAATAGCTCAGTGCAGTCGCCGATAAAGCGAACTCCGCTTTCGGCGGTGACAGAGGTCACGCTGCCGCGGGTCACATCGCTTCCCCACTTTTCATTTTTGCTGAAATCGCCCCAAACCAGAACAAGCTCGCCTGTAGAGCTGTTGTAGCGGTATTTTTTAAGAGTTTGGGTAAATACAGCAGTGTATGCGGTATCGTATTTTGCGGGGGCGAGCTGAGGGCTCCAGCCCGCAAAGGTGTATATGAATCTTTCGTCGCTTTCCCGAGTCACGTCTGCATGTGCGGGCATTTCGCCGCAGAGGACGCTTGTGGTATCGATAACGCTTCCGTCGTAGTTTTTCCAAGTGACGGTGTAGTAAACTCCCGTAAGGTAGCCAATATGTTCGGCGCTGTCGATGCAGGCGTAGTTTTTGCTAATGTGAGACGAGTCATATTCGGTGCCGTTGCCGCCCTTGATCGCGTTGCAGTCTTTGAACATGTTGAAGGAATTATAAACAAAACCGACGTCCCAACCGCCGCCAACGGTGATGGTTTTTAGCGAATAGCAGTTGGTGAACATATACGACATCTCGTACACGTTGGAGGTTTCGAAGGTCCTCAGATCGAGCGCGGTAAGGCTTCCGCAGTTATTGAACATGCCGTACATGTTGGTCACATTTGACGTGCCGAAGCCGCTGAGGTCGAGCGAAGTCAGCGCGCGGCAGCCTTCAAACATTCCGGACATGTCTCTTGCGTCGCGGGTCGTGAAGCCGGTCATGCTGAGCGTGGTAAGAAGTCTGCAGTTGTAGAACATGCTGGAGAAATTGGTGACTTTTGAGGCGTCTATGCCGCGAATGTCCACAAAGCTCAGGTTGTAGCAGTTATAAAACAGGTTGGACATATCCGTCAGCTCGGGCGCGCTTTTGCCCCATAAGCTGAGCGAGGCGAGTTGGCTACAGCCGTCAAACATGCCCGTTATTTTTTTGACCTTGGTAAAGTAGAAGTTATCAAGGTTTATCGAGGAAAGGGCTTCGCAGAAATAGAACATGCCGGACATATCCGTTACTTTTTTAGTGTCGAAATGACTGAGGTCTACCGAGGTAAGCGCGCGGCAGCCTGAGAACATGTTCTTCATGTTGGTGACTTCCGAGGTGTCGAGGTACTGCATGCCCTCGATCTCGGTCATATATCTTAAATTGCTGAACCAGTTTTTTGTGGTGGTGGGTTTGTAGTTTTTGAAGTACGGGTCGAATATCGCTTTTGAAACAGTATTGTATCTCCATTCGGGCAAGCCGTCGGGAATGGGAAGCGTCCAAGCGGTGCCGTCCGGCATGAAAACGTCGTATTTGAAGGTCAGGGTCTGATACAAAGCGTCATAGACCGCGTAAGCCTGACGCTGCCTGAACACGGGCTGGACGCTTACGTTCGACGCAGGCATCACAAAGGAGTTGCCCGTGACAGTGACCGTAAGGGGAACGCCGTTTTCATCAAAAACAATGAATTCCGAAAGCTGATAATCCGCCGTGTCGGCTGTTGGATGAACCTTCACGGTATCGCCGTATTTCGCTTTATTCGGGTACGTCCAGATCGAGCCGTGATCCGCTCTGCGGCAGGTCACTGTGTAGCTTATCTTTTCAAACACCGCGCTCACTGTAACGGATGACGCGGGCATGGTAAAGGTGTTGCCTGTCAGTGCAACGTCCTGATTTGAGGAGTCCTTGACCGTAAGGGATACAAGCCTGCAGCCGGTATCGGGCGTGACGGTCAGCGCAACGGGATCGCCCGCCTCGGCTTGATCCTTATCCGCGGTCACGGAGCCGTTTTCGAAGCTGCCTATGGTGATATCATATATGGGTATAGGAGCGGTCGTAAACGTTGCGGACACGGTGACGTTTGACCACGGCATTACAAAGGAGTTGCCGGTGACCTCTACGTCGTTGTTTGAAGCGTTCTTCACCGTGAGCGTGTCGAGGATGTAGCCCGGCGCGGGGATAACGGTCAGCGTGACGTTCTCGCCGGGGCCGCCTGTGGCGGGGCCTGTGACCTCGCCGAACTCTGTTTGAGCGTATGTAATGGTATATGAAGTGTATTTGGCGTAAATAGTTTTGTCGGACAGGCTTGAGCTGTCGTAGACGGGGTTGCTTAATTCCGCGTCAAGATACCAGCCCAAAAAGGCATTGCCGGGCTTTACCTGATTGTACATTTCAAGCTCGAGGGGTCTCCAGTAGAGCGTAAGGGTGTTGAGCTGATTGCCGCTGCATTTAAGGCTTTCAAGCCTTAGATTTATGACGTCGAGGTCGCTGAGCCTCTGATTGGAGCAGTCCAGGCTTTTCAGCTTCAAGAACGCCTTTATGCCCTCAAGCGATTGGATCTGATTGCCTGTGAAGGCGAGCGACTCGGTATTATCTATAGCGCTTTTTTTGATATAGCCGCCTTGGCTGTAGGGTGAAAGCTGCGATCTGAAAGCCGCGTCGGGGAAGTTTGCCTCGTTGAGCGCTATCATATAATTGACGTTTTCGCTGTCAGCGCGCGTTTGCGCAGCCGAACCCGGCGTACACTCCACGGTCACGTTTTGGCTTTGATCAAACACCCTTCTTTCAACGCGGGTAACGCTTGCGGGTATTTTTACGTAGACCAGCTCGGGGCAGGTTTGGAACGCCTCGGGCTCAATGGCGGTTACTGTGTCGGGCACGACGAAGCTCTCAAGCGATTCGCACACATAGAACATGCCAAACGGGATGGTGGTGATGCCCGCGCCAAACGTCACGTTTTCAAGCGCGGAGCAGAACGCGAATGTGTGCTGACCGACGCTTGTTACGGAGTCGGAGAATTTAAAGCTTTTGAGCGATTTGCAGTCGCGGAACGCCCAGTTGCCGACGGACGTAACGCCCTCGGGAAGTACAAAGTCGGTAAACGCGGTGTATGCGAAGGCGTAGTTGCCGATGGACGTGACGCTGCCGGGGATGTTGATACTGTTAAGGCTTTTGCAAAGGTAAAAGGCGTCGCTGCCTATCACGGTAACGGTGTCGGGAAGCACGACCTCGCGCAGGTTAGGCAGCTCCCTGAACGCGTAGCAGCCCACGCTTACGGCGCCGCTTTCAACGACCGCCTTTGTTACGGAAGACGCGTATCTGTCAAAGTCATCGTCGGTGTAAAGCACCTTTCGGTCGTACATCGCGCCGGTGCCGCTGATGGTGAGAACGCCGTCCCTGATCATCCAGGAAAGGTTTTCGCCGCAGAAGCCGTGAGGTATCTCGGTAAAATGCGGGTAGAGCACTGTGTGACCGGTGATGACGTCAGACGAAAAGTCAAAGCGCTGTGTGTGCTGCTCATCGCTGTACCAGCCGTCAAAATCATAGCCGAAGATCTCGGGCTGAGGCGGCTCGGTCGCGTGCCCGCCGCTCTTTACATACTGCTCGGGGATAGCCTCCATGCCGTAGCTGCGGTCAAAAGTTACCGTGTACGCAAGGTCAAAATGACCCATGTACCATGTACCGTTGGAGTCGGGCACAGTCCCCTCCCAATCGGCGGGAAGTACAAGCTCTGCCTTTCCGTTGTTTCCGACGCCGTAGAAGGAAGCGTTATGGAACGAAATGTTTTTGCTGTCGATTATCAGCCTTTTAAAAGCGCTGCCGTCGACAGCTTCACGACCTACGGAGGTAACGGTTTCGGGGATAGTCAGCTCGCTAAGGGCGTAACATTCCGCGAACGCGTAGTCGCCTATAGCGGCGACGTTCTCGGGAATGGTGACGCTTGTAAGGCTGCGGCATGACCTCAACAGTCCGCTGCTAATAGAGGTGAGATTTGAGGGGAGCGCAATGCTCTCCATCTCGCCGCAATAGGAGAACGCGTTGTCCCCTATTTGGGTAACGCTGTCGGGGATCTCAAGCGAGCGCAGCATTCCGCAGCTTGTAAACGCGTTGCTTCCTATGCTTTCAACACTGTCGGGGATAGTGACGCTTTGCAGATGATTGACCGCGCGAAAGCTGCCGTTGCCTATAGAGGTAACGGAGTCGGCAATGCTCACCTCGGTCACATATCCCAGCCAAAAGAACGCGTAATCGCCTATGCCGGTAACGCCGTTCTCTATCACTATCGAGTTGATACTCGCGTTGTTGGAATACCACGGGGCTCTGTTTTCCTGAGAGTAATCGTACATTTCGCCTGTGCCGCTGATGGTCAGCACATTGTCAGCTAAGCTCCATGTTACGTTTTCGCCGCACTTTTGGTCGTCCGCCGCGGTCACGGTGACCGGCAGCGCCGTCCAAACAGACGTCAGCATCAGCACGCACAGCAGCAAGCTGATAAAGCTTTTACATCGTTTTTTCATAAGGCATTACCTCCTGAAAAGTATGGATTTGCATTGATATTAAAAGGAATAAATCGCTAAAAAAGCCAAATCATTCCATAAAAAACACTAATCTTATTATATTATATCACAAAAGATACAAAAACACAAAGCAACGATAAAAACAACTTGTAGAAAATAATGATAAAAAATGTAATTTTTTTGTAAAATCAGTCAATGGATGATTCGGTTAAAAAACCTCGGTAACACTTTTCCCCTTACGCAATAGAATGTAGTGTAAGCGAAAGGAGGTAAGTGCATGAATTTCTTCGGCAATAACGGCGGCTGCGGCTGCATTATTCTGATTCTTCTCATTCTCTGCTGCTGCGGCGGCAACAATGGCTGCGGCTGCGGCAACAACGGCTGCGG
>CACYPV010000043.1 GCA_902776375.1 uncultured Ruminococcus sp. | reverse complement strand
TCCCCTTTTTGTTAGTCATATATTTCTCTCCTTCTATTTTTTGTTTCCATTCCATTTTACCACACTTTTTTCTGTCTATCAATTCGGGGAAGGGGGCACGTTGAAAAATCAAAAAACGAATGTGTTGAGTGGATAAGGAAATTTTTTGAGGAAAACGGACCCGGATGCAACGCCGTGATCGGCATTTCCGGAGGAAAAGACAGCTCCATCGTCGCGGCGCTTTGCGTTGAGGCGCTCGGCAAGGACAGAGTGATCGGCGTGCTGATGCCCAATGGCGAACAAGCGGATATCGATATGGCGATGCTGCTCGTCGAGCACCTTGGGATCCGCCATTATATTGTGAATATAAAGGACGCCTTTGACGGGGTCGTTAAGAACATCCCGTTTGAACTGTCCGAACAGAGCAGAATAAATCTTGCGCCGAGGATCAGAATGTCCACGCTTTACGCGGTATCGCAGAGTCATAACGGAAGAGTGGCAAACACCTGCAATCTTTCGGAAGATTGGGTAGGTTATTCCACCCGTTACGGCGATAGCGTCGGCGACTTCTCACCATGCTCCAACCTGACGGTTCGGGAGATGAAAGCGATCGGCAGGCTTCTCGGACTTCCCGCGATTCTTGTTGACAAGGTTCCGAGCGACGGACTATGCGGAAAGACGGATGAAGATAATCTCGGTTTCACATACGCAGAGCTCGACCGATATATCCGCGAAGGCGTGATAGAAAACCAAGCCAAGAAAGAAATCATCGACAAAAAGCACAAGATGAATGCGTTTAAGCTGCAGCTTATGCCGGCGTTTGACCCCAAAATCTGAAAGGAGCAGAAGCAATGAAGTGTAGAGAAGTATTTGACCGCGGTATAAAGTTTCACCATTATTGTAATACGGCGTATCCGTTACGCCCCAATTCATTGGCTCAGTATGAGGTTCATGCCCATGATGAGATATACCGCGTCGTCAGTGAAAACATTGAAAATCAGAAAGAGCTTTGCCTTTATGTCCATGTTCCGTTCTGCCAGTCCAGATGCAAGTTTTGCGAATATGTTGTCCTTGATAAGCCGTGCGAGGGCGATGCGGATAAATATGTTGAGTATCTGCTGAAAGAAATCGAGATGTATCGGCAAATAATCATGGACAAACCGATTGTCGGATATGACCTCGGCGGCGGAACGCCCTCTTATCTGTCCGTTGAGAACCTGCAGAGGATCACAGATTCGATCAAGAGATTCAATCTGAATGACGGTATCTATATGAGTATAGAGACCACCCCCGTTATCGCCGCAAAAGACATTGACAAGCTCAAGGCAATAAAAGCTATGGGCTATAACCGAATCTCGATGGGCTTCCAGACTGTTTCGGAAAAGCTGCTTGAATCGCTCGGACGCGAAGGCTCCAAATCTCTTTATGAGCAGGCGGTCGATAATGTCAGGAAAGCGGGATTCGACAGACTCAATATCGACCTTATGTACGGGTTCCTGAACCAGTCCGACGAGGACTTTGCGAATACGATCAAATACACGATCGCACTCAACCCCGAATTTATCACCCTGTATCGAAACAGATACAAGGGCACGAAGCTGGAGGCAGAGTCGCAGGGCGTTACGCTATACAAGGTCAACCGTCAATATGATATCGCGTATAATCTGCTTAAAGAGGCAGGATATATAGCGAATAACGGGAAGAATACGTTCAGCCGCATCCCCGGCGATATGGGTACGTCGTCCTATTTGACGAAGAGAGTCATAGACGCGACTTCATACGTCGGTTTCGGACTCGGCGCGCAGTCCTTTGTCGGCAATTATCTTGCCTACAATCTGGGCTGTGCCGACCATAAGCTGAAGAAGTATTTTGAAGCCATCGATCAGGGCTTCCTGCCCATCAACGATATTGCCGACATGCCTATAGAAGAAGTCAGAGCCAAGGCGATCTCGGTAATGTTTTACTTCGGATTTATCTCAATGAAGTCATACAAAGCGCGGTTCAACGAGGATTTCAGAGAGGTTTACAAAGGTCAGATCGACTTCCTTGAAAAGAACAGCCTGATGCAGTTTGCGGACGACGACACTTTCATGCTGACAGATTACGGCGCCGCTCATCTTTACGGCATTATTCCTCTGTTTTACAGCGAGCGCAGCGTCAAGGAAATGTTTGTGATGTCTGACAAATGGCTGAACGATAAAAAAGGCGAGGACATTTATCTCGAAAAATATGACAGAAAGAGCTATGACGCGCCTTCGGTCGCGGTCGACCTGGTCGTTTTCAATAAGGATCGTTCAAAGATCCTGCTGATCAACCGGGCGGATCATCCCTATGTCAACAAGCTGGCGCTGCCGGGCGGTTTTTATCTTCCGGAAGATCAATCTTTGGAATATGCCGCTTCAAGAGAGCTTATGGAAGAAACGACCGTTTCCGCCGACATTAGCGAGCGCGATCTTGTAAAGGTCACGTCAACAAAAGACAGAGATCCCCGCGGTTGGGTGATCAGCGTCGCATATCGGATCATCGTTGACGAGAGCGCGGTAAAACCGATCGCGAACAGCGACGCGCTTTACGCGTCATGGGTTGACGTCAGTGGTCTGAAAAAAGATGAGCTTGCGTTCGATCACTATGACATCATCCAATACGCGATCCCGATCGTTTAACTGTATATTCTGAAAACCATATAAAAAGAAGGAGTCCTTTATATGAAACTTGAACCTATCGTTGTGTCGCTTCTTGACACAGACCTTTACAAATTCAATATGGATCAGGTGATCTTTCACAAGCACACCGATCTTTGCGGTCAGTATTACTTCAAATGCCGCAATAAAGACATCGTTTTTACGCCTGAAATGGCTGAGGAGATCAAAGCGCAGGTCGATCATCTCTGCACACTGAGATTCAAAAAGGATGAGCTTGATTATCTTCGTTCTATCCGCTTTATCAAGAACGACTACGTAGAGTTCCTTCGCCTCTGGCATCCCATCCGCGATTATGTTACGATCGAGCTGAACGCAGACGGCGAGCTTTCCGTTGTAGTTGACGGACCGCTTTTCTCCGCGATGCAGTTTGAGATCTATCTGCTGGAGATCATCAATGAAGTTTACTTCCGTATGGCGTTCGATTATGATAAGCTCCGCAAATCCGCCGAGGAGCGTCTTGACGCCAAGATCAAAGCGATGAACGACGGCACTTATTCCTTCAAGTTTGCCGAGTTCGGATGCCGCCGCCGTCTGTCCCGCGAATGGGAGGACGTCGTTGTGAAACGTTTGGTGACCGAGACCGACAAATGCGTAGGCACCTCAAACGTTTACCTTGCCATGAAGTATAACGTTACGCCGATCGGCACGTATGCGCACGAGTTCGTTCAGATGTATCAGGGCATCGACTCCATTCCCCTAGCATACACTAACCATTACGCCATGCAGGACTGGTATGCGGAATACGACGGAGATAACGGCACGGCGCTGACCGATACAATCACGACCGATCTTTTCCTGCTCGACTTCAACCGTTCGATGGTAAACAACTACACCGGCGTTCGCCACGACAGCGGCGATCCTTACGCGTGGGGTGAGAAGATCATCGCGCACTACGAGAAGTACGGCGTCGATCCCAAAACCAAGCTCCTTCTTTTCAGCGACAGTCTTGATTTTGACCGTGCCCAGAAGCTGTACGACTATTTCAGCGGCAGAACCAAGGTTTCCTTCGGCATCGGCACGTTCGTATCCAACGATACCTGCGAGACTGCCCTGAATATCGTTATCAAGCTTCAGTACGTCAACGGCAGACCGGTCGCAAAGCTTTCGGACACGCCCGGCAAGGCGATGTGCCGTGACGAAAAGTACCTGGAATATCTCAAAAGAGCGGTGGAGTTCAGGCTCAACAGAGAGAAATAATAAGACCTGATGACAGGAAACATGCACCGATATTTTATCGGTAAGAAACCTTGAGGTGAGATTTATGATATATACCCCGTTAACGAAAAACGCGATAAAAATATCATTTGACGCTCATAAGAATCAGGTAGACAAAAGCGGTCTGCCATATGTGTATCACCCGTTTCATCTTGCCGAACAGATGGATGATGAGTATTCAACTTGCGTTGCTTTGCTTCACGATGTTGTGGAAGATACGGATATTACCCTTGATGATTTGAGAAGAAATGGCTTCCCGGAGGAAGTTACAGAGGCTCTTTCGTTGATGACGCATAACGATGATGTACCATATTTGGATTACGTCAGAGCGATGAAAGATAATCCGATAGCAAGAAAAGTCAAGCTGGCTGATTTGGCTCATAACAGTGATCTGACTCGATTAGATGAAGTAGACGATAAAGCGATTGAAAGGGTGAATAAGTACAAGCAAGCTATATTCATTCTGGAAAACGCCGAAAGCTGAGCAAAAAACTGGTATAAAATTTGAAGCCTTCCCCTGTGAACTGATGCGCATAGGGGAAGGCTTTTGGTTTTGGCTTATTGATTTGACATTACCTTATAGATTTTGTAGCCCTGAGGCTCGGATACCAGCTCGTAATACGCTCTGGCGTTGTTTTGGGTATAATGCTCAGAGAAGTATTTTTCCTTTTTGAACACTATGTTGTTGTCTATGACATAAATCTTCTTTTTGCTGAGCAGCGCCTGATAGATGTTATCGGACAGATTGCGCTTGCGCAGTATCTGTTCGTTGTGGAAGTATCCGAAGTCGTCAAGGTTGCTCAGATAGCTGTCGTCAAAGCCCCACATTGGATGTATGTAGTTTGTGGTGGTTTTGATGAAATCCTCTTTTGTGTCCGGATCCATCACGTAGTAGCAGTCGGGGTTGCGGTCAAGCTCCGAAATCAAAAAGCGCGATTCGTTTTCTTCCTCAAGCTTCGGCATGTTGTTGTAGTATATCACGCCGTTCAGCACCGCCAGCCCGATGACTATTGAGGCGGAGATGATAAGGTAGCCGTTGTTTTGCCTCAGCTTATTCGTCCTCTCCTTGCGCTCAAGCTCGAAGTTGAAGGAGTTGAGCAGCATAGCTATCATAAACACCCATATACCGTAGGTCAGGTTTTCGGTATTGTTGTAGAAAAGCCGTATCAAAAAGCTTGACAGGTAGCCGACGATAAAATAAAACAGCGGGAAGAACGAGAAGCGGTTCTTGTGATATAGAATGAACACGAGCGACACCGTAAGGTAGACCGCTATGACGCTGATAGAGCGGTCAAACTGTATCGCCTCAACATAGTTGTCCTCAAAAATCGAGTACGCCGCGCTGCCGAAGTCCTTCGGGTTTTCCTTCTGCTGTATCTCGCGGACGGTCTTTATTGCGTTTGCGTTAAGCGAGTTGTCGCTGTCGTAGTAACCGTTTTTCAAAAGCGTGTAGTCCGCTTCCGAGGTGATGCCCGCCTTCTCGAATTCCTCGATGTGGTCGGAATAGCTGGGGTAGGGAAGGGTGTTGACGGATGTTTGCGCCGCCGAATATTCGTAAAAC
This sequence comes from uncultured Ruminococcus sp., assembly GCA_902776375.1. Lineage (GTDB taxonomy): Bacteria > Bacillota > Clostridia > Oscillospirales > Acutalibacteraceae > Ruminococcoides. Next base: position 12,100 of record CACYPV010000043.1, on the reverse strand, counting down.
TCAGTCGATTCATTTGTAGCGTGATTGACCGAGAACGAGAACTGGCTGAGCCCCAGCGTCAGCGCCGTGACAAGCAGGAACATAAGCAGGAACGGTCTGAAATACCAAAACAGCTTTCTAAACGGCAGGCGGTACTTTTTCTTGGCTATCAGATCGCCAAAGAAGAACGCGACGCCGAAGCCGAGCGCAACGAAGAAATATGTTATGTTCAAAAACGAGCCGAACAATACCTCGACTACGCCCACCCAGCACGAAAAGCTGTAGCGCTTTTGATATACCGCAAGCAGGATCAGCAGGAATCCCGCGGCGCACAGCAGCGCCGCCGTTCTGTAGCTGTTGACCGAGGCGTAATGCTGCAGCGCGAACATAATGTTGAGCAGGATGGTGAATATCAGCGCCTTGCGCTTGTTGAATTTGTCCGCAAAAACAAAGGTTATCGACGTGAACGCGGCAAAGGAAGCAAGCACCTCGAACAGCACAAAGCAGTTTATACCGGGCAGCGCGTATTGGATGGTGCCGATGATGACCGCGAGGATATAGTTGACGCCCGAGTTGGTGTAAAAATGCTTTTGGCTGATCAATACGGAGCTGTGGTAGTCCGCGGTACCGTCGTAGCTAAACGAGGTAAACAGGATGCTTATCGCCAGGAAAAAGGCGTTGAGCAAAAACGCGAACAGAATGTCGCTGCCCCAAATTTTCAGTAGTTTTTCTTTCATATCGGATTACTCCCGAGATAAAGGATTTGTATTGGCAACGGCAACCGCAATGCGGCTGCCGTTCTTATATTAGTATGAATAATTATTCTCTCCGCCTTCGTTATTTTCGGCGGTAGTGCTGCTCTGATCGTCGGATGAAGCGCTGCTCTGACCGTCGGACGAGCCGGAATCGGCGCGATTAGAAACGATGAGCGTTATGGTGCTGCCGTATTTTACGGGCGCGGAGCTGTCGGGAGACATAGAGATAACAAAGCCTCTTTCAACGTCGCTGCTGTCCTCTCTTTGTATCTCAACGTTAAAGCCCTGATCTTTAAGGACGATCTCGGCGTAGTCGTAGTAGAAGCCGGTAACGTCAAGCGGAGTTATCTCTGCGTCGATCGGCACGGTGGTGGGCTCCTCGGTTTCGGTGGGCTCGGTCACTTCTTCCGCTGTGGTTTCGGGTACAGTTGCAGCCTCGGTCGCCTTGGTCGCCGGAGCAACGGTCGCCGCTGTCGCGTCAGACGCCGTAACCGTAACTGTGGGTTCCTCGGTCTTTTTATCGCCGGAATTGCCCGAGAACCAACCGTTCTGGGCGGCGAATACCGCAAATCCGGCAAGCGCCAGAATAACTGCGGCGATCACGACGATAATGCCGATGATAAAGCTTTTGCTCCTTTGAGCGGGCTCCTGATCGTCATCATACTCGTCGTCGCGGGGGTTGCCGTAGTAGTCGCGCCTGTCATACGGGTCGTCCTGATCGTTTCTGTTTTTGGGTATCTCATCCTCAAACAGATCGCCGTAGCTGTTCGGGGAATTCTGCGAGTTGTTTAATCTGAAAACTCTGGTTTTGTTGAGGTTGTCGCCTTCGTAGTCGTCAAATACGCCGTTGTCTATTTCAGAGCTGTCGCCGCCTTGGCTGTTGTCATTCGCTTCTTTGCTGAGCTGAGAGTTGAGCGCAGCCGCCGATGAAGCTACTGCCGCGCCCTGAGCCAGCTCGTGCGCGGTCTTTTCGCCTGCGACCGTAGGAGCGGTCTTGACGGGAGCGGGGGTCTCGTCAAACTCGTCAAAGGCGAATTCCTCAAAGACGTTACTTTCAAAGGCAGTGTTTTCGGGCTGCACGGGCTTTCTTACGGGAGGCGCCTGCGCGGGAAGCTCCGCCTTGATGGACGCAAGGGCGTTTTTGATGTTGCCGGCGTTCTTCCATCTGTCCTTCTTTTCGGGCTGACACGCTATAACTATAACGCTTTTTAGCTTGTCGTTGCCGCCGGAAGGAGCGGGAACGGGTATCTTTGAGAAGCGCTTTTCCGTAGCGGCGCTGCGGCTCGCCCCGTTTTCCTCAAAGGGCAGCTTGCCGCCGTTCGCCATGGTGTACATCATAAGACCCAGCGAATAGATATCGGTGGTGTAGTCGGGCTGCTCGCCTGCGTACATCTCGGGAGCTGTGTATGACAGATCCTGCGCGTTGCTGTCAAAGGCGGTGAATCCGCTTAAAAGCAGCTTGCCGTCGGCGTTTATGAACACATGCTCGGGCTTTAGGTTGCCGTGCAGGATATTGTTCTTTTCGAGCTTTTCAAGGATTTCGCTGACTTGCAGACCAAAGTCGACGATCTCGTTGTCGTCGGGGCGCTTGCCGCCGAGGATCTTCATAAGCGGCTGAGCGTCGTTTGTCAGTATGTAAAGCGAAATGCGGTTTTCGGACGGCTCGTTTTCCACAACCACGTCATAATAATTGCTGACGCCCGGGATCTTGATGAGCGACTTTATAAAAGCGGCTTCCTCGTTGACCAAATCGATGTTTTCACTGCTGTAGTCGTCGCCCTCAAAGCAGACGTAGGTCAGCATGGACTTGGTTTTTGAACCGTCAAATTCTGTCCTTTCAATGTTGAACGACGGGTATCCTTTGGCGTCCGGCACAGGGGAAAGAACCTTCCAATCCTTCAACTGTTCGGGTAGATTAAGCTTATCCATATGGGTATCTCCTTTGCTTCATGATCCTTGATATACCTATCACAACTATACTTATTTTACATTATAGCATATTGTTACGGAATTTTCCACTGTTTTTATTAAAAAAATCTAAATTTGCAAAACCGTATTGACAAAAACAATACTTCGTGATATGATGTATATCAAGAGAGGAGGTATATTATGGACATACAGCTTAAGCGCGGTCTGCTGGACGTTTGCGTTCTGGCTGCGATAAAGGGCGAGGACTCGTACGGCTACAAGATAATCAAGGACATGAAGCCGTATATCGAGATCAGCGAGTCGACCCTGTACACCATTCTAAAGCGGCTTGAAACGGCTGAAATGCTCACTGTGCGAACAGCCGAGCACAACGGCAGACTGCGAAAATATTACCATATAACCCAAGCGGGGCTTGACCGCATTGAGGAATTCAAGCGGGAATGGAATGAAGTGATGTCAATATACCGTTTTGTTACCAAGGAGGATGAACAGAATGAATAAACAAGAGTTTCTTGAACAGCTTAAAGGCAGGCTTGCGGGCTTACCCGCCGCCGATGTCGAGGAGCGGCTGGAGTTTTACAGCGAGATGATCGACGACAGCATTGAAGAAGGGCTCAGCGAGGAAGAAGCCGTAAGCCAGGTGGGAACGGTGAATGACGTCGCGCGGCAGATAATCGGCGAAATACCCTTGTCAAAGATAGTCAAGGAGAATGTAAAGCCAAGGCGCAAGCTGCGCGCGTGGGAGATAGTGCTGCTTGTTTTGGGCTCGCCCGTGTGGGTATCTCTGCTTATAGCGGCTGTATGTATCATTTTATCGCTTTATATTTCGCTGTGGGCGGTCATTATCTCTTTTTGGGCTGTGTTCCTTGCCTTGGCGGTCAGCGCCGTATACAGCGTTATTTCGGGCGTTGTGTGCCTTGTTATGGGCTACGGCTTCGTTGGGCTCGCCATGTTCGGCGCGGCGCTGTGCTGCGCGGGTCTGGCTATATTCGCGTTCTTCGGCTGCAAGGCGGCTTCAAAGGGAACGGTCAGGCTGACGAAATTTATTGCGTTGAAAATAAAGTCTTTGTTTATCAGAAAGGGTGAAAACAATGAGTAAGGCGGCAAAGGTATGGCTTATCACGGCGGGTGTGCTGACAGTGCTCGGCGGCGGCGTATTTACGGGAGCGCTGGCTGCGAACAGGTGGGATCTGAACACCGTCGATTTTAAGACCCAAACATATGAGGTCAGCGCCGATTTCAAAAAGATCAAGATCGACGTCAAAGCTTCGGACATCGTTTTCGCAAAGTCGAACGACAAAAAGTGCCGAGTGGAGTTTTACGAGTCGGAGAATATAAAGCACGCGGCGAAGGTCGAAGACGGCTCTTTGAATATCACGGAAGAGGACAAGCGCAAATGGTATGATTATTTTGTGCCGTTCATGTTCAAAAAGGCAAAGACGACGATATATCTGCCGTCAAACGAATATGCCGCGCTGACTGTCGACGCCAAGACCGGCAATACCGATATCCCCGAAGGCTTCACCTTCAATGAGATCGATATCGACAAAACGACGGGAAAAACATATATCAGCGGCGTTAAAGCGGACAGGCTCTGCATAGATACCACCACCGGAGACATAAGCCTCGACTCGGTAAAGGTCAAAGGCGATATAGATATCAGCGTCACAACGGGCGACGTTTCATTCAAGGACGTGACCGCAGACGGCGACCTGTCCGTAAAGGGCGTCACGGGCGACGTGCTGTTTGAAAACAGCGACGCAAAGAATGTCACGGTCAAGACCACGACGGGCGACGTAGAGGGCAATCTGTTGACGGATAAAGCCTTCACGGCGGACACGACCACCGGCAAGGTGAGGGTGCCCGATTCATCCGCGGGCGGCAGGTGCGAGATATCCACAACGACCGGCGATATAACAATTGACATAGGCAAAAAGTAAAGGCGAAAAAAAGGGGAGCGGCTGATGTCGCTCCCTTAGTTTATGCAGTTTTTCAGGATACCGGATTCCTCTTGCCCTTGAATACGACCGCCAGCATGCCCGAGCCGACGTGCGCTCCTATGACGGGACCGATGGGGCAGATCTGAACTTCCTTGAACATGCCCTTTACAGCCTTTCTAAGCTCCTTGGCGCCCTCGGGGTTGTCCGCGTGGGCTACGAACGCTATGTTCTTCTTGGGGTCGATAGCGTCGCGCTTGACGTACTTTTCAAGCGTGGGGATTATGTTGCTCTTGCCGCGGATCTTGCCGACGTTCAAAAGCTTGCCGGTTTCGTCGCAGCTAATAAGCGGCTTTATCTGCAGCGCCTTGCCGAAGGTAGCCGAAACGGAAGATATCCTTCCGCCGCGCTTAAGCTGATCGAGGTCGTCAACAACGAACCAGTGCGCTATGCTGTCGCGGGTCTCGGTGATAAACTGCTCCAGCTCCTCGATAGTCGCGCCGTCCTTGAACTTTTTGCCGGCCAGATATACCAGCAGACCTAAGCCCGCGGAGTCGCAGCGTGAATCTATAACAACGATCTTTCTTTTGGGATACTCCTCCCTGAGCTCGTTTACGGCTATCATGCAGGTATCATATGTGCCGCTCAAGCCCGTAGAAATGCCCGTGTAAAGGATATCCTTGCCCGCCTTGAGATAAACCTCAAAAAAGCTTTTGAAGGTCATGTAGTTGATCTGAGTCGTTTTGGGGACAATGCCCTCCTTGAGCTTTCCGTAGAACTCCTCAAGCGACATCATGCGGCAATCGGGGTAGTGCTGATAATAATTGTCTTCGATTTGAAACTCCATGGGCATAACCTTTACGCCGATCTCATCGACTTGCTTTTGAGTCAGGTCGCAGGATGCGTCTGTCATGAATACATATTTCATATCAATCACTCCGTTTGTTTTGAATCTGTACATATTTTAGCAAATCCAAACGCAAAAGTCAACGTATAAAAAGCTAAATGTTGCCATACAATTAAGCGGAGGTGTTTAAATTTGAACTGTAGGCTTACAGACCTTAGACATAAGGAGGTGATAAGCGCCGTGGACGGTGTGAGGATCGGTTTTGTGGACGACGTTATCGTGGATACAAAAACCTCCTGCGTTGTAGCTTTTGTAATATTTAACAGATTTTTCTTATGCGGAATATTCAAAAATGGGGCAGATTATATAATTCCGTGGGAGAATATACAACTTATCGGCGAGGACGCGGTCATCATCTCCTGCAAAACTCCCAAACCGGTGAAAAACCCCAAAAAACGGCTGTTTTTCTGGAAAAATTGAATTTTTTTCACTTTCTCACAATTCGGCACAATACACTATTTAGGGTAATAAAATCTGTATGAAATGCACAAAGAATAATTTCATAAAGTAATTAAAAACCGTATTATTACAAAAATATTACAAAAGTTACAAGGCGTATCCGAGGGGGTGGACTTGCAATTTGACAAAAAGTATGTTTTAATACACTTGAAATTGTGTGTTTGATAAAATTTTACGACTAAAGACGTAGCCCGACACTATGTCACGCGCGCTCATTAAAATACGCTTATGCGCGCGGCGGCAGTCAGGCACAATCAAAGGGAGGACAAATTTTTGAGAGCTACAAAAAATTATAAGCATTTTAAACCAGAGACCCCTAAGCACAATGAGCCCGAGGCTTCCAGAAAAAGCCGCAAGGCAGTAAAGGCGACTTCCGCCGGCGTCGCGGTATTTATCGCGCTTGCCGCATTGATCGTTCCCACCACAACCCTCGCACCGGGCGTTGAGGCATACGCCGACAGCAGAGTTGCTTCTTACTCAATAGGTGATATCGACAAGTTCTCTGACGTCATCACCAACAATTGTGTTGAGGAAACCGTCGCCGCTGAAGAAGAGGCGACCGAACCCGAAACGACTGTAGAGGAAACAACAGTTGAGGAGACCACCGCTCCCGTAGAGGAGACCACCGCACCCGCCGTGGTTGAGGAGAAAACCGAGAAGACCGAGAAGACCGAGAAGAAGGCTTCTTCCGACGATTCTTCCAAATCCGACGATTATACGTATGATTATGACGAGTACTCATATGACGACTACGACTGGTACGAAGATTCCTATTATTACAGCGAATCAAGCGAAAGCAAGAGCAGCTCTTCGAGCTCAAGCTCCAAGTCAAGCTCAAGCTCAAGCTCCAAGTCGAGCACAAGCTCCAAGTCGAGCACAAGCTCCAAGTCGAGCACAAGCTCCAACTCAAGCTCCGGTTCAAGCTACTCCGGCAGCTCATCTTCTTACTCGAGCTCGGCTCTTATCAGCATTGCAAATCCTGACTACAGCTACACCGCCAAGCATTTAAGCCTTTCTTCTTACGACAGAGCTAAGCTTGAAAGACTTGTAATGGGTGAGGCAGGTTCAATGGGCTTCAACGGCTGCGCTGTTGTCGCTCAGGCTATCCGCGATTCGATGGTGCGTTCCGGTACTACCTCGATCGATCAGATCATCAGCGAGTACCAGTACTTTGCTTCCACATCAATGCAGCCCAACTCCGATGTTAAGAACGCTGTTTCTTTCATCTTCGACCAGGACGGCATTGCTGTTCAGCACAGAGTTATGTGTTTCTATGTCGGCTACAGCGCTTGGCATGAGACCCAGACCTTCATCACTCAGATCGACGGCGTAAGATTCTTTGACCTGAACTTCGCATGAAGTTAAATTGAAAAATCCCCCCGAGCCAAACGGTTCGGGGCTTTTTCATATTTTTCTTTTATTACATAAAGCACTTAAAAAATTCAGGTTTTGCGTGGTTTTCTGTAGAAAACAGGAAAATCCGCGAATACGTATTGACAAAGGCAAAAATACCTTTATAATATCTAATGGTAAAAATACAATCTGAATTTGTCGAAGCATCGAGAATTCTTACAGAGACAGGATAATGGAGTTGACAAATGAGTATCAAGAAGATTATTATCAGCGGACTGGCGCTGACATTTTCGGCAGTCATGGCGTTTTCTATGACCGCCTGCGGCAATGACGGCGTAAGCGCTCCCGGCATGGGCGGCAGCGGCTCAAACAGCAACGGCAGCAGCGCTAACAGCGACGGTGGTCAGCAGAGCGTTGCGACCAACGGACTTATCGTCGGAGCCGACGGCAATATGAGCTATTACGTAAACGGCGAGCTGCAGAAAAACGGCATCGTCGGCAGCGACGTCGACGGCTACTTTTACGCCGATCAGAACGGCGTCATCAACAAGAACTACTGCGACGGCGTGACCGTCAACGGTGTTAACTGGTGCGTCATCGAGGGCAAGGCTACAAAGGCGACTGCCGATGACGACCCCCTGTTCGGTGCGTGCAAGGACATCGGCAAGTGCACCAACACAACTATGGACAGAGCTCAAAAGCTCAGAGCGTCCTTCGATTACCTCAAGGAAGCTTACCTCGAGGGCGTTCGTCACGACCCGCCTTACTACGAGATGGACTGGCCTATCATGTACGCCAACGACCTGTTCATTTACGGCAAGGGCGATTGCTTCAGCTACGGTGCGGCGTTCGCCTACTACGGCAAGGCTATAGGCTACGAGGAATCATACGCCTGCAACAGCGGCGGACACGGCTGGGCTGAGATAGACGGCTTGTTCTACGACCCCGAGTGGGATATGCACCATCAGGAGTACAACCACTTCGGCGTTGCGCCCACCGACCCTAACGACGTCGACTATTCCGGCGGTATCTCTCCCGGAGAGCCCTACATGCACGTCAAGGTGTAGTTTGGTGAGAGGTTCAGCTTAATTTAATAGTATAGCATAAAACTCCCGAAGGCTTTAACGGCTTTCGGGAGTTATTTAGTTGAGAGTGGAGAGTGGAGAGTTATTTGAGTTGAAAGTTACAAATTACAAATGACAAGTTGTTTTCAAATCTATTATTAACAATCTACAATTAACAGTGAAGGGCGGGCTCCGCCCACACCCGTTTTGTATTGGTGCGCGTTTGGCGGAAACGTTGATTGCACTACGGCAATGAACAAACGTCGCCGAAAAAAGAAAAGGGCGCACACACGGGTGCGCCCCTACGAATAATATTCAAACGTTTCCGCTAATTCATCCAGCATCTAGCCTCTAAACATAAAGATAATCCTTAAGCGTGTCTATCAGCTCGTTGTCTTCGCTAAGCTCGCGGCGGTCGCCCTTGTTTATCAGGCTTTCGCTGTACTTGTAATAGGCGTTGTAATACTCGCCGCAGAGATGCCAGTCGCTTTTCTGACTGTCGCTGAGCTCGCGGGCGGTCACGCCGTAGTTGCTTATGAGGTAATCGGTCAGGTACTCGGTGAACTTTTTCTGACCGTAGATGTTCAGATGGTCAAGATTGTAAAAGTCCTTGTCGTCTTCTATACCGGTCATTGCGACGTCGCGCTCGAGGTTTAGGTAATCGTAGCCGTATTCAGCCACGATATCGCCCACGGTGTTGGAGCGTTCAAAGCGTTCGTAGGTGCGGGTCACGACGATGTGGGGGAAGCGCACGAACAGCACGTTGTCGAGCTTTTCGTCCTTGCAGTACTGCAGCAGGTCGCGCAGACCTTCTTCTTCAAGCGGGTCGAGCGGCAGCTTTTTGTCGCCGAGCTTTTGCAGCGAGCTGTTCATTGAGCGCTGCGGGCTTTTGAACACAAATGTCTCGTTGAGTATTCCCTTTAGGTAATTGTAGCCGCGCATCTCGTTGTTGGCGATGGTGCTTTGATACAGCATGTTGTCGGGGATATCCTTCCACACGCTGTGATATTTGATGATGGGGAAGAGGTACTCCTGCTGATCCTTCTGCACATTTTCCGATATCCATTGCAGCTTGGTCATGTCAAGCGGAACGTTGTCGGCGTAGTTGCGCAGGTTTTCCTCTTTGGTGGTTTCTTCCTTGTCGCCGTACACCGCGCCGTTTAGCTCTATCACTATAAGCTTGGGGTCTTGCTTGCTGAGGATGTTTTTGAGCTGCGCCTTGTAGTTGAGTATGGAATTGGACTGCGTGGCAAAAAGGTAGCTTGTTATGCCCTTGTAGTTGTAGGCGTGACCCGGGGCAAAGTCGGAATACACCTCGCTGGCGCCCATGAACACAACGTCGAGCGAATCGCTGTCCTCGTTGTAAAAGCCCTTTAAGCGCTGGCGGTTGTGGTCGGCGTGGCAGAGCACGTATTCCTGCAAAAATCCGATGGAGAGCGCAAGCACGAGCGCCAGGCAGAATATCTTGATGATTCGTAAAATGTTCTTCTTCATAAACGGATTCCCTATTTATTGTAAAAGGGCAGGGGCACACAGCGCCCCCGCCTTGTTTTTCGTTTTATCGAACGCTGATTATACGTTGTAGTAGTAGTCGATCTCGGTTACCTTGTCGTTTTCGATCAGGAAGCGGAGCTCCATCTTGTTGCCGGCGTCGTAGGAATAGTAAACGCCGATCTCCTTGTAGCCCTTGCCGTAAGCGTCAACCACCTCGGAAGCGCTGCTGCCAACGTGGATGCCCTTGTTGGTGGTCAGGTTTTCCGCGCTTACAACTACCTCAAGCACGCGGTCGGTGCCGTTAGCGTCGGGATAAGAGTTTACAATATAGCCGTCGTAGGTGTAGGTCTTGTCCTCACCCTCGCCGTGGCAGCTGAGCTGAGAAGTGATCTCGATGGGATCGCCGAGACCTGCTACAGCGGTTTCAAGCTCTGAGTTGAGCTCAACGGTAGCGCCGTTCACGGTGAACTTAACGTCGTCTGCGGTAACAGCCGCAGCGGACGGAGCATTGTCTGCCTTGGTGACGTCTTCGACCTTGGACTCAACGGTCGAGTTGCTTTCTGCTTTTGACGATTCACTTGAGCCGCAGCCTGCGAGCGCGAACGCTGAGGTGAGCGCCAGAGCCGTGGCAGCCATTGCAATAAGGATTCTTTTCATGTGTACCTCCTAAAGGATATAGTTGGGGTCTTTGCCCTTGCTCTATATATTACCGCAATTATCGACAAATATCAAGTGTTTTCACGCATTTTTAGTTTTTTCGGCAGATTTTTAAATAACGGGGTGAATCGGGCGAATAATGTAGATAAAAAGACTATTATTTCTTAAAAATATGTATACAGTAACTTTTTTGGGTATTGAAAAGTTCCGCGGGATATAGTATAATCAAAGTAATATAAAGTCGGGAGTGTGTAATATGAAAAAAGCTTTACTGCCTATCCTTATAATTATTATCGCCGTTTTGGTGATGATACCGATGTTCAACGCTTCTGCCGAGCGCAATAAGATACTCGGCGACGTTGACGGCGACGGCACTGTATCTATAACCGACGTCACTGCCATACAGCTTCATCTCGCGGATTTCGATCAGATCGCCGCCGAGAATCTCCGCGCGGCTGACGTAGACGGCAACGGAAAGATTGAAATAGACGACGCCAGCGCCATCCAGCGTTACCTTGCCGAGTTTGACGACGCTTACGGAATAGGTTCCGCGCTTGAAGAGACCGCGTCTACCGCTCAGACGTCCACTACAAAGAACTATGAGCTTCCGTTCGTTCCCGCCTGATTTGTCGGAGGCTTGAAATGAAGCTTGGCAAGAATTTTGTGACGCAGGACTTTAACGGCGTTACCATGCTTATCGGCATGGGGGAGTCCGATTTCAACGGCATTGTAAAATGCAACAAAACCACGGCGTATATCATTGAGCTTCTGCGCGAGGACGTCACAAGGGATGAGATCGTGCGGAAAATGCTTGAGCGCTACGACGCGCCCGAGCAGGTCGTCTGCGAGGATGTTGACAGCGTGCTTGCCTCACTGCGCTCGATAAACGCTATAGAAGATTAATAATTCTTTGGAGGAAATATGAAAAGAAAACTGATAATTGCCGCGCTCTGCCTTTCGTTTTGCGCGGCGGTAATGTCCGCCTGCGGATGTGACAAATCCCAAAGCAGCGGCGCGCAGTCCTCTGCCGCGCAGCAGTCCGCGACCAAAGCCGTGAGCGAAAACAAAGTAGACTCCACTCAGGCTGCGACCGAAACCAAGGGGGAGACCGCGACCGCGGCGACCTCGAAGCCCGAGAGCAAAAAGGAATCCGCTTCTTCACAGCAGGAGAGCAAGACCGGCTCGTCAAACACGCAGAGCAGCGCTTCTCAGCAGAGCAGCCAGCCCGGCGGCGCGTCCTCGCAGTCGCACCAGAGCTCAAAGGACGACAAGCAGAGCAGCACGCAGCAATCTAAAACGCAGTCGTCCTCGTCCAAAAGCTCAAGCCGGCAGAGCAAATCAAGCTCGTCCTCCGGCTCGTCGCAGCAATCCGCCCAGCAGCAGGCTCCGGTGCCGTTCGAGCCTGATGAATACGAGCTTCCCATAATTTATTAAACTCCGTGATCAAAGCCGCTGTGTACGCAGCGGTTTTTCTTTTTATCTTTTTAAAAAAGGGACTTTTATCTTAATGAGAATTGTGTTATACTATTTAGGATAACTAATTAAGATAAGTAAACGGAGATGATC
>CACYPV010000042.1 GCA_902776375.1 uncultured Ruminococcus sp. | reverse complement strand
TGTTTTGTATATTCTTTTCCAACATTTCTATCACCAAGTCTATTATACCATATCTAAAGCAAAAAGCCCAGCTTTCGCTGAACTTTTTCGACAGACTGACAGGGAGATACCTTTTTGGTATCTCCCTGTACTATTATGGTCGGAGTGAAGGGACTTGAACCCCCGACATCCTGCTCCCAAAGAGATAAAATAGATCGGGAATAAGTCCATACCACAACATATAGTGGTTTTTGTTCCGGAAAAGTTGCTCTTTGGCGCTCAATCCCAAAGACAGGTATATCTGAACATAAACCACCCTGTCAGTCCCGGAGGATTATGCACGCAAAAATCCGCAGAGCCGGGACATCTCGTACATTGGTAGTAAGCGCTTTTCTCCCACGGGTTTTTGTTCTTGACAAAAATCTCATCGCATCCGGCAAAATACCTCAATAAACGAACAGAAACAGACCAATCATCCTCAACCGCTTTCGTATAGGGGATCCACTCCTTTTCCCGATCAGGCAGCATCCAAACCTTAAGGCTCTTAACGCTGTCGTGGAGATCGTGCATTCCGTCAGTGGTTTCCTTTTCCGAAAGACAAAGCACCGGCTCTTCAAACCGGACAGTGAAGCTATACCACAGGGCATTATCGCAATTGCCTCTGCCCGGAAAAAAAGCCGTATAAATACGAAAGAAACGTGGACTTATCCTGCTTTTGCGACAAATCGCAGGTTTGGATGAACGCATCAACCTGATCTTCTTCAGTGGTTGCACTTGTTTCTTTTATCTTTTCTTTATTTTTTTCTTTTAGATGATTAATCTTAATTGTAGCAAACAGAATCAATTCCGCTATAGTTAAAAACATAACGAAAGCTGTAGCAAACCACATCACTCGAACACCTCGTTTGCAATTTTTCTCTAAAGGGTTGTGTATCAGATCGTTGGCTTCTTCAAGGATGATAACGCCGTCAATGTTCTTTTTGGGGGTTCGATCAAATATTCCGATTTACTCTGTCAGTATGCCATATTTTCCGCAGAATAACAATCGTTTTGCAGGTCAAAATCTGAGCCGCATGAAACAAAGAAAACCGCGCTTTTATCACGCCGTATTCTCTTTTCACTCCCTCGAAAGGAAATGCTTTACTTCCCTATCGTTTTCAAAATCCATAGTGCGGTAAAAATCGGGATAAATGGTGATGTTATCCGACTTATTCAAATCAATCCACTCTAAATATTCTCCACCGGGCCCGCCGTCGGTTCGGGTGCCGTCCTTGATTTGCAGAAGGCGTTCGTTAGGCTTGACGGTGAAGAAGCAGGAAATCTCATGGAAAAACACACCGTCGTCATCGATGAAAAAGTTCTCGTGAATCGCCGCAAGGCGGTCAAGCTCGCAATCAATGCCTGTTTCCTCTTTCAGCTCGCGCAAGGCGGCTTCTTCCATACTCTCTCCGAAGCGGACGCGTCCGCCGACGGAGTAATAAAACGCGCGTTCTTCATTCGGATTGCGCGCCATCAAAACCTTTCTTCCGCTGTGGATAATCACGCCCACGCGGTAGTTGAATTTTCCTTGCTCTGTTTGAAATGTGCAGTCCATGCTATCCCTCCTCGTCCTGTTATTGTACCGCTGCCGGCAGATTTTTGCAAGTCAAAATTTGCGCCGCATGAAACAAAGAATACTGAGTTAAACTCGCTCCAAAAGCCAATCTATCACATTCTTGACAGTAATACCTTCATAATTGCCGGCAGTAAATCTGTCAAGCGTCAGGATCATTTTCGGATGGTTATCCTTGATCGTTTTCAAAGGAGCCATTTCGCGTTCAAAGGTTTTTTCATCTGCCACAGACGCTGTTACCTGTATATATGTGATACTCCCGCTCTTTTCTGTAACAAAATCGACTTCCGTACTTCCTACCTTACCGATATTGATTCTGTATCCCCGTCTTTTCAACTCAAGATACACGACATTTTCCAAGGAAAAGCCAAGGTCATAGTATTTTTTTGATACCATATATCGGCGTAATCCTAAATCGGAAATATAATACTTTTGATTTTGCTTAAGCAGTTGTTTGCCTTCCACGTCATACCGTTCCACCGGGTAAAAAATATACGGCTCTACAAGCGCAGATACATACTCACTGACCGTGTTTTGCGATACCTTACGACCCGATGAGGTGATATAATCCGAAATGCTTTTTATTGAAACAGGATTGCCGACAGACGACGCAAGAAAACGCGCTATATTTTTTAGCAAAGCGATATCATTAATATTACGTTTGCCGCCCTTGTCTTTTCTTTTTTGCCGTTCTTCAATATCCTTGATGATAATAGTATTGTATATCCCTTCAAGATATGTGTCCGCCTTTTCATTTGCGTCATCAAGCGTAACGATATACGGGAGTCCGCCCAAGCGAAGATAGTCAGCAAAAGCGGCGTCATCAGAACCGTCTGTTTTTGCACTGCGGTATTCGGCAAAGGACAAAGGAAGCATGTTGATCTCAACATATCTGCCGGATAACAATGTTGCAAGTTCTCCGGAAAGGAGGTACGCGTTGGAGCCTGTAATATAAATGTCGATATTATCCCTGATAAAAAGACTGTCAACCGCTTTTTGATAATCATTTACCATTTGGATTTCATCAAGAAATACATAATTCTTTTTATCCGGCACTATTCTATCTACGATGTATGCATACAGTTTTTTATAATCCAAAAGCTCCTCAAATTCAAGAGCTTCAAAATTCACCGCAATAATCTGCTCACGTGAGATTCCGTTACCGGCAAGCTCCGCTTGGAACTGCTCTAACAGCGTTGATTTACCACAGCGGCGTATTCCGGTAACGACCTTAATTACCTGTTCGTCTTTCCACTTATTCAGTTCGTTAAGATAATCCGTTCTTTTAATCACGCCAAGCACCTCCGTTCATCTAATCCCATTATAGAATAGTATTACGAAAAAGTCAACAAATATTCCGAGATGGGAATATTTTTCTTAATTTCGCATAAGTTTTCCCATCTCGGAATATTTCGTTCTTGTTTTGTGCGCTTGTTTATCGCCGATTTTTTCATTATCGCTCATTTTCACGCCGACCTTATTCTATAAGTATATCATATTTTCCGCTGAATAACAACAGTTTTACGCTTCAAAAATTAATACGCTGTAAATCAAAAACCTCTGAAATCGTTGATTCCAGAGGTTTTTTCGGAGTGAAGCGTCCCTTAACTTAACCCTTAACTCTTTACCAGATCCTTGACCACTTCGCCTGCGATGATAAGCCCTGCGACTGACGGGACAAAAGCCACCGAGCCGGGCGTTGCGCGGCGGGGTCCGCCGTCCTCCGCGGCTTTCAGCGGGACTGCGGGCGGCTCCTTTGAATAAACCACCTTAAGCTTGCGGATACCGCGCTTGCGGCATTCCGTGCGCATTACCCGCGCCAGAGGACAGACCGAGGTGCTGAAAATGTCCGCCACCTCAAACGCCGTGGGGTCGAGCTTGTTGCCCGCGCCCATAGCGCTGATCATCGGCACGCCGGCGTCCTGCGCCTTCTGCGCAAGGGCGAGCTTGCCGCTCACGGTGTCGATAGCGTCAACGATGTAGTCATACTGCGAAAAATCAAAGCTGTCCGCCGTCTCGGGCAGGAAAAAGGTGTGGTAGGCCTGCACCTTGCAATCGGGGTTTATATCCTCGACGCGCCGCCTTGCGACGTCGGTCTTGTACTGCCCTAACGTGCTGCGCAGGGCGATTATTTGGCGGTTGAGGTTGCTTTCGGCTACGGTATCGTTGTCGATAAGGTCAAGAGCTCCTACGCCTGAGCGCGCCAACGCCTCAACTACATAGCCGCCCACGCCGCCGACTCCGAACACCGCCACGCGCGCCGACTTGAGCCGCTCCAAGGCTTTTTCGCCCAAGAGCATTTCGGTGCGCGAGAACGCGCCGCTCACAGCAATTCCTCCAATACCGCGACGGCGTTCGCCACGCAGTTGTCGCAGGAGCAGAGCGTTCTGCCCGTGGTTATCCCTTTTAATTCAGCGCAGATTGTTGCGCCGCAGCGGTCAAAAAAGCCGTTGTAAAGCTTTCGCGCCGCGCCCATGACAGCCGAGCCTTTATTCATCAGCCCGAGCACGGTCTGAGCGCCGCAAAGCGCTCCGCAGGTCGCGCCCATAGTGCCCATGCCCGCGCCGAAGCCCGCGCCCAAAGCGCGCGCGGTCACCAAATCGATGCCCAGCTCATCGGCGTAGGCGGCAATCACCGCCTGAGCGCAGTTATATCCGCTGTGCTTATACTGCACGGCAAGTTCTTTTTTGTCCATATTTATACCTTCTTTCGATGATAAAGTCAGATAATAACAATAGCTATAGCTTTCCGGCATCCAACCTCCGGCATCCAACATCCAGCCTCTAGCCTCTAGCCTCTAGCTTCTAGCTTCTAGCTTCTAATAATTATACCCTTTTTTAAAAATATTTGCAATACCAATGATTTCGTTGTATAATAGATGCTTGGAAGGTGAAAAAGAATATGAAATACAATCTGCACACACACACGAAGCGCTGCAACCACGCCGAGGGCGAGGACAGAGAATATGTGGAAAACGCGATAAAGGCGGGCATGAAGGTGCTCGGCTTTTCTGACCACTGCCCGCAGTTTTTCCCCAAGAAGGACTACTACAGCTATTTCAGGATGTTCCCCGAGCAGGCGTTTGAATACGCCGAGAGCGTCCGCGCCCTGCAAAAGGAATATGCCTCTGACATAAAGATCTTGCTTGGCTTTGAGGCGGAGTACTACCCCGAGACCTACGATGAGTTCATCTCGTTCATCCGTCCGCTGAAGCTTGACTACATGCTTTTGGGTCAGCACTTCGTCGGCAACGAATACGACGAGGATTCTTATTACTCCGCCGAAAAAGCGCGGGGCGAGCGCTTTTTGACCCAATATGTCGAGCAGGTCAAGGAGGGACTGAGCAAGGGCGTTTTCAGCGTTTTTGCCCATCCCGACATCGTTTATTTCAGCGGCAGTCCGTCCTTTTACCGCGATAAGATGACCGAGCTGTGCCGCTTTGCGAAGGAGCGCGGGATACCGCTCGAATTCAACATGCTCGGCTACGCTTCAAAGCGCAGCTACCCCGCACCCGAGTTTTGGCGGATAGTAGCCGAGGTCGGCAACAAGGTCGTGCTGGGCTACGACGCCCACAGCCCGCAAATGCTGCTGCGCGACGACATGGCAGACGAATGCCGCAGGATGCTGAACGTCTGCGGACTGAGCACCATAGATTTTGAGGAGATCACACTGCGAAATGAAAATTTGTAAACTGCTTTTATTCCTTTTGCCGCTGTGCCTTTTGCTTACCGCGTGTACTGATGAAAAAAGCAGCAGCAAGCCCGTATCCGAAATAGTGACCGTCCCCGTGACCACAAAGCCCTTGGACACGTCCAAGGCTGAAAACTGCGTTATCACGGCGCGCGAGGAGACCTTCACCTGCACCGACAAAAACAAAAACACCGTCGAAACGGTTTACCGCATACCCGCGCTTACCTTTGACACGCCCGACGCAGTCGCCATAAACAGCGAGATCGGCAAAAAATATGAGGGCGATTTTGCCGCTGCAAAGGAAGCGTCCGGCAAAAACAAATACACCCCCTACGACAGCATAGACTACGAGGTCTTTTTGAACGATGACGTTATAAGCATTTTGATAACTTCCGAAAACACCGGTCACAACCTGAGCTACAGCGTCTACAATTACAACAAGACGACGGGCAAGCGGCTGGACAACAAGGGGCTGCTGAGCTATTTGCAGCGCGACTACGACCAAACCTTTGCTAAGCTTAAAAAGGCGCTTGAGGACGACTACACATCTAAATTCAAGTACGAGAACTTCCCCAAGGACTACTACAATCAAATGGAGCTGACAGTTGGCGACGAAGCTGTCGCGCAGTCGCAGCTTTACCTGAACGGCGACGCCGACCTGTATGCCGTCTGCGTAGAGCATGCCGGCGTAGGCAGCGGAGAATTCAGCGTGCTGATATCGCTTGAATGATAAACATCAAACTAATACCGATACCTGATAAAACGGGACTGCGCAATGCAGCCCCGTTTTGTGTTCATTTATTTGATTCAAATTGTGACGGTCTCGCCCGTGCTGCCTGTATTGTCGGCGTATTCCGCGAGGAATCTCTGCACGAAGGTGGCTCTTGGATAGTCACCTTGCTGTCGCCGTCAACGTCGGCAAGAACGGTCTGCACGTCGTCGAACTCTTGGAAGTCGGCTACAACGCGCTGAATGGCGGTGACGTCGGCGATATTGAGCTTTTCGTCGCGGTTGACGTCGCCCATGATCGCCTTGACCGGCTCAACGAACGGTATCCACCTGCCGTCGGCGGTGTATATCAGCTTTTGACCGGGCTCGATGCGGCCTGCGTCAAACTGCTGTCCGCTGTCGTTGTTGAAGATAACGTTGCCGTAGGCGCCCTCCAGCTCATACTGATACGGAAGCACGAGCTTGTAGATGTCGCCGTCGATCTTTTCCATTTCGACGCCCGACCAGCCTGCCATTTCGTAGGAACCCCAAATGTAAGCTTTGCATTTTGTCCACGCGGGGCGCGCGGCCTGCTCCATGTAGATAATGGTGTTGTTCTTCTTTTCCCATACGGTGTAGTATGACGTTGTCTGCGCGACGGGCTGTTCGTTCTCATCGCAGCCTGTAAGGGTGATGGTAACTTTGTCCAGGTGCTTCAAGCCGTCGAGCGGAATGAGCTCTCTGTTGCCTACGGTTCCGGTAATGGCGTTTCCGGCGTCGCCGTTGACAACGATCGTATAGGTTGCCTGAGCGCAGTTTTTGACATACGCCTTGAGCTCGCCGCCTAGAAGGAGGTAATCTGAGCTGACTGAGAGCGCGACTGAGGGCTGGGAATACGTCTCGGCATTATAATCCTTCCACTGACCTGCGGCGGTGTAGACCTTCTGCTGACCCGCGGTTATAGCGCCCGCGTCGAACTGCTGTCCGCTGCCGTTGTTGAAGATGACGTTGCCGTCGCTGCCCGCCATCTCGTACTGATAAGGCAGGATGTATCTGTAAAGACCCTGCTCGGTCATCTCCATTTTAACGCCCGGCCAAGCGGCGTTTTCTGCCGAGCCCCAAATGTAAACGTAGCACTGCTTCCAGCTTTCACGCGCCTCGGGCTCCATGTAAACTATGGTGTTGTCCTGCTTTATCCAGCGGGTGTATTCGCGAGTCACGGAAGAGAGCTCGTTATTCTCCGCGTCGTAGCCCGTGAGGGTAAGGGTGGCTGTTTGATTGTTTGCGAGGTTCTCGATAACTATCGTGTCGCCCGCGACGACGCTGCCGGTCGTTGTGCTGTCGCCTACGGTCAGCGTGTACTCGGCGTGGTCGCAGCTGCGAACGGTGACGTCAACGTTGAGCGCTTCGGTGAGGAAGTAGCCGGAGGCAGGTGAAAGATTGACAGCGGGCTCGAAGGTCTCTTTGTCCTCTTCGGCGATATTCGAGCGGTAAACTACCGCAACCTTGCCCGCCTTGACGGTGCCGGAGAGAACGCCGTCGGTGACCTGAAACTCGCCCTTGAACGCCTGATCGATGTAAGCGCCGTCAGCCATGGCCGCGTTGTCGTCCATAGTGGTGTCGGCTGAAATAACAACGTCCTCGTCGCTGGCGTTGATGATGACAACGCCCTTGTTGCTGTCGCCGCGTTCGATCATAATGACCTGTGTGTTGCCCTCGATGGGGTTAGTCGCCTTTTGCGCGGTGTCGCCCATCTCGTTGCGGAAGAAGTTCACCGCTGCGACCTGAGGATCCTTGTACATATCGCTGCCCTCGGGGCCGATCTTGTTGTCGCCCCACGGATTTGACGAGCTGCTGTTGTTCGGGCGGTCAAAAAACAGCGGAGTGCCGTCTCTGCGCGCGGCAATAGCCGCCCACGCCTGGATAACCTGCTGAGTATCGGTGAGCTCCTTGTAGGATGCGTCGTTGCAGTAGTTGTCGTGCGACTCGACCCAAGTCACTGTGCGGTCGGCATGAGCGCCCGCGGGGATCATGGCGTCGGTGATGAAGTCGGCTCCGAGGTTTTTGTTCGCTATAGCGTCGCGCACACGGAAACCGGTGTAGGAGTTGGTGGTGTTCATGTAGTGCTCGCCGCCGTCCTTGTCGGTGAAGGTCTGGCTTTGGTAAGCGTAAAGACGGCTGCTGTCGTTGTCGTTATAGCCCGCGGCGTCCTTTGTATAGCTGTGTCTGCCGCCCTCCTGAAGCACCTCGCCGTACTGGAAGTAAGAGCCGTTTTGAAGGATGGTAGGCCAGAAGTCGCTCGCGAAGTCATTGCCGTATTTCTCGGAGGTGTCGTCGGGTAGCTCGATAAGCTTTGCCGCGTCGTAGCGGAAGCCGTCGGCGCCGTTCTCGACGCAGGTCTGCAGGAAGTTGAGGATATATTCCTGAACCGCCTTGTTTTGGGTGTTCAGCTCGTAAAGTCCGCTGAGGTCGTACTGAGTTTCCTCGTAACGGTCGACCTCGCTCCAATTCTGTCCGGGCTCTCTTTCATCGCCCATCGGGTGGAAGGCGCCGCCGGGGAGGTTCTTGATATTGTCGGAGATCTTGTCATAATATGCGGTGGTGTGGTTGAGCACTGAGTCGACGATGACCTTGATGCCGTAGGAATGGGCGACCTCGCACATTTGCCTGAATTCCTCGGCAGTGCCGAACTGATAGTTGCCGATCTTGTAATCGGTGGGCTGATAATGCCACCACCAGTTGTCGCCGCCGTTGATAGTCAGCGAGCCGTCGCCGCCGTTGTTGACCTCGCAAATCGGAGAGGTCTGGATAGCAGAAAAGCCCGCCGCCGCTATTTCGGGAAGCTTTTCGCGGATGGTGTTGAAGTTCCAGCACCAGCAATGCAGGATAGCGCCGCCCTCGACGGTCTGAGAAAGACCGTTTTCGTGCAGATCGACGCCCGTGTCAGTCTCGGCGGCAGACACGGCAAAGCCGGTAAGGCTGCTCGCCGCGATCACGGCAACGGATAAGGCGGAGGCGCAAAGCTTTTTGATGTTCTTCTTCATACATGATACCCCTTTCAAACGCAAATCAACATTGTTTTGGTTAATCGTTTAACCTGATTGTAAACTTCTATTCGCCAATTGTCAATATATATTCTTCAAAAAATGCAACTTCGTAACATTATACAAAATAGATTTATATTTTTATGCACTTACACTATTGGCAACATAAAGTAAACCGATAAACACATTATTTGCAAAATAAAAAAGCGACAAAAACTGCCGCTTTGTTTATAATGTGCCATTTTTATTTACTGAGAAACTATCCTCTTGACCGATTCGCGTTCCTCCAGCTTGACCGCGATCTTCTCGAACACGGTCTTTTCCTCTTTATCCCCCATTATGCTGAACAGCAGGTCGCCCGCCTTTTTGGCTTTCAGCTCGATATCCTGCGATATGGTGGTGAGCTTTGGCGTGCAGAAGCTGCACACGGGCAGGTTATCGTAGCCGATGACCGAAATATCATCGGGCACGCGCTTGCCGCACTGCCTCAGACCTTCGATTATGCCGCACGCCGACAGGTCGGACATCACGCCGACAGCCGTGTATTTTTTAGCCGACAGGGCTATATCGTTGCCCGCGATAATGCTGTTGCTCTCGATGGTGTCCACCTCAAAAATATCCTCCGGCAGCAGCTCCACTCCCCTGTCTCGGCACGCGTCCGAAAAGCCGCGAAAACGCTCGAAAATCACGCCCTCAGCGCCGAAACGCGGCGCCGCAAAGGCGATATCGCGGTGTCCGTTGTTTAGCAGATGCTGCGCCGAAAGGTACCCCCCGCGGTAATCGTCAACGCCCACGCAGGCGGCGCCGTCCTCGCCGGGTGAATCGATGAACACGGCAGGGCACTGCAAATTTTTACGCACCTCGCGTATCTCCTCCGAGGACGCGCCGGCGAACAGCGCGCCGTCCACGTTCCATGAGGAAAGCATGGGAACGATGTCGCGGCAGCGCTCGATACAGCGTATCATCAGACAATAGTCGCGCGCGCGAACGTACTTTTCGACCTCCGCGATAAGCTCGGCGTAGTAGGGGTTCGAATTGAACGTGAAGTAATCGCCGATGTTAGGAATCACAAGGCTTATCATCCTGCTCTGCTGAGTGGCAAGGCTGCGCGCCATGGCGTTCGGGGTGTAGTCGGATTCCTCGATGATCTTCTCGATACGCTCTCGCGTCTGCGCCGAGACCTTGTGATAATTGCCGTTGATCACATTCGAGACCGAAGCGACGCTCACCCCCGCCCTCTCGGCGATCTGCTTTATAGTCATAGTATCAATCCCTCCAACTATCGTTTGGTAAATCGTTTAACTGATTCTATTATACGCCGCCGCCCCCTGTTTTGTCAACAGTTATTTTTGCAAATAAAAAAAATCCTGCCATGCCGGTGACAGGATTTTCATTTTACGATTGTATGAGGCTTTACCCGAGCGTGCGGTTACGGTAGGCTTTCAGCAGGCTGTAAAGCTCGTCGATCGTCTCCTGTATCGATTTGCCGATGTCCGTGTCGCTTACCATTATGCGCGACTTGCGCGTTTCGACAATCTCGGAATCGGAGTCGATGTCGATGTTCGATTTAAGCGCGTCGTCTACCGAGGTAAACGGATGATGCGCCTTTAAGCGCATGCCGTGAGAATTGTATATCAGCGTGTAGCCCGCGATGCCCGTGGTTTCGTGATAGTTTTTGCAGAAGCCGCCGTCGATGACCAGCAGCTTTCCGTCGGCGCGAATGGGCAGCTCGCCCTTGGTGGTGCGCACGGGAGTGTGTCCGTTGATGATATGCGCCGTCTGCGGCTTCAAACCGAACGACCTGAGTATCATCTCACAGATCTCCTTTTGATAGTAGAAGCGGTAATACGGATCCTTTGGCTCGTGCCACGCGGCGGAGTCGGCGATATAGGAACGCTCGAACATCTTCGTCACGCGTCCGCAGAGCGGCGAGCCCTCGGCGCAGTGAAGATACCACATGAAGTCGAGCGCGGCGGGCTCCTTGTCGAAAAACGCCTTGCGCGCCATTTCGTCGCAGTAATCGAAGTATTCTTTGCCGCAATAGCTCTTGCCGCCAAAGGTCACATAGCGCAGCAGACCGTCGTCGACCAGCGGGATGCAGCCGTGGTACAGCAGATTATCGTTAAAAATGCGGTACATTCCGCCGCACTCGTACAAAAAGCTTACGTGTTGTTTCAGCGTGCGGCTGTTCAGGAAGGACAGACGCAAATCGCGGATAAGCTCCGTTTCCTCGTCGGTCAGCTTGTAAGGCTCCTTCCAGTCAACGGTCGGGAAGGCCTTTTCCTTGACAGGATAGGTCTTTCCGTCAATAGTTACCGTCATCGTTTTGGGGTCGATCTTGTCGAGCAGCAGCCTGTCGTCCATGTGGAAGTCGGGGTTGCGCATGATCAGCTGACCCTCCAGCTTGAACAGCAAAACGGTTATCGCCGCCATAGCCGCGTCCATCGGCGCTCTGTCGGGATACAGCCTCTCGGCGAACAGGGCAAGGGAGCGCAGGCTGACGCCGTAGCCCTTTTCAAGCGTGTTGAGCGTGTTGTAATGTATGCTGTTGCGGATGACGTTAGCAATGCAAACGCCGCTGCCGCACGCCGCGCCCATCCACAGGATGTCGTGGTTGCCCCACTCGATATCGAGCGAATGGTGCTTCATCAGCAGGTCGATGATTTTTTCCGCCGACTCTCCCCTGTCGAAGATGTCGCCGACTATGTGCAGGTGATCGACCGCCAGCCGCTTTATAAGCTCGGCGAGCTCGATCACAAAATTGTCTGCGTCGATTAGGATGATCGTCTCCAATATCTTGTAGTGGTAACGGATCTGGTTGTTGTCCTCGTCCTTTTGCGCGTGAAGCAGCTCGTCGATGATGTAGGCGTAGTCGCCGGGCATCGCCTTGCGCACCTTTGAGCGCGTGTATTTTGAAGAAAGGGTGCGCGCGATCTCGAGCATATCGCTCAGAGTTTCAAAGTACCACGCTTCGGTGAGCTGACGCTCCTTTTTCAGCAGCCGCAGCTTTTGCGCGGGATAATAGATCAGCGTGCATATCTCATTGATCTGCTCCTCGGAAAACCTGTCGCCGAAAATCTTCTCGACCTTTTCGCGTACAACGCCCGAGCAGTTGTTGAGGATATGGCAGAACGCCTCGTACTCGCCGTGCAGGTCGCTCATAAAATGCTCGGTGCCCTTGGGCAGGTTTAGTATCGCGGTAAGGTTGATTATCTCGTGCGTGACCGACTGCCGCGTGGGATATTTTTCCGCCAGCAAGCGCAGATATTTCATTTGATCGTTGTTATTCATATGTACACCTCGCTTTTAAGCTGCTTATCAGGCGCTGTAGCCTATATACTTATTATACACAGTTCATACGCATATGCAATAGGAATGTGCGATTTTTATACTAACATCTTACAAGTGGGTCGCATTCGAGCCTCTATCCGCTTTACCAAAAAACAAAAGACACCCTAAGGGAGGCACTTCGTAAGGAAGTTGTCTCCCTTTGGCTTTTGTAAAACAGTCGGATATGGAGGACAAAGATTATGACAAATAAGATTACATATACACAACAAGGCGATTACCTTTTACCTGATTTGAAATTACCCGAACAGCCAAAGGTAGAAATCGGTATTTGGGGCGCGGGTGTCCGGTGGAGACCTCTGCCGCAGGCAGAAGCGCCGACCGAGCCGACAGGCGAGACAGCGAATGAACAATATTCGCAACCGAGCTGAAGAAACTGTCAACAGCGAATTGATATATGTATAAACTAATCGGGCGAAGGTGGTTTGTGCCATATTCGCCCGATGTTAATTTTTAGTGCTATATTGCGATATATTGTGTTTTATGAAATCTCAAAAACCGTTGTTACAACCATCTCTTCATCCTGAATCTCGGCGAAAATGTCGCCGTTCATTTTGCGCATCAGGGTGCGGCAGATGTACAGTCCCAAGCCGCTGCCGCTGTTACTACCCGTATTGGAGCCGCGCCAAAAGCTGTCGAAGATGTGCGGCAGCTCGTTTTCGCTGAGCGTGCAGCCGCTGTTGCGGATATGGATGAGCTGACAATCATCCTCCCTTGAAAACGCAATGCGTATTCTCTTGCCGTCGCCGTACTTGACGGCGTTTTCGATAATGTTTTGCAGCACTTCAATGCTTCTCTCCAAATCACCGGAGAGAATATGGTCGGAAAAAGCGTCTACAGCGAAGTCGATTTTCAGCAGGCTGAGCTTATCGGTGTAAAACGCCTTGATTTTGTCGATTAGCGCCGACAGATAAAACTCGCCGTTGTTTACCTCTAAATTCAAAAAATCCTCGCTTGAAGTTTTTACAATGCCGTCTACATAGCTGCGGATATCCTCACATTTTTCCGTAATGCCCACGGCAACCTCTTTCTTCTTTTGTTCGTCCTTGTACAAGCCCTTTTCCAGCGCTTTTGCGTACAACTCGATTACACCGAGAGGCGTTTTGATATCGTGCGAGAGCGAGAGCACCATCGTTTTGTTCTGCTTTTGCAGGGCAAGCTCGGCGGATCTTTGACTTTCCAGCTTCTCACGCAGCAGATCAAGTCCCCATAGGAATTTGCCGAAGTATTTAATTTTGCTGTCCTTTAGCGGCGCTGTCAGATTTCCCTTTGCAAGCTCCGTAGGATAAGCGCTGATTTTCTCAAACGGACGGATGATTCTGATGAACAGAAACAAAAGCAGCAGCAGGACAAATGCCGCAGTCACGCCAAAGCAGATGTTAAAGGACGTTATCGCCGAGGTATTGTCGGCTTGGTAGGAATAATCAAAGCGGTAGAGCTTTCCGCCGATCTCCTTGACAAGATAGTCGCTGTCGCCGCCTTGAAAGCCATTTTCCTGAATCTCCACGTTTTTGATATAACTGTAATCGTTGAGAGAGTATGGCTCTCTGTTTTCGATTCTTGCGGCGATCCTTTCCGCTTCAACACGATAAGGGCGACCGGCGTCGCCCTTGTTTTCGTTATGTAAAATGATATTTGCGCCCGTAAAAATCACTGCAAGGACAGCGATGACCGCAACTGCCAACTTGATAAAGCTTTTCATCATTTACCTCTCGTAGCGATAGCCCACGCCCCAGACCGTCAGAATATGACCGGGCTTTTTTGGATCGGCTTCAAGCTTCTGCCTCAGCCATTTGATGTGTACCGTCAGCGTTTGCGGCTCGGAAAAGCTGTCAAAGCCCCAGATCTGATTGAACAGATAGTCCTTGCTAAGCGTTTTGCCGCTGTTTTCCGCTAAAAGCAGCAGCAAATCAAATTCCTTTTGTGTCAGGTCAAGAGGTGTGTTTTCTTTGAACGCGATCCGCTTGCTCTTGTCGATTTTCAAAAAGCCGTCGGAGATCACATCGCTCTGATAGCGCCGCGTGAAGATTCCTTTGATTTTGGCAAGCAGAATGTCGATATCGTAAGGCTTTTCGATGTAATCGTCTGCGCCGAGGATCAAGCCGTTGAGCTTGTCGTCCTTCTCGGTTTTGGCGCTGACAATGATGATCGGAGTGTTGGCGTTCTCGCGTATCTTTCGGCAAACCCCGAAGCCGTCAAGCCCCGGCAGCATAATATCCAGAATAACCAGCCTTGCGCCGTCTTTGCCAAAGGCAGACAAGGCGCTTTCTCCGTCTGCGCAGTGCTTTGCGGAATAGCCCTCCGCTTTTAGAAAATCGCATAAAAGCGTTGCCATTTCAAGATTATCCTCAACTACAAGAATGTCAGTCATTATTGTTCCCTCTTCTCGTGTGATAACGTCAACCGACAAACAAATCTATCTCGCGTAAACGCGTTGCTATCTGTATAGCCGACTGATAGTCCGCGAATTGGCTGTCGGGACACCCGACCTACCAACCCTGCTCCATAAGCCAGTTGTTCAGGGCGCGTTCTCTTGTTCTTTCGTCTTTTCCGCTTAAATTATACTCTCCCTGAATGTTTCCGTCAACTATATAAAGCACCCTTGAGCATTTTGCGGCTACCTTTGCGTCGTGGGTAACGAGCATAATGGTCGTGCCATCCGCGTTTATCTTGCACAGCTCTTCCATTACCTCGTTGGAGCTTTGGCGGTTGAGCGCGCCTGTCGGCTCATCGGCAAAAATCATCTTGGGAGCGTTGATCATACTGCGGCAGATACACGCCCTTTGAAGCTGACCACCCGAAACCTCGTTTATATCGTTGTCGGCGATTTCAATGATGCCCAGCCTGCGCATCAACTCCTTGCCGCGTTCAAGCTTTTCCTTTGCGGAAAGCGTGTTTGCCTTTGACTGTCGAGCAGGGAGAATGATATTGTCGAGCACGCTCAGATTTTTGAGCATATACATCTGCTGGAAGATAAAACCCATTTCGTCGAGCCGCAGCGCAGCAAGCTCGTTTGGCTTCAGTTTGGAAATATCCTTTCCGTTAAACAAAACCTTGCCTGCCGTCATTCTGTCCATTCCCGAAACGGTGTAGAGCAGCGTGGATTTGCCGGAGCCGGACGGTCCCATCACGGCGACCATCTCGCCCTCGTCAACCGAAAAGTTGACATTGCGCAGCACGTTGTTTTGTCTTTTGTTGGTGATATATGTTTTACAAAGGTCTGTTACTTCTAAAATTATTGCCATGATAATGCTCCTATTCTACAGAATTGATTTCGTTTGAATTGACCTTGCGGATCAAAAGCGCGGTCAAAAATACGCTGAACACTGTCGCGGCAAGGATAACCGCCGGATAGATAACGAAGGTTTTTAATACATCCATATCAAAGATAATATTCTTAGCGCCCATCATTTGGAAAATGCCGCCTGTCGTCAGCTTGCCTATAGGATCGGCGAGTGCGACCGAGAACAAAACGGCGGCAATCATTACAATTGCGATCCTCAATATCTGCCAAAGGATGATCGAACGGTTTTTGAAGCCGATCGCTTTCAGCATGGCGATCTCGCCGCGCTCCTTGGTGAGGAAGGATTTTTCCATCAGCACCGCGACTAAAATATCGATCAGAATGATGACAGGCAGCAGCAGCCCTGTTACTCCGTCCATCATACCGCCGACTCCGCCGACGCAGTAATCAACATAATCGCCCGCGTTCATCACCTTGTCGTCGGGGTACATCTCCTTTATCGCTTCTATTCTTTTCTCGATTTCTCCGGTGCTCGGATCGTCATTAAAACGAATCTGTAAATCGTTTAAACCGACAAGGTTTTGAAAGCTGTAGGTCTGACCCGGATACATACGTATGTTATTGCCCAAGGACATCATCGTTTGGTAAACAGCCGTGATCATACATTCTGTTTCGCCATCAGGCGTTTTGACTGTGACGGTATCGCCGATTTGTGCGCCCAATTTATCGGCGACAATGTAGGACATAGCTATCTCGTTTTTGTTCTGCGGCGCGGTTCCTTCCAGATACATATACTCGTCGGGGGTCATATTGATTCCCTCCACGCCGTTGGTTTTCAACTTTGTATCACCTTTGGTGACGATAACGGTTGTAATAACTTCCACAAAGCAATCCGCTTCCCAACCCTTTTCCGAAAGGTCGGATTCTATCTCAGATATTTTTTGGTTCAACTTTTCTCTGCCGTCCGCAACCATGTATTTTTCGATCGAGCCCGATTCCACAAGTGCCGCGTCACACTGAGCCATATTTATCCAGCCGAGCATCTTACCGCTTGTCATCGTTGAGGAAATATTCAGACCGACCATAAGCATAGAGATTCCGACGAAGAAAGTGAACAGCATTATCAAGAACCGCTTGGGACTGCTGAGGATATCGTTGACCGCCATAAAGAATACGGGACGCACGGGCTTTTTGCCCAATTTGATAACGCCCTTTTTCTTGTACCGCTCGCCTGTTGTGCCGCTGCGAACAGCGTCAACAGGCGTGAATTTTTTCACTTTGCGCGTGCTGAGATAACAAAACAGCACGATAGTGCACACGACCGCCGCCGCACATAGCACTCCCAACAAAAGGCTGTTGCTGTTTTCCATTACGATGTTCTGCGATACCATTTTGAGCAGCGTACTGCCGAATGGGAATGACAGTGTCAAACCGATGATTGCGCCTAAAACGGAAATTGCCAGATACTTTACCAAATACAAGGAGCGAATTTTTCTGTTGGGAATACCGATCGCCTTCATGATGCCGATTTGACGGTATTCCTCGCTGAGTGTAAAGCTGATGGTAAAGCGCAGGATCACGACCGCGATAATGATCAACGCAATGCTGACCACGAGAAGGATACCGGCGATGACCATTTCCAATATATAAGTAAACTGCAGCGTGGATCGGTCTAAACTGAACGCTATCGCATCGCAATCGTTCAATGCTTTTTCAAGTGTGGGAATGTCATCGGTATCAATGAAGCTGAGATAAAACAGATACGGTTCGAGAGGTTCGGCTTTTTCAAACGCCTTGTAATCATTTTCAGAGATCAAAAACCTTGCGTTGCCCATCATTCTTGATCCGAGCACCGCGTCCTTGAGCGTGTCCTTAACCGTAAAGGTGCGGGTGACGTCCGCTACGGTGACTGACGGACATACACCTCGCCGTCGGCAACCTCGGTGATCTCATTATCGCTGCCGTCAAAGTACCTTTGTATTTGATGAGACAGACAGCACACCATACTGGTGTTAGCGTTCTGGCTGTCCTTTTCCTTTGAGCGTCCGATGAACTCGTGATTCGAGAGGAAAATACATTCCTCCTGCTTAAAATCCGTCACGCCCTCGGCGTTCTTGACCGCGTCGGCAGCCATCACGGTTCCTCTGCTTCGCTCAAAAACAGTATAGTCGCCGATTCCCGCCTTGTCAAAAAAGCTGTCGAGCGACCCTGTCACCGCTGTCAGATTCATCACGCTTGACGAAATGAACATTACCGACAATATCACAAATAACAGTATGATAACGTTCATTGTCTTTTTACGTTTCAGGTCGCGTTTTAAGATGTCAAAAAACATATGCCTTCTCCTTTTCTGCCTTTTATTGTATCACAAAATCCGCTTTTGTGAACCTTGTAAATCAAGTATAGCGGAGAAATTATTAAATAATCCTTAAATGAAAAATGAATTTGAAATTATTTCAAAAATATTTAAGCAAGTTATTAACAACAGGTCGCTGTGTTCCTTAATAGCGTATACCTGAGCTTGAAGCCTGTCTGACAGCCGAAACCGACAAGACCGAAAACTTGCAGAAATTCATCGCCAAAGTAAAGAAAGTTACCAATCCAGCTGAACTAACGCCTGAGCTTGTCAATGAATTTATCCAAAAGATAGTCTTATCGTCGCCACGCTATCTCGACGGCAAACGATATCAGATGATCGAAATCCATTACAAAGTCGTCGGCATCATCAATATCCAAACGCCCGATGAATTTGAAAGGGACTTCCAAGCCCATATGAAACAGCGCAGACAAAAGTCTTCATAACACAAAGAAAACTACGGCATAGCATTAAGCCGTGCCGTAGTTATAATAACATTAGATTTGCAAGAGCCGCCCGTTAGGGTGTAACTTCCTTACGAAGCACACCATAATGGGTGTCTTTGTTTTTGGAGCGGATAACGATTGTTTTAATTTTTCGAGAACACCTACCACGCTTACTGCGGCGTGTTCACAGCTTAAAGCATCTGCAACGCTCTCGCTGTTACAATATATTTAGTCGGGTAAAGCCCTTGCAGCCGGTAAGGGATTACTCGAATTCGTTACTTAAGCTATAATGAAAGCGGTAATTGGATTGACG
>CACYPV010000041.1 GCA_902776375.1 uncultured Ruminococcus sp. | reverse complement strand
CACCGCCCGCAAAAACGGGTTTGATTCTTATCACGCGGTTAAGATGGTTTTATCAGGTCAGATCAATCAGGTTTTTGGGATAGGGTGCTGAATAGTTACAAAATTTTTAAGAAAAAATCAAAAAATTCAATAATCTCTTTAAAAATTCTCTTTTATATGGTATAATTGAAAAAGTTTGAATAAAAAAAGATTAAGGTGATTTTTTGGCAAAAATAATAGCGATATCAAATCAGAAGGGCGGCGTGGGAAAAACAACCACGGCAGTCAACTTAGCCGCCTGTCTTGGAGCGCTCGGCAAAAAGGTTTTGCTTATAGACGCCGACCCTCAGGGCAACGCCACCAGCGGAGTGGCGATAGACAAAAGCAAGGTAAAGCTTTCTACCTATAACATTCTTGTAGACGGAATAAAAGCCGAAGAATGTGTGCTCACAACACCTTACCAAAATCTGCATATTCTGCCGTCCAGCATAAGTCTTGCGGCGGCGGAGCTGGAAATAGCGGAAAAAAGCCGCAGAGAATCTCTGCTCAAAAACGCGGTCGTGCCGATAAAGCAGTATTACGATTACATTATAATCGACTGTCCGCCGTCGCTGGGGCTTATCACAGCGAACGCGCTGACGCTCGCCGACAGCTTTATAGTGCCTATCCAATGCGAATATTACGCGCTGGAGGGACTTTCACAGCTTATGAGCACGGTGCGGCGCATAAAACGCCAGTATAACTACTCAATAGAGCTTGAAGGCGTGCTGCTCACGATGTACGACGGCAGACTTAATCTGACTCAGCAGGTGGTGCAGGAGGTCAAAAAATTCTTCCCCGGTAAGGTTTTTTCAACGGTGATACACCGCGGCGTGCGCCTTTCGGAGGCGCCAAGCTTTGGAATGCCCGTTATCTACTATGATAAAAACTGCAAGGGAAGCATTGCCTACACCGAGCTTGCAAAGGAAATAATAGCAAAGGAGCGTCGCTGATGGCAAAAAAACTTGGAGGCCTCGGAAAAGGTCTCAGCGCGATATTTATCGAAAACGACAACGAAGAAAGCAACGGCGCAGTCAGCCTGAAAATATCCGAGATAGAGCCGAACCGCGCACAGCCCCGTAAGGACTTTGACGAGGCGGCGTTGTCGGAGCTTGCCGAAAGCATTGCACGGCACGGGCTTTTGCAGCCTATACTTGTTCGTCCGCTGACCCTCGGCGGCTATGAGATAGTGGCGGGCGAAAGAAGATACCGCGCCGCGAGGATGGCGGGACTTACGGAAGTTCCCGTTATTATCCGCGAGCTGAGCGAGTCGGAAACGATGGAGCTGGCACTCATAGAAAACTTGCAGCGCGAGGACTTGACTCCGCTTGAAGAAGCGCTTGGTTACGAGGTGCTTATAAATGAGCACGGCTTCACTCAGGAGGAAGTAGCGGAGACGGTCGGAAAATCACGCCCCGCAGTTGCAAACTCCCTTCGTCTTTTAAAGCTTCCGGAAATCATCGCGGAATATTTAAAAGAGGATAAGATAACCGCCGGTCACGCACGCGCACTGCTTACATTGCCGACCGAAGAAATAATGCTTCAGGTGTGCGAGCAGATAATCAAAGGCAATTTGTCGGTAAGACAGACTGAAAAGCTGTGTAAAAAGCTGACAGCCGAAAAGAAACTGCCGAAACCCGCCGAAAAGGTCCCCAACTACTATAAAGAGGTCGAGCTTACGCTTTCGGAATCGCTGGGAAGAAAAATCAGCGTTACAAAATCAAAGGGCAAGCAGGGCGGCATACTGCAAATAGAATTTTACTCGGATGAGGAACTCACCGAATTATCCAATAAACTATCATAAAAGGAGTAATCATAATGATCGACATTAAATTTTTAAGAGAAAACCCCGACGCGGTAAAGGAAAACATCAAAAAAAAGTTTCAAGACAATAAGCTTGCTCTTGTAGACGAGGTCATCGAGCTCGACGCGCAGAGCCGCGCGGTAAAGCAGCAGGCAGACGATCTTCGCGCAAACCGCAATAAGATTTCCAAGGAAATAGGCAAGCTTATGGCACAGGGCAAGCGCGAGGAAGGTATGGCGCTCAAGGACGAGGTAAACCGTCAGGCAGAACAGCTCAAAGAGCTTGAAGCTAAAGAGGCAGAGCTGAGCGCAAAGGTCACCGATATCATGATGCGCATACCGCAGATGATTGGCGAAGAAGTGCCTATCGGCAAAGACGACAGCGAGAACGTAGAGATCGAGCGTTTTGGCGAGCCCGTAGTGCCCGATTTTGAGGTGCCTTATCACACCGATATCATGGAGAAGCTCAACGGTATCGACCTTGATTCCGCAAGAAAGGTCGCGGGCAACGGCTTCTATTATCTCATGGGCGACATTGCAAGACTGCACAGCGCAGTTATCTCTTACGCGCGCGACTTTATGATCGATCGCGGATTTACCTACTGCGTGCCTCCATTCATGATCCGCAGCAACGTTGTGACCGGCGTTATGAGCTTTGCCGAAATGGATTCTATGATGTATAAAATTGAGGGCGAGGATCTTTATCTTATCGGTACCAGCGAGCACTCGATGATCGGTAAATTCATCGATACGATCAATCCGGAAGAAAATCTGCCCTACACTCTCACCAGTTATTCACCCTGCTTCCGCAAGGAAAAGGGCGCGCACGGAATTGAGGAGCGCGGCGTTTACAGGATTCACCAGTTTGAAAAGCAGGAAATGATCGTAGTCTGCAAGCCCGAGGACAGCAAAATGTGGTTTGACAAGCTTTGGCAGAACACTGTTGATCTGTTCCGTTCAATGGATATCCCGGTGCGCACACTTGAATGTTGCTCCGGCGACCTTGCAGATTTGAAGGTTCGTTCACTCGACGTAGAAGCGTGGTCACCCAGACAGAAGAAGTATTTTGAGGTGGGCTCATGCTCCAACCTCGGCGACGCTCAGGCGCGCAGACTTAAGATAAGAGTAAACGGCGGCAAGAACGGCAAGTACTTTGCACACACTTTGAATAACACAGTTGTAGCTCCGCCGAGAATGCTTATTGCTTTCCTCGAAAACAATCTGAACGAGGACGGCAGCATCAACATTCCCGTGGCGCTCAGACCTTATATGGGCGGCAAAGAAATCATCAAAGTTGAAAACTAAAATTGAAAGTTTAAAGCCAAAAAAGTTCTCCTGAATCGGGAGAACTTTTTTATATCCATTTAATTTGCAATAAAAATAAAGTAAACTTGCATTTTTTAATAATCAGCGTAAAAAACCATTGCAATATTGCTTAAAATAGTGTAGAATAGTATTATCATATTTATGGGGGACATAACCATGGCTGAAATGTATAAAATCCGCACCAAAAATAAAAACGTATTTCTGCGCGTGGCAAAGGGCCATTTTGCAACGATGCACATACATACGAATTACTATATTGACGTAACAACTCAAAAAACCCGTTTGTCCGAGGCGCGTTCGGTCGCCGAGCAGCTTGTGCACGACTACCGTTCAAATACGATCATTGACACAATTCTTTGTCTTGACGGCACGGAGGTAATAGGCACTTGCATGGCGAGCGAGCTCACCAAGGCAAACTATCTAAACATGAACGCTCACCAGACTATTTATATCGTATCACCTGAATTCATCGGCGGAGGTCAAATGATGTTCCGCGACAACATGACCCCGATGCTCGCGGGCAAGCATGTGCTGGTGCTGGCGGCTTCGGTGACGACAGGTAAAAGCGCGCTTGCAGCAATCGACGCTATAAAGTATTACGGCGGCAACGTGGTCGGCGTGTCGGCGATTTTCGCCACTGTTGACGAGTGCGACGGTCATCCCGTTCACTCCATTTTTGACCCCAAGGATCTGGGCGACTATGAGAGCTACAAGCCCCACCACTGCCCGAAGTGCAGAGCCGGTGAGAAGATAGAGGCGCTTGTAAACAGCTACGGTATCTCTATGCTGTAAAAGTAAATTAATATTTTATCCGCCTAATTAAAGCTTTACGGGTTAAAAGTTTTATTTAGGCGGATTTGTTTTTGAAAATAATTCTTGCCATAAAGAAAAATAATTTAATAAAAAACATAAAAGGGCTTGACAAAAGGCACGGGATAGGATATAATGATTACTGCTGATTTTAGCAGTATACATGGCGGAATAGCTCAGCTGGCTAGAGCATTCGGTTCATACCCGAAGTGTCGTAGGTTCAAGTCCTATTTCCGCTACCATACGGCCCGGTGGTCAAGCGGTTAAGACACCGCCCTTTCACGGCGGTAACACGGGTTCGATTCCCGTCCGGGTCACCACGAAAAGGCTGTTTTAAACAGTCTTTTCTTGTTTATTGATGAATTGTATGATCTGCCGGCGTGGTGGAATAGGCAGACACAAGGGACTTAAAATCCCTCGGAGTAAAATCCGTACCGGTTCAAGTCCGGTCGCCGGCACCAGAAATAATGGATACCCAATGGGTATCCATTATTTCTTTTACCCCAGCGTAGGCGACCGGACTTGAAGGCGAGCTTTCGCAGCCGGGCGGCAACCCCTTTGTCGCTAACGCGACAAATACCCTCATCCGACCGATTCGCAGGCGAATCGGCCACCTTCTCCGCGAGGGAGAAGGCTTTCTTTAAGAGAACATTTCTGTTCAACCGATAGGTATGGATTTAGAGAATAATGAATAGTGAATAGTTTAGGATATAGCTTTTTTTAGGGCATTTCTGTATTATTCATCCTTCATTATTCATTATTCTTTATTCATTAAAAAGTTTAATATAAATTGATTGTGATTTGAATAAAGATGTGATATAATACTTTTAACGGAGGTGTTATTATGATGTATCCCTATCTTACTCTTGATGATGAAACCGAAATCGTTCATTCAGAAATGTATGAGAATAATACTGTCAAGGTATATATAGAAAAACCCGATGAAAACGACGGCTTTCATTATGCAAGCTGTTTTCTGCCAAAATATGAATGGCAGGATATTTTCGGATTTAGCGAGGATGAAATAAAAAAATATCAATCTATAATAGAAAATAATGCCCATTTGATAATTGAACTTTCGAAAAATGGAGGATTTGATAATGCCGCAAGTTTTTAAGATTGGCTCCTATTGGGTATATTTTTGGGCAAATGAGAATAAACCGCTCGAACCTGTTCATGTTCACATTTCAAAAGGCAAGCCTACTGCTAATGCAACAAAGTTTTGGATAACAAAAACAGGTAAATGCTTACTCGCTCATAATTATTCTGATTATGACAACAGAACGCTAAATTATCTTGCTAAAGCTATTGAAGCAAATAGGGATATGGTTATTGAAAAATGGCTGTCTTTTTTCGGAGAAATTACCTACTATTGCTGATATATTAATCTATTGTTTTTTACTCCACGTAATCAAAGAGTGCCGGGCGGCAACCCCTTTGTCGCTTGCGCGACAAATACCCTCATCCGACCGATTCGCAGGCGAATCGGCCACCTTCCCCACAAGGGGGAAGGCTTTCTTTGAGGAAACGTTTGTGTGCTGCCGAGGGGGCCCGTAGCCGGGCGGCAACCCTTTTGTCGCTTGCGCGACATTTCCCCTTGAAAGGGGAATCACCTTCGACTATTTTGCTACGCAAAATTGCCTACGGCACCGCTCAGGATGACAGTGAGAGGCAACGGCCGACCGCGATGGAGAAGGCTTTCGCATAGCTAAACGCTAATTTTTCTGCTAATTCATCTAGCCTCTAGCCTCTAGCATCTAGCATCTAATATCTAATACCTAAAAAAGCTTGGCTCTTACTCTTTAAATGAGTTGGAGCCAAGCTTTTTATTTTTTTTAATATCTAGTGTTGGTGATGTATTCTCTGCCGGTCTGTTTGCCTGTTACATTCAGGTTTTTATCGGTAGTATATGTTACCGGGATATTGTGCCACTTTCCGTCTATCGTCGCGTATTTTAATATCGCGTTGGTCTTTCCGGCGTACATTCCTGTAGCCTTGAAGGTGTATTTATTGGTGTTGAAATCGTAGGTCACGGTGATTTTTGCAGCCGTGCTGTCTGCGGTGTAGTCCCAGTCGTAGCCGTAGCTTGTTTTTCCGTGTGCTATGAACAGGCAGCTTTTTGCTCTTTTTGCCTGAGCTGATACCGACGCGGTATTTATTGACGCCGCCGAGGCTCCTACGGTTGATATCGCAGTTGCCGCCGAGATAGTGCAGATTGCTGCCATTGCTGTTCCGATTACTCTTACCTTTACGTTGTTCTTTTTCATTTTGATTACTCCTTTAAAATTTGATTTTATTTCAGCAGGTCATCGCCTTGACTGTGACCAGAGTATATCAAACCGAGTTTTACAACACCTTTACAAAAATCTTAGTATTTTAAATTTTTTAAACTATCATTACTAACTTTTCCACAGTTAAAAAATGTTGATTTTTGTTAAAAACAGGTATTAAAAAAGTATTAAAACCTAAGTATTTAAGCGATTTTTACTTGATTTTTTATCTTAAATTTGCTATAATGAATAAGAATATGATGTTAATGTGGGTTCATTTGCGATGTTGTTAGATTTATACAAATCACATGGGATTTATTGATTTGTGATTTGTAAAAATAATACAATAATAATGATTGCTCACAGCCATATAAATGAGGAAAAACGGAAAAGAAAAATACCGTATGAGAGGATGTAGGATTTATGAATTCATTCGGCGACGCTTGGGAGCTGGTTTGCTCCTACTGTAAATCAAAAATAACCGATGTCGCGTATAATACCTGGATAGTCAGGATAAAACCTCTGGATCTGAATTTTGATGAGAATACCGCTTATCTGCTCGTTCCCAACGATTTTCACAGGCAGACCATAACGCGCTGCTATATACCGCTGCTTAACGAGGCTTTTGAGGCTATCTTTGACAACAAATTTAAGATAGAGCTGAAAACGCCCGACGAGATTGGCGAAAAAGAGATAGTTAAAAAAGAAGCGGAAGAAACAAATAACAACTATGAATACACTTTTGATACCTTCATAGTTGGCTCGTCAAACAACTTTGCGCACGCGGCGTGCATGGCGGTTGCCACAAATCCGTCTAACGCTTACAATCCGCTGTTTTTGTACGGCAACTCGGGACTCGGAAAGACCCACCTGCTGTTCGCTATCCAAAACGAGATAAAGAAGAATTATCCCGACAAAAAGATATGCTACATAAAGATCGACGATTTTATCAATGAGCTGGTTGAATCGCTCAAAATGAAAACTATGATCGAGTTCAGACAGAAGTACCGTCAGGTCGATGTGCTGCTGGTGGACGACGTTCAGTTTTTGGGCGGCAAGGAAGGTATGCAGGAGGAATTCTTCCACACCTTCAATGCGCTGTATGACGCGCACAAGCAGATAGTGCTGACGTCGGACCGTCCTCCCAAGGAGATCAAAACCTTGGCAGACCGTCTGCGCTCGCGCTTTGAGCAGGATCTTATCGCCGACATACAGCCGCCGGATATCGAGACGAGAATAGCTATCATCAAGCGCAAGGCTGAGCTGCTCGACGTGGAGCTTTCAAACGAGGTGTGCGAATTTATCGCCTCGAAGCTCAAATCGAATATCCGTCAGCTCGAGGGTACCGTTAAAAAGCTGAAGGCAAAGTATTTGCTGAATCATCAAAAGATAACCATTTCTTCGGCGCAGGAGGTCATTTCGGATATTCTGAACAACGACGTGCCGCCCGAGGTGACGGTCGAGAGAGTAATCGACGAGGTGGCGAGGACGTTCGGAGTTTCGGCGGACGAGATACGCTCGCAGAAAAACAAGAGCGCCAACATAAGCAACGCGCGTCATATCGCGATTTACATCACAAGGGAGATCACCTCTCTGTCAATGGTGAATATCGGCGAGGAGTTCGGCGGCAGACATTACTCGACTATCATATATTCTTTGCAGAAGGTGCAGAAGCAGATAGACAATGATCAGAAGATAAAAGAGCTGGTCGACGACACTATAAAGAACATCCGCGACAGATAGTTTTATGTTCTTTTACTTCTATGTTTTCACATTCTTCAATGTGGTATAAATTATTGAAGGTTGAAGAATATTGAAGGGTTTATAATAAATGTCAGGACATTTGTTTAATTGAGGAAAAATGTTAAAACAGGCGTCCACAATCGTTCGAGTTTTTTCAATGGTTTGATGTTTATTGAAAAAGTGTTTTAGAATGCGGAGAATGAGGGAGTTTAGTGGGTTTCAACATCCCCTACTATTACTAATAAATAATTAATAAAGAATAAGATTGGAGAAGAAATCATCGTGAAAATTTCTTGTTTGAGAAGCGATTTGGTTACGGCGCTTTCAAATGTTTCGAGAGCGGTGTCTACTAAAGCGGCTATACCGGCGCTTGAAGGCGTTTTGATAAAGGCTTACGGAAGCAGTTTGAATGTGTCGGGATATAATTTGGAGATAGGTATAACGACGGATATCGAGGCGACTGTGAATCAGGAGGGCGAGATCGTTCTGAGCGCAAGGCTGCTGCTCGATATAGTTCGCCGCCTGCCCGAGGAGATCGTTAAGATTGAGACGGACGACAGAATGGTGACTTACATAAACTGCGGCAACGTGGATTATCAGATAGTAGGTATGCCGTCGGTAGAGTATCCGGATCTGCCGTCCTTCCAGCAGACAGATTCTATTAAGGTCAACGCTAAGGTGTTGAGAGAGATGATCCGTCAGACGGTTTACGCGGTGAGTGACAATAATTCAAAGCCTATATATATGGGTTCGCTTTTTGAGGTTTCCGACGGGATGCTTAGGATAGTGGCGATAGACGGCTTTAGAATGGCGATCCGCAGCGAGAATGTCGACAGCGAGAGCAATACGACGTTCATCGTGCCCGGCAAGACTCAGCTTGAAGTGCTCAAGCTGCTGACCGAGGACGAGGAGGACGCGGAGATCATCGTAGGTCAGAGACATATAACGTTTAAGATAAACAGCTACAGAGTTATTTCGAGGCTGATTGAAGGAACGTTTTTGGATTACAGGACCACTATTCCCGCCGGCAACAAGACAGAGCTTGTCATAAATACAAGGCAGATGATCGACTCGGTAGAGAGAATGTCGCTTTTAAACAGCGAGAGGATACAGAGCCCCGTAAGGTGTAAGTTCAATGAGAATGATGTCAGGCTTTCCTGCGCTTCGGCTGTGGGCAGGGCAAATGATGTTATTTCGGTGCCGGTCATCGGAGAAACGGTTGAAATAGGATTCAACAACAGGTATATGCTTGAGGCATTGAAGAACACGGATACCGACGAGGTGAGGATGATACTGAACGGTCCGGTCGCGCCGATAGTGATAAAGCCCGTTAAGGGAGATCAGTTTTTGAGTATCGTCGTACCCGTGAGGCTTGCAAATGAAGGTTGAGAAAATCAAGATAGACAGCGAGTTTATTCGCTTGCAGGATCTGCTTAAGCTCAGCGGCGTTTGCGCTACGGGAGGAATGGCGAAGGTAGTCATTCAGAACGGCGAGGTGCTGGTAAACGATGAAGTGTGCTCTATGCGCGGCAAAAAGATGAGGCCGGGCGACAGGGCGCGGTTTGAAGATATTGAGATCGTTGTAGAATAAAAATTGAAGGTAATAAAGATAGCTTTTAAGAATTACCGTAATTTAGAGGATATTGAGCTTGTTCCCTGCGAGGGCGTCAATGTTATTTACGGTGATAACGCGCAGGGAAAAACAAATATGCTGGAGGCGCTGTGGTTCTTCTGCGGCGGACATTCGTTCAGGACGGCGAAGGACAGCGAGGTAATCCGTTGGGACAAGAGCTTTGCGCGGCTTGATCTGACCTTTTTCGGACAGGAGAGGGAGCAGAACGCGAGCCTGACGTTCAAGAGCGGCAAAAAGCTGGTGAAGATAAACGGAGTTGACAAAAGCTCTGCCTCGGCGCTGATAGAAAAATTCTGCGCCGTGGTATTTTCGCCCGAGCATATGAACTTGATAAAGCGCGGTCCCGGAGAGCGGAGGCGGTTCATCGACAGCGCGATCTGCCGAGAAAAGCTGCAAAACGCCGTGATACTTTCAAAGTACAATCGTATGCTGGAACAGCGAAATACTTTGTTAAAGGATATCTCGCGCAAGCCGTCGCTTGAGGATACGCTGGATATCTGGGACGATCAGCTTGTGAGGTACGGAGCTCTGCTTATAAGAAAGCGGCTGGATTATGTGAAAATGCTGTCGGATAAGGCGACATTTTTTCACGACGGGATCTCGCGCGGAAGCGAAAGGCTTAGCATAAAGTATATTTCGACCGCGGATATCGGCGCCGACGACAGTGTGGAAGTGATCCGCGAAAAGTTTGCGGCGAAATGCGAACAAAACAGAAAAAACGATATCCACCTTGGAGTGACCCTTGCGGGACCTCACAGGGACGATATAGAGATTTTGATAAACGGCAAAAACGCTAAGGCGTTCGCCTCGCAGGGACAGCAGCGCAGCGCAGTGCTGTCGCTGAAATTGGCTGAGGCGGCTGTGCTGAGAGAGCGTATGGGCGAGGAGCCCGTTATTTTGCTGGACGACGTGCTGTCGGAGCTGGACAGCAACAGACAGGACTTTTTGCTGAACGAGTTAAAGGACTGTCAGGTTTTCATCACCTGCTGTGAGAAATCGAATAAAGAACAGCTTAGGGATGGAAAGGTTTTTGGAGTTGAGAGTGGAAAGTTGAGAGTTGAAAATGATTTTTAGTTCAAAGTTCAAAGTGTAAAGTGCAAAGTTCTTTAGTTGAAAATTACAAATTACAAATTGCAAGTTGATTTATCAATAAACGTTGTGTCCTTATAACTTATCACTTATTACTTATTACTTATTACTTATAACTCACTAGCCACTAGCCACTAACCACTAGCCACTCAAAAGGGTGAGAGAATGTATTTGCATCTTGGACAGGATACGGTTATTGAGACAGAGAGCATAGTGGCTATGTTTGACATAGACGCCTGTACTGTTTCAAAAAAGACCAGAGATTTTTTAGCGGCCGCACAGAAAAACGGCGAGGTGATAAACGTGTCGTTTGAATTGCCGCGTTCGTTTATAATATGCAGGAAAAACGGCAGGAATACCGTGTATATATCGCAACTGTCGACAAAAACACTGAGTAACAGAAGATTTGGAGCTTAAACTATGAATCGAGAAAAACAAAAATGTCCGTACTGCGGAAGAAGAATGTCATATGTGTCGGCTTATTTTTGCAGACGCAAAGCCGAATATGTCTGCACGCGCTGCGGAAAAGAGAGCAGGGTAGTTATTTCTAAGCTTATTATTCCAATATTTATTATCGCGGCGGTCATTTCGCTGGCTATAATAGGTATTTGGTTTATGTTCAAGCTGCTGAGCAATCCGCTGGGAATTGTGCTGGTGGCGCTGCCGCTGCTGATCTTTCTCGCCTTTTCTCCGAAATTTGTTTGCCTTGTGCCGCTTAAAAAATATAAAAAAGAAATGGAAGCCAAGAAGGCGGGTATGGAGTATTCAGATACTTTGACCGCCGGCGAGTTTGACGAAAATATAAATACTCCGCTTGAAAACAGTCAGCAATTCAACATCAACACAGACGTGTTCAATAAAATTAAGGCGGAGCGTTCGGCGGCGAAGGAACAGGCTGAAAGTCAGGATATAGTATCCGACAGCGAAAAGCTTGAGCAGAGAAAAGCGGAAGAAGCTTTTGCAAATAAATACGATAACGTTGAGCTTACCGATACATGCAGCTTTGTAAGACCGAAGGAAAAGGATTATGTGAGCGTGATTGACGACGTAAGCGAGAAGCACGCAAGCACATCGACTCCGCTGAAAAAGCTGCATTCGGAGGGCGCACCCGTAAAGCGCAGCAGACATTATCTGCCGCCCGCCGAGGATGATGGGGCAGAGGAGGAAAAGGACGACGTAAAGGAATATAAGAAGTCGGACACCAATAAATACTCTGCAAACAGAAGGTTTTAAAGATGAAGTTTTATCCCAAGCAGTCCGCTTGTCCGCATTGTAAAACGATTTACAGATATAATGATCTTAGTAAATTGAAATTCAAAAAGGAAGCGGAATGCTATCACTGCCGCAAGGCTATACACATTTCAAAAAAGAGTTTATTGATACTGTTGGCAGAGATGCTCGTTATATGCGTGATATTGAATGTCGTTCTTACCGGCGCTATGGGCATTGTAAACTTTTGGATAGTATATGTGATAAATATGATCGTCGTGTTGGCGGCTGTATTCATTTTGCCGCTGTACATAGAGATAAATAAAGCAGATAAAAAGAAATAAGTGAATAACGGAGGTTTTTGTTTTGGATAATCTGGAAACGATTGAAAATACCGAAAATATCGAAGCAACCGAAAACGGAATAGAAATAACCAAGGTCGAGCAGGAATACGGCGCGGACGAGATACAGGTGCTTGAAGGGCTTGAAGCCGTGCGCAAGCGTCCCGGTATGTACATAGGCTCCACGGGTCCCCGCGGTCTGCATCACCTTGTATATGAGATAGTTGACAACTCTATAGATGAAGCTCTCGCGGGCTACTGTTCAAAGATAGAAGTCGTTATTGAAAAGGGAGATATCATCCGCGTTCACGACGACGGACGCGGTATTCCGGTTGGCATCAACAGCAAAACCGGTCTTCCCGCCGTAACGGTAGTATTTACCGTGCTGCACGCGGGCGGCAAGTTCGGCGGCGGCGGATACAAGGTATCCGGCGGTCTGCACGGCGTTGGCGCGTCGGTAGTAAACGCGCTGTCGGAATGGCTGGAGGTCAAGGTCTGCGACGGCGAGAATATTTATTTTCAGCGTTATGAGCGCGGCAAGATAATAAACGAGCTTGAGATCATAGGACAGTCGGATGTAAAGGGCACCGAGGTGCGCTTTAAGGCTGACCCCGAGATTTTTAAGGAAACTACGGTTTATGAATATCCCGTTTTGCAGCGCCGTCTGCGCGAACAGGCTTTCCTGAACGCGGGCGTACATATCGAGCTGCGCGACGAGAGAGACGACGAGAATCTTTTGAAGAACAACTTCCACTATGAGGGCGGTATAAAGAGCTTTGTTGAGTATATCCACAAAAAGCGCTCTTTGGAAGTCATTCATCCCGACGTTATTTACTTTGCCTCCAAAAACGAGGAGGATACCATAGCGGTCGAGATCGCTATGCAGTACAACGAGAGCTATAACGAAAATCTGCTGACTTTCGCAAATAATATACACAC
This sequence comes from uncultured Ruminococcus sp., assembly GCA_902776375.1. Classification (GTDB taxonomy): domain Bacteria; phylum Bacillota; class Clostridia; order Oscillospirales; family Acutalibacteraceae; genus Ruminococcoides. The sequence goes on along the minus strand of CACYPV010000041.1, from coordinate 5,013 downwards.
CACCGACGGCGGTACCCACGAGGAGGGCTTTAAGCGCGCCCTGACCTACGTGATGAACGACTACGCGCGCAAGTTCGGCAAGCTGAAGGAAAACGATAAGAACCTCAGCGGCGAGGACGTGCGAGAGGGCATAACGGCTATTATCAGCGTTAAGCTGAAAGAGGCGCAGTTTGAGGGTCAGACCAAGGCGAAGCTCGGCAACACCGAGGTGCGCACTATGGTAGACAAGCTGGTGCGCGACAAGCTGATGGTTTATCTTGAGGAGAATCCCGCGGTAGCGAAGGCGATATTTGATAAGGCGCTCGCCTCGGCAAGAGCGAGAGAAGCCGCGAGAAAGGCGAGGGAGAGCGTAAGAAGAAAATCGGCGCTCGAAAGCGCGCAGCTCCCCGGAAAGCTCGCGGACTGCCAGTCGCGCGACAGCAGCGAGACCGAGATATTCATAGTAGAGGGTGACTCCGCAGGCGGCTCCGCTAAGGGCGGCCGCGACAGACGCATACAGGCTATCCTTCCGCTGTGGGGCAAGATGCTCAATGTTGAAAAGGCGAGGATAGACAAGGTTTACGGCAACGACAAGCTGATGCCGGTCATCACGGCGCTTGGTACAGGTATCGGCGACGAGTTTGATTTGGAAAAGCTGAGATATGATAAAGTCATCATCATGGCGGATGCCGACGTCGACGGCTCGCACATCAGAACTCTGCTGCTGACCTTCTTCTTCCGCTATATGCGCCCGCTGGTAGAGCAGGGTCATGTGTACATAGCGCAGCCTCCGCTTTACAGGATAACCAAGGGTAAGGAGCATAAATACGCGTATTCCGACATGGAGCGCGATCAGATTTTGGCGGGTATCGAGGGCAAGACCGAGATACAGCGCTACAAAGGTCTGGGTGAGATGGACGCCGAGCAGCTTTGGGAGACTACGATGAATCCCGACTCGCGCCTGATGCTGCGCGTTGAGCTGAGCGACGCCGAGGAAGCGGACGAGACCTTTACCATTTTGATGGGCGACAAGGTAGAGCCGCGCCGCGAATTTATTGAACAAAACGCTAAATATGTACAGAATCTTGACGTATAAAGGAGGAGCGCTATGCATTCAAAATCTTATATCACCGTAAGGTACGCCGAAACCGACAGAATGGGTATCGCGCATCACTCCAACTATCCTATTTGGTACGAGGTGGGCAGAACGGACTTTATCAAGCTGTTCGGCACGACCTACTCCGAAATGGAGGCGGCGGGCGTTATGACTCCGCTGCTCAACCTTACCTGCCACTTTGGCAAGCCGGCTTATTATGAGGACAGGCTGATAGTCAGGACATGGTGTATACATATGACGGCGGCTAGGATAGAATTTGCGTATTCAGTGAAAAAGATACTTGACGACGGCAGCGAGGAGGAACTGGGCTACGGCACCACCGAGCACGGCGTGGTAGACGCGAAAACGTTCAGACCGTGCAGCATGAAAAAGCGCATGCCGGAGCTGTTTGAAAAAATGTACGTGAATGTGAAAGAGAGATAAAACAGGATTTGAGGTACTGTAATGGATGAACAGATGAATGAAAAAAATGAATTAACTGAAAAAAGGATAATAGATGTTGACCTGCAAAACGAGATGCGCAAGAGCTTTCTTGACTACTCGATGAGTGTTATCGTGGCGCGCGCGCTTCCCGACGTGCGCGACGGCTTGAAGCCGGTCCACAGGCGTATTCTGTACACCATGTATGAAAGAGGTCTTGAACCGAGCAAGCCTTACCACAAGTGCGCCGACACCGTAGGTTCCGTGCTGGGCGCGTATCACCCTCACGGCGACGCATCGGTTTATGACGCTATGGTGCGCCTTGCGCAGGACTTCTCGATGAGATATATGCTGGTCGACGGTCACGGAAACTTCGGTTCGGTCGACGGCGACCCGCCCGCGGCGTACAGATATACCGAGGCGCGCATGAGCAAGATATCTATGGATATGCTCACCGATATCGACAAGGACACCGTTGATTTCGTGCCGAACTACGACGACAGACTTAAAGAGCCGGTCGTGCTGCCCAGCCGCTTCCCGAACCTTTTGGTGAACGGCTCGAGCGGTATCGCGGTAGGTATGGCTACGGAGATACCGCCACACAACCTGGGCGAGACTATCGACGCGGTGTGCGCGCTGATAGATAACCCCGACGCGGAGCTTCCCGAGCTGATGGAATATCTGCCCGGTCCGGATTTTCCGACCGGCGGCATGATAATGGGCAGAAGCGGCATACGCGCCGCGTACGCGACAGGCAGAGGCAGGATAACCGTCCGCGCCAAGACTGAGATAGTCGAGGCGAAGAACGGCAGGTATAAGATAATCGTCACCGAGCTGCCCTATAAGGTGAACAAGGCGAGGCTCATTGAAAATATAGCTAACCTTGTAAAGGACAAGAGGCTGGAGGGTATTTCGAATATCGAGGATCACTCCGACCGCCAGGGTATGCACATCGAGATAGACGTCAAACGCGACGCTTCGGCGCAGATCGTGCTGAATCAGCTGTTCAGCTACACGCAATTGCAGGTGACCTTCGGCGCGATAATGCTGGCTATCGTTGACGGTCAGCCAAAGATACTCACCCTTAAGGACATGCTGCGCTGCTACATCGACTTCCAAGAGGAAGTCATCCACCGCAGGACTCAGTACAACCTGAAAAAGGCGATGGACAGGGCGCATATTTTAGAGGGCTTGAAGATAGCGATCGATTTTATCGACGAGGTCATCGCGATAATCCGCCGCAGCAAGGATCTTGCGAGCGCGAGAGCCGCGCTGATGGAGCGTTTCGGACTTGACGAGATACAGGCGAACGCCATCGTGCAGATGCGCCTTGGACAGCTCACGAATATGGAGCGCGCGAAAATCGAGGAGGAGATCGCCGCGTTGAAGGCGAAGATCGCCGAGTATAACGAGATTTTGGCGAGCGACACCAGAAAGCTTGAGATAGTTAAGACCGAGCTTACGGCGATACGCAATAAATACGCCGACCCGCGCCGCACCGAGATCTGCGCAATCAGCGGCGAGGTGGATATAGAAGACCTTATCCCGCAGGAGGAGTGCGTGCTGACTCTGACAAGATTCGGCTACGTTAAGCGCCTTGCGGCGGATACATATAAGATACAGCGCAGAGGCGGCAGAGGCGTTTCGGGCATGTCGCGCCGCGAGGAAGACGTTGCCACCGAGATGTTCATCATCAATTCGCACGACTATGTGCTGTTCTTCACCGACAAAGGCAGGGTTTACCGCCTGAAATGCTACGAGGTGCCCGAGGGCACACGCCAGTCGAAGGGTATAAATATCGCGAATCTGCTGCCTATCTCGCCCGACGAGAAGGTGACCTCGATGATCCGCGTGCCCGAATTTGACGAGAAGAAGTTCCTTATTATGGTAACAAGGCGCGGTATCATCAAGCGCATTTCGCTCAACGCGTACAATACGGCGCGCAAGGGCGGACTTATCGCGCTTGAGCTCAACGAGGGCGACGAGCTCGCTTGGGTAAGGATGACCGACGGCGAGGCGAACGTTATAGTCGCTACGCGCTTGGGTGTTGCGATACGCTTTAAGGAGACCGACGTTCGTCCGATGGGCAGACTTGCACGCGGCGTTAAGGCGCTGACCCTCAAAGAGGGCGACGAGGTCGTTGGCATGAGCGTCGTGCGCGAGAACGGCTTGGTGTTCACGATAAGCGAGACCGGCTACGGCAGACTGTCTGATCCCGACGATTACCGCATCCAGTCCAGAGGCGGCAAGGGTCTGACGAATTACCACATTGCGAAGTACGGCAAGGTCGCCGCGATAAAGGTCGTTGATCTTGACGACGACGTTATCATCATTTCGCAGGACGGCATAATCATCCGCATAGCGGCCGAGTCTATCCGCGTGTGCTCGCGTCCGTCAAAGGGCGTTACCGTGATGAAGCTCGGCGAGGGCGACAAGGTAGTGACCGTCGCGCGTTCGCCCCACGAGGAGGACGCCGAAAGCGCAGAGGACGACGCGGTCGAGGAAACCGAGGACGTGACCGCGGAAGAAACCGCAGAAGAAAACAACGAGGAATAAAAGAAAATACGGCAACATTCTCGATTGAATGTTGCCGTGCCTGTTGAGGTGACTTATGATAAAAAGAGTTATTGCCGCGGCGCTTGTTGCGGCGACGGCGCTTTGCTTTGCCGCTTGCGGCGGAAAAAGCAGCAGCGAAAACAGCGTTATTGAAATTGTAAAGCCCAAGACCGCTGCTACGGAGGACGAAGGCAGTATTACCGCGAAACTTGACGCGGTGGAGAACAGCCCTAACGTGAACGGAAAGAGGTTCAATATCAACCTGCGCAACTTTACCTTTGATTACAACAAGGAAAAGGAAGGCTTGGGTGAGGGCAACAAGCTGGTTTTAGCTAACTGGAACAAAAAGAACGACGCAAAGGACAACAACGGCGTTGATATCCAATACTGGTACTATGACGACAAAGAGGTCAGCTTTACCGCGACGGTAGAGACCGAGTCGCAGAAGATTTTGAACATCGGCTGCGGAACGACGATGAACCAATTTACCGCTGAAAAAGACAACGGCGTGCAAAACAGCGATATCATTCTAGCCAAGGCGGCGCTTATGGCGAAGGTCGTTTGCGGCTTCCCCGAGGGCAGCGAAAGCATTTTGCAGGACATCTTTTACCGCACCGCGACCGAAAGCGACGACTCGCTGTGGTACAGGGGCTATGTGTTCACCCTGAGCACCGAGGAGAACAAAGACGACAGCGACAACGATATAATGCAGTTCAGGGTATTTCCGATAACGGATGATTTGAAGAAGGAATGGAAGCTGGAGGAGTATTGATTGTTAAGTAATAAGTAATAAGTTATAAGCGGATAGTAAAAACAGCGTGCGGTTGGTGATCGCACGCTGTCGTTTGTATGACGGGCATATCAATGCTCTGTGGTGAAAGTCCACCGAGGCGTAGTTACCGACGAACTCAAAAGCGACTCCCAAGGTTTGTATCGTGAGG
>CACYPV010000040.1 GCA_902776375.1 uncultured Ruminococcus sp. | reverse complement strand
CGGTTTTAGGGGTTTCAGCTTTTCCGCCCTGTCCGTTTCTCGGGGACGTCGGCTGCTTTTCCTAAATTTCACGTGTCCATTTTATGGGGTATAGTTTACATTTTACTTATAACTTATTACTTATTACTTATAAAAAAGGAGTAATCATTATGAACAACTACAAAATCACAGTATTAAAGGGCGACGGCATCGGTCCCGAGATCGTTGATCAGGCTATCAAGGTGCTCGACAAAACCGCCGAAAAATTCGGCTTTACCGTTACATACGACGAGGCTCTGCTCGGCGGCTGCGCCATCGACGCAACGGGCGTTCCGCTTCCCGAGGAAACCATCGCAAAGTGCAAGGCGAGCGACAGCGTTATGCTCGGCGCGGTGGGCGGCCCCAAGTGGGACACCCAGCCCGGCAACAACCGTCCCGAGGCGGGTCTTTTGGGTATCCGCGGCGCTCTGGGACTTTTCGCTAACCTGCGCCCCTCGGTCATCTTCGGACCTCTCAAAAGCGCTTCTCCCATCAAGGACGAGATCATCGGCGACAACATGGATATCATGATCGTGCGCGAGCTCACCGGCGGCATTTACTTCGGCGAGCGCGGCAGAAAAGAGGTCGGCGGTCAGCCCGCCGCTTGGGATACCGAGCAGTACACCGTTCCCGAGATAGAGCGCATCGCGCGTGTCGCTTTTGATCTGGCTATGAAGCGCGGCAAGCGCGTTACCAGCGTTGACAAAGCCAACGTTCTCGAGAGCTCACGCCTGTGGAGAGAGACCGTTATCCGCGTTTCGAAGGATTATCCCGAGGTCGAGCTCAACCACATGTATGTCGACAACTGCGCCATGCAGCTTGTGCGCAACCCCAAGCAGTTCGACGTTATCGTGACCTCCAACATTTTCGGCGACATCCTTTCGGACGAGGCGTCAATGATCGCAGGCTCTATCGGTATGCTCGCGTCAGCCAGCCTTTCGGACGGCAAGCTCGGTCTGTACGAGCCCATCCACGGCTCCGCTCCCGACATCGCGGGTCAGGACATCGCAAATCCGCTGGCTACTATCCTGTCCGTAGCTATGATGCTGCGCTATTCGCTCGCCGAGCCCAAGGCTGCCGAGGCTATTGAAAAGGCAGTTGCCGAGGTGCTAGAAAAGTACCGCACTCCCGATATTTATGAAGAAGGATTCAAGAAGGTAGGCTGCAACGAGATGGGAGACCTTGTCTGCGCGCAGATCTAAATACTTCTTTACCGAGGTGACTTATGGAATATTATGATATGCACTCCCACATTTTGCCCGACTTTGATGACGGGGCAAAGACCGTTGAGGAGAGCCTGCTGCTCATCGATCAGCTTAAAAAGCAGGGGATATACAATATTTGCCTAACTCCGCACTTTTACACAAACGAGTTGAGCTACGACGATTATCTCCAAAAAAGAGACAAGGCGTTTATGAAGTTCATCCCTTACATCCCCGACGACGTGAATATCGTGCTGGGCTGCGAGGTGTATGTGACCGACTATCTGTTTAATAACGAGGATATCTCAGGCATCACCTACGGCAACTCAAAGTATATCCTCACCGAATTTGACTACAACAATTCATTTTCGGAAAGGACGCTGCAGCGCTTCTATATGCTGATACAGAATCACGGCTTGACTCCCATTCTTCCTCATGTGGAGCGCTATCACAAACTGATCGATCACCCCGATATGATCGCGCAGCTGAAGGATATCGGCATTTTGATCCAGACCAACATATCCTGCTACACTCAGAGCGCGTCGTTTTTCAAAAAGCGCAAAATGTTGAAGCTTATCGACAGAGGACTTATCGATATTCTCGGCAGCGACACCCACTCGATGACTCATAATCCGCCCGACGTGTTCCGCGAGGCGTTGCAGACTATCACGCAAAAATGCGGCGCCCGCGCCGTTAATCGCATGATGGACAACGCCGAAAAGATTTTCACCGAGGCAATAGAAGAATAATACAGCACAAAACCCCTCCGCGATCAGTAAGAAGCGGAGGGGTATTCTTTTGCCCCTCACAGCCGGCAGCAGAGAGAGTGGGGCGAGGTTTGCAAGAGGAAAAAAGAAGAAAGTAATTACTTTTTTTGAAAATGACGTTTTCCCGTCCTCTTACCTTGTTGATAGTGATGCTCATAAAGAAGCTAATTTATGGGCGCAAAAACCGGATATAAAAGCAGGCAATCAAAGGCTTGCAAATTATCATCATCAGTGGTATATTATAGAAAAATTTGATAGTTTGCCTTTTATGTATAAAATCGTTGAAAAACTATCTATAAATGAATACAAAAGACTTAGTAAGACAATGGAGGCTGTTAATGGACGACAAATTGAAGAAAGACTGGGAGAATTTTATCGCAGAAATGATTTGCTCAATCGGAAAACAACACAGAATGGAGGAGAAGGATCAAATTTTAATGTTGAAATATTTGAACACTCCCAACAAAATAAACAAATTCGTAGAGTGGGCGAAGACCAAGACAGTAAACGACAGAATAAACTCGACACCGACGAGGATTTTGTCAGCGGCAACGAGAATTGGCAGAGGAATGGATCCTCTGGATTAGAAAGTGACCCAAACGCGAGGAAGAGCAAGGACGACACGATATACCTGTCAGCCGTAGAGCGCGGCGACATAAAACCCCGCACAAGCCATACTTCGGCAAGTGCGGGGCGTTTGTTTTTATCTGTTTTATGCTGCTGTTGAGTAATTTACGACCGCGATCTCGGTCAGCGTGTTTTTCAGTTGTGCGATAATCGCTTCAATGCGTTTAATGGTGACTCCGCTATAGGAAACCTCTCCGCACTGGGTGCATTTGTTGCAGGGGACGTTTTTGATGATGACAATACAGTTGCCTAAATCTTCCATATAAGTGGTTGTGGAGGGCTTCATTGTGCCTTTGCAGTAAAAACAGGTCATATGTCTTGCTCCTTTCTGGTTTTATAATCTGATTCCCATTTATCCGTGTCCGGGTGATAGGCGGTGATGATCCACAAATAATCTTCGCTCAGTCCTGTGACCACGTGCAGCGGCTTGCCGGTTCTGCATTCCAATATCAAAGCGGAAGGGTAGGGATAATCAGCAGGATATTCTTCTATGATCTCTCCGTTAAGAATCGCCGTTTTGATTTCGTCATAGGTTATTTTCCGTTCCACACAGCGTTTGTAACAGTGGTCGCTCATTTGTATGGTTTCATCTGTACATAGTTTGTGAAAATCCTTGATGTTCATTCTTTCACCTGAAATTTAGAATAATTATATTCCCAATGCGTCTATAGTTAGGCGCGTTTTTCTTTTTTGTCTTCCAGCGGAGTGATGCCGAGGGCGCGATCGACGGCGATTTGTAGGCTAGGCTGTTATTAGTAACAGTATTATTAGCGTATTTATAAAATGACTGTTTCGAATCCCCTCAACCGCACGGGTTAAATGAATAACAGACACTCGGTTGAGTGTCCGTTATTCATGGAGCTAATGAGGGGATTCGAACCCCTGACCTACTGATTACGAATCAGTTGCGCTACCGGCTGCGCCACATTAGCATTATTACCTTGGATATTATAACCCATAATTTGAAATTTTGCAAGACCTGATTTTTATTTTTTTCATATTCGCTATTCATTCTCCCGACTGTGAATCTTTATCACATTCAGTGATATTTGCAAATCAATGTGCTATAATATAACACAAGTGATTCAGGGAGGTATGAACATGCCGAAAAGGAAATGCTTTGATGTGGACGAGCTGTTGCCGCAGAATCTTGTTTTCTTTCGTAAAAGAGCAGGTCTGACGCAGCAGCAGGTCGCGGATATGCTTAATATCAACCGCACCACTTATACAAAATATGAAACAGGTTCCTCCGAACCGGGTATCGAGATAATCAAGCGGCTGGCTGAGATTTTCGATACGGACGTTTCAATGCTGTTGGAGGGGGACAGCTCGCCGCTTGACGCCGCGGTTTCGGATTCCTTTGACGACGACATGATTTTTGACAAAGATATCAAGGAGCTTATTTCGTTCTATAATCTGCTCAATAAAGAAGAAAAAGAAAAAGTCAAAGAGTTTATCAAAGAACTTATGAAATAATAATTTTTCATTCGGGAAAAATAATTACGATTGACTCTTTACAAATCGCTACTATTGTGATATAATCTAACAGTTGACCTAAGCCTCGGATATGGGATCAAGCCGCAAAGCGGAGTTTCACAGCCTTTTTCTGAGACCTGGGCGAATAAATAAAAAGGTGGAATAAACATGTTAAAAGAAGAAAAGCAAGCCATAATGGCTGAGTATGCCATTCACGAGGGCGACACAGGTTCTCCCGAGGTTCAGATCGCGCTTCTCACAAAGAGGATCAACGACCTCACCGAGCACCTCAAGATCCACAAGAAGGATCATCACAGCAGACGCGGTCTTCTGATGATGGTTGGTCAGAGAAGAAGCCTTCTCGGCTACCTCAAGAAGGTTGACATCGAGAGATACCGCTCCATTATCGCGAGACTGGGTATCCGTAAATAATTTCGGCAATTCAGGGCAAGTGGGCGCCGGCTCGCTTGCCCTAAATTCAAATAACGGGATTTATCTGCTGCTTTTTAGCGGTAAAACGAACCGTTGCTTCGCGTGAAACGCCGCGGCAAAAACTGATCCGTGCCATAGTACGTGAACTGCCCTGCCGTGGCAACGGCTGGTTTTATTGCTAAATCAGCGTAAAGTCCCGTTAAATACAATATGAAAGGATTTTACCATGAACAAATTAATGACATTCGACAAGTACAGAGTGTTCGAAACCGAGTTTGCAGGCAGACCTCTTAAGGTCGAGACCGGCAAAATGACTCAGCTTGCCAACGGCGCATGTCTTGTGACCTACGGCGACACCACCGTGCACTGCGCGGTAACAGCTTCCGCAAAGCCCAGAGAGGGCGTGGATTTCTTCCCGCTTTCAGTTGACTACGAGGAGAAGATGTACTCCGTAGGCAGGATCCCCGGCTCTTATCTCAAGAGAGAGGGCAGACCCACCGAGCACGCTATCCTCACCAGCCGCGTTATCGACCGTCCTATCCGTCCGCTCTTTGACAAGAGCATGCGCAACGACGTGTCCATCGTCTGCACCGTAATGAGCGTTGACCCCGACTGCCAGCCTGAGATCATCGCTATGATCGGCGCTTCAATCGCTATCTCTATTTCCGATATCCCGTGGAACGGTCCTATTTCCGGCTGCTCTGTCGGCATGGTCGACGGCGAGTTCGTTATCAATCCCACCGAGGAACAGCGCAAGGTCAGCAAGATGTCCACCACTGTCGCTTCCACAAGCGAGCGCATCGCCATGATCGAAGCGGGCGCCGACTGCGTATCCGACGAGGATATGTACAACGCTATCATGTTCGGTCACGAGGCTAACCAGAAGATCATCAGCTTCATCAACGATATCAAGGCTGAGATTGGCAAGCCCAAGTTTGAGTTCACATCCCTTGAGCCCGACCACGAGATGTTCGAGGCTATCAAGGCGTTTGCCGAGGAGGACGTAAAGGCTGCTCTCGACACCGACGACAAGACCATCCGCGACGAAAGACTCAAGCCCATTTATGAGGCTGTTCACGCTAAGTTCGACGAGATCTATCCCGAGCAGGAGGCTATGATCGACGAGTGCCTCTACAAGACCCAGAAGTTCATCGTTCGCCGCTGGCTGCTCGACGAGCAGAAGCGCGTCGACGGCAGAGGCATGGACGATATCCGCCCGCTCGCGAGCGAAGTCGCTGTCCTGCCCAGAGTTCACGGTTCGGGTATGTTCACCAGAGGTCAGACTCAGGTGCTCACCGTCGCGACCCTCGGCTCCATCGGCGACAAGCAGCTTCTTGACGGTATCGACGGCGAGACCGAAAAAAGATACATCCATCACTACAATTTCCCGAGCTATTCCGTAGGCGAAACAAAGCCCAGCCGCGGCCCCGGCAGACGTGAGATCGGTCACGGTGCGCTTGCCGAAAGAGCGCTCCTGCCCGTTATTCCTTCTGTTGAGGATTTCCCGTACGCTCTGCGCCTCGTTTCCGAGGTTCTCAGCTCCAACGGCTCCACCTCTCAGGGCTCCATCTGCGGCTCCACACTGGCTCTTATGGACGCCGGTGTTCCGATCAAGGCTCCCGTAGCCGGTATCTCCTGCGGCCTTATCACCGAGGGCGAGCGCTGGATGACTATGGTCGACATTCAGGGTCTTGAGGACTTCTTCGGCGACATGGACTTTAAGGTAGCCGGTACCCACGAGGGCATCACCGCTATCCAGATGGATCTTAAGATCAGCGGCCTTACCCCCGAAATGGTCAAGGAAGCGCTTGAAAAGACCCACAAGGCGCGCCTGTTCATCCTCGACGAGGTAATGCTCAAGGCTATCGCCGAACCCCGTCCCGAGCTTTCACCCTACGCTCCCAAGATGTTCACCACCACAATTCCCGCCGACAAGATCTCTGAAGTCATCGGCAAGAGCGGCAAGGTCATCAAGGAGATCCAGGCTGAGTGCGAGGTCAAGATCGACATCGAGGAAGACGGCGAGATCGGTCAGGTATTCGTTGCGGGTCTTGACACCGAGAAGTGCCAGCGCGCAATTGAGATCGTGCAGACCATCGCATCCGATCCCGAGCCCGGCGCTATCTACCTTGGCAAGGTCACAAGGATCATGGACTTCGGCGCGTTCGTTGAGATCGCTCCCGGCAAAGAGGGTCTTGTTCATGTTTCTCAGCTCGACGTTAAGCGTACCGAGAACGTGACCGACGTTGTAAACGTTGGCGATATCATCCGCGTCATGGTTCAGGAGATCGACGACAAGGGCAGACTCAACCTCAGCCGCCGTCAGGTGCTGATAGATGTTGACGGTCTGACTCCCGAGGACGATGGGGAAGACAAGCCCAGACGTCCGCGCAATCCCAGAGGCGGCAACGACCGCAGAAGAGGCGGCGGAAGAAGATAACTTCTTTTGAATAAATAACAAGCTGCTTGAAGAGCAATGCAATGCTTTTCAGGCAGCTTTTTCGTTGCGCTTAATTTATTAACTTAACAGAGCGTTTGTGAATTTCAATGCGAGATGTGTTCTGAGCAAGGACCGGTGCATGGTGAGTGGGATATCTGTGTCCGATTTGTGTAGAAAGCAATGGCTTTTACGGCTGTGCACCATCACCATTCACCATCAGGCTGTGGTGCACCACCACCACCACTGGCGTCTCCACCACCGGCGTCTCCACCACCGGCTTCTCCACCACCACCGGCGTCGCCACCGGCGTAGCCACCGGAGGATTCATCGTCCGGTCCGTCTATAATATTGGAATTAAAGTCTGAGTCTTGAGGATAATTATCATCGTTTATTGAACTGCTGTCATCTGAATTATTATCTTCATCAGAATAATCGTAATCAACACTGTTATTGTCGCTATTATATTTCATACCATTATTCTCGTTTGAATTACTATTCTTTGAAGAATTATCAGTATTTGAAGAAGCTTTAGATACATCGGTGTCTTTTTTCTCTTTGCCTTTACTTACAACGATCTTAATCATTTGCGGCTTTTTAAACTGTTCACCTGCCTGAATACTTTGCTTTATAACGTATCCGGACTCTGTTTTGTCATTATATTCTTCATCTGTTATAACATTAAAGCCTTCATTTATCAGCAAAGACAAGGCTTCTTTATACTCCTTACCAACGGTATCAGGTACTGTGTATAGATTTTTAGAAGATTCTATTGTTGCAGATATAGTTGTAGTTAAATTATCATTTTGTTCATTGTTTGATTTATTGGAGTTATTAACAGCAAGAACAGTAATCGTGATTCCCATAGCGCAAAGTGCTGCAACAATTGGAATAATTATCTTGAAAATTGTATTTGCTTTTTTAGATTTGTTATAATTGCATACCCGATTTAAATCATTTGAGAGTTCTTCGCAGCTTTGATATCGATTGTCAGGGTTGATTTTGGTGCATTTATCAATAACACCTTGCATGGATTCCGAAATTTGTTTAGCTCCGGTTGTGTTTGAAGAATATTCAAGGCACGGATTTGTTCCGGTGACCAGATACTTCATAGTCATCCCCAAAGCGTAAATATCGGATCGTGCATCTGTACGCCCCGAGTATTGCTCGGGGGGAGCAAATCCTATTGTCCCGAGAGCAACAGTATCGTTTTCCTTCTGCGGATTAAAGACACGAGCCGTACCAAAGTCGATTATTTTCAAACTTCCGTTTGGTTTAATAATAATATTCGAAGGCTTCATGTCTCTGTATATTATCGGAGGATCCTGATTATGTAAATACGACAATGCACCGCATAGTTCGATTGCCCAGCGGGCAACAGTTTTTTCATCCTGCGGTCCGTTTTCGTTAAGAACCTGTTCCAAAGTTTTTCCTTCAATATAATCCATTACCAAATACAGGCAATCCTCTGTATCGATAATATCAACGATTCTGGGAAAAGCAGGATGGTCTAAATCCTTCATTAAGCCGGCTTCAGCAATCAAACTGTCTATATATACCCGGTTGTTTTGTTCGTTAGATTTTTTAATCTCTTTTATTGCCCAACGATTTCCAAGACGTTTGTTTACAGCTAAATAAACGTCTGACATTCCGCCTTTGTTAATATACCGAAGAAGCTCATATTTATTATCAATAATTGTACCGATACTGCTCATTATATTCTCCATTAAATACTATACTTTCCGGCAAAATGCACTTACATTTAATTAGCAACTCTAAATACTCTTTCAAGTAAAGGTGAGCGATTATAATTTCGCAGCCAAGTCCTTGATGTACTCTTTCAGCGCGTCCTTGGTTTCGGGGTGTTCAAGTCCGACCTCTATCTGCGCCTGCAAAATACCGAACTTGTTTCCCATGTCGTAGCGCTTGCCCTCGAACTCGACGGCGGTCATGCCTTTTTTAACAGCTATCTCGCGCATGGCGTCGGTTAGCTGTATCTCTCCGCCGACTCCGGGCTCGGTGCGCTCAAGTATATCGAAGATCTCGGGCGGCAACACGCAGCGGTCTATGATCGAATAGAGCGACAATACTTCCTCGGGAGTTTTGGGCTTTTCTCGCATATCGGTGCACTTCATAACATTGTCGTGCATGTGCTCCACCTTTAGAGAGCCGTACTTGTGAATGTCTTTTTCGGGAACCTTTTTAACGCCTACGACGCCTTCGCCGAACTCGCCGTAATGCTCGATAAGCTGTGCGATAGCGGGCTTAGTGTGGCTGATGATAACTCCGTCGCCGAACAGCACGGCAAAAGGCTCGTTGCCTACAAAGGACTTCGCCTTTAATATAGCGTGACCCAAGCCCTTCATTTCTTTTTGACGGATAAAGTGTATATTCGCAAGGTCGCCGATATCGTGCACGAGCTTTAAGTATTCGGTCTTGCCGCCTTTTTCGAGGATATGCTCCAGCTCCGGCGAACGGTCAAAATGATCCTCTATAAGACCCTTGCCGCGGTTGGTGATGATAAGGATATCGGTTATGCCGGCATTTACAGCCTCTTCTACGATATATTGGATGGTGGGCTTGTCCACGATGGGGAACATTTCTTTAGGAAAGCTTTTTGTCGCGGGCAAAACTCGTGTGCCGAAGCCTGCCGCGGGAATGACCGCTTTTGTGATTTTCATGTTATCCTCCTAAACTGTTGAAAGAAATAAACACTCTGCAAAGCATATAAATGACTGCGTTTGACGCGAAAAAGCTGATAGCCATGGGAAGGTTCACGCCGCCCTTTGTTTCAAGCGCTTTGTTAAGTTCGACGCCATTATGCTCCGCTTTTATCCGGTTTATCTGTTTTGTGCAGTGTCTGTAATAAAGCTTGTTGACAAACAGTCCGCTGAAGACCCTTATCAGGATATCGAGTATGCTTAGACCGAAGTATATTGCAAGCACTGTTATTTCCTCGGTTTTAAGGGTTCCGTTGTAAAGCTGGTTGAGCTGGTCTGTGCTGCTCATTTTGAAAAACGCCTGGTTGTTCATGATTATTGCCGTCGAACCGAGGTTGATCCCGATGACCGCCAGCACAAGAATGATGCCCGGAACATACATCTTGCGGTATATGAAGTAAGCGCCCGTAAAAACAAATGCGGAAAAATTGAATCTTTTGCTGCCGAATCTTTTGATACGGTCAAATACCGTTAGAAAGTACGGGGTGCTCTTACCGATGAATTTTGCAGCCTCGCCGACCTTTACGTTATCGGCTATCTCATCCTCGCTGTTGAGACCCATAAGCGGATCATAAGCGGGATTGCCCGCGGAGCCGAAGCCGAAAGGCGTGCCCTGTGCGGTACGCTGACCGTTATACTGATTCTGCTGAGTGTCGTCCTGAGCCGCTCTGTCCTGCGTGTTCAGCGGATAGCCGCATTTGCCGCAGTAAAAGAATGTCTTTTCATTTTCGGCGTGGCAGTTTGGGCAGGTAATGTACTCAGAGTCGGTTTCATCTGTCTGCTCGTCCTCAGCTTTATCGGCTTTATCGAACGAAAAGCCGGGAGCGTGCCTGTCTTCATAGAAGCAGTTACCGTTGTTTTCATAACATTCCCTGTGATGCGGAGCGCCGCACTCGGGGCATACCACAACATCGTCGTCTTTTACAAATCGCTTTTGGCAAATCGGACATGTATATTCAGTAAATTCCATAAATTCCTCCAAGCTGATTTATATTTATTTATTATATCAAATAAAAGCAAATAATGCAACTAAATTTCGGAAGAAAAAAAGTTTACATTTTAAATGAACTTTGCTATAATAGAGTTTAAGTAAAAAAGAGAAGGTGCACTATGGTACAGTTTGAAGAATTATCGCTTGCTTTGCAGGCGCTTAAACCCGAGATCGACGACCTTTCGGACGCGCTCGGAATGAAAAGCATGAAGTCCGAGATCGAACAGCTCGAGCTCAGAGCGACCGAGCCGGGCTTTTGGGACGACGTTGAAAAGTCCCAGCAGGTATTGCAAAAGACGGGAGCGCTAAAGGGCAAGGTAGAGGCTTACAACGCGCTCGTTTCAAAATACGAGGACGCTATGGCGCTTATCGAGCTTGCAAATGAGGAAGAGGATCTTTCTCTGCTCGAGGAAGCTCAAAGCGAGGTCGACGGCGTGCGCGAGACGCTTGAAAAGCAGCGCTTGCAAACCCTGCTCACGGGCGAGTACGACAAGAACAACGCCATCCTTACTTTCCACGCTGGCTCGGGCGGCACCGAGGCGCAGGATTGGGCGGAGATGCTTTACAGAATGTACACGCGCTGGGCTGAGGCTCACGGCTTCAAGATCAAGGAGGTCGACTACCTCGACGGCGACGAAGCCGGCTTAAAGAGCGCCGTGCTGCTTATCGAGGGCGAAAACGCTTACGGCTATCTCAAGAGCGAGGCGGGCGTTCACCGTTTGGTGCGTGTGTCGCCGTTCGATTCACAGGGCAGACGTCACACAAGTTTTTCCTCGCTGGAGGTAATGCCCGAGATCGACGATACTATCGAGGTTAATATCCCGCCCGAGGAGATCAAAATGGACGTTTACCGCGCCAGCGGCGCAGGCGGTCAGAAGGTCAACAAGACCTCATCGGCTGTCCGTCTTACCCATATCCCCACCGGAATCGTAGTCGCATCTCAGGTCGAGCGCAGCCAGTACCAGAACCGCGACGTCGCTATGAAAATGCTTGTGTCAAAGCTGATGGAGATCAAGGAGCGCGAGCATTTGGAGCGCATCGAGGACATCAAGGGCGTTCAGAAGGAGATCACCTGGGGCTCGCAGATCCGCAGCTACGTATTTATGCCGTACACTATGGTCAAGGATCACCGCACCGGTTATGAAACCGGCAACGTTCAGGGCGTGATGGACGGCGACCTCGACGGCTTCATCAACGCTTATTTGAAGTGCGCAAGCCAGGGAACGCTGCAAAAGTAAATAATGAAATTTTCTATATTTCTTTTTTATTATTTCAATCCTCTTTCTTTGTGATACAATAATTGTTACCACAAAAAAGAGGTTTTTATTATGTCAGTTAAAATAAA
The DNA here is from genome assembly GCA_902776375.1 of uncultured Ruminococcus sp. Classification (GTDB taxonomy): domain Bacteria; phylum Bacillota; class Clostridia; order Oscillospirales; family Acutalibacteraceae; genus Ruminococcoides. Next base: position 6,367 of record CACYPV010000040.1, on the reverse strand, counting down.
TCTCGGAGCATGGCGTTCGGTTTTTGCAGTGCCTTCAAAGGTCGTTGACGAGGGCTTAAAGTTCGCCGACGGCGTTAAACTAAAGGTATTGCTGTACGTGCTGCGCAATTCGGACTCCGAGCTCGATTTGAATGAGATCTCCAAGGCGACGGGCGTCAACGTCACCGATATCCCCGAGGCGCTCGATTACTGGGTGAGCCGCGAGGTTTTGCAGAAGAACGACAGCGAATATGCCCCTGTTGATTCTAAAAAGGAATTAAAATCTGATAATGATTCTGTTGAAGAAATAAAAAGCGTGGAAACGATTTCAAAGGATGTTGAGGAACAAAAGCAGCGCATGGTAGTCGCCAAGCCGCAGAAGCCCGATTATGTCTTTACCTCGCAGCGGCTCGCGGTAGACGAGGACTTGAAGATACTGGTCGGCGAGGCGCAGACCATGCTCGGCAAAACGCTCTCCAACTCCGATATCGCGACTCTGCTCATGCTAAAGGACACCTGCGGGCTGAGGCTCGACGTCATCCTGATGCTTATACAGTACTGCGTCAGCATCGACAAGGGCAACATGCGAACGGTAGAAAAGATCGGCATTTCGTGGGCTGACGCGGGTATCAATTCAGTTGAGGCGGCAGATAACAGGATAGCTCAGGCTAACCATTCCAGTAAATGCTTTTCGATAGTCTCCTCGGTATTTGGCTTGAAGAACGTCGGTTCTCCCACTAAAAAGCAGCTCGAGTACACTACAAAGTGGGTAGGGGAGTGGAAGTTTTCTCCCGAGATGCTGCGCGAGGCGTACGAGCGCTGCGTTGACAGCAAGGGCGAGCTTAAATTCAACTATATCGACGGTATCCTCAAAAAATGGGATGCGCAGGGCATCAAGAACATGGAGGACTTAAAGGCGAGCGAATCCAAGCCGAAGCAGTCCGCCGGCAGGAAAAAGACCTCCTACGACATCAACGAGCTTGAAAAGATAGATACACTTGATTTTATAGACTGAGGTAGATTATGGGATACAGCAGCAGCGTATACAAAAACGCGGCGGACAAAATGGCGGCAAAGCGCCTTGCGGCTCAAAAGCAGGCTGACGCACGCCGCGCGGAAATATACGAAAAATACCCGCGCGTCCGTGAGCTTGAACAGCAGATAGCTCTCTGCGGCACCGAAGCGGCAAGGACTGTGTTGCGCGGCGGCGACGTGGTTGCCGAAATGACGAAGCTTAAAGACAAAAACCTAAAGCTTCAAGAAGAGCTGCGCCGGCTCCTTATCAGCAGCGGTTACGGTGAGGACGCGCTCGAGCCGCGCTATTCCTGCGCACAGTGCGGCGACACGGGCTATTATGAGTATCATGGCAGGACGGTGATGTGTCCGTGCATGAAGCGCGAGCTAGCCGATTGCGCCTGCGAGGAGCTAAACCGCACGGCTCCCTTGACACTGTGCACCTTTGACAGCTTCGATATCGAAAAGTACAGCAAGACAAAGGACTTTGCGTCGGGCGTCGTTCCGTATGCGCAAATGGAAAGGATATATAAATACTGCAGATCCTACGCCATGAACTTCACCCCGCAGTCCGAAAGCATCCTTATGAAGGGCGCGACCGGGCTTGGCAAAACGCACCTTTCGCTCGCGATCGCCAACGAGGTGATCCGCAGGGGTTACGGGGTGATCTACGTATCGGCTCCCGCACTGCTTTCCCAGCTTGAAAAGGAATATTTTTCGCGTTCGCAGGTAAACAGCGGCACCGCTGAAATGCTCAGCGACTGCGACCTGCTCATAATCGACGACCTCGGGACCGAGTTCCGCACCCAGTTCTCCGCGGCTCAGATCTATAATATTTTTAATTCAAGGATCCTTTGCCACAAGCCCGTGATCATCAACACCAACCTTACGATGGCAGAGCTTGAAAAAGCATACTCCGAGCGCTTCGTTTCGCGCATTAACGGCGCGGCGCAAAAGCTCGATTTTCTCGGCGAGGATGTCCGTATCAGAAAAAAATAAGCTGTCAAAGAAAAAAAGTATTGACAAATCGATCATTATACAGTATAATATTCAATGTTGCATACGAGATGTAACAAATCTTGAGGAATAGTGTAACGGTAGCACGACAGACTCTGACTCTGTTTGTTGGGGTTCGAATCCCTATTCCTCAGCCACCGCAGCCTCGAGTAACTCGGGGCTGTTTTTATCGAGGTGTAGCGCAGTTTGGTAGCGCACATCGTTCGGGACGATGGAGTCGCAAGTTCGAATCTTGTCACCTCGACCAATTGTCGAAAACTGTCGATTAACGTCGGCAGTTTTCTTTTTTATATATTGATTTATTTGTGTTTCAGGAGTATAATATAGTTAGAAAAAATTCAATTGAGATGTAAACGGAGTTGATGTTTATGAGTACAAGAGAAATTGCAATGGATATTCTTAGCGCATTATCCGAAGAACAGTTAGAGGCGTTCGTTACCTTATTTGGCAATGAAAACCTTAAAGCTATTGCTGAGTCAAATAGAATAGCAAATGATGATACCAGACCTCGTTATGATAGCTTTGAAGAAATTGAAAAGGTGATTTTTGAAAATGAGTAAGTATCAGCTTGACTTTACGACTGCTTTTTCAAAAGACTTAAAGCGAATCAAAAAACGCGGATACAATCTATCTTTGATGAACGAAGTTGTAAAACTGCTTCAGAATGGCGAGCTGTTGCCCGAAAAGTATAAGGATCATGCATTGACCGGCAATTGGAAAGGTTTCAGAGATTGCCATATTCAGCCCGATTGGATACTAGTTTATCGTGTGTATCATAATAAGCTGTTGTTGGTATTATCCCGAACGGGAACACACAGTGATTTGGATTTGTCTTAGGAAATAGTTTTACGCAAGTTCACATCTATAATAACTTTTTCACAGAAACAATCTTTTTTATTCTGCAAGGACATAGCCGCACTTTTTAGTGCGGTTTATTTTTTTGCTTAAATACTGAAAAACGCATATAACATAACGTAATTAGATACCGGATTGGCTTCATCATCTGATTTATTATTGATTTGAATATAGTTTCAACTCAAAGATTGAATTTGCTGCGCTCTATTGATATAATTTATTAAGTGTAGTAGTATTAATTCTCTAACGTAAAACAAAATACTTTTCTAATAAGCAAAGTCCGTTTTATGGGACAATGGGTATGAGATAATATAATAAATGAATAAAGTCAGGAGGTGGTTTCATGCCATACGCTGCACGCGTATGTTCGGATGGAAGGATACAAACTGTAAAAGGTCACACCGACGGCGTTTGCTTAAAAGCAGAAAAAGACGCGCTTCGATTTGGCACCGCAGCTATGACAAAACTGATGTGTTTGCTTCATGACATGGGAAAGAATACAGCATACAGCCATTTCTATCAGCACAAGGTAGGAATAGGTGAGCAGTGGAAAAAAGATAAGCCGATTCATTCGCACGCCGGAGCCCGGTTTATTGACGAGCGGTATGGGATCAACAGTACGGATATGTATGCAGTACTTCTCTCGGAGCTATCTGAAACTGTTATCATGGCACATCACGGACTTTTTGATTGCTTGCGTCCCGACGGACGGAATCAACTTCTTCGGAAAATCCAAAACCAAGAATATGATTTCGATGAAGCAAAGCGGTTATTCCTTAACGAAATCACATCCTCTGAACAACTTGACAGCCTGTTTTTAATGGCAACGGATGAAATCCGGACTAAGTTTTGCAAACTACAGAATATCTCTGAAAAAAAGAATGAGCTTTCGTTTTATTTTTCTATGCTGTTTCGCATGCAGCTCTCGATACTTGTTAATGCCGACCACGCAGATGCTGCTGAATTTGTAACCGGAGAACGAGCTCCGTTCGACAATGGAAATACATCACTGTGGGAAGCTTGCAGTACCTTTTTGGAGAAGTTGCTGTCAGAATTTGAGAATATAACGGAAATACAAAACATCCGCAACGAAATCTCCCGAAGGTTGATTGATAAATCGAATGTGAATAAGCGCATAGTTCGGCTGACTATTCCTACCGGCGGCGGAAAAACTCTGAGCAGTTTACGCTATGCGGTGAATTATGCAAAGCATTTTGATAAAAGCCGCATCGTATATGTTGCTCCGTTTAATTCGATTCTGGAACAGAACGCCGCGGTTTTCAAGAAATTCTTACCTGCTGATCTGGAAATATTGGAGCATTACGGCGACATGACGGATGACGATACTCGTTTCCGTTTTTACTCGGAAAACTGGAGCGCTCCGGTGATAACAACTTCAATGGTGCAGTTTTTCAACACGTTGTTTCTAGGCAAGATTTCGTCCGTAAGAAGAATGCGCGGGCTGTTAAATGCTGTTATTATCATTGACGAAGTTCAGTCTGTTCCGGTGGAGTGTGTGACATTATTTAATCTTGCAATCAATTTTCTTGCAGAAATCTGTAATTGTACTGTGGTGCTGTGCTCTGCCACACAGCCGACGCTCTCAGAGGAAGTCATGCACCCACTTTTGCTGTCGCCAAACGACGAATTGATTGAAAACCAACTTGCATATGCAAAAGCCTTCAAAAGGACAGATATTAAAGACAGCCTGACCCCGGATGGTTTTACCTACTCGCAAACAGCGGATTTTGTTATGAAAAAAGCTGAAAAAGCTAAAAGTGTGTTGTTGATCGTCAACACCAAAGAGGCGGCAAAAACGATATATTCATTGCTAAAAGAGCTTTTGCCCGAGAATGTAACGGCAGTTCATTTATCCACACAAATGTGTCCGTCGCATCGCAAGTCTGTTTTGGCGACGATGAAAAAACAATTGGACAACGGTGACAGAGTGGTTTGCGTCAGTACACAGCTTATAGAAGCCGGTGTAGATATTTCATTTGAAACTGTCATCCGCTCTTTAGCAGGTCTGGACAGTATCATTCAATCTGCAGGTCGATGTAACCGCAACTGTGAAGCTAAGTTGGGAAATGTGTATGTGATCCGTATCGCAGACGAGAATATTTCGCAAATTAAAACTATCAAAACCGGTGCGGCAATTACAGAGCGGCTGATGATGACAATACGCGCGAATCCGTTACTTTTTAGCGGAGATCTTACAGGTAATGAAGCTATTAACCGCTATTATCGCGATTATTACAACGCGTTCAAAAATGAATTAGATTTTCCTGTTATAGTCGATGATATTGAAACGAGCATTTTTGAACTTCTGTCCACAAATCCAAAAGCACGAAATATGGCAGATAAGACCAATCGTTGTATGAACCAAGCATTTCAAACCGCAGGCATGGCTTTCAAGGTGATTGACGATTATACACAGACTGTACTTGTACCATACGGTAAAGGAAAAGATTATATCAGCATGCTTTGTGCTGATCATCCTTTGTTACCATCTGCTGCTCTGTTTCGTAAGTTGCAACCGTTTACCATCGGTCTTTCCGATAAACAGTGTGAGGAAAGGGTAACAAAGCATGAAGATACAGGGATTTTGATTCTTAAAGAAGGTTTTTATAATGATGAATACGGTTTTGACCCTGACGGAAATCAGGATTTGTTGTTGTTATAGAAAGAGGTGAAGCAATGAAATACAGCAATCAATTTGAATATAAGGTCTACGGCGATTACGCGCTGTTTTCCGACCCGGTCACCAGAGTAGGAGGCGAAAAAAGCACCCTGCCAATACCAACCTATGCAGCGTTGATCGGTGTTACAAAATCCATATATTGGAAACCAACGCTGCTATACATTATCGACGAGGTGAAAATTCTAAACCCCATACGCACTGTGTCCAAGGGAATCCGTCCCATAAAATATAACGGCGGAAACGACTTGTCGATGTATACCTATCTGCACGATGTTGCTTATGCAGTGCGCGGACACTTTATTTGGAACGAAAACCATCCGGAGCTGGCGAAGGACAGAAACGAGGACAAACACTTTCAGATCTTGCAGCGCATGATAGCGCGCGGCGGCAGGCGTGATATTTTTCTTGGTACGCGGGAATGTCAGGCTTATGTGGAGCCGTGTCGTTTTAACGAAGAAAAGAGCTTTTACGCGGACGGTGAGCTTTCCTTCGGGTTGATGTATCACAGCCTGATTTACGCGGACGAGGCAATTTGCGATGAAGACAAGTACAAGCTAACGGTATGCTTTCACTCTCCGGTAATGAAAAACGGCGTAATACACTTTACACCGCCGGAGGACTGTTCTGTCAAGAGGCACATCAAGCCTGCAAAAATCAAGGTATTCGACAATGAGCACCTTACACCTGCAGATGCTCTATACGAGCATTCCTATAGAACATGAAGTTTGCAAAAAATAAAATCTCCCTGTAAGATGTGGATAAGAAAGAAAAAACACATCAAAAAAACAAGGAGATTTCAGA
>CACYPV010000039.1 GCA_902776375.1 uncultured Ruminococcus sp. | reverse complement strand
CGAACTAGCTCATATTAAAGGATATATGAAGGCGGTACGCTTGCCACAGATTAAGAAAGCAATCAGTAAAGAGAAACTGACCAAGCGAGGCTTGGTCAGTCCACTAGATTACTGTCTTAGACAGCATACTTTGAAATTGAATTGAACCGCCGTATGCCGAACGGCACGTACGGTGGTGTGAGAGGGCGGAATTATTCCGCCCTACTCGATTAAAACCATAATTTACAATTTAAAATCTTCCGCCGTGAAATTGCCGCTTATCGACACCGACGCGGGCACGCGCATAAGCGGGTCGTAGCTGAACGCGCGGCACTTGCCGTCCTTTAGGGCTTTTGACTTTTTACAGCTGAAACCACCGTTTGTAAAGTCCGCATGCTCGCAGTAGCTGCAATCGGGAACAATATTTTTTCCGAAAAACTTGTATTTCATGCAATCACCTCGTATAATAATCATATCACATTCGTGAAATACTTGCAAGAGAAAATCGGAGGTATTATGAATTTTCAATCTAAAACCATGCGCCTCAACAATGCGGAGGGCGTTCCGTACTTAACTTATAATTCTTTATCCGAAATTAAATTCATCACTCACGCCTTTTCAACGCGGCTCGGCGGAGTGTCCGAGGGCGAATTCACCTCGATGAATATGGCGTTCAACCGCGGCGACGACGTCGACCGCGTGACCGAGAATTACAGGCGTTTCTGCAAAAGCGCGGGCTTTGAGTTTGACAGCCTCGTCGCTTCCGCGCAGGATCACCACACCTTTGTCCGTGCCGTCACCTCAAAAGACAAGGGCATAGGCATTTACAAGCCGCGCGATATGCAGAGCGTCGACGCGCTGATAACCAACGAGCCGGGTGTGACGCTCGTGACCTATTACGCCGACTGCACGCCGCTGTTTTTCGTCGATACAAAGAACCGCGCCATCGGGCTTGCCCACGCGGGCTGGCGCGGCACGGTCGGCAGGATAGGGGAGAAGGTCGTTGGTAAGATGACCGAGCTTTACGGCACCGACCCCAAGGACGTTAAGTGCGCCGTGGGTCCCGCGATCTCCGTCTGCTGCTACGAGGTGGACGACCCCTGCGCCGCGCAGTTTTTGGCGCTGAGCGACCTCGACGCCTCTAAATTCGTTTTCCCAAAGGGCGGCGGCAAGTACATGCTCGACCTGCTCGAAGCCAACCGCCAAATCTTAGCCGCCGCGGGCGTGCCGCAGGAGAACATCACCCTGTCCGACCTGTGCACCTGCTGCAACAGCGACCTGCTGTGGAGCCACAGGGCGACAAAAGGCCACAGGGGAACGATGTCGGCGTTTATGTGTGTTAGTGGCTAGAGGCTAGAGGCTAGATGCTAGATGCTAGAGGATAGATAGTTGAGAGTTGAGAGTTGAGAGTTGTTTCAAATCTACAATTAACAATCTACAATTAACAGTGAAGGGTCGCTTCGCTCCAATTTGTGTTGCTGCGTGTTTAGCAGAAACGTTTGGTTATATGTATGACTTTGCCTTAATTCCCCCTTGTGGGGAAGGTGGGCAATTCGCTTTGCGAATTGGTCGGATGAGGGGATTCGCCGAAGGCGACAGGGCGGTGAACGATTGCCTTGCGGCAAATCCGTAGCCGGACGGCAACCCTTTTGTCGCTAACGCGACATTTCCCCTGTCAGGGGAATCACCCTCATCCGTCACGCCGCCTTTGTTGTTATGCAAAATGGAAATGCTCTGCTGTTAGGCAACCGCCGTTAATAGTAAATCTCAGTGCTCAGGCGTCGCGACACCTTCCCCACAAGGGGGAAGGCTTTCTTTTTCGTCAACGTTTCTGCCTTGCATCGGGGGATTCTTCGACTTCGCTCAGAATGACAGCTGGCGGTAACGGCAAACAACCAAGCGTTTCTGTAAAAGAATTTATTCGCACCGATTTTTCTGATAACACCGCGGTAATAAAGGATAACACGGCGCAGGAAATCCTCCGTCACGGCATAAATGCCGTGCCACCTCCTTTATGAAAGGAGGCTTTCCGTTAAGGCAACGTCGCTTATAACTTATAACTTATAACTCGCTAACACCTAATACCTAGTACCTCCTAAGGGAATGTGAACCGGTGAACCCTTTGATGAAAAACCGCATAGGTAAGCCATTTTTTCAAAAGGTTCAACTTTAGATCACGTGAACTTATTGGTGGTGATATGAACTTTTTAACGCTGAAAAGAAGTGTGTAATGTCCGCGTTATCTCCAATAGGTTCATATTGAATCAAGGTTGAACTTATTGAAAAAGTCGCATAGATAAGCCATTTCTGTCAATAAGTTCATATGTTCACATGTCCTTAGGGCAGCGTGAGACTATTGATACTTTACATGCCGTTGGTCGCGCTTTGCTGCGGCTCGGCGGGTTCCGCTACGAAGCAGACCCGGCGTGAGGCTTCGTTGTTTACCGTGCCGTCGGGGTCTGTCACCGGATAGTCGCAGGAGCAGCCCACGGCGTACATATAGTTTTCCAGCTCGGGGTGCAGGTACAGGCAGTATTCCAGAACCGTGTCCGCCCGCTCCACCGAAAGCTTCATATTGTACTCGTAGCTGCCGTCGGTGTCGCTGTGACCCTCTATCCTGATTTTCTCGATCTCATCATCTTCGCTGCGCCCGCCGTTGAAAACCACGTCGATGTATTCGTCCAAAAAGCCTTGCACGCTTTCCTTGCCCATGTCGGAGAGCTCGGTGCTGTTGTAGCCGAACAGAACGTACGCGTCAAGGTACAGCGCGCCGCGGTTGTCGGTCGCAACGTGCGGATTCGACTTCATCTTTTCGCCGATATCGATGTTCACCTCGGGGATCGACGCGTATTCGCCCGCGCCGTTCATACCCGCGCCTGCTCCCGGGGTTTTACCGGAATTATCGAGCGTTCCTTTCTTGACCTGATCGGCGGCAGACGCGGCTGCTCTTTCATTTGAGCCGTTGCGGCTGTCGTCCTTTTTATAGTAAAAAACAGAAATAACCGCTATTGCGACAGCCAAAACGGACAGTACTGCAATAAGCGGTTTTTTCATTGGTTTATCCTCCGTTACTCAGATAAGAAGTTCATAAAGTTTTCTTTATTTTTGATCGAGGGGATGGTGGGTCTGCCGAGGTCGGCGCGCGCGCCTATCGAGCATTTTACCTCGATAAGGCTCAGCTCGTTTGCCGCCTTTGCAATACCCAGCGCCTCGTCCAAAGCTTCAAAGCTGTCGACGCTCACCGCCGACTTGTAGCCGCAGGCTTTGGCTATGGCGATGATATCCATGCTGCCCGCGACCGTAGGCATACCGCCGACGGTTTCGTGGGCGCTGTTGTTTATTACGATGTGCACCAAGTTTTCGGGGGCGTTTGCGCCGATGACAGCCATCGCGCCCATGTGCATAAGCACCGCGCCGTCGCCGTCAACGCACCAAACCTTTTTGTCGGGCTTGTTGAAGGCTACGCCAAGCGCGATAGACGAGCTGTGACCCATTGAGCCGACGGTCAAGAAGTCGTATTTGTGGCTCTGCCCGTTCTGCTCGCGTATCTCGAACAGCTCGCGGCTCGCCTTGCCGGTGGTGGAAACTATAGGGTCTTCGCCGCTGACCTTCACGATATGCCGCACTATTTCCTCGCGAACCATTTCGTTGTCGTTTTTGTATTTCACCTTTTCGCCGTATTCAAGCGCGCCCTTGCGGATGATGAAGGCGGCGTTTTTGCCCTCGGCAAGCAGCTTGTTGAAGTCAGTCATGGCGGCTTTTACCTCGTCATCGGTCGTGTCCCTGCCGATTATAAAGGTCGCTATGCCCATGTCCTTGAGCAGCTTTACGGTAACCTCGCCCTGATAGATGTGCTGGGGCTCGTCGTGAACGCCCGGCTCGCCGCGCCAGCCGACGATGAACACCATAGGAATGGCGTAGACCTTTTCGTTGAGCAGGGAGGCTACGGGGTTTATTATGTTGCCCTCGCCGCTGTTCTGCATGTATACCACGGGGGTTTTGCCCGTTGCGAGGTGGTAGCCCGCCGCGAGAGCCACGCAGTTGCCCTCGTTCGCCGCGATGACGTGATGACGGCGGTCGATGCCGTAGGTGTTCATCAGGTAATCGCAAAGCGCCTTAAGCTGGCTGTCCGGCACGCCTGCGTAAAAGTCCGCGCCGATTATTTCAGTTAATTTTTCGACTTTCATTTGCTGCTCCTTATTTGTACATAACGGGGACGGTCACGCCGGTAGTATCAAGCGCTTCCCTGAACACCTTGAAGAAATCGCGGATGTCGCCTTCGTCGATGGCTCCCAGAGCGCAAAGACGGAAGGTGTTGGTGGTGCTTATCTTGCCGGGGTAGATCGTGAAGCCGCGCTCGTAGCAGTAGTCGTGCACCTTTTCAAAGCTCCAGTTGGGGTCGTCGGGGTAGATGGCCGAAACCACCAGGCCCGCCTGCTCGTCGCGCTTTATAACGTCCTTGAAGCCGAGCTCGTCCAGACCCTCGTGGATGGCGTTGAATACGCGGGTGTGGCGCGCCCACTTGGCTTCCTCGCCCTCAGCCCAGTACTCTTTAAGCGCCTGAATGGTGGCGTAGATGGTCTGAACGGGAGGCGTAAAATGCATTTCGCCCGTGCGCTCGAAGAAGTCGTACTGCATAAAGAGGTTGCAGTAATAGGAGCGCTTGGGGTAGTTGGCGCTTTCCTTTATAATGGCGGTCTTGCCGACGATGAAGCTCAGCCCCGTGAACGCCATAAGACCCTTTTGAGCCGAAGCCATGCAGAAATCTATGTTGTCCTTGCTAACGTCGATGGGGCGCATGGCGTAGGTGCTGGTCGTGTCAACGGTGAAAACCGCGTCGTACTTGTGCGCCAGCGCGCCTATCTCGCGGATGGGATTCAAAATGCCGGTGCCGGTCTCGTTGTGGGTGGTGTGCACAAGCGCGATATCGGGGTTTTCGCGCAAGGTCTTTTCGACTAAATCGAGGTCGGGGCGCTGATCTACGGGAAATTTAAGGTCGATGTGTGGCAGACCGTAGTACTCGCATATCTCCACCGCGCGGGTGCTGTACGCGCCGTTGTTTATCACCAAAACCTTCTTGCCCTCGGGCAGAAGCGAGTTGAGGCAGACGTCTATGTTGATGGTGCCCGAGCCGCAGAACAGCACCGAGGTGTACTCGTTCAGGTCGCCGTGCACGATCTTGACAAGATCCTCGCGCAGCCCCTTCATCAGACCGCCAAACTCAGCCTCGCGCGGGCAAATGTCGGGAACTATCTGTGCGAACTTAACGGTGTCGGTCGTGGTGGACGGACCCGGGTTGAGCAGAACGTTGCGCTTTACTTCATAAGGTACTTTTATACTCATCGTTTTTTCCTCTCTTTTTCGGTTTTTTTCAGCTATAATAATAACTCAACGGCTGCTTAAAGTCAAGTATAGCGCGAAAACCGCCGCACCACCGTTCTTAATTCTTTGATAGCATTATAAAAAATAACGAAAATGCCTTGCAAAAAAGCCCGTCTTATTGTATAATACAAATAATTAGGTAATATGGAGGAATTATACTATGGCTACAAAGTTAAATGATAAGTATTTAAACGGTTTTGTCGGCGAGCATGAATACGCCGGTATTGCCGAAGAGGTAAAGCTTGCGCACAAGGCGCTGCACGACGGCACCTGCCTCGGCAACGACTTCATCGGCTGGCTGAATCTTCCCACCGATTATGACAAAGAGGAATTCGCCCGCATAAAGGCGGCTGCCGAAAAGATCAAAAAGAACACCGACGTGTTCGTGGTCATCGGCATCGGCGGCTCTTATCTGGGAGCCCGCGCCGCTATCGAGTTTCTCACCTCGCAAAACTACAACCTCACCTGCAAGGACACCCCGCAGATCTTTTTCACGGGCAACTCCATCAGCTCCTCGGCGCTTGCCGAGCTCATCGAGCTGTGCGAGGGCAAGGACGTTTCCGTAAACATGATCTCCAAGTCCGGCACCACCACCGAGCCCGCTATCGCGTTCAGAGTCTTCCGCGAGCTGCTTGAGAACAAGTACGGCAAGGAGGGCGCTAAGGAGAGGATCTTCTGCACCACCGACAAGGCGCGCGGCACACTTAAGGCGCTTGCCGATAAGGAAGGCTACGAGACCTTTGTGGTACCAGACGACGTCGGCGGACGTTTCTCGGTACTCACCGCCGTGGGTCTGCTGCCTATCGCAGTGTCCGGCGCAGACATCGACGCGCTCATGCAGGGCGCTCAGAAGGCGCAGCAGGAGCTTGACAACGACGACGTTTACACCAACGACTGCTACAAGTACGCCGCTATCCGCAACCTGCTTTACCGCAAGGGCAAAACGATGGAGATCATGGTTTCTTACGAGCCGGCATACACCATGATGTCAGAGTGGTTCAAGCAGCTGTTCGGCGAGAGCGAGGGCAAGGACAAGAAGGGCATTTTCCCCGCAAGCGTTGTATTCTCTACCGACCTGCACTCTCTGGGACAGTACATCCAGGACGGCAGACGCACTATGTTTGAAACTGTAGTGCTCTTTGACAAGTGCAAGAAGGAAGTCACCCTCGGCACCGACCCGACGAATGTCGACGGCCTCAACTTCCTCGCTGGCAAAACAATGGGCTTTGTAAACCAAAAGGCGTTCGAGGGCACAGTGCTCGCGCACAACGACGGCGGCGTTCCCAACATCGTCATCAACGTTCCCGAAATGAACGAAACCGAGCTCGGCTACCTTATCTACTTCTTCGAGAAGGCTTGCGCTATTTCCGGCTACATGCTGGGCGTCAACCCCTTCAACCAGCCCGGCGTTGAAAGCTACAAGAAGAACATGTTCGCTCTGCTCGGCAAGCCCGGCTACGAGGATCAGAAGGCGGCTCTTGAGGCAAGACTCGGCTAAAAACGAAAAACACGAAATATTATACGAAAATACACTTGAATACACAGGAGGAATTTTAAAATGGTTACTTTACTTATCGGAAAAAAAGGCACAGGCAAAACAAAGAAGCTTATCGAGCGCGCCAACGCTGCGGTAAAGGCTTCCGCGGGCAACGTAGTTGTCATTGAAAAGGGCGCAAAGCTCACCTATGACGTCACCCATAAGGCAAGACTAATCGACACCGACCAGTATGCTATCTCCGGCTATGACATGCTCTACGGCTTCATCAGCGGCATCTGCGCGGGCAACTATGACGTTACCGATATCCTTGTTGACTCCACCTTTAAGATCTGCAAGGACGGCGTAGCTGGTCTTGAGACCTTCACCACCAAGATCCAGAACCTCTCCGAGGCTTGCTCCGTAAACGTTGTTCTGCTTATCTCAGCAGACGAGGCGGATATTCCCGCTTCCATCAACGCGGTTTGCGAAAAAGTTTAAGTTATAAATAATAATAACAATGGCGGCGGATCAATTCCGTCGCCTTTTTGTATTGTATATAGAATTTTCAAAAAGCTGATGACAAATCCAATATTCTATGATAGAATAACAATAACTGTAGATAACCGCAAAAATACGTAAAGGAAGTTTTATATGAAAAGAAAGCTTTTAAGAGCCGCCGCCGCGCTTATGACGATCCTTGTCATCGCCGGAATGTCGCTGTATACGGCGGGCGCGCTCACCTTTTCAAACGACGTTGAAACCTACTCCGAGGCAATACTTCTCGTAAGCCTTGACACGGGTCAGCCCGTTATTGAGCAGAACGCCGACAAAAGGATGTACCCCGCGTCGACCACCAAGATAATGACCTACATAGTCGCATGCGAAAACGTTGCCGACCCCGAAAATACGCGCGTAACAGTCAAGCAGTCTATCATAGACAGCCTTAACGACACGGGCAGCTCTATGGCTTATCTGTCCGACCACGTGGGCGAGGAGGTCAGCTTTATCGACCTGCTTTACAGCATGATGGTGCCATCGGGCAACGACGCCGCGCTGACCTTGGCTGATTACGTCGGCAACGGAGACATCCAGGCGTTTGTCGATAAAATGAACGCTAAGGCAAAGGAGCTCGGCTGCGAGAACACGCACTTTACGAATCCCGACGGTCTGCACGATGACAACCACTACACCACCGCGCGCGACCTGCTTAAAATCACCCAATACGCGCAGAAGCTCCCTTATTTTGAGGAAATATCCAACACGGTAACGTATACCTGCGAGGGCGACGAGGACGCGCTTATCACCACAAATTACCTCATTGATCCCAACACCGAATACTATTACAGCTACGCAAGGGGCATCAAGACCGGCACCACCGACGAGGCCGGCAGATGTCTGGTGACAACCGCTTCCGCAGACGGTCAGTCCTATATTTTGGTTCTGCTGGGCGCTCCGTATGAGGAGGGCTCCGAGGAGGAGTATTACACCTTCCTCGACGCCGCCGGGCTGTTCCGCTGGTGCCTGACGCAGCTTGAGCCGAAGATAGTTTTCACCACTCAATCGCCGATCTGCGAGGTCACCGTTAGCAACGCTCAGGGCGGAAAGACTGCGCTGGTTCCCGAAAAGTCGATAACCTCGGTGCTCCCCAAAGGCTACACTCAGCAAAACATCGTCGTTGAGCCGAGCGTTCCCGCCGGCCTTACCGCGCCGCTGTCAAAGGACGAAACTATCGGCTCCGTCTCGGTATACTACTATGATACGCAGTCGGGCGAAAAGCAGCTTATAGAAAAGGTTAAGGTTCGCCCCGCAGCCGACGTTCTGACCGTCGACGGCGAAAAGCCCGAAAAGGCGGAAAGCGGCGAATCGTCCGTTAACGGATCATCAAAGAGCTTTTTTGAAAAGTATTTATTGTATATTATCATAGGCGGAGCTGTGGTTCTTGCCGTGGTTATTATAATAATATGCGTTGTCGTCGCAAAGAAAAAGAAGAGCAGCAGCAATGACGACGGAAGGCATTTTGATTAAGAAAAGAGGAATACTGTAATATGAAAAGGAAATTATTGCCCCGCATTTTGACCGCGGCGCTTGTCCTGGTGTTCATGGTAATGCTTATCCCGGCAGCCGCGGCGGCGGCCGAACCCTCCGACGTTCATTGGGATGGTAAGATCGCGCGCTGGATGGCGCCCACCGAAGGCACCGTGGCAGGTTACAGGGTCTCGCTTGAATTGGACGGGAACTATCTTCTTGACGACGATACCACCGAAACCTATTACGACTTTTCGGACGCTATAAAAAACAGAGGCCCCGGAGACTACACCTTTGACGTCTGCGCGATTTTTGACGACACCTCAAAATCCGCCGCTATCAAGTCATCAAGCGCTTACCACTACGAGGGCGAGCCGCACCCACATTCCATCAAGTGGGTCGACGCTAAGGACGCCACCTGCACCGAGCAGGGCGTTAAAGGCCATTTTGAATGTCCCGTTTGCGGCAAGTATTTCGAGGACAGCAAGGGCATACAGGAAATAACCGACAAAAGCTCCCTGATAATTCCCGCAAAGGGTCATGACTGGGGCGAATGGAAAACCGTCAAGGAAGCCACCACCAACGAGGAAGGTCAGGAAAAGCGCGTCTGCAAAAACGACTCATCCCACGAGGAAACGCGTCCTATCCCCAAAAAGGCGGAAACTCAGCCCACCACCAAGGCGCAGGAGACCACCGTCGCCGCCAGCACGGCTTCGACAACGCCGACAGTCTCGACCGCGCCCACTGCGACCGGCTCGTCAAATAAAAGCAATAACTCAGGCAACGCGATTATATTTTTCATTATCGCCGCTGCCGTAGTAGTCGTCGCCGCGATCGTTATCATTTTGGTGCTCGTGCTTTCAAAGAAGAAAAACGACAACCCGCCCGACGACAGATTCCCGCCCATGAACGGCTCCGAATATCTGCCTGTGAACGATCAGAATTACCCGCCCATGAACGGTTCGGAGTATCCGCCCGTGAACGATCAGGGATACCAGCCGAGGAACAATCAAGGCTATCAGCCGAGGAACAATCAGGGCTATCAGCCGAGGAACGAGCAGGCGTATCCGCCCGTGAACGGCTCGGAATATCAGCCTAAGAGAGCGCGGCAGTATCAGCCCGATACCAAGACCTATCAGCCGGATACCAAGGAGTATCAGCCCGAAACCAAGCAGTATCAGCCAAATCGTGATATACAGCGCAATCAGCATTATATCGACCCGCAAAGGACCAAAACGATAGACGACGGTGAGGATAACTTTGACGATTACAGCGGCTTTGACCGCCGCTGAGCGGAGGCTTGTATGTTCGGAAAGAATAAATACAGAATCGATTACTGCGGTCAGAAAAGCGCTTACAAGGACGCAAAGGACAGCTACAGGGCAGGGGAGAAGGTAAGGCTGGTGTACTATATGATAGCCACCGACACCGATTATTCCTTCTATTTGGACGGCGAGCATTATTCGCCCGGCTACAGCGACCGTGAGGGCTATATAATCAGCTTCACCATGCCCGAGCATGACGTGACGCTAAAGTGCGAACACGTAAATTCAATGACGTGCATCTTATAATAACGCTAAGGGGTTGGCTTTGCGCCGACCCCTGCTTATTTTCAAAAGAATAGTATAATTCTAATAACGAATTATAAAAGCAAAATACACAATCATATCAAAAAATAATCCGCAATTTGTCGCATTTTTTTGTTGACAAAGGGTCATTCCTTTTGTATAATATAAGACAGCGTTTTAATATGCGTCGAGGTGCAGTTATGCTTTTTGAATTGAAAACCGTATTCCTCAACGAGGATTGCGAGCAACAGCTCAATTACGAAATTGACCTTTCCGACATCGACATCGACGGGGTTTTTCCATTCACATCTCCCGTTGCCGTCACCGCGACAGCCCGCAACCGTGCAGGCATAATCACGCTGACTCTTGACTGCGGCTACGATTATTCGCGCTGCTGCGACCGCTGCGGCGAACCTTTCTGCCGCCGCGAGCAAAAGAGCTTTGAGCACGGACTTGCGCAGGAGCTTGCCGACGAGGGAAACGACGATTATATTGAAACACCTGATTTTACCGTCGAGCTCGACGATATCGTTATCTCGGATATCCTGCTCGATCTTCCGCAGAAAAACCTCTGCAAGGAGGACTGCAAGGGCTTGTGCCCCGTGTGCGGTCAAAACCTTAACAGCGGCAGCTGCGATTGCAGCGCGCGGACGGTCGACCCGAGGCTCGAGGTCTTAAAACAGCTTATGGATTAATACACATATAAGGAGGTCTTTGTCATGGCAGTACCCACCAGAAAAACTTCACACGCTAGAAAAAGCTCAAGACGTTCATCAGTTTGGAAGCTGGACGCTCCCACACTCGTAACCTGCCCCAACTGCGGCGAGCTTACCGCTGCTCACAAGGCATGCACAAACTGCGGTATGTATAAGGGCAGACAGGTTGTAGCTAAGAAAGACGCTTAATCAAACCACATGAACACAATGGGCGGCAGGCTTTCTGCTCGCCCTGTTTTTCTGTGCGGACTTTGTCCGCATAAAAGTTGACAGTTAACAATTGACAATTGACAGTTAATGGCGGGCTCTGCCCGCACCCGAATTATAAAATCGGAGCAAAGCGTGATTCCCCTGACAGGGGAAATATCGCGCAAGCGACAAAAGGGTTGCCGCCCGGCTACGGGCCTTAATTGTCCATTTTCAATTGTCCGTTGTCAATTGAAAAAATGCCGGAGGTTTTTTTATGACTAAACCCGTTATAGCTATTGTCGGCAGACCTAACGTCGGCAAAAGCACATTATTCAACAAGTTAATAGGGCAGCGGCTGTCTATTGTTGACGACACCCCCGGCGTAACGCGCGACCGCATTTACGGTGAGGTCGAGTGGTGCGGACGTTCGGCTATGGTCGTCGATACGGGCGGCATCGAGCCCAAGAGCGACGACGTTATCCTTTCGCAAATGCGCCGTCAGGCTCAGCTGGCCATCGACACCGCCTCGGCTATAATCCTTGTCACCGACCTCAGAAGCGGCATGGTAGCCACCGATATGGAGGTTGCGCAGATGCTTCAAAAGTCGGGCAAGCCCGTTGTGCTTTGCGTGAACAAGTGCGATTCGCTCGGCGAGCCGCCCATGGAGTTTTACGAGTTTTACAACCTCGGTCTGGGCGACCCGGTTCAGGTCTCAGCCGTTCACGGTCACGGCACGGGCGATCTGCTCGACCGCGTTTTCGAGTATCTCGATAATTACGAGGCTGATGCTCAGGACGATGAAGTCATCAACGTCGCGGTCATCGGCAAGCCCAACGCCGGCAAATCCTCGCTCATAAACAAGATCACCGACGAGGAGCGCTGCATTGTTTCCGACATCGCGGGCACCACGCGCGACACCATAGACACCCTTGTCGAAAACAAATACGGCAAGTTCAATTTCACCGATACCGCCGGTCTGCGCCGCCAAAGCAGGATATACGACGACATCGAAAAATACAGCATACTCCGCGCCAAAATGGCTATCGAGCGCAGCGACGTCTGCGTTATAATGATAGACGCCACCGAGGGAATCACCGAGCAGGACACCAAGGTCGCGGGACTTGCGCACGACGCGGGGCGCGCCTGTATCCTGGCCGTCAACAAGTGGGACGCCGTTGAAAAGAACGACAAGACCATGCAGGAGTTCCGCAAAAAGCTCGACGCGGATTTCGCCTTTATGTCTTACGCTCCGCAGGTGTTCATCTCCGCAAAAACCGGTCAGCGCATCGACAAGCTTTTCGAGAATATCCTGCTCGCCTATGAAAATACCAACCGCAGGATAACCACCGGCACGCTCAACGAGCTTTTGGCTCAGGCGACTACGCGCGTTCAGCCGCCGTCCGATAAGGGCAAACGCCTTAAAATATTCTATATGACCCAGGCGGGCGTAAAGCCGCCGACGTTCGTCTTTTTCTGCAACGACAAAGAGCTGTTCCATTTTTCGTATCAGCGCTATCTTGAAAACCGCATAAGAGAGGCGTTCGGGCTTGAAGGCACACCCGTCAAAATCATCATTCGCGAAAGGGGAGAGAAGTGATGGCTCAAAAACTGCTTGAGATATTCTCAACAAACTGGTATCTGCTTTTGATAGCCGCCGGCATTGCGTATCTTATCGGCAGCATAAACCCCGCCGTTATCGTAACCAAAATAGTCACGAAGGGCAAGGTCGATATCCGCGAGATGGGCAGCGGCAACGCGGGCTTTACCAACGTGCTGCGCTCGGTGGGCAAGGTGCCCGCTATCATCACCATAGTCTGCGACGCGCTAAAATGCATTCTTGCCGTGTTTATAGCTTACTTTATATTTCTGTGGTTCGGCAGCTTTCCGCGCGACGACGAATGGTTCACGCGCTGCCTGCTTACCTGCGTAAAGTACTTCGCCGGCGTGTTCTGCATATTAGGTCATTCCTTCCCGCTCTACTTCCATTTCAAGGGCGGCAAGGGCATAGTAACCGCCGCGGCGCTTATGCTAGCCGCTGACTGGCGCGCGTTTTTGATGATATTGGGTACGTTCCTTATCTTCTTCCTCATCTCAAAGATAGTTTCGCTTGGCAGCATCGCGGGCTCTATAATGTACGCTCCGTCGACGTTCATCTCGACCTTTGTGTTCGACCATCTGCTGACGCAGCCCTGCCTGTGGTATGTTCTCATCACAACCTGCTGCTCGCTGATAGTCGGCGTCTTCGCTATAGTCATGCACAAGGAGAATATCAAGCGCCTGATAAGGGGCGAGGAGAAAAAAATACGCGCGAAAAAATAGATATTTAGCAGTCGTGAAAACATATTGTTTTTGCGGCTGTTCTTTTTTGTTCAAATTATCGTAAATTAGCGCAAGTGCCGATTAATACTTGCTAAAACAACATCGTTGTGATATAATATCTAAGAATGTACCATTATGCCGTTTAGGGAGGATTTGTTTTGGTTGTGTTCGGAATTGACCCCGGCTACGCGATAGTCGGCTGGGGCGCGATCAGCTATAAAGCCAATACCTATAAGCCGCTCGGCTTCGGCGCGGTGGAAACTCAGGCGCACACCGATTTCAACCACAGACTGGAGCTGATCTACGACGAGATCTATTCCATTTTGCAGCGCTGCCGCCCCGACGCTTTATCGATTGAAAAGCTTTATTTCACAACCAACAAAACCACGGCTATAAAGGTGGCGCAGGCAAGGGGAGTTATCCTGCTTGCGGCGCAAAAGCTCAATATCCCGATATTTGAATACACGCCGCTGCAGGTCAAGACCGCGGTAACGGGCTACGGCAAGGCTAAAAAACCGCAGGTCATGGAGATGACCCGCAGGCTGCTCGATCTGCCCGAGGTGCCAAAGCCCGACGATACCGCCGACGCGCTGGCTATCGCTATCTGCCACGCTCAGGCGGCAGGCTCAGACCTGCGCATGCTGATAAACAAAAACCAGATCAAGAGGTAATCTATGTTATATTCCGTCAGAGGAAAGCTTATCCATACGACCGCGTCCTGCGCTGTGGTGGAGTGCGGCGGAGTCGGCTTCAACTGCCAGACCACGCTCAACACTCTAAGAACCTTAAAGCTGGGCAGCGAGGTCACGCTATTCACCTATATGAACGTCCGCGAGGACGCGATCGAGCTTTTCGGCTTTGCCACAAAGACCGAGCTCGACACCTTTAAGACGCTTATAAGCGTAAGCGGCGTAGGCCCCAAGGCGGGGCTGAGCGTGCTGTCGGAGCTGTCGCCCGAGCAGGTGGCAATGGCTATAGCTACCGACGACGTAAAGACGATAACGCGCGCGCAGGGCATAGGCAAAAAGATCGCCCAGCGCATTGTGCTCGAGCTTAAGGACAAGCTCAGCAAGGCGTCAAAAACAGACGACGGCTTTGCGAACGTCGGCGCGGGAGCCGCAAGCGCCGCGGGAGGAAACATCCCCAAGGCGATCGAGGCGCTCGGCGTGCTGGGCTATACGCCCTCCGACGTCAGCCCCGTGCTGGCAACGCTCGACGGCAGCCTGCCCGTTGAGCAGCTTATCGCGCAGACATTAAAGCAGATGGGAAGACAGTAAAATGGCGAACATGCATTTTTCGGATGAATTCGATTTTGAAAACAGAATAATGGATCCCGCCGAGATTCCCGAGGACACCGCCGAGGGCGACAATCCGCTCCGCCCAAAAAACCTTGACGAGTACACCGGTCAGGAGAAGGCGAAGGAAAACCTGCGCGTTTACATCGAGGCGGCAAAAATACGCCACGAAACGCTCGACCATGTTTTGCTTTACGGCCCTCCGGGTCTGGGCAAAACCACGCTCGCCGGCATCATAGCCAACGAGCTGGGCGTGAATATCCGCATAACCTCGGGTCCCGCTATCGAAAAGCCCGGCGACCTTGCGGCTATACTCACCAACCTCAACGAGGGCGACGTGCTGTTCATCGACGAGATACACCGCCTGAGCCGCGCGGTCGAGGAGGTGCTGTACCCCTCGATGGAGGACTTCGCTATCGACATCATCACGGGCAAGGGACAAATGGCGGCTTCTTATCATCTGCCGCTCCCACGCTTTACGCTTGTGGGCGCTACTACCCGCGCGGGTCAGCTCACCGCTCCGCTGCGCGACCGTTTCGGCGTGCTGCTGCGGCTGGAGCTTTACACCCCCGAGGAGCTCGCAAAGATCATAACGCGCAGCGCCGGTATCCTGGGCATACAAATAGATTACGAGGGCGCTATCGAAATAGCCTCGCGTTCGCGCGGAACTCCGCGAATAGCCAACCGCATGCTAAAGCGCGTGCGCGACTTCGCGCAGGTGATGAGCGACGGCGTTATCACGCTAAAGACCGCTCAGACCGCGCTTGACAGGCTTGAGATCGACGAGCTGGGGCTTGACAACAACGACAGGCGCATGCTCGAGGCGATAATAAAATTCTACAACGGAGGCCCCGTAGGGCTTGAAACGCTCGCCGCCGCGATAGGCGAGGAAGCGGTAACCATCGAGGACGTCTACGAGCCTTATCTGCTGCAAATAGGCTTCCTAAGCCGCACGCCGCGCGGCAGGTGCATAACCGCCGAGGGCTGCCGCCACCTGGGCTACGACTTCCCGAAGGGAGCAGTGTTCGGCTCGGGAGCGGTGCAGTTGTCAATTGACAATAAACATAATGCGTAAATCGGAATGCGTAATGCGTAATGCGGAATTCGGAATTTATTTTGCGGAAACGTTTGGTGTATAATACAACACACTGTAGGGGTCGGTCTTGTTTCTGCCCCCTAATAGGGGGACTGAGGGGGTCTGGGCAAAGCCGTACCCGACCCGCGGGCATAAACCATATGTCAGGTTCTCAACTTACGGTTCGGTCAAGACCGAACCCTACATGACAGTCGCTTATAACCTATAACTTATAACTTATAACTCACTAGCTTCTAGCATCTAGCTTCTAGCTTCTAAAAGGAACAACTATGAGATTATCCGACAACTGGAAGGACTACGAGCTTATCGACGCGTCCGACGGCGAGCGTCTGGAGCGTTGGGGCGATATCATACTTATCCGTCCCGACCCTCAGATCATCTGGTCAACCCCAAAGGTAAACCCCCTTTGGCACAGCGCCCACGCGCGCTATCACCGCTCAAACAAGGGCGGCGGCCACTGGGAAACCTACAAAAGGGTGCCCGACCGCTGGACGATAGGCTACAACGGTCTTACCTTCAACATAAAGCCCATGGGCTTCAAGCACACGGGCGTTTTCCCCGAGCAGGCGGTCAACTGGGACTTCGCCGCGCGGAAAATCAAAAACGAAAACAGAGAGCTAAAGATACTCAACCTGTTCGGCTACACGGGCTGCGCCACGCTTTCGTGCATGAACGCGGGCGCCATGGTCTGCCATGTCGACGCCTCAAAGGGCATGGTGCAGTGGGCAAAGGAGAACGCTCAGTCGAGCGGTATCGCCGACCGTCCGGTGCGCTGGCTGGTGGACGACTGCGTTAAGTTCGTTCAGCGCGAGATTCGCCGCGGCAACCGCTACGACGGCATCATCATGGACCCGCCGTCCTACGGCAGAGGTCCGAACGGCGAGGTCTGGAAGCTGGAGGAACAGCTTTATTCGCTTGTCAGCCTGTGCGTGCAGGTGCTCAGCGACGACCCTGTTTTCTTTATCCTCAACTCCTACACCACGGGTCTTTCGCCTGCGGTGATGGAATACCTGCTCGGTATATTGCTGCAAAAGAATTATGGCGGCAAGGTGTCGGGCGACGAAATCGGTTTGCGTGTGAGCGACACGGGGCTTGTGCTGCCCTGCGGCTCAACCGCGATCTGGGAGAAGATTTAATGAGTTTTATTTCGATACGTGATGTGCGCTTTTCCTACGACGAGGTCGCAGAGGGCAAGCCCGTTACCTACGCCGTAGACGGCGTGAGCCTCGACATAGAGGAGGGCGAGTTTGTCGCCGTGATAGGTCACAACGGCTGCGGCAAATCGACCCTGGCAAAGCACCTGAACGCCATGCTCCTGCCCGACAGCGGCAAGGTGATCGTGGACGGCGACGACACATCTATTGAAGAAAAAACCTTTGATATACGCGAAAAGGTCGGCTTGGTGCTGCAAAACCCCGACAATCAGCTCGTGGCGAGCATAGTCGAGGAGGACGTGGCGTTCGGCCCCGAGAACCTCGGCGTTGAGCCCGAAGAGATCCGCCGCAGGGTGGACAAGGCGCTCAAGGCGGTCGATATGTACGAGTACCGCGAGCACGCTCCGCACAAGCTCTCGGGCGGTCAAAAGCAGAGGGTAGCCATTGCGGGCATACTCGCCATACAGCCGCAGTGCATCGTGCTCGACGAGCCCACCGCCATGCTCGATCCCAGCGGCAGGGAAGAGGTCATTTCGACCCTGCTTAAGCTCAACCGCGACAACAAAATAACCGTGGTGCTCATCACGCACTACATGGACGAGGCGGTGCTCGCCGACCGCGTTGTCGTAATGGACAGCGGAAGGATAGTCACACAGGGAACGCCCGACGAGGTTTTCTCACAGGTTGAGCTGCTAAAAAGACACCGTTTGGACGTGCCGCAATCGGCAGAGCTTGCGTTCAGGCTCAAGGGCTGCGGCGTTAAAATAGACAAAATACCGCTCACGCAGTCAGACTGCGTTGCGGCGCTTGAGGAGGCAATGAAATGAGTTGTGTTCTTGAGCTAAAAAATATCAGCTTTGTTTACGGCAAGGGCACGCCCTTTGAAAAGCGCGCGGTCGACAACGTCAGCCTCGGCATTGAGCGCGGCGAGCTTATCGGAGTTATCGGTCACACGGGCTCCGGCAAAAGCACGCTTATGCAGATGCTCAACGGGCTTATGCGCCCTACCGAGGGTCAGGTTTTTCTCGACGGCAAGGACATTTGGGAAAAGCCCAAGAAGATACGCGAGGTGCGCTTCAAGGTGGGCATGGTGTTCCAGTACCCCGAGTACCAGCTTTTTGAGGAGACCGTTTATAAGGACATCGCCTTCGGCGCTCAGAACATGGGGCTTGCAGGCGACGAGCTCGACAAAGCGGTGCGGGACGCGGCGACGTTCACGGACTTAAAGCCCGCCCTGCTCGACAAATCGCCCTTTGACCTTTCGGGCGGCGAAAAGCGCCGCGCGGCAATAGCCGGCGTTATCGCCATGGACCCCGAGGTGCTCGTGCTCGACGAGCCCACGGCGGGGCTCGACCCCATGGGGCGCGAGGTGCTGCTTAGCCAGATAGTAAATTATCACAAGGCGCGCCAAAACACCATCCTGCTGGTCAGCCACACCATGGAGGACATAGCTCGTGTGGCGGACAGGATAATCGTGATGAACAAGGGCAAGCTTGCTATGTTCGAGCCGACCAAGGAGGTTTTCCGCCGCGGCGACGAGCTTGAAAACTACGGCTTAAAGGTGCCCCAGATCACAAGGATAATGCACGACCTGCGCCAAAAGGGGATAGACGTCCCCGAGGGCGTGCTGACGGTGGACGAGGCGTTTTCAGCCCTGCTTCCGCTTCTTAAAAAGGAGGGTAAGCTGTGGTAAGAGATGTAGCCTTCGGTCAGTATTTTCCGACAAAAAGCGTCATTCACAGGCTTGACCCGCGCGCGAAGATACTGATATTCATAGCGTATATAGTTATCATTTTCTGCACCTTCAACTACGCCGCGCTCGCGGTCACATCCGCGTTTGCGCTGCTGTTTTTGGCGCTGAGCAAAATATCGCCCAAGTTTTATTTCAAAAGCTTAAAGGTGATAATATTCATAGTCATATTCACCTCGCTGCTCAACCTGTTTTACGGGTCGGGCGATCCGCTGTGGCAGTGGGGGATACTAAGCATAACGTGGAACGGCATACACCGCGCGATATTTGTTACCGTGCGCATAATCTGCCTTATTCTGGCAAGCTCGTGTCTGACGTTCACCACCTCGCCCACAGAGCTCACCGACGCGATAGAGCGCCTGATGAAGCCGCTTAAGGTCGTGCATTTTCCGGTGCACGAGGTCGCGATGATGATGTCGCTGGCGCTGCGCTTCGTGCCTACGCTGTTGGAAGAGACCGACAAGATCATGCAGGCGCAAAAGGCAAGGGGCGCCGACTTGGAGTCGGGCGGGCTGATAAAGCGCGTCAAGGCGCTCATACCCATCCTGATACCGCTGTTCGTGTCCGCGTTCAGGCGCGCCTACGACGTGGCTACGGCTATGGAATGCCGCTGCTACCGCGGCGGAGCGGGCAGGACCCGCATGAAACAGATACACATGGCAAAGCGCGACGTTTTTTCATTTATCGCGATCGCGCTGGTCATCGGCGGAGTGATCGTATGCAACATCCTTCTGACGCACGTGATATAAGAAATCTTTTGCTGACAATCACATACGACGGAAAATGCTTTCACGGCTGGCAGATCCAGGAGAACGCCTACACTGTTCAGGAGGCTTTGCAGACCGCGCTCGGTAAAATTATCGGCGACGGCTTTGACGTAAAGGGCTGCAGCCGCACCGACAGCGGCGTGCACGCCAACCGCTACTGCGTAAGCCTTAAAACCGCGCACCCCATACCCTGCGAAAGGCTAAAGGCGGCGCTCAACCGCTGGCTCCCGCTCTCTGTGGCGGCGCTCGAATGTGAAGAAGTCGCGCCGGATTTTCACGCGCGTTACAGCTGCAAAAGCAAGGAGTATATCTACAAGATATGGAACAGTCAGGTGCGCAGCCCGTTTTTGGAAGGCTACGCCCTGCACTACCGTTATCCGCTCGACGTTGAGGCGCTAAACAGCGCGGCGCAGGCTTATGTCGGCAGGCACGACTTCACCTCGTTCTGCACGCTCGACAAGCGCGAGCAGGGCGACATGACCCGCGAGGTAAAGCATTTTTCGGTGACCCGCGACGGCGACATGGTGATAATGCGAGTCGAAGCCGACGGGTTCCTGTACAACATGGTGCGCATCATGGTGGGCACGCTGCTCAGAATAGCGCAGGGCAAAATACCGCCCGACGGCATACCCGCCATCATAGATAAAAAGGACAGGCAGTGCGCAGGCCCCACCGCGCAGGCGTGCGGACTTTATTTGAACAGAGTCTTTTATTAGAGGCTGGATTAGGTATTAGGTATTAGGTATTAGTGGCGTAGATGAAACGTCGGTGAAATATGGAAACGTTGCCTTAACAGAAAGCCTCCTTTCGTAAAGGAGGTGGCACGGCATTTATGCCGTGACGGAGGATTTCCTGCGCCGTGTTATCCTTTATTACCGCGGTGTCGGTGTTATCAGAAAAATCGGTGCGAATAAATCCTCAGTCACGCCGCAGAGCGGCGCGACAGCTCCTTTACAAAAGGAGCCTTTCGCATAGCTAAGCGTTTCTGCCTTACATCGGGGTATCTCTCCACGCGTTTCGCTGCGCTCCACTTGGTCGAGATGACATTAAGCGGCAACGACAAAGCACCAACGTTTCCTCTACACCCCTAATACCTAGCACCTAATACCTAGTACCTAACACTCCCTAAGGGAATACGGGAATCTGGTACTATTGATGAAAAATGGCTTAAACACTGGGCTTCTTCAATAGTTCCACCTTGAAATCCATTTGGTACTATTGACGCTGAAAAAAGATTTTTGCCGGCGGCGTACTCCGTCAATAGTTCCACCTAATATGGTACTATTGATAAAAATGGCTTAAACAGTGGGTTTCTTCAATAGTTCCAGATTAAAAACAATATGGTACTATTGACGCTGAAATTAAGCTTTTCGGCAGCGTATCTCATCAATAGTTCCATATTGAAAACAGGTTGGTACTATTGAAAAAATGGCTTAGATATGCGGTTTCTCTCAATAGTACCAAATAATATAATGTCCTTGGGACAGCGTGGTACTATTGATGATTTACACGTTAATATAAAACGGAGCAAAGCAACCGGATACATTTATTTGTTGATTTGAAAGAGGAAAACATGTTTAAAAAAATAAAAGGGCGGTATGCCGAGCGAAAAGTGAATAATGAGAGAACCGTTATCAGCTACGAGGACGTCCCTCTGGACGACTACGAGCCTGAAAAAACCGACATATCCCTAAAGGCGGTCAGAAAGATAATTCTGGGCGTGCTGCTGTCGCTCGTCATGGGACTTATCGTTTTTGCCTTTGCCAACCGCGACGTGCTGACTTGGGACAATATTTCCGTTTGGTGGAACTACGAGGTAATGGGCACGGCGGGCAAGGGCTTCCCCGTAAACCTTGTAGGCGCAGACGTCGATTCCGGAAACGTCGCGCTGCATCAAAACAGGGTCGCCTATGCCTCAGACACCTCGTTCGTCACGCTCAACTCCACGGGCAAGGAGGTCAGCAACTTCCAGCTCCGCTACACCAAGCCCGTCATGAAGGCGTCCGAAAACCGTTTCCTCACCTTCGGTCTGGGCGAGACCGCTTATCAGGTGCACAGCTTCGACAGCAAGCTTTACTCAGGCACAGCTGAGGGCGGTATCTTCGCGGGCGACATAGCCTCAAACGGAAGGTACTGCATAGTCATCGAGGGCAACGGCTACTACAGCGAGCTTTTCGCCTATGATAAAAACAATAACCGCATTTTTAAATATTCTTTTTCGGAATATTACATCAACTCCGTGGCTATCAACAAGGACGGCTCGGGATGTATCGCGAGCGGCATAAGCAACAACAGCGGCGAGATCAAGTCCTGCATTTACGTGCTCAGCTTTTCAGACAGCGCGCCGCGTGCAAAGTACGAGATCAACGGCGATTATATCATCGACAGCAAATTCATAAACGACAACAGCGCAGCCCTTGTGGGCGGCAACGCGGCTTACGTCGTGAAGTTCGGCGGCGGTGAGCTGAAAACCATCGGCTACGAGGAAAAGGAGTTGAGCAACTACTGCTTCAACACCGACTCAGCCACCTTCTCGCTCGCCCTTTCAAGAAGCGGTGACGGAAAGAACTGCGACCTCATAACATATAACGAAAACGGAGATTTGCTGTTCTCGATCAACAGCAGCTACGGCTCAAAATCTTTGTCGTCTTATAAGGGCAGCATAGCCACGCTCGACAACAATATCATTTATTTATTCAACGATGAGGGCGAACTGAAATACTCGTGCTTCGCGGGCACAGGCTCCAAGCGGGTCATGCTCTGCTCAGGCTCCGAGGCTTTTGTTCTGAGCGTGAATCAGGTCAGGAAAATCGATTTGAGCACCGAGGCGTCGCCCGACTCGGCAAGGTAAGAGGGTACTATGATCTCAGGAATAATTATTATACTGTTTATCGCGATGTTTTTGTTCATCGGCATACGGCGCGGAGCCGCGGTAACGCTATTGAATCTTATCGCGCTTGCCGCCGCGGCATTCGTCGCGTGCCTTTTGGCGGGCGTTATCGCCCAGGCGATATACAACGGTTCGATCAAGCCGACCGTGACCAAAAACATCCAAAGCTTTATAACTCAGGGCGGCAATCAGTACGCTGCCGAAAACAGCCTTAAGGCGCTGCCCGATTCAATACAGAGTATTCTGGGCTTCTTCCTTGGCATGTTCGGCTTGAGCCTGCAGGACGCGCAGGGAAGGCTCACGCTCTCCGGCGCTCAGACCACCGAGATAGTCAACACTATCGAAAAGCCGGTCGGCGAGCTCGCGGTGTTCGCGATAGCTATTTTGCTTACTGTTGTGCTGTTCATCGTGCTGCTTATCATATTCAAGCTTATCGCGCGCCTTATCGGCAAGGTGTTCAAGCTGCCGGTCATCAGGCAGGTCGATATGGCGCTCGGCGGCATACTTGGTTTTGTTGAGGGCGTCGTGCTTGTGATATTCCTTGCAAACCTGTGCTATGTGTATTTAAAAGGCACAAACCCCGCCGCGCTAAACAACGGCACGGTGTTCGGAAGTATGTTCAGAGCGCTTCTGTTCAAATGATTTGATATTATTAAGGAAATGGTGATATAAATGAACGATTGGAGCTTTAAGCCGAGGGAATTGGTCACGGTTCCAAACCTTATAACTTATTTGAGGTTCCTGCTGGTTTATCCCTTTATTTGGTTCTTCATCAACGAGAACTATATCATGGCGGGAATAATGATAGGTCTTTCGGGACTGAGCGACTGCTTCGACGGCTTTTTCGCACGCAAGCTGAACCAGGTTACCTCGCTGGGAAAGATACTTGACCCGATAGCCGACAAGGTGACGCTGGTTGCCGTAGCGGTTTGCATGGTCGTTTACGAGCCCAAGATAATGCCCATCATGATGATACTTGTGGCAAAGGAGTTTTTGATGCTGCTCGGCGGCTTTATCCTGCTGCTCAGAAAGCTCACTCCGCCGCCCGCCAATATCTTCGGAAAGATAGCGACGCTGGTGTTCTACTTCGCCATCTCGCTCATCATATTTATAAAGATAGTGTGGGGCAAGGAAAACCTCACGGTCATTACTATCAGCCTTATCGCCGTTGCGGCAGCCATGCTGCTCGCGCTTGTTCAGTACGCGGTCGTATTTTTCAGAATGAACAGCAAAAAGAATAAGGAAACGGCGGAAAAGTAAAACATAAAGATTGTGTGAATACTCTTGATTTTATCGGCAGAATGCTATATACTTATCCTGTTGAAATCAGGGAAAAGGAGAATGTTATGCTTTGTACCAGATGCGGAAAACGGCCTGCTGTCGTTTTCGTTTCAAACAACAACTCAAAAGACGCTCCTACGGTGGGGTATTGCCTTACCTGCGCCAAGGAGCTTGGAATAAAGCCCGTTGAAGACCTTATCAGCAAAATGGGCATTTCGGACGAAGATCTTGAAAACGTTCAGGATCAGATGAACACCCTTATGCAGGGCGGCGACCTGTCGCAGCTCATGGAGCAGCTCGGAGCCGATAACCTCGCCGAGCAAATGGATCAGTTCGCTCAGGAGAACGGCGGCAGCGAGGACGACGACTTTGCGCACGGCGCGCCCGCTTTTCCGGCGTTCTTCAACAACATCTTCGGCGGCGGCAACAAAGCCGAGGGCGGCGCTGACAATAAAGGGACTGCCCAGAAGAAGGAAAAGAAAGAGAAAAAGAGAAAGCACATCAACCTCTATTGCGAAGACCTCACCCGCAAGGCAAGAGAGGGCAAGATAGATAATATAGTCGGCAGAGATACCGAGATCGCGCGCGTTATCCAGATACTTTCGCGCCGCACCAAGAACAATCCCTGCCTCATAGGCGAGCCGGGCGTCGGTAAAACCGCCATCGCCGAGGGTCTCGCGCTGCGCATAGCTCAGGGCAATGTGCCCCAAAAGCTCAAAAACAAAGAGATACAGCTGCTCGACCTCACCTCGCTGGTCGCGGGCACGCAGTTCCGCGGACAGTTTGAAAGCCGCATAAAGGGACTTGTCGCCGAGGTAAAGGACAGCGGCAACGTTATCCTGTTTATTGACGAGGTGCACTCGCTTGTCGGCACAGGCGACAACGAGGGAACCATGAACGCCGCCAATATCCTTAAGCCCGCCCTTTCTCGCGGCGAGGTACAGGTCATCGGCGCCACCACCTTCAACGAATACAGAAAGTACATAGAAAAGGATTCCGCGCTTGAGCGCCGCTTCCAGCCCGTCAAGGTTGGCGAGCCCACCATAGCCCAGAGCATCGAGGTCATCGCTGGCGTAAAGGGCTACTACGAGGCGCACCACAAGGTCGTTGTCGACGAAGATATCGTGCGCAAAACCGTCGTGCTGTCCGAGCGCTATATAACCGACCGTTTCCTGCCCGACAAGGCGATAGACCTGCTCGACGAAAGCTGCGCCTGCGCCGCGCTGCGCAACAAGGAGATGGAGCGGTTCGAAAAGCTCACCGACGAGCGCAATTCTCTGCTGCTCACCAAGGACGAGCTGACCTCTGCCGACGAGATCGATTACAAGAGCCTCGCCGAGGTGAACACCTCACTTGCCAAGATCGACGAGGAGCTCAAGGGCATCAATCAGGATGAGCTTGTCGCGAAGGTGACCGAGGAAGATATCGCTAAGGTCATCGAGCTTTGGACGGGCATCCCGGCTTCGCGTATCCGTGAAAACGAGCTCTCAAAGCTTGCCGACCTTGAAGGCGAAATGAAAAAGAAGATCATCGGACAGGACGAGGCTGTCGAGGTGCTGGCTTCCGCTATCAAGCGTAGCCGCTGCCAGATATCGCCGCGCCGCCGTCCCGCTTCCTTTATATTCGTGGGACCCACGGGCGTAGGTAAAACCGAGCTCGTAAAGGTGCTCAGCCAGCAGCTTTTCGACACCCCGGAAACGCTTATCCGCCTCGATATGTCCGAGTTCATGGAAAAGCACTCGGTGTCAAAGATCATCGGCTCACCCCCGGGCTATGTCGGCTACGACGAGGCAGGTCAGGTGACCGAGAAGGTTCGCCGCCGTCCGTATTCGGTGCTGCTCTTTGACGAGATCGAAAAGGCGCACCCCGACGTGCTCAACATCCTGCTCCAGATACTCGACGAGGGCAAGGTGACCGACGCTCACGGCAGAGCCGTAAATTTCGAGAATACCGTTATCGTGATGACCTCCAACGCCGGCTCCGCAGGCAGAGATACCGCGCTCGGCTTCGGCAAAACAAGCGAGGAAGCCTCTAAGGAAAAGGTTATGAAGGCGCTGCAGGACTTCCTGCGCCCCGAATTCATCGCGCGTGTGGACGAGATCATCGTGTTCAACAACCTCACCGAGGAAAACTACGTCGACATTGCCAAGCTCATGCTCGAGGAATATGTCCCCACTCTTGAGGAAAAGCACATCCGCTTCACCTTTGACGACAAGGCATGCGAATACCTCGCCAAGAAATCCTGCAACGGCAAGAGCGGCGCGCGAGACCTTCGCAACACCATCCGCCGCGAGGTCGAGGAAAAGATAGCCGAGGCGATGATACAGTCGCAGGACGGCAACCTTGAAGCAATAAACGTTTCGTCCGACGGCGAATCCATTCAAATACAAACGATATAGTAATAATCGGGCAGGCGCCTTTTAGGTTCCTGCCTGTCGGTCTATGAGGTGACAATATGCCTGTATGTAAAAAATGCGGTTGCTTCACAAGCGACCCGAACGTATGCCTTAACTGCGGCGCGCCGCGCGAAAAATCCGCTCCGGTAAATAAGCGCCCCAAGGAGCCCCGCGTCAAGTGGGCAGAGGAACCTGCCGCAAAACGCACGGAAGAGCCCCGCGCAAAACGCGCAGAAACTCCCCGCGCCGGACTGACGGAAGAACCCCGTGTCAAGAAAGCCGTCAGACCCGCCGCTTTGGATGAAGCCGCGATGAATGATAAAGAGATGTTCGAGCCCGTGGGCGAGCCTTCGCGCTTCAGCGACGACGAGCCGCCCAAAAAGAGCCGCAAGGGTCTTGTCATCACGCTGGTGATCATTCTGTGCCTGGCTGTTGCCGCAGCCGGAGTTGCTGTGTATTTCCTGTTTTTCAAGGGTAATTCCACGCCCGATAGCTTTGATTACAACTGCGCCAAGCTTACCGACGAGCTCAACCGCGTGCTCGAAGCCGACGGCAGCGACATAAAGCTTTCCCTTAACAAATGGAAGTACAGTCAGGCTGACACGGCTTTTGAATATCAGGGCACAGACTTTACTCTGCGCGCCGAAACGCTCGAAAAGGATATCACCTCCAAAATCAAGAAGCTCCACGCGGGTCCCGCAGCCAAAGAGCAGGGACTCAACATGGCGGGTATGTGCGTTATCGCGCTTGACTCAACCGCCGACCGCAACAGCGTTTTAGCCGACATGAACAGCGTAAAGCAGGGCGCGAAGGATCAGGCTGCATACAGCGGCGTGACCTTTACATACGACGGACAAATGGACGAGTTCGTGCTTGTCCCCGGCAAAAACGCCAAGTCGTCAGACAACGCTCCCGCAGCTCAGGCGGATAATTCTTCCGCCGGTTCGGGAACTGCCGCGGCTGCAAATACCGGCGCTCCGTTCGCCTGCGGCAAGAATTTTGTCAAGGCTGGCAACGTATATCTTTTAAGCGACGGAAGCAGGATATTCTACAGAGGAGGCGTCACCGATAACAACTCGCCCGTTCTCCAGACCAAGAACGACGGCCAGCTCCTCTCGAACGGACAGACCGTATACTATGTAGTTGATAACCAAAACCAACATCAGATATGCTCCGTTACGCTTGACGGTACAAATCAGCAGACCTTGCTGAGCGTTCCCGAAAACGTTCATCTTATCAACGTTTACAACAATGCGCTCTACTATATTTCCGAGGGGCTCGACAAGGCGGAGAGCTATCATTTCAAAAAGCTCGACCTCGGCAGCAAAGAGACTGCAGATATCCCGGACGTCGTTTTTGACCCGCGCAACGTTATCATCAGCGGCGACAAAATGTACTGCTCAATGGGAGCTCATTCAGATAAGGATATCAACAACATTTCCGCTTACTCTTACAGCTTCGCGACCGGAGAATACGCCGAAGCGGTCAAGAACTGCATCGTTGTGAATTACGGCTTTTTCAACGGCGCGGGTTCGCCGTGCCTTGAATCCTACAAGGTCAAGGACGACGGCAGCCTAAGCGACCACTTCCTTTACACCGAGGAAAACGGCAAGCTCGTTAAATCGCCTGAGATAACAGTTAACGCGAAGCTTGAGGTTTCTTCACCCAAAACCCTGAATGCGCTTTTGTGCGGCACCGACGGTTCGGGCAAAAAGAACAAGTGCTATCTGTTTGATAAGCAGACCGGAAAGTGCACCCAGGTCGCCGAGCTCAAAGACAGCAAGCTTTATATGAGCGCGCTGTTCGACGTGAGCGACCCCGCAACTCTGGCGGTCGTTTACGAGCCGAAGGGCTCCGACGAAAAGACCGAGGGCAAGATGTTCACGGTTCAGGGCTCCGAGCTCACCGAGGTTTTCCCCGAGGACTTCACCATTATCTACGGCAGCTATTACTTGGCTGAAGGATATCTTATCGACGGCGACTTTGACGCCCATAAGATCACTTCCGATGACTCGCAGACCTCAGATGATGAAGAAGAGGGCGAAGGAGAAGGAGACGACGAGCAGGCTGCGGAGGACGGCGGCTCCGATGAAGCAGGAAACGACGACGGAGCCGGACAGGCAGAAGACGCCGAAAACGCTGCGGACAACAACGCAGAAGAATGATCGCTTATCTGAAAAGAGGATAATAATATGAAATGCTTTATTAAATTAATTTTCACCTGCGCGCTTTTCATCGCCGCGCTGACCGGTCTTAGCTGTTTGTGCGACAAAACCGACAGCATGTACGCCGATCTTAAATAATCGCCGATGTCTGAAATCAACCAAAAGGATCCGGTCAACGCCCGAGCCCGCGCAGTTGAGCAATCGCTTACTCAGCGCAGATGCTTCAAGGAAAAGCTGTTCCACCGCTTCACAAAGGCAATAGTCGACTATCAGCTGGTTGAGCCGAATGACAAAATAGCCGTCTGCATTTCCGGCGGCAAGGATTCCATGCTCATGGCAAAACTGTTTCAAGAGCTGAAACGCCACAACAAATTCCCGTTTGAGCTCGTGTTTATGGTGATGGATCCGGGCTACAACAGCAAAAACAGGCAGCAGATAGAAAGCAACGCCGAGCTGCTCGACGTGCCGATAACGGTGTTTGAAAGCGATATTTTCAACTCTGTCCATAACGTTGAAAAGTCGCCCTGCTACCTTTGCGCGCGTATGCGCCGCGGTCACCTCTATAAAAAGGCACAGGTGCTCGGCTGCAACAAAATTGCGCTCGGTCACCACTACGACGACGTTATCGAAACAACTCTCATGAGCATGCTCTGGGGCGGTCAGATACAGACTATGATGCCTAAGCTTCACAGCACCAACTTCAAGGGCATGCAGCTAATCCGCCCTATGTATTACATCCGCGAAGCTGACGTCATCGCGTGGCGCGACTATAACCGGCTCACTTTTCTGCGATGCGCGTGCCGTTTTACGGAAGCGTTGGAAGGGGAGAGCGGCGACAGGGAATCCGCCTCCAAGCGCAAGGAAACAAAGCAGCTGATAGAGCAGCTCAAAAAGACCAATCCAAGCGTTGAGGCGAATATCTTCAACAGTATGCACAACGTTGCGCTCGACGCGGTTATAGCATATAAAACCAAGGGCGAGAAGCACCATTTTCTCGACACATACAAGGAGGCTTCCATGCTGCCGAACGATCCAATGATCCTGCTCAGTTATATCAACACCAAGCTGCGCGACGAATATCCCTCGCTCGACGCACTCTGCGACGACTTGCAGGCTGACAGGGCGGAGATAGAGCAGAAGCTCAGCGCCGTTGATTATACCTACAACGCAGAGCTGAACAGGTTTGTTTAAATAGTATTCCTATTCTATAGCAATTACCGGCTGCTGTTTTTTACGGCGGTCGGTCTTTTGCATTTAGCCAAACGCCTTTTCATGATTTTACATAAAAATCACGCGAAAACTTTTTTCGAAAAATCTCAAAAAACATCTTGACAAAGTATGCTATTTGAGATATAATATAACACGCGCTGTTGAGAAGCGGCACTGATATTTCAGCTTGAAAGCTTCTTTGAAAGCGCACAAGGACCTTGAAAATTAAACAACGAAAAGAAAGAAACCCGTAATGACTTTGAGTTGGAAAATACTCAAGAAATTACAGTGAGATGTACACTAAAATACATCGGTAAATTCACGAACGTGTCAGTGATGATAAGTTCTGGATAAGAGATTAAAGCTCTAAGATTTTAACGCTCGAAAGAGTGTTGAGATACAAATTTTAGAGAGTTTGATCCTGGCTCAGGACGAACGCTGGCGGCGTGCCTAACACATGCAAGTCGAACGGAACTGA
>CACYPV010000038.1 GCA_902776375.1 uncultured Ruminococcus sp. | reverse complement strand
GACAAGCATTTTTATGATGTTCTGTCAAGGTTGCCGGATGGAACCAATTAATCTTTTTTTCAGACCGCTCCGGCGGTCTATTTGCCGTACTTGCTTTTTCCCAGTTTTCAGTGAATTTTTTTCTAAGCATTTTTTAGCTTTACTACTTGACTTTTGTTTGCAGGTCTAAAAAATATTATGATAACAGAGCCTTACAGCTCCAAATCTTCCAATTCCGTAATGATCTCCTTCTGCCGCTCATAGAACAGCAGAGCTTTGTTGTGGGCGAAATACTCCTTGCAGCCGTAGCGGCTGATAAAATGCGCGCCGTAGTAGCTGATGGTCAGCTCGGTGACGAGGATGACCATTTCCTGTCCGTCCTCAAAGACCTTTTCGCAGAAGATGAACATATTCGAGAGCTTTTTGCCCGCCGCGTCGGCAGTCTTTTTCAGCGCCTTGGTGCGTTTGTCGAAATCGGCTTTCAATAGCTTGAAGGCGTCGGCGGCGGTTTGTGGCTTCTCTTTTTGCAGGATCGCCTTTTCCGCTTCCAGCGCTTCGATCGCGCTGTGCAGTGCGCGCGAATCATCCTGCGAGAGCGTGCCGGCAGTCTTGGCGGTTTGTATGGTTTTTTGTTTGGTTGCGATTTGTTTTTCCACCGCTTTTTCCGCGTCCGCGCCGGGTTTTGTCAGCTCCGTGCGAACGGCTTTCAGCGCTTCGAGCAGCTGCGTCTGGGTGTTTTCCAAATGACAGATCTCGCGCAGCCCGCCGATCGCGCCGTCGAGCAGCAGTCCGAGCAGCGACAGCCTTTCGTCAAAGCGGGCGCTTTTGGCGCGTTCGAGGATCGTATCGTCGGCTTTTCCGTCGAGAATCTTGTCGACTTGATAATCGGACTGATACTTTTTGAACAGGTCGTAGTAGACGGCGAAATCCTTGGCGATCCTGCGGTTCTGCAAATACTGCCCGATCAGGCTCTCATCCACCTTTAGCTTGTGCTGTTCATACAGGCGGATCATATCGCTGAGGTCTGACCAGCCGCGCGCGGTCACAAAGCTCTTACCATCCACGGTGGACTCGATCTTGTAAAAACAGTCCTTTTTGATGTCGAGGAAGGTGGTGATGACCGGCAGCACGCCGTAGTTATAGGCGTACTCCTTCCACACATCATAGTCCGGCTCGACGTCTACGCGCTTCAATCTGTCCCATGTCACGATGTCGAACTCGCGCACGGAGTTGTTATACTCGGGAGGGTTGCCGGCAGTGACGACGATCCAGCCGTCGGGTACACGGTGCCTGCCGAAAATTTTGTATTGCAGGAATTGCAGCATCGACGGCGCCAAGGTCTCGGAGACACAGTTGATCTCGTCGAGGAAGAGGATGCCCTCTTTCAGCCCGGTTTCTTCCGTCATGTCGTAGCAGGAGGCGATAATCTCACTCATGGTATACTCCGACACGCTGTATTCCTTGCCTCCGTAGGTTTTAGTCGCGATATACGGCAGTCCGAGCGCGCTTTGCCGGGTGTGATGCGTCATGGAATAGCTCACCAGCGCCACGCCCAGCTCGTTTGCGATCTGTTCCATCACAGCGGTCTTGCCGATACCGGGAGGCCCCATCAGAAAGATCGGTCGCTGCTTTTCAATCGGGATGACATACTCGCCGAATGCGTTCTTGGTAAAATACGCGGTCATCGCGTTTTTGATTTGTTCCTTAGCTTGTTTTATGTTCATGGAAATGCCTCTGCTTCTGTTTTATTCCGCCACAAAGGGGATGTTGTGTTCTTTTGCGTACTTCTCGGCATAGGAGCCGGCGGGGGCGTGGATGGTCAAATTGTCACACTCATCAAACGCAGAAGAGTCAATTTGCTCTACGCTTTTCGGCAGTGAAATATAGGTCAGGCTTTTGCACTGATAGAAAGCTTTAACTCCGATCTTTGTAACTGTTTCGGGGATCGTAACGGATGTTATTCTTTCTCTGACGTCGTTGTTCGGAACAGATGTGAAACCCCAAGCAAAACCGAAACATTCTGCCCCGATCGCCGTGACGGCTTTTTTGCCGATTTTCTCCGGTACAACGATCTCCGTATTGGTACCTTTATATGTTACCAGCTTCAGCGTTCCGTCATTCTGCACCTTAAATGCCCAAATCTTTTTCAGCTCTGCGACCGTCGGCGCTCGGAATGCTTTTTCGATCTTTTTCTCTTCATGCTTTTCCAGATCGTCGGAAGAAAAGCGGCTGCGTTTATAAGTCAATAAAGCCGCGGTTGCCTCCGCATTGCCTTCAAATAGTTTCAGGAGACGATCGGTTTGATCTATCGACAGCATTTCATTTTCGATCAGCGCGGGTAGGATTCGAGTATCGTTTTGGATATCATCTATAAATGTGTCAAATGATTTTTTCCAGTAGTTTCGCACACTTTGTATCACTTCTTTATCCGCAGGAGGATCTTCCGGTTCTCGCAGCAGCCAACCCATAGCCGCACGTCGCTTGAGCTGAATCGACTTAATTTTGGTGATTGGCAGCTTAACAGTCAGCAGAAGCGAATCGGAGCCCTCAAAACAGTTATTGACGAATTCAGGCTTACTAAGAACAACAACCCTGCGGAGTTTTCTGCATTCGCGGAACGCACTGCCCCCAATGAAAGTCACGCTCTCCGGCAGCGTGATGTTTTGCAGACTATAGCACCATCGGAACGCTTCGTCCCCGATGCTCGTCACGCCTTCCGGCAGCGTGATGCTTTGCAGATTCTGACAGTCCCAGAACGCGCCGTCCCCAATGCTCGTCAAACCCTCCGGCAGCGTGATGCTTTGCAGGCTCTTACAGCGACTGAACGCGTAGCATCCAATGCTCGTCACGCCCTCCGGCACGACTACATTGCCGCCGGAGCCGTCATAATCAAAGAGTATGTCTTTCACAATAACAAATCCATTCTCGTCCGCAAGTCCTTTGCATCCACGGAACGCACTGTCCCCAATACTCGTCACGCCCTCCGACAGCGTGATGCTTTGCAGGCTCTTGCAGCCATTGAACGCATCCCATCCAATACTCGTCACGCCCTCCGGCAGCGTGATGTTTTGCAGGCTCTCGCAGTCATAGAACGCAAGGTTTCCAATGCTCGTCACACCCTCTGGCAACGTGATGCTTTGCAGGCTCTGACAGTCCCGGAACGCCCAGTTTCCAATGCTCGTCACGCCCTCCGGCAGCGTGATGCTTTGCAGGCTCTTGCAGCTCCGGAACGCTTCTTCTCCAATGCTCGTCACGCTCTCCGGCAGCGTGATGCTTTTCAGCTTCTTGCAGTCATAGAACGCCCCGATTCCAATGCTCGTTACGCCCTCCGGCAGAGTGATGCCTTGCAGGCTCTTACATTCATAGAATGCACTGTCCCCAATGCTCGTCACGCCCTCCGGCAGCGTGATGATTTGCAGGCTCTTGCAGCTCCGGAACGCTTCTTCTCCAATGCTCGTTACGCCCTCCGGCAGCGTGATGCTTTGCAGGCTCTTGCAGCCCAGGAACGCATAGTTCCCAATGCTCGTCAAGCCCTCCGGAAGAGTTATGCTTTGCAGATTCTCACAGTCATAGAACGCTCTGTCACCAATGCTCGTCACGCCCTCCGGCAGCGTGATGCTTTGCAGGCTCTTGCAGTCCTCGAACGCCCTGTCTCCAATGCTCGTCACGCTCTCCGGCAGCGTGATGCCTTGCAGGCTGCTAAACCAAGAGAACGCCCTGTCCCCAATGCTCGTCACGCCCTCCGGCAGCGTGATGCTTTGCAGATTCTCACAGTCATAGAACGCTCTGTCACCAATGCTCGTCACGCCCTCCGGCAGCGTGATGCTTTGCAGGCTCTTGCAGCTCCGGAACGCTTCTTCTCCAATGCTCGTTACGCCCTCCGGCAGCGTGATGCTTTGCAGGCTCTTGCGGTACCGGAACGCGCCGTCACCAATACTCGTCACGCCCTCCGGCACGACCACATTGCCGCCGGAGTCCTTGTATATTTTAAATACTCCGTTTTCTATGACAAAATCGTTTGCGTTGCTCATAAATAATCCTCCTGATTTATATTCCCTCTTTTTGTAATATCAGCTTGATCGCCCACGGGGGTACGTCGTAGTTATTCATGCCGTCGTCGATGAAAACGAAGGCGGTCTCATACGGCGGCTTTTTGGCAGGGAAGGTGCCGTAGCCGTCGGTGAAGTAGATCAGGCCTTTCAGGTTTTGGAATTCCTTTTTCTCGCGCAGCTCGTCCACATATTCGAATACCGGTCGGAAGTCTGTGCCGCCCATTCCGCACAACTTCGTTTCTTTGAGATACCTGTCGAAATCCTCCCGCGAGGTGATCTTCGCGTCCTCCTGAATATCTGCGTCGCACTGGATGATGTGGACGTTGATTTTGGAGAAAAAGCTCTCGGTGCTTTGCAGGATATTGTATGTCTTCTGAACAAACCTCTGTACCAAGTCGCCCGCGACCGAGCCGGAGGTGTCGATGGCGATCACGAATTCGCGGATGCGCTTGACCTCCTTGTACTCGAGCGGCTCGATCAGCGGCATCTTGTCATAGAGCTTAAGTCCGTAGGTGTAGTAGATGTAGTCGAACTCGTCGTCGTTGATTTTCATCGCCTCGCCGAGGACGGCGAACTTTTTGAGAAAGGCGGTGTAGTCGTAGCGCTCGCGGTTGATCTCGCGCAGGTTCTGTATCATATTGCCGGCTTTATCGCCCTGCATTTTGGAGAAGCTCTCCATGTCCATCTGCATCCGGCGTGCGATCTCTCCCCAGCGTTCTTCTAATGCTGCGTTGACTGTAATTGAACCCTCGCCGCTTCCGTCATCCTGTGCGTCTCCGTCTCCCTTGCCATCGGACTTCCGCCCGAGCATGATATTCTTCTGTTCTTCCGTCATATACCAAAGCACATGGTCGTCGGCAGCGAACGCGCCGCGCAGGACTTTCAGCTCCTTGTCGGTCAGCTTTTTCTCGCGGTAGTAATGATATATTTTTTCGGCGGTGAGCTGCTTTAGCTCCTTTTGAAGCTCGCTGTAAACCTGCCTTTGGTACGCTTCCTTTTTGACAGATAGAGACGGCAAACTCAGCCCGTCGATGACATACTCCACCGCGATATCGCCGGCGAGATCCCATAAATCCCGGTCGACAAGCGTGTGCACGAACATATGCTTAAAAGCGCAGTGCAGGATCGCGTGCAGATATGCGCGGACAATGGCGTTCTGCTCGTCCTTGTAGGTTTTCAGCACCCAAAGCGGTGTATAGAAAAGCGTTTCGCCATCTGAGGCAAGCGTGACGCTTGACCCAATCCGCACGTGAGGTGTTGCGGAGTCGGTTAAGTTTTTATCTTGCGTTATGCCGCGGGCATTAGACCTATTCTTACCTGCAGACGTCTGTTGCGCGAATTGCCCTCCCGTGGCAACGGGCTGCAATTGATTCAGCGCCAAGTCCATAAAGCGCAGGTTCACCAGCAATGTGTTACGCGACAAACGCAAAATATCCGCAGCAAGTTTGTTTCGTTTGTTAGTTTTATCGTCCATAAGCTTTACCTGCTTCCAATAAAGCCTGATATTTCTCAATTGCCTCAGCCGGTTCGAGAATTTGTACCTTGCCGCCGAACTGGAACACCCATGCGAAGAAGGTCGGGCTGAGGGAAACCTCGGCAACAAGGCGGAAGGTTTTGTCATCAACGGGCGTTGTTTTGGCATGATCTCCGAAGTGATCCATAACAGAATTCATCGCCGCCGCGGCGCACAGCAGCGTTACCTCGGTGCGGTCGGCGTCAAATAGCTGAAACGCCTTTTCTGCGAAGTCGGCAATGCTGTAGTCCTTTGGTCTCGGGACAGCTTTATCGGGCAAATTCCTCGGCGTTTCAAAAATGCGATCCACGCGGAAGGTAGCGACCTTGCCGTGTTTGTCCGACCACCCGACAACATAGTAGCAATCGCCGTTCCACGTCAGGGTATAGGGGCTCAGAATATAGTAAATGCCGTCATTTTTTAGAGCTTTCTTCTTTGCGGGCGTATAGGCAAAGTATCGAAAAGCGATCTTGCGCTTGGTGTTGATTGCCTCGTTGATCGCGTCGATAAAATAGTAGATGTGCTCATTCTTCGGCTTGATGCGGTCGGCGATCGAGATATTGCGCTTCAGCCCCGCCGCATTGTGTCGGCTGGTCAGCGTCAGAAGCTTTG
This sequence comes from uncultured Ruminococcus sp., assembly GCA_902776375.1. Classification (GTDB taxonomy): domain Bacteria; phylum Bacillota; class Clostridia; order Oscillospirales; family Acutalibacteraceae; genus Ruminococcoides. Next base: position 15,169 of record CACYPV010000038.1, on the reverse strand, counting down.
AAGCCAGAATACGGCTCTTTTTCTGTGTGATGAACTTCGACGACTCCACCGCGTCCAGCAGGAGCTTCAGCTCCGGTAGCTCAAAGGGTCGGGAGGTCAGGTAATAGCGATTTTGTGTGGTGCGAATGGTTTCGATCTCATATCCCGCCGACCGCAGCGCCTCAATATCCTTTTGAACCGTAATACGATACGCGTCAAGACCCCAGCGCTGTTTCATTATCTCTGTGATTTCCGCAATCGAAATCGGGTGCTGTTCGTCGCTCTCGGTCTGTAAAATCTCCAAAAGCCTCAGTAAACGCAGTTTTCCGTCGCTTTCCATAGGTTACCTCCAAAAAGCAAAAAGGACCATGGCAGCAGTTTTCATCTGTTCCATAGTCCCTTCCTGTATTCTCTTGTATATTATATCAACTTTTTATTCAATAATCAATAGCAATTCAGGCAAATTTCGACAAGATGTCGGATTTTTGCGACAGCTATTTCCACGTTATAATACCATATTATTCGTATTCTTCATTAAAGCCAATATATATATCAAGTCAAGATATTTTTGCGAAATATAGACAAAACCACCCGAGGTGCCGCAAAAACACAACACCTCGGGCGAATGATTTGTTTTTTGTAGTTTCAAACGATAATCTTTTTAATAATTTCAACCATGAATAAAAAACAATATTAACTGCCAAGTTTTTTGTCTTTAAACTTTCCATACTCTTTGGCGCAAATAGAATCATCAACATGATAGAAGCTAAACGGCTTCAAAAGAGTTCTCTATATCGATCATCTAATTCATCGTCATAATCGAAGGGTTCCTTATTCGTAACAATCAATTTCTTCGAGGAAGCGTTGTATTCTAAAAGACTCGCTCCATTTGGCTCATCATAGTACTCCATATTTGAAAAGACTGTCATAGAAATGATTCCCTTCAAATTGCTATTCAACACTTTATTGAAGCCATCATTTCCGTAGAGTTCTATTATCTTCGCGACATCTTCCTCGCAATCAGGATCAGCAAGTCTTGCGTAGAACCAGTGACATATTTTTGATATGATACTTTCAACGCTGTCAAAGTCATCTGAATCTGCTGCAAATGTTCCATCCATCTCATCATCTTGAAGATCAAGCGGGCCATAGTGTTCCAGTTCACAAGCAAAACAATCAGTATCTTTTTTTACTTTAAGCCCAATAAAAATCCAACTTGTTGCCATAATAAACGCCTCCTATAATTGTTTTATTTTGAGATAATACGATACGGACTACTGTCCGCTAACTCAATTATAAATTATATATATATCAAGTCAATATATTTTTGCGAAATATAGTCAAAAAACGCCCAAGGTGCCGCAAAAGCGCAACACCTCGGGCGAAAAGTCATATTTTTTATAAATCCTATTGTAAATCATCGCACAACATGATAGAATATTGAATAAATCAACAAGAAAGAGGATTAACCAACCTTTTCCTGTAGAATAATCGTTTGTGAGGGTAGGAAAGCATGAGATACATCATCAACGATACAAAATATCATTTCAATTCCGCATTTAATCGACGTCGGCATGATGGGTCACTGTATTCACGGCAAGACCGGACTCTGCGCCAAGGCGGGTATCGGTTGTTATCAGAGCGGTATGCTGGTGGAACAGCCTAACATGACTGTGGAGCATTTTGAGTGGATTGCACGCCAATGCAATGGGCGCTGCAATCAGCTCGCCCTCGGCGGCAGAGGTTATCCCGATCAGCATGAACACTTTGAGGATTTACTCTGCATCAGCCGCGAGAACAATTTGCGTTAATTCAATGTGAATAAAAACAGGTATGGAAAAGGGTATCGGTGATACTATGAGCGAAGAAAACATGAAGATATATATTCACGACCTTGACATCTCGAACAAAGCCAAGGGTTTTTTGATTCGTGTCGGACTGATTCGATTCGATGATCTGCTTAACTGTGATATCAATCACCTCGCGTCTGCAAGGGATATTCCCGACGATATTCTGAGTGAACTGACCGGCGTTGTTGAGCGCGCGAACGAAATAATAGATTCTTTTGATGAACGAAAAAAGCGGATCGCCGAGCTCCTTCCTTCTGTTCAGAATATACCGATCTCAGATTTGGAGCTGAGCACACGAACCTATAACGCGTTGAGAAGAGCAGGGATTTATACAACGGGCTCCCTGATCCAAATGTCTAAAAAGGATATTTATGAGCTTCGCGGTATTGGGAAACAATCGGTTGATGAAATCATAGTGACAATCGACTCTTTTCTGGGTAATGGATATGAACATACCGCTTTAACCGGAAATAAACCACCCTTACCTGAACAAATTCTTTTGCGTCCGGTAACGGACCTTCACCTCTCGGTTCGTCCGCTTAACGTTTTACGAAACGCAGGGATAAAAACTATAGGGCAAGTTGTTTCATTGAAGCCGGAAGATATTAGTAAAATGAAAAACATGGGGGCGCTCTCGGCGCGGCAGTTTTGGAAACAGATCGGGCTTCTCTATGAAAAGGGTGAGGACTATTTCAAGGATACAGAAGAAGCAAAAGAAGCGGAGCAAAGCTCCCAAAAGTACGATAAGCGAGAGATAGACATCACTACGGTCAACAAGCTGTTGGATCATTACAAACTGAAAACCGCTTGGCTTTGTGAGTGGTATGGACTCTCACGACAGAGAATATATCAAAAAATCGAAAGACGACGTATCAATCACGGGAATTGGTGCGGCAAGCAGCTCCTCCCGAACGAACGGGCAGCAATCACCCGGATGATCAATAGCAAATTCTTCTACTGTGAGGAAAACGGAGTTAAGTATTATCTTGTCAATAATATGAAGGATGACTGTGCGTTTATCGTTGTTAGCGATGATGACGTCAAGTGCTTTTTCTTAGATGACCTGCCCGAGGCATTACAAGCTCGAGTAAGAATTGAAAGGCTGCATTTTTTAACCGAAGATGAGTGCAAAGCCTTAGAAAATCTGGGACATAAAGTATTCATTATGAAAAAGCCGTACTTTATGCCAAGCAATACTGCTCTATTCAGAAAATTTGCTTCCGCAAGAGAGCTATCCAAAGAGGAATATGCGAAATTCCTTTTCGGGATCCCTTACTGTTCTCCAATATCATCCGTTACAGATGAACGCATTATCGCTTTTTTAGAGGACAATACGATTAACGGAATCACATCCATTCCGTCAATACCGGAAAACCATTGGATCAGATCTTATATTTCGAGAAGTCCTTATAGCACAAATGAATTTATAAGATTTTTCGGATTTAAAACCGAAGATGATAACGCTAAGGCTGTACTCGATTTTTCATCTGAAGACTTTCGTATCGTTGAAGACGATATGTGCATATACGACGCAGGAACTGATTATTTAGACAGAATCTTTGCACATTCACCTCTGCTGGGCAGTCGAATCATTTCACAGAAAAACCTGGAGACTCTTAACAAAATCAGCCGCGACTGCATTGACAAGATGCTTCAAAATCCAAAATTCAAGCCAAATCTGAAAGCGGAAATGCAGATCACCCTGTCTGTTATCAATTACGCTAAGGAGTGGGATTCGGAGGATGAATCCGGTTTCTGGAAATACATTACGACCTCGTTTGGATATCACGATGAGGGCGGACAATTGCTGAATATACTCTACAAATGTATTAAGGATGCGCTCGCCAAAAATCGAAGATTGTTTATTACCGACTCAGTCGGAAATCATTATAAATCATCCGTTATGGTTCACTCGTTTTCTACAAAGCGTTCTTGGCTGTATTTTTGTGATTTCCTATTTGACTTCTACAAAAAGAATCTGAACTGGGAATACATAGAAGACGATCCGATGATCGCAAGGATGGTATTAGCGCTTCGAAACAAACTGCAAAATACTTCCGGCGCTCAATATGAAGATGTGGAAATCAGTTCAAAGATAAATTATTTCCGCGAGGGTATCGTTAAACTGATCGTCAATCGTCCGAAATATGCCGCGCAGCTTGTTTCGAAAATACTAAAACGGATCGACGGTCTTGTGAATCATACTGTTCAGGCTGCATCCTGTTACGAAGAGCAGCTGTGTGATGAATGGATGGAAAATAAGTTGCAAATGATCTCTGAGGCAGGACGAAAAGAGCGGTCTGCGGAGCGGCGAACGGTAGCGATAGACTATACCCGTATCAAGCCGGTGTACAGGTTGGTTAATGAAACAGAAATCGCCATTGAATTTCCCGATGTGCGTCTTGCTGAAAACAACTTTTCTTCACTGACGCTTACGGTTTATCATGATGGACATATAGTTGAGCAAAAAAGCCTGAGATACTACGGCAACGAGCTCGGGAAAAGTATGTCAGGTTTTTCGTTAAGGCTGGAGGATTATCTGAGGCGTTCGGGATCTTCAACTTTTGATCCTCAACTTGTGATTACCTGTGATAATAAAGAGATTTACAATTCCGAAAGCATCCTGTACCGCGATTCTCTTGTGTTCCGCAACAAGAATGAAGTCGATATCGGCAGCTGCGTGTCCGGCGGGTATTCTGTATTCATTTCGCCAAAAGACGTGATAGAATTCACAAATGCCGAAGTCGCAAGTGTTAAGTCAAATCAATATATAAAGGGCTTTTTTGCAAATCTTCAAAAGGATTATACTATCTATATCAACGGCAGGCTTGCAGCATTTGACAACAACGGTAACTGCGGAGAGCTGCGGTTAACGGTTCCGGGCAGTCGCATAAAAGCAGAATATATTGCCAAGGGAATCCGTTACTCCGTCATAAGCGGCAGAGAGTCCATTCATATCATATCTTCAAGCAGAGAGAATGAAAAGAAATACAGATTAGCTGTTAATGCCGACGTAATTCCCCTCGGCGGTCTTCCGTGTGAAGAGTCCGCAGGAACTGTCATTTACCAACTGGAGCTTGACCGATTCGGAACGGAAGAGCTCTCGCTTCAGCTAATGGATATCGGCGCCAATCGACTTTTGCTGCAAAGAAACTTTGTGATCATCAGGCAGCTTTCCTATCGCTATAACAGACCTTACTATTTTTCGGCAGAGGATTTCAGAGAAGCTCGAATGAAGCTTGCTGTCGGCGGTGATGTACAGGAGTTACCTCTGACGCCGGGTGATACCCACATCAGTATACCATATCAAAACGGAGAGTTGGAAATTCCTGTTCCGGTAATCAAAGTTATTGATAACACAAATGTTGAGTGGAACGGAACAACTCTATGCTGGATCAAAGATATCCCTCAGGAAAGATTCTTATGTGTTAAGGCTCCGGAAGGAATCAAAGTCGATTTGCAAATGAACAATCGAAGCCTCGCCCAAGAGAACCAGAACACCTTTGCTCTGGGAAACGCCGTTATTGGCTACAGCAATGTCAACGACGCTGAATGGCTTGATCTGCGTCTCATAGTATTACAAGACGGTCAGAACGAGCAGTCTTACCTCATCGGCAGGATCGCCGCAAAGGAACAGTTTGTCAAAATACCAAAGCTAAAGCTGGAAGGCTCTGTTCTCAGTTGGGATCGGGGATTCGGCTTTATCGGTGATAAGACAGGGGATTTCAAATTGACCATATGCTCAGGGAGTGAGCTTGAAAAAACCTATGACCTGAAGCTTGACGAAGATATTATCACCGAGGATCTGCAGCTTCCTCTCGGTGAATATCCATTCAGAATATGTAAGCGCTCCGGCAACATTTTCGCTATGCAGATGGTAGATATAGCTACAGGCACGTTGTTTGCAGGAGACGTCAATGAGCTGCGTTTTCTAAAACATATCATTCAAATCAATTCCATAACCTTTGAAGACAGCGATCGCTATGAATCAGTAAAGATTCGTCCCTGCTATATTGACCATATCGAGTACAAAGGGATCCGGTACTGCGCCAGTGAAGAAAGGAATTGTCCCGTGTACAGCGGTATCATGTTTTTTATCGGCGGCAACGGCAAGCGGTATGAATACTCTTATGAGGACAAGATCGATAATAAAGGACATCAGCTCTATCAAATCAATCCCGTAAGGATTATCTTCATCAATGACAGTATACTGAGTATTACACATGATACCGGTGATCCGCTGGAACCGGGATACGGATTCTATTATTACAAATATTATGACAAGTATGCAGGGGTAACTGTCTATCAAATAACAGATTGGGAACCTGCCAAGTTCAACAGAGATAAATATTATCTTGCGGATTTGTATTCTTACTCAAGAAAAAAAGGAGTTTGCTTATATGTTTGATCCTATTCAGGCATCCAATAATATAAAGGATGAATTTATCAGCTATATCTCCACGAGCTTTCATCTGGCGGATCCGGACTATGCAAAACAGTTTACGGAAGCTTTAGGAGTGGATAACGCCATTTCTAAGGGTCCGTATCTGGATATCAGCGATTCCTTTGAACAGGGAAAAAGCATAACCGAACTGATCGATGAAGAGGAGATCTCCCCGCTGTTCTCGGAACTGGAGCCGGGCGTTCCCGAGAAGGATAAGGAAATAAAGCTGGTTCGTGGTCTGTACAAGCATCAGGAAAAGGCTGTCAGAAAAATCAACGCCGGAAAGAATATCGTTGTGACTACCGGTACCGGTTCCGGCAAAACAGAGTGCTTTATTCTGCCAATCATCAATCATCTTTTGCGGGAGAAAGAAGCGGGAAGCCTGACTGACGGTGTGCGCGCTATCCTAATCTATCCGATGAATGCGCTGGCAAACGACCAGATGAAGCGCTTGCGTCTGATTATGAAGCAGTATCCGGATATTACATTCGGCGTTTATAACAGCAGCACACAGCATGAGGACGCTGCCGGTAAAGCCGAGTACGGGCGTGTTTTCAAGGATGAAAACGGCAAGCCGATGAAGCCGTTGAAAAATGAGATCATCTCCAGAAAAACCATGCAGACTAGACCGCCGCATATTCTGGTAACCAACTATGCGATGCTCGAATATATGATGCTCAGACCGAAAGATGATCTGGTATTTTCGGGTGCAAAACTCAGATTCATCGTGCTTGATGAAGCACATATTTACAGGGGAGCGACCGGAATAGAAACGTCCCTTCTTCTGCGCCGACTGAAAGCGAGGATCAGCGATCCCGGCAAGGTACTTCACATCCTGACGAGCGCCACCCTCGGCGGGAAAGAAGCGGATGAAGATATCGTGTCCTTCGCAAGCACTCTTTGCGACGCTGCTTTTGACGCGGATGATATTATCCGTTCCAAGACAGTCACGCCTCCTTTACCTGAGGTTTCGCAGGATATTCCATTTGAATTATTCGAGAGACTTGCTCATCCGGATGCTTCCTTGAATGAGATCCTAAAGCAATATGATATACAAATCAATACGAATCAAAGCGACGCGGAGATTTTGTATGATCTGTGCGTTTCTTCCACAGCTTATAAGGTGCTGAGACAGTGCGCGGACAGACCGATGACCGTAAAGGAGATCGCTGAGGCTATGAGAAAGCATATCGATCTCAAGGAGTCCGATCTTGTAAACCTGATCCATGTTGCATCAAAAGCCGAGAAAAACAAGACTGCTTTGATCAAGGCAAGATACCATATGTTCGTGCGCGCATTAGAGGGCGCGTTCATCACACTGAATCAGGACAAAAAGCTCTATTTGACGCGCCGAAATTATGCAGAGATCGACGGGGAATCGTGGAAAGTCTTTGAAGCTGCGGTCTGTGATGACTGCGGCAGGATCGGCGTCGCCGGAAAGACCGTCCATGACCGTCTGGAAACAACGGCGAATCGTTATGATGAAGAGATAGAGGTTTATCTTCTTCAATCTCAGGGAGAGAAATTGGATCTCGATGAAGACGATGACGCCGAGGATGAATTCGAGATAGGCAAGGAAGATTATCTGCTGTGTGCCAAATGCGGAGAGATACATCACGAAAGCCAGAGAACAGATTTCTTATGCGGACACGGCGCAGGCAGTCTGGTTCGGGTTCGTCTGGCGGAGCATAGGGGGATCAGAAATGAGAGCAAATGTCCCTGCTGCAATCTTGGTCATATGAAGCTGTTCTATATCGGTTATGACGCCGCAACAGCTGTCTTGGGCACTGAGCTTTTTGAACAGCTCCCCGAGTCCGAAGAGGTGCTTGAAACAAAAAAAGCTCCCGTAATAGCAACCGATAATCCGTTTGCTATCGCGGCAGCGCCTAAGTCCGTTGTCGAAATAAAAAAGAAAAAACGACAGTTTCTGACCTTCTCCGACAGCCGAAGCGAGGCTGCCTATTATGCGTGCTATATGACTTCTTTCTATCAGGAATTCCTTCGCCGACGCGGCATCTGGCACGTGATAGAGAGTAATCGTGAAAGTATCGGCAAGAACCCTTGGGAAATCTCCACGCTTATCCGGGAGTTGACCTCGTATTTCGATACGAACCGGACTTTTGCTTCGCCGGGTGATAACGGCACCGAGAATCTGACGGCAACCAGTAAGCGTCAGGCATGGATTGCCGTATTGAATGAGATGGTAAACGCGAGGCGCAGCACCAGTCTTGTGTCTCTCGGTATACTTGACTTTGTATACAAGGGCAATTCAGAGGAGCTGATGAACGGGGTAGCGCAGATGTATGGGCAGGACGCCGGAGATATGAAGGCGTTGTTCGACCTGCTTGTCATGGATATCGTGTACGGCGGGGCGCTGGAAGGAGAATGCTCGCTTACAAACGACGAGAGAGAATACATTTATTATGCGGCGCATCCCCGCCGTTTCATAAAATGCAAGGAAAGCGATGCCGACAGAAAGAAGAATTATCTGAACGGCTGGATTCCACGCGTCAAAGAAAACGGAAAATCCTTTAAAAACGGACGCATAAATCGACTGATAAAATCAATGGGCATAACGGAGGAAAAGGCGAAGAAGCTCCTCTCGGATTATTGGGATTATTTGATTGGATGCCCATGTTCGCTGACTCCCGAAGGCGACGGAGAATATTTCTTCACGACAGATAAATTCGTTGTCGCTGTGGGCGATGAAGCAAGACCGATCTATGTTTGCGAAAAATGCGGAAAGACCACGATGGTCAATTGCAAAAATCAATGCACCGTTCTGAAATGCGACGGACGCCTCAGAAAGGTAACGCACGAATCTCTGATCGAAAGCAACCACTTCGCAAGGCTTTATGCCGAGAAGATGATGTCGCCACTGCATATCAAAGAGCATACGGCTCAGCTTGGTCGGGCAGAGCAGCAGAAGTATCAGGAAATGTTTGTCAACAAGGCGATCAACGCATTGAGCTGCTCAACGACCTTTGAGATGGGCGTTGACGTCGGTGATCTGGAAACGGTTTATCTGCGGAATATGCCGCCCTCGCCGTCAAATTATGTTCAGAGAGCAGGTCGTGCAGGACGAAGCATCCATGCAGCTGCCTATTCTTTGACATATTCAAAGCTTAGCTCTCACGACTTTACCTATTTTGAGCATCCGGAGCGTATGATATCTGGCAAGATCGGCGTACCGCTGTTTTCTATCTCAAACGAGAAGGTTATCCTAAGACACATCTTTGCGGTAGCGTTGAGCGATTTTTTTGCGCATGATCCGGAGGTTTACAACGGCAACAACGCCGACGTTTTGCTGAATCAGGACGGCTATGAGAGATTAACTGCGTATTTGGATGCAAGACCGGCGGAACTAAAGGATATCCTTCTTCACTCGATTCCGTCAGACTTACATACTGCTATGGGTATCTGTGATTGGTCGTGGGTCGAAAAGCTGACGGGAGCGGACGGAGCGCTGTGTGTTGCGGTAGAGGATTTTCGAAAAACCGTAAAATGGTACGAGAAAGAGTTTGCCAGATTAAAACGCGCAGGAGAAATCCAAGGCGCTGCCCACTGTGAACGTCAGCTCAAAGAATATCGCCGCAGTCAGGATGACAACAGAGGACGGAATGAGTTGATCGAATTTCTTGTCCGTTATAACGTCCTTCCAAAGTATGGTTTTCCGGTGGATACGGTAGAGCTTTATCAGGGAATGGATTTTAATCAGGATAAAAAGTTGCAAATGGTTCGGGATCTGCAGCTTGCTGTTGCCGAATATGCTCCGGACGCGCAGGTCGTCGCGGACGGAAAGCTCTATACCAGTCGGTATATTCGCAAGCTTCCTCAGACCACAGGACAGGACTGGAAAGAGGTTTATATCGCTCAGTGCAGTAATCCCTCCTGCATGACGTGGAATCATCAAAAAATCGAGCCTTCCCAGGAAGGCGTGCGCTGTATCTCATGCGGCAATATGATCGAGAAAGCCAGGTGGGAGCCATCGATAGAGCCCCGCAAGGGTTTTATTGCGGAGCCCAAGCCAAAGGATGTTCCTTTGCGCAAGCCGGATCGCTCTTATCGCAGTGAGGACTATTATATCGGCGATCAGACCAGAAGGGTGATGTATCAAAAAACCTTCCGGGTGTTTGACGATGAAAAGCTCCGCATGGAAACCTCGACAGATGATTCTCTGATGGTTGTTTGCAACGATCATTTCTATGTGTGTGATCGCTGCGGCTACGCTATCAGCTCCACCTCCGGCAAAGACGAAAAAGACTTCAACTCCTTTGCAAAGAGCTACACGAAAAAGCACAAGTCCCCTTGGGGCAAGGATTGCAGCGGATTGCTGAAACGCAAGGCTCTATGTCATTCGTTTAAAACGGATGTTGTAAGGATCACTTTCGGAACATCAAGAGCCAAGAATCAATCCACCATGCTTTCTGTGATGTTTGCGCTGCTCGAAGCAGTATCCAATGTACTGGATATTGAGAGAACAGACATAAAAGGTTGTCTGCATAAGGTTCGTTACGAGCGCAGCATGATCTATCAGATCGTTCTGTATGATGCGGTCGCCGGCGGCGCAGGTCATGTGCGCCGTCTGGTGACGGATGACTGCGGCATATTCCAAAAGGTGATCCGTGAGGCTATCAGCATAACAAAGGGCTGCAATTGCAATCCCTCCTGCTATAATTGCCTGAGGAACTATTATAATCAAACGATACACGATAAGCTGAACCGTATCGAAGCATATTCTTTCCTTGAACACTTCTGCGGTACGGCTACAGCCATTCCGGATAATCAGTTTGAGGAGCAACATCAACCGGCTCGCGGAGATTTGACCGAGGATAAGGTGAAACTCTCCGATGGTTACAGCTGCAGCGATTACCGGAACTGGAATGAGTTTTCTCCAATGATACCGGAAGAGTACATGGATGCTTTTGCAGACATGGATCTGCTTCATATCCCGCTTCCCTCGGAATCCTACTGTAAGCTCAGCGTGATCGGAAAAGGCGTAGCTTATGAGATCCTATTTGTGTGGAAGGATAAGAAGATACTGGTGTTTGATAACGACAATGAAAAGGTAAAAATAACGGGCTGGACATCACTGTCTGTAAGTGAGATCATCCCCTCGGAATTTGCAAAGCTGATGAAAGGAGGAAATAACTGATGGCACAAATGATCCCGGCAAAAATGGAAGAAGATAATGACAGCTTCGGCGAACGTCAGGTTTTTAAAGCTTTGGAAAAGCTGCCGGATGAATACACGGTGTTTCACTCACTCAGGTGGAATGACAGAAGCAGAAAAAATAAAGTTATATACGGAGAATCCGATTTTACGATATTTCACCCTCGAAAGGGTATCATTGTCATAGAGGTTAAATCCGGAGGAATTGAATGCGTTAACAACACATGGACTTATATCCGCACCGACAACGGCGAGCGTTATTCTATGAAGAATCCGTTGAAGCAGGCGGATAAAAGCAAATATTATTTCATCGACCTGTTAGAAAAGCTATTTGAGGATACTGAAAACACGGATCATCCCCAGTATTGTATGGTTGAGTCTGCGGTATGGTTTCCGTCCGTATCCCAAAGAGACATCATCGGCGTTCTCCCGATGGAATATCATCCCGAGATCACCTTGCTTGAAAACGCGCTTGCTTCACCGCAAAAATTTATTGATGGAATTTATGATTTCTATGAAGGACAGAAACATACCAGATTGGACAGAACACCCGAGGATGTGATACTGGATGTATTCGCTCCTCTTTACAGAGTCATGCCGAGTTTGAGATCCAAGCGTCTGCTACAGGAGGAGAGCTTTGTAAGACTTACGCGGGAGCAGTATTATCTGCTTGACTATCTGGAGGAACAAAGGGTCGCGGCGATCCAAGGCGCAGCAGGCACCGGCAAAACATGGCTGGCTATAGAAAAAGCGCGCAGACTTGCCGACAGCGGAAAGGTTCTCTTTTTGTGCTTCAATCAATTTCTCAGACAGTTTTTGCAGTCGCTGAAAAATGATGAGCCTAAGAGGTACGAAAACATTGAGTTTTATAATCTACCGCAGTTAGCATGTCAAAAGCTAAGAGTTCCGGCGGTGGAGAAAGATGATATACTCCAATTTCTCGAAAGCTTTGATTCCTATGATTGGGAATATAAGCATATCATCATAGACGAGGGTCAGGATTTCAACGACGGAGAGATCGAGCGGTTGTACGATATCGCGCTTTTACAGGACGGCTCATTCTATGTCTTTTTCGATAAGAATCAATTTGTACAGGGCAGAGAGTTTCCCGACTGGCTGAAAAATTCCGAGTGTCGTTTGGTACTTTCCATCAACTGTCGCAACACCTTCTCAATTGCTGATACCTCCGGCAAGCCGATCAGCGTAGAGCCTAAGGTCAAGAACAAGAGCGTCAAGGGCGATATGCCGAGGTTCTACATCTGTGCCGATCAGAAAACAGGACTGAAAAAAATCTCCGTTTTAATAGATCAGTACAGGAAAAACGGCTATGCTTACAGTCAGATATGTATTCTTACCGTAAAAACAGAAACCGCGTCTATGCTGAACGGCGTAGAGAAAATCGGTAACCATACCATCAGTTCAACCAGAGGAAACAACAGCGTTCTGTTCACAACGGCAAGAAAGTTCAAGGGGCTTGAAGCCGACGCCATCATAATTGTTGATGCGGACGCCGATACTTTTGTGGATGAGGAAAGCAAAAGATTGTTCTATGTCGGCGCATCCAGAGCAAAGCACTGCCTTGATATCATCTTTGTCGGCGACAAATCCGAGCTTGAAGATATGGTCAAAAGCATCAGCGATCAGAAATATCCCACGCCGTTTGTCGGCATCGCGCGCAGCCTGAACGTTAAGCTTGTGATGAACTGATATATCATTAGAAAAACAATAAAATTTCACCCGCCTGTTACCATCACGGTTCAGGCGAGTGAGTTGTTTTTTTTTTTGGGTTTGTTCAGATATGGAATCTGAGCTGCAACAAAAAGGCAACACCTCGGGCGTTTTTGCTTTTTATCACGATTTTTGCTTGACTTTCCAATATATATATATAATTTAAGTGTAAAATAGCGAAAGCTAAACACATAACTATAAAGAGGAGCGCAAACTATGAGTACGATCAAATTTCGTTGCACGGATGAACAAAAACTGTCACTAAAATCGGGGATTTTCGAAATCATGGAAAACCACTATTTCAAGTCGGTTCATCCGAACACTAACGTAGAATATGAGGACGAAGGTGAAGTGATATACCGCGAGCGACTGAAAAAGTTGGTATCGGAAAAACTCTGTGTATTTGAGGACACGGAGGATGGTCTTTCTGTGGAATTTGATTCTACAGAGGATGCGGGATTTTTTATTGCGGACGAAGTTTATCACACTTCAATGGGTTACAGCGATAACGGATTAACATATATTGACCCGATTTTTGTAGCAATAGTAAAGGCTTTCCCCGATATTTGTTTCGAAGCTGATACCGAATGCTTCGATAAATGGATTGATGAAGAAAACCACTATTCATATGACGGTGCAATGCTGACAAAAGACGACGAAGAAATAGATTACGACGATTCATCTACTGATGATGGTGAAGAAAGCAATCTTACAGGTGAGCAAAGAGACGAATTTTATCATGGCATGGCAGAACAGATTTTGTCAGCCGACACCGATTATGCTGATGATCTCCGGCATAAGTTGAAAGAAGCAGAGCATAATTATGATAATGATTCTCCCTTTGACCACCCTTTATATCACTTGGTTGGCTATTTGATCAATGTTGTCGGGACAGACTTCAGCAAGATAGAAGATATGCTCCGGAACCTTGGCGCTTCGGAGATTGAGACATCCTATATTATTGAGGATTCTTTCCCGTTTTACGATACCAAAGAATAATACTTTTATACAAACGTACCCGTCTGTTACAATTATGGTTTCAGGCGGGTGATTAACTATATATTATTTTACTCGCGGTGAGTGTTAATGATGACTATAACTTGCTGATTATGGATTGGTACCATCTTTCGTAGGGCTCATCTAAGAAGCCACCAAGAGGGATTTCATCCTTGATCGCTTTTTTGAATGTACGGAATTTATTTCGTTTCAAAATATCCGGAATTTCATCATAATCCGCGCCGTCAAACATAAAATAACGTCCTTCGTTTTCTTCCGGATCAGCCTGTGAGGATTTTATCATCGGCTCGGTGCCGGTGTACTCAATCATGAATAAGACACAATCATAATCCGTCTCACACTTCCCGACAACAGTAAACTCTTCTTTCTTGTCTTTTTTTCCATGGCATATACGACTTTGATAACCGACTCCATTATTTCAAACACATCTGTCGCAAAACCACAGCACCTCGAGCGGCTTTGTTTTTTATCACGATTTTTTCTTGACTTCCAATGGCTTGCTATGATGTGGAAGGGAACTAAACCGAAAGCGTATATAGCGTAAATAACGATTGCCAGACGCATAACCTTGTAACAAAATTTGTTGTGAGTTATACACAAATAATCAAGTCGATATTTGTATAACACTTACTAAAAAGCGTTACCTACATTTGATGCGTCTGCCAAATTTTTTTTGATATAAAAAGCCCCAAAAGCCGGTGATTATCAGGCTTTTGGGGCTTTGGTGCGCCTGACATACGTTTCTGATAGCTATACTTTTGCTTTTCGCTTGCTGCGGCGTGTGAAATTATATAATGCAGTATAACTCCCTCGCGGAAAACAGTCCACAGGACTGTTTTCTGATCGCTCGTTTTCAAGTCCTGTCAGGCGCTTTTGGTTTGTGCAAATCACGCTCACACAGCACCACTTGCACGGAGTTTTAGCACCACCGTGACGGAGAAATAGCACCACCGTCACGGACAAGTTGCGCCACTCAAAT
>CACYPV010000037.1 GCA_902776375.1 uncultured Ruminococcus sp. | reverse complement strand
TTTCTCGCGTATGGCTTACTTAGGTGTGCCTTTTTTAGTTTCTTTCTGATTTCTTTCACTATTTGTTGCTTGAAGTGTATTCGTTTTGCTCTTCTCTATTGATAAATCTATTATAACATATAAGGAGAGAGGTATAATTCCATATTGGAATAATTATACAAAATGAATATTTTGTATAATTCAGGGGAGGAGCTTTATGGTAGAAAGGGTTATCGTGCAATATATATATAGTTTACTGCAATAAATATAATCATAATATAGATACTCCTGAAAACAAATCAAAATGCAGCCAACAGCGTGTTTTCCAACGAATGATGTATCGTTGAGAAAATTTCTGTTGGCTGTATTCTTATCTGTTATTTCCGTTATAGTCTTGTTTCAGTATCGCGTATATTGCTATGTCACAAATTCCCTGATTGTTTTTGCCTGCCTTTCTGTGCGTGCCTTCATGCTGCAAGCCGCACTTCTTCATTACTTTTCCTGAGTTTGGATTGTTCATATCGTGTTTTGCTGTAATGCGGTTCACACCGACTTCTTCAAACAGGAATTCTATCACTCGGTTTAACGCTTCGGTCATTATCCCTTGACGCCACCAATTATAGCCTAAGCAATACCCGATCTCAACTTCGCCGATATCCTCGCTTTGCCATACAACTCCGATACTTCCGATCGGTTGATTGATTTCTTTTAACACGATCTTCCAATCATAGAAATCGTTTTTCTTTTGGCTTTCCATTAAATATTGATGATAGCTGTCGTGCAGCTGCTCTGCGCTTTCGTACGGCTGCCAAGTCAGATATTTAGTCACTCTATCATCGTTCGCCCAATTATCGAACATAGGTTCTGCATCGTTTTCTATGGTTTTTCTGAGTATCAGGCGCTCGGTTTCAAGTGTTTTTGTGCCGAGGTGTTCCATTATCTTCACTCCCCTATTGTTAATTTTTTGACAATTATATCATTATAGATATAGAATGTCAACATAAAACAGCGCCCGAGGCAGTACCCCGAGCGTTGTTTTGTATATGGTAGATTTTATGTTTATTTCAGCGCGCCTTTGGTAAATAAAGCGCGTTTGGAAACGTTTGTCTAACGGCGCGTCATAACTCGCAAATAACGGAAACCAATCTCACGATAAACAATTACTCATGATAAGCAGAAACCACTCTCGCGGGAACTGACGCTTGTTTCAAATCAAACTTTTCACTCGCGTCCTGCCCTACCGTGGCAACGGTTTAGCAGATGCCCTGGAACATCATAGCGTTGGCAACTCTCTCGAAGCCGGCGATGTTAGCGCCTGCGATGAGGTTGTCGCCGAGGTTGTACTTCTTGCAAGCGTCCATAGACTGCTTGAAGATGTTGACCATGATGTTTTCGAGCTTCTCAAATACCTCGTCCTCAGAGAAGATGAGGTGCTCTGCGTTCTGAGCCATCTCGATGCAAGAGCAAGCTACGCCGCCTGCATTAGCAGCCTTGGAGGGACCGACAACAACGCCGTTCTCCTGCAGGTACTCGATAGCCTCGTTGGTGGTGGGCATGTTAGCGCCTTCGCAGAGGAACTTGCAGCCGTTAGCGACCATCTTCTCAGCGTCGGCAGTGTGGATCTCGTTCTGAGTAGCGCAGGGAATGTAAAGGTCAGCCTTAACGCCCCAGGGCTTCTCGCCTGCGAAGAACTTAGCGTTGGGATATTTCTCAGCGTAAGGAGCGCAGATGTTCTTGCCGGAAGCGCGGAGCTCGAGGAGATAATCGATCTTCTCGCCTGTTACGCCTTCCTCGTCGAGGATGTAGCCGTCAGGACCGGAAATAGTGATAGCCTTTGCGCCGAGCTGCTCGAGCTTCTTAGCGGTACCCCAAGCAACGTTACCGAAGCCGGAGATAACGACCTTCTTGCCCTCGAGAGTCTCGCCGAAGTGCTTGAGCATCTCTCTTGCATAGAATACGATACCGTAACCTGTAGCTTCATCTCTGCCTGCGAGACCGCCGTTGGGCACGCCCTTACCGGTCAGAGTGCCGTCGTAAGCGTCGCGGATCCTCTTGTACTGACCCATCATGTAGCCGATCTCTCTGCCGCCTACGCCGAGGTCGCCTGCGGGAACGTCGGTGTTCGGGCCGATGTGTCTGTAAAGCTCAGTCATAAAGGACTGGCAGAAGCGCATGATCTCCATGTCGGACTTGCCGTTGGGGTCGAAGTCAGCGCCGCCCTTGCCGCCGCCGATGGGCAGACCGGTGAGAGCGTTCTTGAAGATCTGCTCGAAGCCGAGGAACTTAACGATAGAAATATTTACATTGGGAGCGAAACGGAGACCGCCCTTGTACGGACCAAGCGCACTGTTGAACTGAATACGGAAACCGCGGTTGACCTGAACCTTGCCGTTGTCGTCGACCCAGGGTACTCTGAACATTACCTGTCTCTCAGGCTCGGTGATCCTCTCAATGAGAGCCATCTTCTCGTACTGGGGGTTCGCGTCAAACACGGGCTCCAGAGAAGTAAGAACCTCTGTAGCTGTCTGAAGGAACTCAGGCTGATTAGGATTTTTTGCTGCCAGCTTTTCAAGCTGTTCGCTAACGTATGACATAATTTGTCCTCCCTTAAATAGTATAAACATATGATTGATTATGCAGGGAAATGAGGTTTTCATTTCACCAACGTTCTTATTCTACACTAAAGGAAGGAATTTTGCAAGTGTTTTTTGCAAGTTTATTTATAAATCATTCATTTCGAAGCTAAGATAGCAGATTTATTCGCATTTTGCACTAAATTTTGCAGGAACACAGGGTCACAGTTGACAATCAGCGCAATTTTATAAATACTTTTCTGTATAAAAAAACAAACGAGCCCCCGGTTGCGAGAACCGAGAGCGCGTTTGTTAATGAGATTATAAGAGACCAAGAATATCAAACGATACCCTGAGCAAGCATAGCGTCGGCAACCTTTTCAAATCCGGCAATGTTAGCGCCGGCAACATAGTTGCCCTCACAGCCGTATTTCTTTGCGGCTGCGTCAAGATTGCGGAAGATATTTACCATGATATCTTCAAGGTTCTTGTCGACCTTTTCAAAGCTCCATGAAAGTCTTTCTGAATTCTGAGCCATTTCAAGCGCGGAGCAGGCTACGCCGCCGGCGTTTGCCGCCTTACCGGGAGCAAACAGCACACCGTTCTTTTGGAAGTACTCGGTAGCTTCAAGCGTAGTGGGCATATTGGCGCCTTCCGCGACTGCCGCAACACCGTTTGCGACCAGCTTTTTCGCGTCTTCGATGCCAAGCTCGTTCTGAGTGGCGCAGGGCAGCGCGATATCGCACTTGACATCCCAAACGTTGGAGCCTTCGGTCTTTTTGTCATGATATACAGCCGAAGGACGCGCAGCGGCGTATTCGGTAAGGCGTGCGCGCTTAACTTCCTTGACTTCCTTAAGAAGAGCAACGTCAATGCCTTCCTCATCGTAAACCCAACCTGTGGAATCGGACACGGTAACCACCTTTGCGCCGAGCTGATGTGCCTTCTGAACAGCGTAGATGGCAACGTTGCCGGAGCCTGAAACGCAGACGGTTTTGCCGTTGATATCTATACCGTTTGTTTTTAGCATTTCATTTGTGAGATAAAGAAGTCCGTATCCGGTCGCCTCGGTGCGTGCAAGGGATCCGCCGAAGCTCAGACCCTTACCGGTGAGGACGCCTTCGTATACGTTTTTAAGCCTTTTGTACTGACCGTACATGTAGCCGATCTCGCGTCCGCCTGTGCCGATATCGCCGGCGGGAACATCGGTATCAGCGCCGATGTGACGGAAAAGCTCGGTCATAAAGCTCTGGCAGAAGTTCATTATCTCGTTGTCGCTCTTCCCCTTCGGGTCAAAGTCGGAGCCGCCCTTGCCGCCGCCGATAGCAAGACCTGTAAGTGAATTCTTGAAGATCTGCTCAAAGCCGAGGAATTTGATAATACCGATATATACCGAAGGATGCAGACGGATACCGCCCTTGTACGGACCGATAGCCGAGTTGAACTGAACGCGGTAACCGGTGTTAACCTGAACCTGTCCGTTATCGTCGATCCACGGAACGCGGAATTTGATCTGACGCTCGGGCTCGCAAAGACGCTCAAGCAGAGCAAGCTTTTTGTACTTTTCTTCGTTCTCCGCAATGACGGGGCGAAGCGAATCGAGCACTTCTTCTACAGCCTGAAGAAACTCCGGCTCATTTGCGTTCTTCTCTTTTACCTTTGCCAGTACTTCATCAACATAAGACATGATTTATTCCTCCAAAAATGATTTATCATAAATTAACGCAAAAAAAGCAAGGGCATCTCAGACTGTTTCGTCTGAGACACCCTTGCCTCAACAGCACGAATTATACTCCTGATTATTCTGTTTGTCAATAGTATAACGAAAAATAATTATAAAAATTTTTCGGTTTTTGCAGGATTGCTTTTAGATTCCTGCAATTCTTAAAAAATTTTTCAGAAATCTTTAAAAATAGCATTGACATATAAAGTAATTTATGATAAAGTATAGACAGAGCGAAGGTGTTCATTTATGACTTTGTTTATGACAAAGTTTAAATGTTCGCCTTTTTTGTTTATCGGCGCCGAAAAAGGGCGGTCATGTGTTTGACATTATCTTATTATCTGTATAAAAACGGATTAATGAATAATCTGTTTTTAATAAATTCAAATGATCGACGGCTTTTGAGTTTTCATATGGTTTAATGTATTTGAACAAAGGTGTTCATTTAGGATAGTATTGTCCTGAGTGACGCCTTTTTATTTTGAAGCTGCAATTATTAAAGAAAGGAGAGCCGACTTTGAGTTATACAGATCGTCATTACAGAATACTGTTGGTTTCGACCGAGGATAAATTTATCAAAGAAGTCAGCGCCCTCCTTCAAGACGAGCGTTATGAACTGGATAACGCCCGCAGCGCGTCTGACGCCGAAAACAAATTGCTTAAACAAAAATACGATATAGTGATGATCAACGCGCCTTTGAGCGATGATCCCGGCACCAAGCTGTGTACCGAGATAAGCCGTAGCAGCGGAACTATCGTTGCCGTCTATGCCTCAAATGATGTGTTTGATGATATTCAATCGAAAGTTTCTGCTCAGGGGGTATTTGTGCTTCATAAGCCTTCATCCAAGGTAATGGTATCGCAGGCGATCTCACTTATGATATGCGCACGTGACCGCATGCGTGTTTTAGAGCAAAAAGTGGATAAGGCAGAAAGCAAACTGGAAGAATTCCGTGTTGTCAACAAGGCAAAGTGCATGCTGATAGAACACGAAGGTATGAGCGAGGCGGACGCGCACAGACATATAGAAAAGAAATCCATGGACGCGGGCGTCGCAAAGAAGCTTGTAGCACAGATCATTATTAACAACTATATGAAATGATATAATGGTCTGTTTTAAAACACCTATCATCCCTTAGATAGGAAAACATATGATTACGCAATGGCGTTTTTCTCTCAGGAGAAATGCGTCATTGTGTTTTCGCGTGTTTTTTGCAGGTTTTCAATTATTTATATATTGAAAAAAGCAGATGATTGTTGTATAATACAAAAGAATATACAATAAAGTAAAAAAACGGAGGTAAGCAAATGGAAAAGAGCAAGGTCGATCTGTCGTTGCTTGACGGCGTGCTTGATGAATACGCCGAGGTAAAGGGCAGTCTGATCACTATTTTGCAGCATACACAGGATATATACGGATATCTTCCCAAGGAAGCTATCGAGTTGATTTCCGAGAGAACGGGCATAGCTACGTCCGAGATCATGGGCGTCGGCACGTTTTACACCCAGTTCAGGTTTGAACCGGTGGGCAAATACCTTATCATGCTGTGTCAGGGCACGGCGTGTCACGTAAATTCCTCTGAGCTTATTTTGCAGACTATCAAGGATGAGCTTGATATCGAGGACGGTCAGACGACCGAGGACGGGCTGTTTTCGCTCAAATGCGTGGCGTGCCTCGGCTGCTGCTCGCTCTCTCCCGTTATGATGATAAACGAGGACACCTACGGCAGTCTTACGCCCGACAAAACCAAGAAGATATTAAAGGAATTAAGGGAGGCGGCACAGTGAGGATAGTTATTGGACAGGGCTCCTGCGGTATCGCCGCTGGCGCCGAAAAGGTAAGAAAAGCGCTTCAGAACGCCGGGATCACCGCCGACATCTCTGTCACCGGCTGTATCGGCATGTGCTGGCTGGAGCCTATCGTCGACATTTACGACGACGAAAACAAGCTGACAAGGCTGGTAAAAGTAAGCGAGAACGACGCAGAAGCTATCGCTTCATTCGTTGACAGCGGCGACATAAGCTCTGTTGAAAAGCTGGTCGTGTCCGACGAGGACAGCGAGTTTCTCTCAAAGCAGACGCGCATCGCACTGCGCAACTGCGGTATAATCAACCCCGAAAAGATCGACGCGTATATTGAAGCCGACGGCTACACCGCGCTTAAAAAGGCTTTAAGCATGACGCCCGAGGAAGTCATCGACGTTATCAAAACCTCCGGACTTGCCGGCAGAGGCGGCGCGGGCTTCCCCACCTGGTTCAAGTGGAACGCGGCGCGTCAGAGCGCGGGCGAAGAAAAGTATCTTATCTGTAACGCCGATGAGGGCGACCCCGGCGCGTTCATGGACAGAGCCGTTATCGAGAGCGACCCGCATAACCTTATCGAAGGCATGCTCATAGGCGCTTACGCTATCGGCGCAAAGCACGCGGTGGTTTACGTCCGCGCAGAGTATCCGCTCGCGATCAAAAGATTAAAGAACGCCATTGCTCAGGCTGAGGACAAGGGCATTATCGGAGAGAACATCTTCGGCAGCGGCTTTTCCTGCGACTTCACCATAAAGGCTGGCGCGGGCGCGTTCGTCTGCGGCGAGGAGACCGCGCTTATCGAAAGCCTTGAGGGTCACAGAGGCATGCCTCGCCTCAAGCCCCCCTTCCCCGCTCAGTCCGGCTTTTGGAGAAAGCCTTCAAATATCAACAACGTTGAGACCTTCGCAAATGTCGCCTGGATCATCAACAACGGCGGCGAAGCGTTCGCGGCTATGGGAACCGAGGGCTCAAAGGGTACCAAGGTGTTCGCCGTAACCGGCAAGGTGAAGCGCTCCGGCCTGGTCGAGATACCCATGGGCAAGACCCTGCGCGATGTTATTTTCGATATCGGCGGCGGAATGAAGACCGACAAGCCTTTCAAGGCTGTGCAGATGGGCGGCCCCTCCGGCGGCTGTATCCCCGCAAGCCTGATCGATACTGTTATCGACTACAAAGCTTTGGGTGCTACCGGCGCTATCATGGGCTCAGGCGGCATGGTCGTGATGGACGAGAGCACCTGCATGGTAGGTATGGCGAAGTTCTTCCTCGATTTCACCGCAAAGGAAAGCTGCGGAAAGTGCATCCACTGCCGCATTGGCACAAAGCGCATGCTCGAAATGCTTGAACGCATAACGAACGGCGAAGGCAAGGAAGGCGACATCGAGCTGCTCGAGGAGCTCTGCTATTCAATAAAGGACGGCGCGCTCTGCGGCTTGGGTCAGACAGCTCCAAACCCCGTGTTGACTACAATCAAATATTTCCGCGATGAGTACGAGGCGCATATAAAGGATAAAAAATGTCCCGCAGGCGAATGCAGCGCTTTGATAGAATACAAGATCATTACCGAAAAATGCGTAGGCTGCACGCGCTGCGCTAAAAACTGCCCCGTCAACGCAATTTCCGGCACAGTCAAGCTGCCGCATGTGATAGATACCGACAAGTGCATAAAGTGCGGCAAGTGTTTCCAGAATTGCAAATTCGGCGCAATAGTTAAAGAGTAAGGAGGGCTGAAAATGATAAACTTAACAATTAACGGTAAACAAATAACAGCCCCCGAGGGCTCAACGATCCTTGAAGCCGCAAGGGCTAACGGAATAGATATACCCACACTATGCTACGACAAGGCTGTAGAGGTCTACGGCGCATGCGGTCTGTGCGTGGTGGAGGCTGAGGGTATCCCGAAGCTGCTGCGCTCATGCTCCGCCAAAGTTATGGAGGGCATGGTCGTCAACACCGAGAGCGAGCGCGTGGTGCAGTCGCGAAAGATAGCTATGGAGCTGCTTATGTCCGCTCACGACGGCGACTGTGTTGCACCCTGTCAGCTCAACTGCCCTGCGCATACGGATTGTCAGGGCTACGTGGGACTTATCGCAAACGGCGAATACGACTCCGCGATAAAACTTATCAAAAACAAGATACCTCTCCCCGCTTCTATCGGTAGAGTTTGTCCGCACCCCTGCGAGAAGGCGTGCCGCAGAAAGAATGTTGAGGAGCCTATAAATATAGCGCAGTTAAAAGCTTTTGCCGCCGATATGGATCTTAAATCAGACAGCTACATGCCCGACCTTATGGTTCGCACTGGCAAAAAGGTCGCGGTCATCGGCGGAGGTCCCGCGGGTCTGACAGCCGCGTATTACCTCAACATCATGGGTCACAGCGTGACAGTATACGACATGATGGACAAAATGGGCGGCATGCTGCGCTACGGAATTCCGCAGTACCGTCTGCCCAAGGAAGTGCTTGACAAAGAAATTTCTTTAATAGAAAAATCAGGCGTTAAGCTTGTAAACAATGTTAAGCTGGGCAAAGACTTTACTATCGAGTCGCTCAAAGCGGAAAACGACGCTGTTATCGTGGCGGTAGGCGCTTGGAAATCAAGCTCTATGCGCACTCCCGGCGAGGACTTGCAGGGCGTTTACGGCGGCATCGACTTCCTTAGAGCCGTTATTCAGAAGAATCCTCCCCGGATCGGCGAGAAGGTCGCGATCTGCGGCGGCGGAAACACCGCTATGGACGCGTGCAGAACGGCTGTTCGCCTCGGCGCAAAAGAGGTTTACGTGGTTTACAGAAGAACCAGAAACGAGATGCCCGCCGATAAGCTTGAGATCGACGAAGCGGAAGAAGAGGGCGTAATCTACAAGTTCCTCACCAATCCCATCTCCTTCAACGGCGAGGACGGCAAGGTCAAATCTATGACGCTCCAAATCATGGAGCTCGGCGAGCCCGACGCATCCGGCAGGCGCAGACCTGTTCCGGTCGAGGGCAAAACCGAGGAGATAGCTGTTGACAGCGTTATTCTCGCTATCGGTCAAAAGCTCGTTCAGGGCGACGTTGAAGAACTCAAGCTCAACGAGCGCGGCAATATTGAAGCCGATCCCGACTTCTTCACCACTAGCATCGAAGGCGTTTTCGCTATTGGCGACGCGACAAACAGAGGCGCATCGATAGCTATAGAAGCTATCGGCGAGGCTGACCGCTGCGCCAAGGCTGTGGACGCATACCTCAACGGACAGGCGTTTGACGCGCGCGTGCCGTATATCAGCAAGCGCGACGAGAGCAAAATTGATTATTCCGACCGCGAAAAGCAGAGCCGTATCACTCCCAAGGTGCTGCCGGCGGATGTAAGAAACAAAAACTTTGACGAGGTTTCACTCGGATTTACCGAGGATGAAGCCAAGGCTGAGGCTTCGCGCTGCTTAGAGTGCGGCTGCCGCGAGTATTACAAGTGCAAGCTGCTCAACGCCGCTCAGCGTTACGATATCCACCCCGAGCGCTTCGCCGGCGAAATGCCTCAAAAATACACGCGCGACGAGAACGCGTTCATCGAGAGGAACACCGCCAAATGTATTCTGTGCGGTCTTTGCGTAAGAAGCTGCCGCGAGGTCATGGATATCCACGCTATCGGCTTGATGGGCAGAGGCTTTAAAACCGACATTTCCCCCGCCTTCGCGCTGCCGCTCGATCAGACCAAGTGCAACAACTGCGGACTGTGCGTTCAGCTTTGCCCCACCGGCGCGCTCACCGAAAAAGCGAACCTTGTAAAGCAGGTTCCGCTCGACGAGGAATACACCGAGCAAAAGGTGAATATCAACGGCAAAGTAGCAAGCGTTATGGTTTCGCGCTACAACGGCAAGGTGCTCCGCGTAATACCCAATGACGAAGTATCAAGAAACAGCGGACTGAGCAGAGATGAGCTGCAAAAGCTGCTGAAATAAACCGAATAATAAAAAATGGCTGTCTTACCGCTATGGTAAGGCAGCTTTTTTAACATCGTTTCCACATCGGAAAAATATTTTGTATAATTCAAAATCAATGTTTTAACATGAGTGTCAACATAAATTTTAGTTGCAATTGGACATATCAACATGTTATAATAATGTTGAAACGCAAATTATACTATTTGTAATAAGGTGATATAATGGATTATCAAAAACGATTAAAGGAACTGAGGATACAAAACGGCTACACGCAGGAACAGATAGCGTTCATCCTGCACACAAGGCAGGAACAGTACAGCAAATACGAAAGCGGCAAGCGCGAGCTGCCCGTAAAGCACCTGATAGCCCTGTGTTGCCTATACCGGGTATCTGCGGATCATATCCTCGGTATTGAAAAATTCGTAAAAAAATAAACCGCTTCCAATCAAGGAAACGGTTTACAATAAATCTATCATCCGGCATCTAGCCTCTAGCCTCTGGCTTCTAAACCTGCTACTTTCATCATTATCGCACATTCCATGCGCTTTCTGAACAGCTTGCAGCCGTATTCGTAAATGCCGCTTATAGAGCCTGTGGCGTGGTAAGCGTTGGCAGCGCAGCCTCCGCTGCAGTACAGCCTTGCCCAGCAGTCCTTGCAGTCGGGGCGGGCGTAGGCGTTGCACAGCTTGAATTCGTCCTGAACCTCGTGATTATCCACGCCGTTCCAAATATCGCCGAGCTTATACTTGTCATCGCCGACAAACTGGTGACAGGGATACAGGTCGCCCCACGGGGTGACAGCCATGTACTCGGTGCCTGAGCCGCAGCCCGAAATGCGCTTGTAAATGCACGGACCGCCCGTCAGGTCTATCATATAGTGGTAGAATGTTATGGGCTTGCCCTCTTTTTCGCGCCTGAGCATGTCTTTGGCGAGTATCTCATACTGCTCAAAGAGCACGGGCAGGTCGTCGTAGGTCAGCGCGTAAGGGTCGTCGGGCGAGCAGACGACAGGCTCCATCGAAAGCTCGGTAAAGCCTAGGTCTGCCATATGGAAAATGTCGTTGGTGAAGTCGGTGTTGTTGTGGGTAAAGGTGCCGCGAACATAGTAACCTCTCCCCTCTCTCCGTCTTACAAACTCCTGAAACTTGGGAACGATAACGTCGTAGCTGCCCTTGCCGTTAATCGTCTTGCGCAGATTGTCGTGTATCTCTTTTCTGCCGTCAAGACTCAGCACCACGTTGTGGCACTCGCGGTTGGCAAACTCGATAACGTCATCGTCAACGAGCATGCCGTTGGTGGTCAGCGTAAAGCGAAAATTCTTGTTGTGCTGTTTTTCTATGCTTCGCGCGTAGGCGACTATCTGCTTTACCACGTCGAAGTTCATCAGCGGCTCGCCGCCGAAGAAGTCGACCTCAAGATTCACACGGCTGCCTGAGTTCTCTATAAGAAAATCTATTGCGCGTTTTCCCACCTCAAGGCTCATCAGCGCGCGTTCGCCGTGGTACTTCCCTTGGCTTGCAAAGCAGTACTCGCAATTGAGATTGCAGGTGTGCGCGATATGCAGGCAGAGCGCCTTGATCACGGTGTTGCGCTTTTTGAAGTCAAAGGCTAGATCCGCGTAATTGTCCTCGGTAAACAGCTTGCCCTGCGCTTTAAGCTCCTCAACGTCGTCGATGCAGTCGGATATCTCCTGCGCGTCTATAGTGCTGTCGTCGCTGTATTTATCGAGCAGAGCGGATATAATTTCCTCTCTGCCGCATTTTTCATACATGGCTATCACATCATAGGCTAGGTCGTCAACGCTGTGTACGCTGCCGCTGTAGACGTCCAGAACGATGTTGAAGCCGTTAAGCTTATACTGATGAATCATAATGTCCTCCGTACATAAGGAAAGCCGTTAGCCCTGAGGGATAACGGCCGTAATTCCTTTTATTGAGAAATTATTTCTCTGCGCACTTCTCGCACTGCTGATTTGCAACACCGCAGGAAGTTTTGCAAGCGGACTGGCAGGAGGTCTGGCATTCGCCGCAGCCGCCGGTCTTAACGCTCTTTTTGAGGTCGCGAGTCTCAATAGTCTTAATTCTCTTCATAGCAGTCAAACTCCTTTAAGAATTGATTATCTAAATTTTATCATACCCTTCGGCTTTTGTCAACCATTCGCCGCAAATCTCCACCCCGCACTTTTGCAGGGCTTCCATGCGTTTTATCATATCGGCGCCGATGACCTCGCCGGGCACCAGATACGGTATACCGGGCGGATAAGCGTAGATATAACCGAGCGAGGTTTTCCCTGCCGCTTCCTGCATAGCAACGACTTTTGCTTTGTGGCTCTTACGCTCTGACGGGTCGAAGCTTTTTTTCGGCAGCTCGGTTAATATTGCGGAGCATAATTCTTTATCAGAATAATTTATTTGATCGTCTATTTCATAAAGCGCAGAAAGCAAGCGTTCAAAGCCTTCATCGGTATCGCATACTGAGGTCATGGCGATAACGTAATGCGCCGATGACATCTCGGTTTCTATCTGATATCGCTTGCGCAGGATGTCCGCCAATCCCCTGCCGGTCAGGTCTGTGCCGTATGTCGTTATAACAAGCTTGCCCGGGTCATAGCTGAAAACATTGCTGAGCTTGCCGCCGTCCGCGCGATAAAGCAAAGCGAGCTTTTTTAAACGTTCGGCATCTTGGTAAAACTTATTAAGGCGGTTATAATATTCTTTAAAAGAAGTATTCTTGCAGAATTCCAGGCATTGCTCAACACCCGCCATCAACAAATACGACGGGCTCGACGTTTCAAATACCGCAAGCTGCTGCTGCAATTCGTAAGTAAGCTCACCGTCGTTTGTGAGCAGAAGCGCCGTCTGTGTAGGCGCCGGCAAAGTTTTGTGCAAGCTTACAACGGATATATCGGCGCCGCATTCTATTGCGTGCTTAGGAAAGCCTTCGCAAAACGGAAAATGCGCGCCGTGGGCTTCGTCGACGATCAGCCTTGCGCCATGATCATGGCATATCCGCGCGATAGCTTCAATGTCTGAGCACACGCCCTCGTAGGTCGGCGAGGTTATGACAACAAGCTGCGCGTCGGGGGTATCGGCAAGCAGCTTATCGAGCTTTTCGGGGCTAACGCTTCCGTAAATATCTGTCCCGCCGATAGCTTCGGGCAGGTAATAAGCCGGCTTCAAGCCGCACAGCTCAACCGCGTTGTAGACCGATTTGTGGCAGTTTCGCGCTATTATCACCTTATCGCCCGCCTTTGTGACGGCTCTTATCGAGGCTAGGATACCGCCCGTTGCGCCGTTCACGAGCATGAAGGCGCGCTTTGCGCAAAATAGTTTTTCAGCCTTGCGCTCGATTTCCCGGATAATGCCGCAGGGGTCGTGCAGGTTGTCAAAGCCGTCGATCTCGGTGACGTCCAGCTCATACGGCAGATCGCCGACGCGATTTCGCTTATGCCCCGGCATGTGGAACGGATATATGCCGCTTTTTGAGTATTCTTTCAGCTTGTCGGTGAGCATCAGTCGGTACCGAATTCTCTCAGCTCCAAGCCCTTGTTGTGATCGAGCGCCCAGTCGATGCTCCACAGGCTTGTGAACAGCAGAAGATGATTGCCCTTAAGGTCTTGGATGCGCTTGGTGTCGGAGGCAAGGTCGAGCGTTTTGGGGTCGACGTCGTCGTTCACTATCCAGCGGATATACTCGTACGGAAGATTCTCCATGATTATATCCACGTTGTACTCATTTTCAAGGCGGTATTTGAGAACGTCAAATTGCAGCACGCCTACAACGCCTACAATGACCTCCTCCATGCCCGCGTCGAGCTCCTGGAAGATCTGTATCGCGCCTTCCTGTGCTATCTGGTTTGTGCCCTTGATAAACTGCTTGCGCTTCATGGTGTCCTTCTGGCGGACACGCGCGAAGTGCTCGGGCGCAAAGGTGGGAATACCCTTGAACTGCACCTTGTTGTTAGCGGAGCAGATGGTGTCGCCTATTGAGAAAATACCGGGGTCAAACACGCCTATGATGTCGCCCGCGTAGGCTTCGTCGACGATCTCGCGCTCCTGCGCCATGATCTGCTGGGGCTGTGACAGGCGCATTTTCTTGTTGCCCTGAACGTGGAATACCTCCATATTCTTCTCAAACTTGCCGCTGCAAATGCGCATGAAGGCGACGCGGTCGCGGTGCGCCTTGTTCATGTTCGCTTGAATCTTAAATACGAAGGCGGAGAAGTCGTCGCTCATCGGGTCGACCTGTCCGCTGACGGTCTCGCGTGATAAAGGCGATGTAGTGAGCTGCAAAAACTGCTCCAGGAACGGCTCAACGCCGAAGTTGGTAAGCGCCGATCCGAAGAATACGGGCGTGAGCTTGCCCTGACGGACGGAATCCAGATCGAATTCGTCGCCGGCGCCGTCGAGCAGCTCGATCTCGTCCATGAAGTCGGCTTTAAGATACTTGCCCAAAACGTCGTCAAGCGCGGGGTCGTCAAGCGAATACTCCTGCTTTTCAACTTCCTTCTGACCGTTGTTGGCGGTGAAGGCGAGGATCTTTTCGGTGTTGCGGTCAAACACGCCCTTGAACTCCTTGCCCGAGCCGATAGGCCAGTTTACGGGATAGGTGGCGATACCGAGGACGTTTTCGATATCCTCGAGCAGATCAAAGGGGCTTTGAGCGTCGCGATCCATTTTATTGATAAAGGTGATTATCGGTATGTTGCGCATGACGCAGACCTTGAACAGCTTGATAGTCTGCTTCTCAACGCCCTTCGAGCCGTCGATGACCATGACCGCGGAATCAGCCGCCATCAGCGTGCGGTAGGTGTCCTCGGAAAAGTCCTCATGTCCGGGCGTGTCGAGGATATTGATGCAGTAGCCGCCGTACTTGAATTGGAGCACGGAGGATGTAACCGATATACCTCTTTGCTTTTCGATCTCCATCCAGTCGGAAACAGCGTGTCGAGCGGTGCGCTTGCCTTTAACGGAGCCCGCGAGGTTTATCGCTCCGCCGTAGAGCAGCAGCTTTTCGGTAAGGGTGGTTTTACCCGCGTCAGGGTGAGAGATTATTGCGAAGGTTCTGCGCTTTGTGATTTCTTCTTGTAACGAACTCATAAATTCAGTCCTTTATTTTCATTTTCCAATTAATTATAATACTATTTTTGCTACTTATATGTCAACAGATAAACGTCAAAAAGTGTAAAAATAAAAAAGTATAAATAAATTTGCAACAAAAGCTTGACAAAAAAGTTAAATTATTGTAATATTATATCAGCAAATGATTTGATTATTCCTATCTTTTCATATACCTTCCAACTTTGAGGCAGAAACTGGCAAGTTTCTGCCTCAAAAATTTATGAAAGGAGTACATTATGCCTGAGCAAATCGGACTATACCTTCACATCCCCTTCTGCAAAAGCAAATGCAGCTACTGCGATTTTTTCAGCGGCGCCGCCAAAGAAGCAGATTATGACGAATATACCGAAAAGCTTAAACAAGCTGTTGCTGTTTGGGGCGATGCCGCGCCTGAAAAGGTAAAGAGCGTGTACTTCGGCGGAGGCACCCCGAGCGTCCTCGGCACAGAGCGGCTGTGCGATATACTTGATACTGTAAAAGCCTCGTTCGATATAACCGAAAATGCCGAGATAACGCTTGAAGCAAACCCCGAAAGCGGCAGATCGCTTGACTTTGCAAAGCTGAAAAGCGCGGGCTTTGACCGCCTGTCTGTCGGCTTGCAGTCTGCAAATGATAAAGAGCTGAAAACGCTCGGCAGAATACACACATTGGATGACGTCGCGTGCACTGTCAGGCTTGCGCAAGAATCAGGGATAGATAACATCTCGCTCGATCTTATGTTGGGCATTCCCTTTC
Organism: uncultured Ruminococcus sp.; assembly: GCA_902776375.1. GTDB lineage: Bacteria > Bacillota > Clostridia > Oscillospirales > Acutalibacteraceae > Ruminococcoides. Next base: position 7,909 of record CACYPV010000037.1, on the reverse strand, counting down.
AAACGAAGGAAAGTCTGAAAAACTCTATAGATTTCTGCGCGGAGTGCGGCGTTAAGCATATATCATCATATCTTTTAAAGCTTGAAAAGGGCACGAAGCTTTATTCTATAAAAGAACAATTAGCCTTGCCCGACGAGGATGAACAGGCGGAGCTATATCTGTTTGCTGTAGATTATCTTGCTAAGCTTGGCTATAAACAGTACGAGATATCGAATTTTGCATTCAAGGGCTATGAAAGCCGCCATAATACGCTTTACTGGCAGTGCGGTGAATACATAGGGCTGGGTCCCTCGGCGCACTCATTTTATCACGGCAGGCGATTCCACTTTGAAAGAAACCTGCAAAGCTTTTATGATAACATGACAGTCGGCGACGGCGAGGGCGGCAGCGAGGAAGAATACACCATGCTGTCGCTCAGGCTGAAAACCGGCTTGGTATACGACGACTACATTAAAAGATTCAATAAGCCTCTCTCCCCTGCCGTGCTGTCAAAAATCCAAAGCTTCGCGCGCATGGGCTTTATGGATGCGGATGATAAACACGCGTGCTTCACGCCAAAGGGCTTTTTGGTGTCGAACACGATAATAGCTGAACTTATATAAAAATTGCCGACTCAATTCGAGCCGGCTTTTTTCATTATTAGAATTATTTATCCTCCGTGTCTTGCGTGGGCTCGGCGGTGGTGTCGACGTACTCGGGTTCGTCCCTTTCTGCCCATTCCACGGCCTTTTCAACACCGGTTTTTCCGGTGAGTATAAGCGACTTGCCCAAGTCACGAAAGGCGTGACCTATGCTGGGTCCGTTCAAATCATGAAAAGCGTTGTTTACACTGTTTCCGGTTTTCTTCCATGAGTCTTTCATATCTGACATAACTGCACCTCTATTATTAATAAAAATTAAAATAATGTTTTCCTGAATTGCTTGCCGAAGATCGTTACGTGGTCTACGGGATGGTCGGGCATGTTCTTGGTGAGATAGCAGGAGGTGTACCCCAGTATCAGCCAGAAGAACACAACGGCAAACATAAAGTTAAACAGCAGGGTCACCTCGACAAGCGAGTAAACCATATAAGCCCACAAGAACGAGAACAGACACGGGAATGCCTTTTGATGCAGGCTTTCATCCCTTAGAACGTGCCTTGTGGTGCTTGCGAAGAATCTGACTAAGAATATACCAAGCAGGATAAACCCGACAAGACCCGCGCAGACAAGCACGGTCAGATAGCCGTTGTGGAAGTCAACGAGGAAGATAGCCAAGTCGCCGTATCGCTTCGAGAACTTAACGCCGTCCTCAAACATCTCCTTGCCGTAGTAGTCGATATTTCCCTTGCCTACTCCGAACACAGGGTGCTTTAAGAACATCTCGCCGCCCTGCTGCCACAGCTTGAAGCGGCCTGAATCAAGGTTCGGGTTTTCGTGGCCGAAGGTGGGTATATCCTCCTTTGTTCCGTCGGGCTGGATATCCACCGGAGTGGTGATGCTCTGATTGGTTCTGATCATCTGACTTATACCGAGCTGGCAGACCCTTCTGAGCAGGAACACCGAAGAAACAATGACTACGCCCGCAAGCAAACAGGAGGCGGAACGGATGAGTATCTGCTTTGTATTGAACGAGCTTTCGGTTCCGAACATCTTGTAAATAAAGAAGAAGAACGTGTAAGCGATAAGCAGGATGACCGCGCCGTTTGAGTCGCTCAAAAGCAGCGAAATGCTGTTGATAGAAAGGCAGGCGGCTATCCAAATGCGGCTGATCCTGCGGCAGCCTGAGTCGCGCACGAAGTCCTGCTTTATCATTAGGTGACAGCAGAACATGGCGACTACAGCAGCGAAGCCGAGCTGATTCGGGTTGACAAACAGACCGGTAAAGCGGTTTTCATAGATTATGAACTTAACCGACATAAACTCAAACTGAACGCCCAGAATAAGACAAGTGAGCCCGACAAAGCCCAAAATCGTTGTTGCGAATATGATTATGCGCGATATATTGAAAAGCTCACGGCGGAAGTTGTTCTGCTTTTCGGTATGTACCGAATAGAATATGAAAAAGCAGATAGACAAATGCAGCAGTATACCTAAGTTAAACCATGCGTTATGCAGCACGTTGATAAGCAGGGTTATCAGCGACGACGCCATAAAGGCGATGAGCCAAAAGCCGTAGCGGGTCTTTAGCGAAGTCCTGCGGGTGATCTCGTTGTACACGACCAAAAACGCGCCCCATATCATCATCAGCGCCATAAAGCCGTAAGCCGGGTAATGCACATAGGAAACATTGCAGCAAAAAAGACAGATGATGTAGCATTGCCTGAACAAAGATTTGCTGAGTAACGCTTTCTTTATTTTTGTCATAATGATCTCCACTCAAAGAAAAAACAGTTCCACTGAAAACTAAGCCCACGGGTCGGAGCTTTCGGGCTGACGGATACCGACAAGGATAAACTGCTCCCAAAGGTACCACTTGCCGTCCTTGGCAAGGCGCATCACAAGCTCGCGGGGATTGTCCGCACCGCCCGAGAACACAAAGAGCTTTGCGTAGTTTTGGTTTTGATAAGAATACGGGTTCTCGGCGACCTTAACGGTGTAGGGCTGCGAGGGCTGATAATCGTTCTGCGTCGTGGCTCCCTTGAAATACGAGCGCGGAACATAGTCGCTGTCCCTGAACCTGTCCTTGATGAACGATTTATCCATAGGGCTCAGCGGGCGCGGACCGCGCAGGTAATTCACCATTTCAAGCGAAAGCTCGCTGTTCTGCGGATAAAAGCAGAACGCAAGCACAGCCATTGCCGCGGTGTCAAAGGGCGTGCTCAAAGCCGCCTGAGGCATAGACGTAAACTGCTCAAAGGTATCGGGCAGGTTTGAGAATACGATCTCGCGCGATCTGAAGCCGTTTGAGGGCGCAGCGCCAAACGATTGATTGGCCGTGTTTTTAATGCTGTCAAAAAGTCCCATGATGTCCTCCGCATTAAGTTGTGTTTTTCTTTATTCTATCATATTATATTCAAATAATCAATTGATTCTTACGTTTCTTCCGAGATAATCTGCCTTATTTCTTCCTCAGCCTGCTTCACCTCGTCGAAGAACGCCCTTGACGACACGCGCAGAGCGCCGTTGCCCAGAATGATGAGCTGCTCCATACCGTCTGAGGTCACCACGCGAACACGGTGGTTCTTTGCGAGCTTGTGCGCGGTTTTTTCAATGTACATGTCGGCGGTCTCGGCTTCCTTGGTGTAGACGACGCTTATGCCGTTGACGCGCTCGACCTCGCGCTTGTTGCCCTTGACCTTGTAGGCGTCGAATACAACTATCAGCTCGCACTTTTTGTAGCCCTGAAAGTTGCAGAGGATATTGATAAGAGCCTCGCGCGCGCCGTCAAAGGTCATGGCTTTCAGCTTGTCCCAGGCAAAGATGACGTTGTAGCCGTCGACAAGAAGGTACTCTTCGCCGTCATATTTGGGCTGTGCGCCCTTTTTGGGGTTATGAGGATTATCACTTGGCGCTTTGAAAACGCGTCGCTCAGGCGCGGATCTGCGGCTTTGTACGCTTCCGTAGGTCTGCTCAAAGATGTGCATAAGCTCCTTGTCCAGCGCGAAAATGTCAGTTTGGGTCTTGCGCTTGGCAAAGTAGCTCGCCCGGTCAAGGCTTTGCGGAGCTGACTGCCGCTCGCTAAGCACGCTCGAAAGATGCATGCGGCTTTTGACCTCGTCCCATTTGACCGTGTGTCCCGCGCCGTGGCTGCAAAAAACAGAGTCGCAGGGGTTCAGCGTGTCGGCGTCGGGGTCGTAGCCTATTGCCTGTATCACCTCGTCCGAGTTGTGGCAGGGCTCGTAGCCCTTTAAGGTGAGCATTAGCCTGCCCTTGCCGTGGGTGTACTGCACCAGCTCTTTGGAATAGTCGCGCATTTCCGACACCGGCGCGGTGCCTGTTAGGGTGCAGGTATCGCCGATTTGCTGCGGCTGGTCAAAGCTGCCGTACATGCGTTGTATGTCGTTCATAGCCCTGCCCAGATTGTCGGCAGGAACTTCAAGGGTGAACTCATATACCGGCTCGAGCAAAACGCTCTTTGCGCTCCGCAAGCCCTGACGGACTGCGCGGTAGGTCGCCTGGCGAAAGTCGCCGCCCTCGGTGTGCTTGGCGTGCGCCTTGCCGGCGGCGAGGGTTATTTCCATATCGGTTATAGGCGAGCCGGTGAGCACGCCCGGATGAATTTTCTCGTAAAGGTGAGTTAAAATCAGCCGCTGCCAGTTTTTGTCCAGCAGGTCTTCCGAACAGCGAGTGTTGAACACCAAACCGCTGTCGCGCTTTGCGGGCTTTAGCAGCAGGTGCACCTCGGCGTAGTGGCGCAGCGGCTCAAAATGCCCCACGCCCTCTACTGTGTCGGCGATGGTCTCCTTGTAGATTATGCTGCCCTTGCCGAAAGAGACTTCAAAGCCGAAGCGGTCAGCGATCATGCTGCGCAGAACTTCAAGCTGTATCTCTCCCATCAGCCGCACCTGGATCTCACCGTGGCGGTCGTCCCACATGACGTTGAGCTGCGGGTCCTCAAGCTCCAGTACGCGCATTTTTGCAAGCGCGGTGTGAGCGTCTATGCCCTCGGGCAAAATCACGGTATAGGTCAGCACAGGCTCAAGCATGGGCAAAACGGCTTCCTTTTCAGCGCCTAAGCCGTCGCCCGCGCGCGTGAAGGTGACTCCCGTTACGGCGCAGACCGTACCCGAAGCCGCCTCCTGAACGGCAGTGAACTTATCGCCGGAGTAAACGCGTATCTGATTGACCTTTTCGGAATTTATATTGTCGGGGCTTTGCAGGACTTCCTTGACCTTTAAGCTGCCGCCCGTTATCTTCATAAAGCTCAGCCTGCTGCCCTGAGCGTCCTCGGATATCTTATACACCCGCGCGGCGAATCCGTCGCCGTACTGCGGCTCTGAGGTGTAAGCGTCCAGAGTTTTCAAAAACTCCTCAACGCCGTTTAGCCTGAGCGCCGAGCCGAACATGACGGGAAAAATCTTTCTGTCGGCTATAGCCTTTGAAATGCCCGTAGCCGAGATGCTTCCGTTCTCGTATTCCTCAAAAAGCGCGTCGTCGCACAGGGCTATGTTTTCATAAAAATCCTCGCTTGCGGTGTTCGTGAAGTCCACACAGCGGTCGCTAAGCTTTCCTCTCAGCCCGTTGAGGACAGAGTACCTGTCAAATGCGGGCAGGTCGGTCTTGTTAACGAAGATAAAGCAGGGAACGTTGTATTTTTGCAGGAGCTTCCACAGGGTCCGGGTGTGGCTCTGCACGCCGTCGGTGCCGCTCACGACCATTATCGCGTAGTCGAGCACTTGCAGGGTGCGCTCGGTCTCGGCTGAAAAATCCACATGCCCGGGGGTGTCCAGCAGGTAAAAAACGGTGCTGTTGTAATTCATCACCGCCTGCTTTGAAAAAATGGTTATCCCTCTGTCGCGCTCAAGCGCATAGGTATCGAGAAAGGAGTCGCGGTGGTCTACCCTGCCCAGCTTGCCGATGTTGCCCGACAGGTACATCATAGCCTCGGACAAGGTGGTTTTGCCCGAATCTACATGCGCAAGTATTCCGACTGTTATTCTTTTCATCATTTCACCGCCCTCCGTTATTATCATTGATTATAGCATATTTTGGCAATAATGTAAACTTGTAATTGCATGAATAATAAATACAAACGAATATCAAAACGCTAACTGTCAATCATGTAAATAGTGATTTTGATTGGGAGATGTTGCGCATGAACAGACGGCTCAGCCTTAACACACGGCTGAACTTGATCATTTCGGCGATGATATTCGTTCTGGGAGCAAGCTCTATAGCGGTGACCGCCTACGCAAACGCGCCGCAGGGCTTTTTGTTTGAGTTCAGATACATGACGGTGAACGGCACTGTGTTTACAACGATAATCGCCTTTATTATACTCTTGGCGTCTATCGCCGAGGCTGTGACGGGCAGGGCAAAAATATCGGATAAGCTTTACTATTTCAGGCTGTCCTCGGCTGTGACCGAGTGCATTATCGGAGTGGTCATCGCGATGTCGTTCTTTCCGTCGGTGCCGGACAAGCCCGATATCATGAGCTATGAATCGTTTTGCATGCACGTAGTTATCCCGTTGCTGTCGATAATCTCGTTTTTGCTGAACCGCACTCCGCGCGAGAGGATGCACCCCCTGCTCAGGCTCAACTGCGCGTGGCTTATAACGATATATGCGGCGGTGGTGATAACGCTTATCCTGACCGGCGCGATACCTCAGGACAAAATACCGTACTCCTTTCTGAACTTCTACACCCAGTCTATCTGGTATATAGTATACTTCGGCTGCTTTATTTACAGCTTTGCCTATATCCTCTCGTTCTTGCTGACAGAGTGGAACAGGAAGCTGTCGGCATATTGGACGGATAATGAAAACAGCGCAGAATCGCGCTATTGACACAAGGATTTATTATGATATAATTTTTATATAAACTAAAATTGTGAGGTGCGACATGCTTAAAGGAAAAACCGTTGTTTTGGGCGTTACGGGCAGTATCGCCGCTTATAAGACAGCAAATCTTGCCAGCGCGCTCGTTAAGCTGCACGCCGACGTGCATGTTATAATGACAAAGAACGCGACGAATTTTATAAACCCCATAGCCTTTGAAACGCTTACGCACAACAAGTGCATGGTGGACACGTTTGACAGAAACTTCGCCTTTGACGTGGCGCATGTGTCGCTTGCCGACAGAGCCGACGTTCTTATGGTCGCGCCCGCGTCTGCGAATATCATCGCCAAAATGGCGCACGGGATAGCCGACGATATGCTGAGCACAACGTATTTAGCCATGAAATGCCCGGTCATCGTCTCCCCTGCCATGAACGTGAACATGTATACCAACCCCGTTGTTCAGTACAATATCAAAACGCTCGAGAGCTACGGCGTTACCGTGGTGCCGCCCGACAACGGCTACCTCGCCTGCGGCTATACCGGCACAGGCAAAATGCCGAGCGAGCAGGTGCTGCTCGACTATATCCTGCGCGAGATCGCTAAAGAGAAAGATTTACAGGGCAAAAAAGTGCTCGTCACAGCGGGACCCACGCGCGAGAGCATTGACCCCGTGCGCTTTGTTTCGAACCACTCAACAGGCAAAATGGGTTATTCTATCGCACGTCAGGCTATGCTGCGCGGCGCGGAGGTGACACTTGTCAGCGGACCCGTCGCAATAGCCCCGCCGCCGTTTGTCGAGGTCGTGAACGTTGTCAGCGCGCAGGAAATGTTCGAGGCGGTAAAAGAGCGGTATGCCGATATGGACGTAATAATCAAGACAGCGGCTGTGGCTGACTTTACGCCCGCCGGCGTTCAGAGCGAGAAGATGAAAAAGGACGAGAACGGCAGCGCTCCGGTCATAACGCTAAAGCGCACGACGGATATCCTCAAATGGCTTGGCGAGCACAAGAGGGACGGACAGGTGCTTTGCGGCTTTTCGATGGAAACTCAGAACGTGCTTGAAAACTCGCGCCAAAAGCTCAAAAAGAAAAACGCCGACATAATAGCGGCGAATTCATTGCGCGACGAGGGCTCGGGCTTCGGCACCGACACCAACCACCTCACGCTTATAAAAGCGGACGAGATCATCGACCTTCCCCTGCTGAGCAAGGACGAGGCGGCAGACAAACTGCTCGACGAGATACATAAGTTATTCAATTGATCAAACGCTGACCACACCATAGAGTTCACCATAGAGTTCACATTCTCTAAGAACATGTGAACATATGAACCCTATGGTGAAAAATGGCTTATCCATGCGGTTTTTTCAAAGAGTTCAACCTTGATACAATATGAACCATATGGTGAGAACGCTGCCAAAAAACATATACATCCAGCGTCATACAGTTCAAATAACGCTCCATAGAGTTCACGTGATTTAAAGTTG
>CACYPV010000036.1 GCA_902776375.1 uncultured Ruminococcus sp. | reverse complement strand
TCAGGCTTGGCGTTGTCCGGTGTTTCTGCAGCGGCAGCCGAAAAAGAGGAACAGCCGGTATACCTGTTGGGAGACGTCAATCTTGACGGAATCCTTTCAATTGCTGACGCAACCGATTTGCAGCGAGATCTTGCCGGTTTGTTGGAATTAAGCGACCTGCAAACCAGGGTGTCTATGGTAGACGGCGAAGATCTGTCCATCCAGACAGTAACGCATATTCAAAGATACCTTGCTGAATTTGACACCGGCTTTCCCATCGGCAAGCCCCTTAACGAGGCATATAACATCAAATCTTTCCCGGTTCTGCGTGAAAGCTTAGACAGCCAAGAGACCGCTGAGGTTCGCTGTTATGCCGATCAGCCCAACGTGCCCTATATGAGCGTAACTGACTTTTACAATACCTTCTACCTGCTTGGCACAGACCTGACAGAAGGCATGACCTTCACACGCAGCGGCGACAAGTATACCCTCACCAATATTGCGGGAACATCGGCAACCTATGATATCAGCGAGGATACATTCTACACCGCAAACTTTGAGAATTATACAATGACTGCCGTCTTCTTACAGAATGAGGCAGCCGGAGGTATGGATGACAACTATCCCTTTATCAAGGTTAGTGATACCAACGAGCCCTCTGAAGCCACGCCCCTCACGCTGAGTCTGGGCGAATACGGAATTGACCTGCGCGGCGATGAAACAGGCGTTTACGCGCCGGTGGCAACTCTCAGCGATATGTTTGCAACTCCCGAAGGCTATTACGTTGTGTGCGCCGGAGGAAAGCTTTACACAAAAGAATATTCAGGAGCGCACCAAGCGTCTGCGGCTTTAGACACCGATCCTGATTATCTGGCGGCAATTCAGGAGGATCATCCTGCCGACTTGGCGGATTTCACCTACCGTGAGCTCTGCTTCAATCTCGATTTGTGGTACGGTCAGCCGGGTCAGGAATGGGTTCATGATGATCTCAAGACAGATAAGATCGACGAGCTGCTGACAAAAAAGTATCCCGATATTAAAGCCAATCTGCAATCCGGAAACTTTAAAACATTCTATAACGGTTTATTCTACCTTATCAACGGTCTGCTGTTCGACGGCGGACATACCACCGTTTTTTCCAGACTGACCAATGAGAATGTCCCTCTGTTTATAGAGACGGCGCAGTCTCTGGCAAAAGAGGAATACGCCGGAAAATTTATTTACTCGCTTGGCCAAAAGCAAAGAGATATGACAGTACGCACCAAAGCCCGCAACGCTGCTTACGGTGAGGATTACTACATTGAACAGGGCGATACCGCTATGATTCACTTCGACAGCTTTGTTGTAGACTACAACGGCTGGAAGGCGTTTTATGCCGGAACCGGCGAGCGTCCGCTGGCATTTGAGTCCGCGGAAGGCACAAAGTATGATACCGTGGGCGTTGTTCTTTCAGGTCTCGAGCGCGCCAAGCAGAACCCTGCAATCAAGAATATCATCATTGATATGAGCTGCAACGGCGGCGGCGACTCCGGCGCTATGAATGCAATTGAATGGCTGATGACCGGTCAGGGCTATACCCGTTCCGAGAGCCGGTTGACAGGACGCACGAAGACCTCTGCCATTCAGTTTGATATGAATTTTGACGGCGTTTTTGATGAAAACGACGTCAGCCCCTATACCGATTATAACTACGGTGTACTGACAAGCAGCTATGCCTTCTCCTGCGGCAACGCCTATCCTTGGTTTATGCATGAACACGGCGCGATGATTCTCGGTCAAAAAACCGGCGGCGGCGCCTGTTGCATTCGTTTCAGCTCTGTCGCAGGAATCGAGATCGCCTCCTCCTCATGCAGCGGCAAGATTGTCGCTGATTCAGGCGAGAGCGTGGACTTTGAAAACTTCTACAATTTGTCAATACTCAGCGAAAAGATGAACGAGTTTTACGGCTCATAAACCATCTGCGAAAGTTCCGTATAACAAGAAGCCGGCTTCATAAGCCGGCTTCTGACGGTAGAAAACATCCGCGTATGATTTTTTCAGAGCAAAATTTGACAAAATCGTAGGGGCAAACACACGGGTTCACTATCCCACAGCACTTTTCCATAAATCCATTTTTTTGCTCATTCTTGACAGAAAGGATATGCAAAAAAGATATATCCCTGAAAAAGCCCGATTTTATCGGGTTTTTTCACGTTTCAGGGGCGTGATATTTTTGTCACGAAATATGGATGTAAAACGGATTTTTCCAAGACTGACAGGAACTGAACTTCCGTAGAACAACAGAAAACAAAAAATGGTAAGCAGGCAACAGAAAATGTTGTCTGTTTTTTTGAGCCAATCGTTTAGGAATAAGCGGTTGGCTCTTTTTTTGTTTTAAAAAAATCATTTTGACCCCGCCGTCCATGAAGTTATTCAAATAGCGATTTTTCCAAAGGCGGGATTGGGTGCAGCGTCACGCTGCAAAAAGTAAGGAGTGTGAGAACGTTGATATTTACAGAAAACCGGTATGACCGTAGCGTGGAACAAACGATGAAGGGCATACCAAAGTTTTTTAGCGGCAGGCAATCTGTTTTAAGTTCATATTAGGTTCGCCTTGTACAATACAGGCATACCACAGGAGGTGTCTGATATGAGAGACAAGATCATCAAGAGGTTCGCGGCAGGAACGATCGGCGTTTGTTTTGCTTATGCGCTGATCCGTCAGCCGTTCGCGGTGATGAAAAATCCAAGCGAATTGATGACGGCAGATTGGAACGCTGCATCACAAAGCGCGTCGCAGCCTACGACCGTGTATTCGGTGACAACGTTTCCGCCGACGTTGCCGGAGGAGCTTCAGGAAGAAATAGAAGAAACAGATCCTCTGCAGAACAACGTTTTCGAACAGCCCGAAACAGAAGCTTTCACAGAGCCTTTGCAGGAGGAGATCATTGAGGATAAAGAATCCTCCGAAAATGAGTCTGACGAAGAATTGCTTCCTCAGCAAAACGAATCCGGCGGCGACGTACCCACGCTCAGCCAATTCCTCTCAACAATGATTTGCGGCGGCTGTCGTCACAACTGCTCGCTTGTCAGCCCAAGATGTATGAAAGGACGCGCAAAAGCCGAAAGCGCGACGGTGGAATATTATGAAACATACGGAGCATAACGCATTTTTGAACGAGGCGCTGGAAACCATCAACAGAATATACAAGGAAAACAAGCATTTGACGCAGCTCAGGTGGTTTTTGGAAATCGCGCTGCAGCGGTTCAACAAGGATTATCTGAACAGCAGAAAGCCGCAGGTGATCGTGCTCGGCGACGACATACCGGCGGAGGTTTTGTACGCGGTCTGCGACCATCCGTTTTATGTGCTCGGCGGAAGCCTCGGCACGGCGCACTGGGCGGACGAGCTCACGCCGCGAGATACCGACCCTTTCAGCCGTTCCTCACTCGGCTGGCTGATCAATCCCGAATTTGACCTGACAGGAAACGCCCTGATCGTGACGGCGGTTTCCTCTGACAGCAGGCGCAAGCTGATCTCGGTCTTACAGAACAGCAACAGGAAGGTAGCCGCGCTGGATATTCCTCCGACACGGTCTGCAAACGCCGTTCATTACTACAAAGAACAGTTGACAGAGCTCGCGGAGATGATCGGCAGACATACAGGCAAGCGCTTTACAAGCGGTAATCTGAAACGAGCTGCAAAGCGTGTCGCAAACGCGCATTATCAGCGTCAGCGGTTTTTCACGGCGGCTTTTTCGTCGGGAAATATCATCTCTGACGAGGCGGTGTTATTGGCAAATCAGTGTATGTATTTTGCCGGTGATTTAGATGAATGGTGCGCCCATATTACCGCGCTTGCCGAGGAATTGGAGCAGCTTTGCAGGCGGTATGCTTTCCCCAAAAAAGATGAACCGAACGTGATCATCCTTGGCTCGCCTGTCGTTTTTCCAAACTTCAAGGTTCCGCAGCTCATCACATCGGCAGGAATGAATATCACGGCGGTGGCGGACAGTCTGTCACTGGGAGCATCCGTTGCAGTACCGAGAAAAAAAGCGTTTGTGACGACAGACAGCTTGCTGCAACAGATCGCCCTAACACATTTGAAAATGATTTCCTCCGGCGCAAGGGTGAGCAACGAGGGCTTGTACGCCTACTTCATGCACCTTGTCAGGCAGCTTCACCCCGACGGGATCGTGTGCCATATCCTCAAAGGGCAAATCGAGTATGACTTTGAGCTGCCGCGTATCGAAAAGGCAGCGGAGAAATTGGACATTCCCGTGTTCCGTCTGGAAACAGACTATCAGTATCAGGATATGGAGCAGCTCAGAATACGTATGGAGGCTTTTGGCGAAATGCTGACGCAGCGAAAAATCGTAAGCAATAAAAGGCGCAGAACAGCATAGGAGGGTGTATGAATAAAAAAGTTATAAGAATAATCCTGTTTGCCGTTTTTGCCGCCGCCCTTTGCGCGGCAGCGTATTTTGCGGCTGACATTTCTTTTTTTCAATTTGACGATTATGAATATCAGGATACAGGAGCCGCGCTTTTCAGCACGCAATGGCTGTCCGCAATGCTGCCGTTCGGAATCATCATATTGATATCAGCCGTGTGTATCGCCCTTGACGTGCTGCTGCGCAAGCTGCTTTACAAAAAAGAAAAGCAGCCCATCGGCAAAACCGGGATCACTGCGAGAGATATGCGCAAAAAGCGCCTTGTGTTCGGTTTCGAGACCGTCCGTTGGATTATTATGATACTTAGCTTTGCGCTGCTGATATTCGGCGGCCGCCTGATGGGAACGGCGTTCACGAATGTTCAGCTACCTGTCTTTGCCTGCCCGTATAACCTCGATCAGCTCACCAACGCCGGCTGCTATTATTTCAGCCATTTGGACGTGTTGTTTTCTGAGCATTGGCAGGAAATGCTTGCCTTTTTCGGCAGCTTTATCGTCTGTGCGGTATTGCTCGGGCGCGTGTTGTGCGGCTTTGTCTGTCCGTTGGGCTTCATTCAGGACGTTGCCCATGAAGCGAGGCAAGCCCTGCATATCGAGGGTATCTCGCTTAACGAAAGACTGTATTCCGTTCTCCGCTTGGTGAAATGGGTCATGCTTATAATCTTCCTCGGTATCGGCTTTGTCGGCGGCAATTTCTGCGACTTCTGTCCGGCTGCGGCGGTATCTCCTGCGCTCGCCGGCTTTAAGCTGAGCTTGGGACTGAACGGATTTATCATGGTGATCGTGCTGGTCAGCGGCTTCTTCAAGCGCCGTTGCTTCTGCAACATTTGTCCGCTTGGCTTTATCCTCGGACTCACGCACAAAATCTCGCTGTTCAAGCTCAAAAAGAACGCTGTTGCCTGCACCGAATGCGGCGCGTGTTATGAAGCCTGCCCGATGGGTATCAAATCCATTTTCACCGAGCGCGAGGGCAAGGACATCCGCAAGATCGACGTGACAACCTCGGAGTGCATCATGTGCGGCGAATGTGTGCGCCGCTGTCCCGAAAACAACGCGCTGGCGATCACCTTTTGCGGCAAGAAGATATACAACGCCGATCGTATGAAATTCATGAAGCAGTACGCGCCGAAGGATAAATACGCGCCGTTCAGCGGAAAGGATGATTTGGATGGATAACAGCAGACAGGGAACCCCCGAAGAACGCCGAAAGCAGCGGTTCCTCAACAAAAGCGCGGCGACGTCCGTGAAATATCTCCGCAAAATCTACGAGCTGCCGCACAAGCCCGACGCACTCGATCCGTTTCTGAATATTCTGCAACACGTGTTTGTGGATATGCAGGGCGCTGTCAAGCCCAAAGACACGCCGTCGGTCGGCACCTATTGCGTTATGGTGCCGCCGGAGCTGATCTACGCGGCAGGCGCTATGCCGGTCAAGCTCTGCGGCGGCAGCTATACGGCGTTCAACATCGGTGACGATATCGCGCCGCGTGACGCCTGTCCGCTCGTCAAGGCGGTAATGGGCTTTGAAAGCATCGGCGTGATGCCTGTTTATCAGGAATGCCGGATGATGGCGATTCCGATCACCTGCGACTGCAAAAAGAAGCTGGCAGGCTGGCTCGGCGAACGCCGCAAAACTGTGACGCTCCACGTTCCCACAGGGCGCGACCGCGACGAGGATATGGAGCACTATGTCAAAGAATTGTATCAGTTCAGCGAGGAGCTGACTAAAATAACCGGCAAACAACTCAGCTATGAGCGGCTTTCATGGGCGTGCGGTTTGACAGCGGCAGCGCAATATGAATTATCGCGCTTTATCGAGCTGCGCCGCAAGGCTCCGCTTGTGATAAAAGGTACGCACTATCTGGCGGCGCTGAATGCGCTGAGCTACACGCATGTTTCGATCTGGACGCGATATATGCACAACTTATGTGATGAAATAGAAAGAAAAATCAAACGCAAGGAAATGGCTTCCAAGGAAAACCGTCCGCGCATTTTAGTCACAGGTTCGCCGATCGTATTTCCCAACTTCAAGCTGCCGCTGCTGATCGAAGAAATGGGCGGCGCATTGGTGGCGGACGAAACCTGCATGGGTGAGCGCGGCGCATACGATCCGCCTGCGATCGCCGACCAAAGCACCGACGGCATTATGCGTGCGCTTGCCAACAGGAGCACGCGCCCCTGCACCTGTCCGACCTTTACCGACAACAAGCGCAGGGTTTACAGAATAATGCAGATGCTCGAGGACTATCAGGTGCAGGGTGTGATCTATCACGTTTTGCGCGGCTGTCTGGTTTATGACTACGAATATCGGGTGTTGGAAGAAGAAATGGGCAAGCTCGGAGTCCCTATCATCCGCGTGGAAAGTGACTACAACGAAGAGGACGTGGAACAGCTCCGCATCCGCGTTGAGGCGTTCATCGAGCTCATAAAATACGGGAGGTAAGTAATGAAGATATATGCAGGCTTGGACGGCGGCTCTACCTATCTGAAAGCCGCTCTCATAGACGAACACAAGCGCGTGCTCCGCACCGGCGTTACCAATACCGGCATCGACAACAACGGCGCGGCAAAGCGGCTGCTCTCAAAGCTGATGAGCGACAGCGGCGTGAGCCGCATCCATTACACGATGGCGACCGGCTACAGCCGCAAGATCTTGGAGGTAGCGGACGACGACGTGAGCGAGATCACTGCCCACGCCTACGGCGTGCGCGTAACGGCGCCGCGCGAATACCGACCAGGCATGATCGTCGATATCGGCGGTCAGGACAGCAAGATCATCTATCTCGACAGCAATTACTCCGTCAAGAATTTCAGTATGAACGACAAGTGCGCCGCCGGCACCGGCAAGTTCATGGAGGTCATCGCGCAGATACTCGAAACGACCATCGACCAAGTGGGACCGCTCTCGCTTGAAAGCACCGCGCCCTGCGACATCAACAGCACCTGTGTGGTGTTTGCGCAGTCGGAGGTCATCTCGCTGATCGCACGCAAATATGACCGCCGCGACATTCTTTCGGGGATGCACCTTTCCATGGCGAAGCGCATAATCAAGATGATGAAAAAAAGCGAGAAGAACGGCGACGTCCTTATGACGGGCGGCGGCGCGTTGAATATAGGATTGAGAAAAGCATTTGAGGACGAGCTTGTGCGCGATGTGTTTGTGGCAAATCATCCGCAGTTCAACGGCGCGATCGGCGCTGCGCTGCTCGCGAGCGAAAGGGGTTGAGCATATGTTGGCAGAAGCATTGGCGGCTTCCGTTTCCGTAGGTTTAGGCTGCGGCACCTGCTGCGGCTCGTCGGCTTCGTCCTTTTTGGCGGTCTATATCCTCACCGAAGGCGGCGGCTTCAAATCGTCCCTAAAGCACGTCGGCGGTTACTTCTTAGGAAAAATTCTTGCTGTCTGCTCAATCACCGCGCTATGCTCTGCGATCGGCAGGGTGTTCATTGACGAAAACGGTTATATCGGAAGCTTTAGCCTGCACCACGCTGTTTCGTGGGTCATGCTTGCTTCGGCGCTGTTTTTGATTTGGCGCTGGTTCCAAAGCCGCAAACAAACCTGCGCAAAATGCGGCGGCAAATGCCATTCCGACAACAAGTCGCGGCTGATACCGTCCTTCACCGTCGGGCTTGCTTACGGAGCGTATCCCTGCGCGCCGCTGTTGATGGTGGCAGGCTACGCGATCACTCTCTCGCTGCCCGGCGCGGTTCTGCTGGGCGCAGTTTTCGCGCTCGCAAGCTCGCTGTCGCCGGTGCTTGTGATATTCGGACTGTCCGGCATCCTCAGCGGAAAGATCCGCTCTCAGCTCGGTAAAGCCATGCCGTCGGTTCAATTAGGTGTATATATTTTGTTTTTGATCCTTGCAGTGGTTTCTTTGTTCTGGTATAATTGATTTAGCAACAATTCGGTGGTGATTCAAATGAGATTACTCTTTGCCGAGGATGACCGTGATATTTCAAAGGCGGTCAAAACGCTTTTAGAGCGCTCGGGTTATTCGGTCGACGTGGTTTTCAACGGTCAGGACGCGATAGATTATATTGAATCGGGCGAGTACGACGGCGTGATCCTTGACTGGATGATGCCCAAGCGCAGCGGCATCGAGGTGCTGACGCAAATGCGCGCTAAGGGCTTCTCTGCGCCCGTGCTCATACTCACCGCGCGCGATTCTGTTGATGACAGAGTAAAGGGACTTGACACCGGCGCGGATGATTATCTCCCCAAGCCTTTTGCCGCCTCGGAGCTCCTTGCGCGTATCCGCGCCATGCTCAGGCGCAAGGAGGATTACAAGCACGACGTTATCAAATTCGCCGATATTGAGCTTGACAAATCCGCTATGTCCATCACCTGCAACGGAAAAAGCGTTCGGCTGAACAACAAGGCTTTTCAGCTGATGGAAATGCTCGTCGAACACCCGGGAGCGGTTTTGAGCATCGACCAGATCATGGAGCGCATTTGGGGCTGGGACAGCGACAGTGAAGTAAACGTTGTTTGGGTGAACATCTCATTCCTGCGCAAAAAGCTGACCGAGCTCGGCGCACACGCCAAGATCAAAGCCGTCCGCGGCGTCGGCTATTCGTTGGAGAACACGCTATGATGAAGCAAATCAGAAAAAGGTTTATCGGGATCGCCCTGCTTGCGCTGTCACTCGCAATGCTGCTTGTCGCCGGCGCGATCAACGTGGTTCATTTTATCGACACGACCAACGAGCTTAACGAAACGCTGGATTATATTGTTGAAAACGAAAATGCCAACGTGCAGAAAAAGCAAGATAAAGCGGGCTTTCAGCAAGGCAATGACGATAATTCTTTCGTTCAGCAAAAACGTGAAAAAGGCAATAATCACCACATGAATACAAGACTTGAGGAATCGAGATACTTTATTGCGATACAAAACACCGACGGAGAACTCGTACTTGGCGCGGGTTCAAAGGAAACCGAATATTCACAGGAAGAGCTGCTTAAAATCGCAGAGGACGTGTTGTCTTCAAACGCCGATTCAGGTTACACAGGTAATTACGTTTATCGTGTGACCGATAAGAACGACGGCTCGCATGCGGCAATCTTTTTGAACTGCGAATCGAAAAAAGCAGGTGCGATCTCTCTTGCGCTCATTTCGCTGGGAGCGTGCGTCACGGGCGTTCTTTTGTCGCTGCTGCTGGTCGCGCTTTTAAGCAAACGCGCGATAAAGCCGATGATGGAGAACATCGAACAGCAAAAGCGGTTCATCACCGACGCAGGTCACGAGCTCAAAACGCCGCTGACGGTCATCTCTGCCAATATGGACGTGCTTTCAATGGATATAGGCGCCAATGAGTGGGTGCAGAGCACGCAAAAGCAGGTCGCCAATATGCGCAAGCTGGTGAATGAATTGGTTTACCTTTCGCGTATGGATGGAACGGATTCTCACCTTGAAAAGAGCGTTGTCGATCTCTCAAAAGTTGTGCAAGACGTTGCCGCTCCGTTTGAGGGAATGGCGGAGTTCAACGGCAAAAATTTGATGCTGAATATAGAGGATGATATCAAAGTCAGCGGCGACGAAGCGGCATTGAGAAGGCTCATCAGCACCCTTTGTGAAAACGCCGTCAAGTACTCGCCGGAGGACAGCGAAATCCTAATCTCCCTTACCCAATCGGGAAAGAGCGTTGTGCTTATAACCGAGAACGTCATGAAGGAATCGCTCAGCGAGGAAGCGCTGAACCACCTCTTTGACCGCTTCTACCGCGGCGACGAATCCCGCTCAAAGGAAGAAAACAGCGGCTTCGGCATCGGTCTTTCCATCGCCCGCGCCATCACCGAGAAGCACGGCGGCACTATCAAGGCGAAGATCGTTGACAGCAATAGGCTGCAAATCATTTGTCTCCTGCCGAAACGATGAAGAGTTTTATTGAACTACCTGCTGAAATTCGAATCCCACAGGGGCTTAGGGTCGGCAGGTAGTTTGCTTTTATATAGGTTTTATGCGGGTTTGCGCGTCTATATCTGAAAGATTTTTTTCGGACATGAATTCAAAAAAATGAAAAACCATGTTCCAAGCAGAAAAATGTATGGAATCCGAACCCCGCATTTCCAAATTATCAGTCTCGATTTTTGGCTTGCTTACTGTAATACTCTGCTTCTTTTCGGTTAGGAGTCTTGTATTGGTTCTTGGAATGCGGACACTCGCCGTTATAATAGAAACAGATTAACAGATGTTGTAATAATCTGCTTGACATACTTATGAATATCGGATATAATAATAATACAGAGATGAATCTGATTCATCAGGGCTGGTCGAAAGACCCTGGTCCACCGAACGGCGGGGAATTTCCCCGCCACTTTTATTTAGATGAGGAATATGTATGGCAAATAAGATATTGAGCGTGTTTATTGATGAGTCGGGTGATTTTGGGGATTACAATCCTATTGCGCCATACTATTTGGTAGCGATGATTTTGCATAACCAAGACATTGATATTCATGGTAATATAACCGTAATGAATACTCACATGAGCAATCTTGGATATAGAGAACACGCCATACATACGGGTCCGCTGATTCGCAGAGAGTCTGTTTACATAAATGAATTGATGGAGGACAGAAAACGCTTGTTCAACGCGCTGTTCAACTTTGCGAGAAAACTGGATTTAAATTACATCTGTCCCGTCATCAAAAAGAGCGAATGTTCGGATGTGATTGCAATGACCGGAAAACTGTCGAGAGCGATCACCGCCGAAATGACAAAGCACGAAGCGTTTTTGGAATAGTTTTTATAAAGTCATTGTTTATTACGACAACGGACAAGTTGAGCTTACAAAGATTCTTTCATCTGTTTTCAATGTTCTCTACACAGACGTCGAATTTAGAAAAGTGAAGCCGGTCGACTATAAACTCACAAATACACCGATGTTATCGACGAGATGTAGTTCTTGAATTGCTTACATCGGTTTTTCTAATCCTAAAAGAGAAAAGTGTTATGGGTTGCAGAAATCTCTTTTATAATACTTGACTTTTGAATGTATATTTGCTATTCTAAAAGAGAAAACTGTTAATGGTTGCAAGAATCTCTTTTAGAAGGTGCTTGTATGGAAATCAAACGCGACTATTATTTGAATAAGATGATAAACAGAAAGCGCAACGGATTGATCAAGGTCATTACCGGTGTTCGGCGCTGTGGTAAATCTTATTTGCTGAACACACTGTTTTACAATCATCTGATTGAATGCGGAATTGAAAAAGACCATATCATCAGATTCGCCTTTGATTCTGCTGATGATTTGTATTTGATCGGTGAAAGTCTGATTGAGCTTGAATCATCAAAGAAGAAAGCAGATCCTGAGAAGTTTATGGCATATATCCGCTCACAGATAAAGGACGACGAGATGTATTATCTGTTGCTTGATGAGGTGCAGCTTCTCGGCGCCTTTGAAGCTGTTTTGAACAGCTATCTGCGCAAGGATAATATAGACGTGTTTGTAACAGGCAGCAACGCCAAGTTTCTGTCCAGCGATATTATAACCGAATTTGCGGGACGTGGCGATGAAGTTTATATGTACCCGCTCAGCTTTTCAGAGTTTATGTCAGTGTATAGTGGCGATAAATACGAAGGACTGTCGCAGTATATGCTGTACGGCGGAATCCCTCTTGTGGTGTTAAGAGATAATCAGCAGGATAAAGCGTCTATGCTCAACAATCTTTTCAGTGAGATTTATATCAAGGACATTGTTCAGCGCAACAGGGTGAAAAATGTTGGTGAGCTGGAAGACCTTTTAAGTTTATTATCTTCGTCAGTTGGATCTCTCACCAATCCGGAAAAGTTGAAAAACACATTTCACAGTGTAAAAAAGTCGAAAATCACTTCAACGACGATAAAAAAATATTTGGATTACTTTGAGGATTCTTTCCTTGTTGAATCCGCTCACAGATACGATATTAAGGGTAAAGCGTATATTGAAACACCGAAGAAGTATTATTTTTCCGACCTCGGCTTGCGTAACGCAAGGCTGAATTTTCGTCAGTTTGAGCCGACTCACGCAATGGAAAACGTGATTTATAACGAGCTGAGAATGAGAGGCTACAGTGTAGATGTCGGCGTGGTACCGACTGCCCAAAAGGACAAAAACGGAAAGGTTACCCGCCGGCAGCTAGAGGTCGATTTTATATGCAACCTCGGCTCGCACAGATACTATATTCAATCGGCTTATTCACTCCCCGATGAAGAAAAAAGAACACAGGAAGTCAGACCGTTTACCCGAATAGATGACTCGTTTAAGAAAATAGTTATTACCGGAGATATTGTTCCGACGCAGTATGACGAAAACGGAATCCTTACGATGAACGTATATGATTTCCTTCTGAACGCAAATTCACTGGAATACTAGAACAAAGGTTGGCTTTATCCTATGTTTATTATCATAATATTATAGACATTTTACGCATGATGTGATATTATAATAAACGGCGAACAAAAATATTTCACAACAGGAGGTTTTACCATGAAAAAACTATTATGCCTTTCGATCATTCTTACCATGCTGCTGACTTTTGCAGCCTGCGGAAGCAAGAGCAGCTCGTCTTCTTCGGCAAGCTCTGACGCTGAGCCCAAGGCGACTCAGGCGCAGACGGAGAAGCCCACCGCCGCGGCGACCGAGGACAGCGCAAAGGAAGAGGTAACGCTGATTCCCGGCACGGTTTATTTCCTTAATGTCGAGGAAAACGAGGAGCCCGTTGTCAAGGGTCTGGCGCTGGACGGCAACAGGATAGGCACCAGTGTCACCACTACGGAAGACGACGGTATTAACGGAATGCCTATATCGGACGAAAGCATCCGCTTTGTGTTTGCGTTGAACGAATGGATAGGCGTAAGGCTCGAGACCACTCAGCCCGAAGACCTCAGCATGTACATCATCAAGCGCGGCGAAAAGCCCAATGTATACACCGCTCCCTTTGAGCCCGACGCTTTTGAGTGCTTTGCACAGGCAAATCTTCAGGCTCCCGAGGATCCCACCCAAGAGGGTACGAACTGGGGCGAAGCGTATGTGAATCCCGATGATTCCGGCCCCGGCTACTACGACCTTGTTATAACAAGCGGCAAAAAGCCCGTTGCTCAGGTTGTTATAAAGCTTTATAATGAAGCTGATCTGGAAGGCAAGACCGACGCGGAGCTCAAGAAGCTCATGGAAGGCGAGGTCACTGCCGCAAAAGCAAAGCAGGCAGGCGTAAACCAATAAACGCTCGAAGCACAAAAAAGGCTCTCCATTCAAGGAGAGCCTTTGTTAGTTATAAGATCAGCCCATAATAACGTTTGATGTATGGCATTTTATACGCTCTACAGCTTGAAGCCTTTTTGGATATCGCGCAGTTCTCCCAACACGAAAGCGATATCGCCGGGTTGTATGACCGTATCGGCGGAGGGAAGCATTGCCTCGTCGCCTCTTTTTATTGAGAGGATATTGATTTTATATTTTTTGCGGATGTCTATCTGCGCAAGCGTTCTTCCGAACCAATCCTTCGGCGCCTTTACCTCATAGATATAAATATCGTTATCAAGGTGGAAATAGTCCAAAATACTGTCATACGCGTATTTTGTGGCTATGCGGACAGCCGTTTGCTTTTCGGGATACACTACCTCGTCAGCGCCGTTACGCAGGAGGAACTTCATTTGCACGTCGTTTGTCGCGCGCGATATAACCTTTTTAGCGCCCAGCTCACTGAGGAGCGAGGTGGTTTCAAGCGATGTCTGAAAATGCCTGCCCAAAGTGACGAAGCAAACGTCATAATCGTTGACGCCGAGCATACGAAGAAACTCTTCGTTTGTTCCGTCGCCTATTTTGGCGTCGGTAACATAAGGCATTATCTGATTGATAGCTTCCTCATTGTTGTCAACCACCATAACCTCGCAGCGCAGCTCCTCCATTCGCTTTGCGATATGGGTTCCGAATTGTCCCGCGCCGATGATCAAAACTGTTTTCATAGCAATCTCCTTATTATTTCAAAAAATTGTTATCCTATAGATATTTTTTCGAGCGGCAAACGGGAATTTTGGCTGCCGGTCGAAGGCAGAGCAGCGTAGATAAGCGTTAATCCGCCCACTCTTCCGAAGAACATCAGCGCCATCAGGATTATCTTTGACAGCAAGGACAGCTTGGTGGTGATGCCCAGCGTAAGTCCGACCGTACCTATGGCGGAGCCTGTTTCGAAAAGGCAGGTGCGCAGCGGGATACTCTCTACCGCGCTGATTATCATACCGCTTGCGAAAAACAGCACAAGATACATAAAAAGTACCGCGCACGCGCTGCGAACCGTATCGTCGGCTATCCTTCTTTTAAAGCACTGCACATCGTTTTTTCTGCTGAACACCGTTATTGCCGACAGGAACAGCACGGCAATGGTCACGGTTTTCATACCGCCCGCCGTAGAACCGGGCGAGCCGCCTATCAGCATAAGTATTATCATTATCACAGAGCCCGATTCACTCATTTGCGAAAGATCCTGCGTATTGAAGCCCGCAGTTCGCGCCGTTACCGACTGGAAAAACGAGCTGTTTAGGCTTTCCGGAAACGGTAGATTCTTGTATTCCTTGAAGAAAAAGTAAAGCGCGGGCAAAAATATCAATATAAACGTGGTCAAAAAGACTATCTTGCTTTGCAAGGAATAGCGCTTTAACCTGTATTTGTTCTTTTTTATGTCGCCCCAAACCAGGAAGCCTATACCGCCTGCCACTATCAGCAGCATTATAATTACGTTCAGATAGGTGTTGCCGCTATAGGAAGTGAGCGATGAGAACCGCCCTCTCTCCCCCATTAAGTCGAAGCCGGCGTTGCAAAACGCCGAAATCGAATGGAACAACGAGTACCAAAGCCCTTTTCCGAATCCGAAATCTTTGCAAAATACCGGAAGCAAAAGCAGCGCGCCGATAAGCTCGATGATCACGGTCGTATTGATTATAAAGCCCGTCAGCCGCACCATGCCGCCGCCGTGCGGAGCGGCTATGGATTCCTGCATCGTATTTCTGTGACCCAGTCCGATCTTCATTCCGGAGACCCGCATGATGGTAAGCCCGATGGTTATAACTCCCATTCCGCCTATTTGTATCATCGCGAGTATCACGCCCTGCCCGAACATCGACCAGTATGTCGCGGTGTCTTTTACGACAAGTCCGGTAACGCAGGTAGCAGAGACCGCGGTAAACAAAGCGTCCGCAAAATGGGTAACGCAATGCTGTTTTGAAGAGATCGGCAGCATAAGCAAAAACGTTCCCGCCAATATAAGAGCGAAAAAGCTGAAAATGATAACCCTGAAGGACGTAACGCTTTTTCGCTTTTTTCGTTTGAATAATTGAAACATCCCTATACCTCTGCATTATTATTAAATAATTGTATTATAGCACACTTATAATAGAAATGGAATGCTGTTCAAAACTTTTTTATTCCTCATAATGCCCTTTGCAGGATATGATCAAAAGATTATGATCGGTATCATAATTATACACCAATCTGTTTTCGTGATCGATCCTGCGGCTCCATGCCTTGCGGTATTTTAACGGCTCGGGTTTACCTATTCCCTCGGACAATCCGTTCCGCTCGATATCCTTTATCAAGGCGTTGATTATTTTGAGAGTTTTTTTATCCAGTATTTGCCATTGCAAATACTCATCCCACGCCAGATCGGACCAAATTTTATTCATCGTCTGCCTCAATAAGGTCGTGTGCTGTTCCGCCGCCCGACTCCAATTGTTCTATGCTCCTGTCCAGCTTTGCCAGATACTCGGCATTGCGTGCATTTTTTATAATAACGTTGTATTGCTCCAAGCTCATAATAACTATGTTCTTTTCATCCTTGCGGGTCACAATAATGGTTTCATTATTATCGGTAGCCTGATCACAATAGCTTTTAAGATTGTTGCGTATGGTTGAATAATTAATAGCGATCATATAAATCCTCCTTTTTATTCTATCGTTCAATATCCTGTACAATATCCTGTACAATTATTATATACTATTCTTTTAAATAAATCAAGTGTAAACCAAAAATCCACCGGCTAAAAAACCGGTGGACTTCAGTTTGTCACTTCCAATCAAAGGAAGTAATGTATTTTTTCTTTTATAGCTTAAACACAAACTTTCCGTCAGTGTAATCGCAGGTGACGTTCGCGCCGTCGGTGATTTCGCCGTCGAGCATCTTTTCGCTGAGCGCGTCCTCGATCTCGCTTTGGATAGCCCTGCGCAGAGGTCTTGCGCCGTAGCTGTCGTCGAAGCCCTTGTCGGCAATCGCGGTAACAGCCGCGTCGGTGAAGCTGATTTTGATGTTCATAGCTTCAAGGCGCTTTGCGAGGGTGTCGAGCATCTTGCCGGCGATCTGCTTGATCTCGTCCTGAGTCAGCTTGTTGAAGACGATGATGTCGTCAACGCGGTTGAGGAACTCGGGGCGGAACACCTTTTTCAGCTCGCCGAGCACAAGCGATTTGATGTCCTTCTGCTTTTCCTCGCCGGTTTCCTGCTTGAAGCCGAGAGAATTCTGCTTGTCGGTGATAAGCCTTGCGCCGACGTTCGAGGTCATGATGATAACGGTGTTTTTGAAGTCGACCGTCCTGCCCTGGCTGTCGGTCAGTCTGCCGTCCTCCAAAATCTGGAGCAGCATGTTGAACACGTCGGGATGAGCCTTTTCAATCTCGTCAAAGAGCACCACAGAGTATGGCTTTCTGCGCACCTTTTCAGTGAGCTGACCGCCCTCGTCAAAGCCGACATAGCCGGGCGGCGATCCGATGAGCTTGGAGACGGTATGCTTTTCCATGTACTCGGACATATCGAGGCGCAGCATGGCGTTTTCATCGCCGAACATCGCCTGAGCCAGCGCCTTGCACAGCTCGGTCTTGCCTACGCCGGTGGGGCCGAGGAAGATGAAGGAGCCGACGGGTCGCTTGGGGTCTTTGAGCCCTACCCTGCCGCGGCGGATTGCCTTGGCTATGGAGCTTACAGCCTCGTCCTGACCGACAACGCGCTCGTGGAGCACCTGCTCCATATTGAGCAGACGTTCGCTCTCCTCCTTGGTGAGCTGAACGACCGGGATGCCCGTCCAGTCGGAAACTATCTTCGCTATGATCTGAGCGTCTACCTCGCCGCAGTTCTCGCCGCGGCGTTCCTGCCAGTTTTTCTTTGCCGCGTCGAGCTTTTCCTGAACGGACTTCTGCTCGTCGCGCAGCTTTGCCGCGCGTTCAAAATCCTGCTCATTTACGGCGCTCGCCTTCTCGCTTTCAAGGGATTTGATCTTATCCTCGAGCTCGCGAACATTGTCGGGCGAAGTCATCGAGGCGAGGCGCACCTTAGACGCGCCCTCGTCGATAAGGTCGATCGCCTTGTCGGGCAGATAACGGTCGGCGATGTAGCGCGAGCTGAGCTTTACAGCGGCTTCTATCGCCTCGTCGGTGATTTTGACCTTGTGGTGCGCTTCGTAGCTGTCGCGCAGACCCTTGAGTATCTCGACCGCCTGCTCTTGGGTGGGCTCGCCGATCTTTACGGGCTGGAAGCGGCGTTCAAGCGCGGCGTCCTTTTCGATGTACTTCCTGTATTCGTTCAGAGTGGTTGCACCGATGACCTGAAAATCTCCGCGCGCCAGCGAGGGTTTCAGAATATTCGCAGCGTCTGCGCTTCCCTCAGCCGCGCCCGCGCCGATGATGGTGTGCAGCTCGTCGATGAAAAGGATGGTGTTGCCGGACTGCTTCACCTCGTCGATAGCCGCCTTGATGCGCTCCTCAAAGTCGCCGCGGTACTTTGCGCCCGCGACCATGCCGGTGAGGTCAAGGGCGACAACGCGCTTATCGCGGAGTATCTCGGGGACGTTGCCCTTTGATATCTCAAGCGCCAAGCCCTCGGCTACGGCTGTTTTGCCGACGCCCGGCTCGCCGATGAGCACAGGGTTGTTCTTGGTGCGGCGGGAAAGAATCTGGATAACGCGCTCGATCTCCTTTTCCCTGCCGATAACAGGGTCGATCTCGCCGTTTTTAGCGGCTTTTGTGAGGTCTCTGCCGAACTTGTCGAGCGCGGAGCCGCCCTCCTGAGAGCCGTCGCCCGCAGGAGCGCCGTCCTGTGAAAAGCCGCCGTTCGGGTTGCTTTTGCCGCCGAGCAGGTTTTGTATCTGCTTGACAAGCTCGCTTACGCTTACGCCCGCCTCGTTGAGGAAGCTGACGGCGTAGCTGTCGGTGTCGGAAACCAGTGCGATAAGGAGGTGCTCGGTGCCGACATAGCTGCTGCCGACGCGAGCGGAAAGCGATACCGCCGAGCGAAGCACGCGCTTTGTGCGCGGGGTGAAATCATTGGGGGTGAGGTCGGTGGGCGCGCCTACATATGAGCCCGCGCTGACCTTTTCTTCGATCTGCTCCGCGGTAACTCCGCAGTTTGTCAGGGCGTGATAGGCTACTCCCGTGCCCTCTTTGAGCAGTCCGAGCAGAACGTGCTCGGTGCCTATATAGCTGTGGCCGCACTGCTCAGCCGACTGAACGGCAAGGTTGAGGGCATTGTTCGCTTTTTCGGTAAATCCTTGGAATTGGAACATAGTATTACCTCCTTTATTCTTGTAACTTATAACTTATTACTTATAACTTTTCTCTGATAAGCTTTGCACGCTCGATATCTCTCTCGTTAGGCGAGAGGTTTTTGCCTGTGTTGACCGAAAGGGTCGCGGGCTCTACGTCGGTCATAAGCTTGTCGATCATATCGGTCGTGATATCGGTTATCTGCCCCGATACGACGCCCAGCCGCACGTTTGAAAGCAGCTTAAGCGCTTCGTCGTGCGAGATGACAACGGCGTATTTCAGTATGCCGAGGCTTCTGGCTATCGTGTCCTGAACGTCAATGCTCTTGCAAAGGCGTTCGCGCGCCTGCTCCTCCTGAGCCACGAGCTGTGCCGTGATGTTTTTCAGGTTTTCTATAGCCGCCTGCTCCGAAATGCCCAGCGTTACCTGATTGGAAAGCTGATACAGCGCGCCCTTGGGCTCGGTGCCCTCGCCGTGAGCTCCGCGAATAGTCAGCCCGAGCTTTGACAGGTTGCCGGCTATGCGGCTTATCGCGCGGCTTTTTTCGAGCGCGGGAAGGTGCAGCATAACGGAGGCGCGCATGCCCGTGCCGAGATTCGTCGGGCACTGGGTAAGGTAGCCCAGCTTTTCGTCGAACGCGAATTCCAGCCGCTCGTCAAGCAGGGTGTCAAGCTTGTCGGCGGTGTCGTACGCCTGTTCAAGCGACAAGCCCTTTGTGATGACCTGCAAGCGGATGTGATCTTCCTCGTTGAGCATTATCGACAGGCTTTCATCGCTACTCAAAAGCAGCGCCCTGCCCTCGGTCTCGCTGATGAATTCGGGGCTGACAAGCCGCTTTTCCACAAGCGAAACGCAGTGGCGCGGATCGACCTCGCTCATTTTAAGGTAGGAGAAATCATCAGCGAGCACGCTGTTGCCGTTCTTCACGGCGTCGCGCACCTTTTCGATGACCTCTTCCCTGCCCTGACGGCTCAGCTTGCACGGGAACGGATAGCCCTTTAAATTCCTTGCCAGACGCACTCTGGTCGAGATTACAACATTGCTCATGACTGACCCTCCGTTTCCTTTATTTTGTCTCTGAGCTCGGCGGCGAGCTCGAAGTTTTGCTCCTTTACCGCCGCGTCAAGCTGCTTTTTCATGTCGGCAAGCTTTTCCTCTTTGGTCATTTCGGCGGGCTTTTTTTCAGCCGCTGCCGCCCTGCCGCTGTTTTTTCCGCAGTGTGTGGTGTTGCCGTGGATACGCCTGATGGACGGATAGAGCTGATCGGCAAAAAGCTTATAGCAATTCGCGCAGCCGACCTGTCCGGTCTTCGCGATCTCGGAGTAGGTACTGCCGCAGAACTCGCAGCGGGTAGCCTGGGTGCGAGCAGGGAGCACGTTGCCGAAGAAGCTGCCCAGCAGATTGGAAAAATCATTGTCCATATCCGCGAACACGTTGGTGTAGCCCATTTTATGAGCGCACTCGCTGCAAAGGTCGTACTCCTTGAACTCGCCGTTGATTATGGTTTTAACATGTGTGTTGGCGTTGTTTGCGCCGCATTTTTGACATTTCATATCCTTCACCTCTGTTAATTGATTACCGTTTGTAAGTCAGTCGTCAGCTAACTGTTGATGGCTAACAGCATATTCTTGAATAGATCCGCGCGCACGGTGTCGCGCTTTTCCTGCTCAATGTTTTTCAGAGTTCTGTCCGACAGCGCCGCGGCGATTATCTTTGCGGGCAACAGCTCTATCAGGTTGCGCTGCAACATGTTTTTGAGCATCACCTCGGCGGTAGCCTTGTCGAGCGTGTCTCCTACGGAATTGATGATATGCATGAGCGCCGTGCCCTTGTCCATCTTCACGCGGCTTATGCGGATGTATCCTCCGCCTCCGCGACGGCTTTCAACTATATAGCCCTGCTCCGGCGTGAACCGCGAGGTTATTACATAGTTGATCTGACTGGGTACGCAGCCCAGACTGCCCGCAAGCTCGTTGCGCTGGATCTCCGCGCTGCCGTCCTGCTGCTCGAGCATCTCTAAAATATACTGAGCCACTAAATCGCTCATCCTCATTTTTCTTACCTCTTTTCCTGCTCTTTTGAGCTTTGATTATATTATAGCGGCAAGGTCAGGGAAAGTCAAAGTCAAATAAAGTCAGTAATTTCATGCTTTGCTCTTGTTTTCTCACACATCCTTTGATATTCTCGCAAATCCTCACTTTTAAAATATTTTTGACTTTTTCTGACTTTTGTTTTCAGAAGCAGCGCCGCAGCCAAAATGACCGCGGCGCCTGTGTTTTTTGGTATTATCTTTTCTTATTATAATCATTTTGGATAGACTGGCTCCACGACGGGGCGAGGCACTGACCGTTCCTCACGTTGCTTACCGCCTCGCAGACCGACTCGTAAACCACGCCCGTGCCCTGCCTGTCGGCTTTGTAATTGACAGCCCTGTCCTCGGAGATACCGAAGTTGCGCGCCGTGGCTATCGCGTCGATGTTCGCGCCGATGAAAAGGAACTCCCAGCCGTATTTGCTTTTCTCCTTTTCAATCTTTCTTTTGATTTCTCTGCCGCTGTAGCGCTTGCTGGCGTTCTCCATGCCGTCGGTGATGATGACGAACATAGTGTGCTCGGGCACGTCCTCGGGGCGGGCGTACTTGTGGACGTTGCCGATGTGATGTATCGCGCTGCCTATAGCGTCGAGCAGAGCGGTGCAGCCGCGCACGGTGTAGTCTTTGTCGGTGAGCTCAGGCACCTTCTCAATGGGAACTCTGTCGTGAAGCACCTCGGTCTCGTGGTCGAAGAGCACTGTGGAAACATACGCCCTGCCGTCCTCTTTCTTCTGCTTGTTGAGCATTGAGTTGAAGCCGCCGATAGTGTCGCTTTCAAGTCCTCCCATTGAACCGCTGCGGTCAAGGATGAATACCAGCTCGGTGATGTTGTTGTTGTTCTTTTTCATTATGATTACCTCCAAAGTTTTATTGTGTCTGTATTATAACATCTCCGAAAATAAAAAAGGTCGCTTTCAAAGCGACAAATGCGCGGCGGAGGCAAAAAAAGAGCAAGGCGCGAAGCCTTGCTCAGTGAAATCATGTATTCGATTAGGGATATACCCTGTAAGAAGCGTTGTAGTTAGCGCCAAAGTTGTTTGCCCAGTAGGTCTGACCGTTTACGGTGTAGTATACGCAGTACTCGAAGCCGTCAGCCTTGAGGTTGCTGTCAGAGATAGTGGTGCTCCAGTTCTCTGTGCCGTTAGTGTTGGTGTTGTCATACTTAAGAGCAACATCGTTGAAGGTAGCCCAGTTGTTGGTGGTGTATCTTACCTTAACAGTCTTGTGATAAGCGTAGTTCTGCAGGGTAGCGGACACTCTGCAAAAACCGGAGTAGAAGTAGCTGCCTCTGTTTACGGTGATGGGAGCAACGCCGAGGGATTCAAGCTTGTAGTTCTTGCCGTTGTTGTTATCCCAGGTGGTCTTGCCGTCGCCTACGTATCTGATAGCATACTCGGTGTTGTAGCTGGTGATGTAAGCCTTCCAGAGCTTTGAGCCGTCGTCGAGAGTCTTTACATACTCTGCGTCAGCATCCTGCCAAGCCTGACCCTTGAGGTAGTTGTAGTGGATGGATACCTGCTGGTTGGAAGCGTTGTCCTTTGTCTGGACATATACGTAAGTGCCTGTCATGCCGTACTTGCAGAAGTAGGTCTCGGTGCTGTACATTGATACCTTGTCGGTAGCAGCGTTAGCGGATACACCGGCAAACATTGTGAACATACATACGAGGATGCTGAGTACGGTTACAATAGAAATTGCTTTTTTCGCTGAAGATGTTTTTGTCATGATGAAAAAACTCCTTTCAAAAAACAGTGTGTAATATATTTTTTGAAAACCGTCGGAAGCGCCGCGATTTGTTTGTTCGGGACTCGCGATTCAGTTTACGTTTGGCATTATACAACGTGCACAAAATAATGTCAAGTTTTTGTGCAACATTTCTTTTGCAACCCCCAATATTCGTTTATATTGCGAAAAAGCAATTATAAATACACTGATGATTTCGGGCAATGCTTCCACATAAAATAAAAGCATAATAGTATTATGTATTATTTGCACAATTTATTATGTTAGTTTTTGTGTATTATTACTAGCCGCTTTTGAAGAGATTTCTCGCACAGAATAAAAAAATGCGCCCCGAAAAGCAATATTTCAAGGGCGCAGGGCTATTTATTATTCTAATTTGGAATTATAATGGATTGTAGCTCTTATATTTTGAGTTTGTTTCGTACTTCACGCAGCGGAAAACGCGGAAAAGATTGTATGACAAATGCCAGTAACGGCACTCGGGAGCGTAGTCGTCATAGCTCGCGCTGGTTATGTCATAGCCCTGATCGGCGGAATTCGGAAAGAATGAAGCGATAAGTCCCTCGCCGCAGTAGATGAAGGTGTGCGAACGCCAGTCTTGATCCCTATACTCGATAACAACGTCGCCCGGCTGCAATCCGGCGGGGACAGAGAATCTGTAGTTATCGCTCACCATAAAGTTTCCGCCAAACACATCCTGCCACTTTTCGGGGTGGGCGTAAATATGATCCGCCTGATTTCCGACGTGTCCCAGCGGATAGTCGTCATCCGCACCCGACCAGCGCACCGCAGCGCAAACGAATCTGTCGCAGGAGCGCTTATATTCGTCGTCGCCCATCGTCTTGTAAAAAACGTCCCGGTAGACCTGAGTGCCCGGCGCGTAATAGCCGTCTCCCGGATGCTCGTAAGCCATGGTGGCCGCAGCCTGGGCGATAGTGGCGTTTCCGTAGGGGATGTTTTTAAGACTTGTCTCAAACTGAGCGAGCTCGCGCTGGATAGTGGTTACGTCGTTAACGGACAGCTTGCCGTCGTTGTCGGCGTCGGCGGTAAAGAACTGCCAAAAGCCGTTACAATCGGAAAGCTCGGCAAGATAACGCTGCACAAGCGTAGCGTCGCCGATGGCTATTCTGTCGTTCATATCCGCGTCGCCCTTTTGATACGCCTTATCGGCAGCGCCCACAGAAGCTACGGACAGCACGACAAGCACAGCAGCGCAAAGAACACTTATTATTCTTTTCATTTTTATACCTCCGGTTTCTATAATATATAGATTGTATTTAATATATCACATTTTTTCAAGGAGCGCAACACCTAAGTTTAAAAGAAAAACTTGACAACAGCGCGCAGAAATAGTAAAATTTATAAGATATAATTGAAAAAAGCGAGGGAATATAATGGATAACACCACAAAAACAATGGAAAAAATCGTCGCGCTCTGCAAAGGCAGAGGCTTCGTTTACCCCGGCAGTGAGATCTACGGCGGACTTGCCAACACATGGGACTACGGCCCCTTGGGTATGGCGCTGAAAAACAACATCAAGCAGGCTTGGATAAAAAAGTTTATTCAGGAAAACAAATACAACGTCGGTCTGGATTCCGCTATCCTTATGAATCCGCAGACATGGGTAGCCTCGGGTCACCTCGGCGGCTTCTCCGACCCGCTTATGGACTGCAAGGAATGCAAGACCCGTCACCGCGCCGACAACCTTATCGAGGATTTTGACGGCACCAACGTCGCGGGCTGGAGCAATGAGCAGATGATGGACTACATCAAGGAGCACAGCATCCCCTGCCCCAACTGCGGCAAGCACAACTTTACCGACATCCGTCAGTTCAACCTGATGTTCAAGACCTTCCAAGGCGTTACCGAGGGCAGCAAAAACGAGCTTTATCTGCGCCCCGAGACCGCGCAGGGCATTTTTGTAAACTTCGCTAACATCCAGCGCACCACTCGCAAGAAGATCCCCTTCGGCGTTGCGCAGGTAGGTAAATCGTTCAGAAATGAGATCACGCCCGGCAACTTCATCTTCCGCGTGCGCGAATTCGAGCAAATGGAGCTTGAATTCTTCTGCAAGCCCGGCACCGATCTTGAGTGGTTCGACTACTGGCGCAGCTTCTGCCGCGACTTCCTGTATTCGCTCAACATCAAGCCCGAGAATCTCAGACTGCGCGATCACGAGCAGGAGGAGCTTAGCTTCTATTCCAAGGCGACAACCGACTTTGAGTACCTGTTCCCCTTCGGCTGGGGCGAGCTGTGGGGCATCGCCGATAGAACCGACTACGACCTGACCCAGCACATCAACACCAGTGGCAAGGCGCTTGACTACTTTGACCAGACGACCGGCGAGCGTTATGTTCCCTATGTTATCGAGCCTTCGCTCGGCGTTGAAAGACTCTTCCTCGCTATCGTCGTTGAGGCGTACGACGAGGAGCAGGTCGACGAAAAGGACACCCGCGTGGTTATGCACCTGCATCCCGCTCTCGCGCCGTTCAAGGCTGCTGTTCTGCCCCTGAGCAAAAAGCTCAGCGAGCAGGCTGGCGAGGTAGCCAACATGCTGAGCAAAGATTTCATGACCGACTTTGACGAGACCGGCTCAATCGGCAAGCGCTACCGCCGTCAGGACGAGATCGGCACTCCGTTCTGCGTTACCTACGACTTTGACTCTGTCGAGGACGGCTGCGTAACTGTCCGCGACCGCGACACAATGGAGCAGGAGCGCGTTAAGATCGACGAGCTGAACGCTTATATCGCGGCAAAAATCAAATTTTAATTCTAAATAAGAAATAAAGACCGTTTCGGAGTGATCTGAAACGGTCTTTTTAGTATGACGGGCATATCAATGCTCTGTGGTGAAAGTCCACCGAGGCGTAGTTACCGACGAACTCAAAAGCGACTCCCAAGGTTTGTATCGTGAG
>CACYPV010000035.1 GCA_902776375.1 uncultured Ruminococcus sp. | reverse complement strand
TGAAATCTCCTTGTTTTTTTGATGTGTTTTTTCTTTCTTATCCACATCTTACAGGGAGATTTTATTTTTTGCAAACTTCATGTTCTATAGGAATGCTTTTGTTTTAGCATTCCGCATTTCCGTATTTTTATTTTATCATAAGGAATGATTTTTTGCAATAGCCGACAAAGCCAATGGATATGAAATTTTTTTTATTTTTTAGGGAGTTTTACATAAAAACGGAACGCAAAGTCTATGCAAAACAGGGGCGGACTCGATCGCCCGCCCCCTAACACTATTACTAATTACTCACCGTCAGCCGACCGCTTCAACGACGGCCTTTGCAATGCCTTCGGCGCTTATTCCCACGCAGCCGCGCAGGTAAGCCTGAGTGCCGACCGCTTCGCAGTAGACGTCGTTTATTCCGAGCCTGTGCAGCTTCGCGCTCACGTCCGACCCGACCATGACCTCGGCAACGGCAGAGCCGAAGCCGCCCGTTATGTTGTGCTCCTCAACGGTGAAGATATGCTCAAACTCATTCGCGCAGGCGAGTATTGTCTCCCTGTCGATAGGCTTTACCGTAGGGAAGCTGTACTGAGCCACGGCTATGCCCTGCTTTTCAAGCATGTCGCAGGCGTCCGCGACCTCGTCCAGAATCGCGCCGGTAGAGAATACCGCGACGCGCTTTCCGCCGCCCTTAGCCTCGCGGATGGGATAAGCCTTGCCGATGGTGAACTCCGTCATCGAGGTGTTCACAAGCCTTTCGCCGCCCCTGCCCAGCCGCAGGTAGAACGTGCCGTCGGTCT
This sequence comes from uncultured Ruminococcus sp., assembly GCA_902776375.1. Lineage (GTDB taxonomy): Bacteria > Bacillota > Clostridia > Oscillospirales > Acutalibacteraceae > Ruminococcoides. The sequence continues at coordinate 29,210 of CACYPV010000035.1, read as the reverse complement.
CGGCAATAGCCTTGATCGCGTGCTTCGCCTCAACAGCGTCTCCGGGACAGATGACCGTAACGTTCGGCAGCGCCCTCAGGCATGCGATATCCTCGGTCGCGTGGTGGCTTACACCCAGCGCGCCGTAAACATAGCCGCCGCCCACGCAGATGATCTTGACGTTCGCGTTGTGGTAGGCGCAGTCGTTGCGGATCTGCTCAAGGCAGCGCAGGGTCGGGAAGTTGCCTATAGAATAGGTAAAAGCGATCTTTCCCTCAAGCGCCATGCCCGCCGCGACTCCCGTAAGATTCTGCTCGGCTATGCCCGCGTTGATGAACTGATCGGGCAGCGCCTCCCAAAAGGGCTTGAGCACTCCAAATCCCAGATCGCCGGTTATCAAATTGATCCTATTGTCCTCACGCGCGAGTTTTATAAGCTCGCGAATGGTCGTATCTCTCATTTTGCTTCGATCTCCCGTATATAATAGGTAGGGTGATATGTTTCCGACGCCGTGTGCAGACAGCCGTCGGGCTGAGGCTCTGCCTCGGGACAGCCGTTCGGCGTGTACGGATCCTCAACGCCGTCGGGCTTTGCCGCGTGCAGCTCGTTCACCGCGCAGTTGTACTCCCAGCCGTCATGCGGGAAGCGGTAGTGCCACAGCACGTCGTTCTCCATAAACGAAACGCCCTTGCCCTTTACGGTGTGGGCTATTATGACAGTGGGCTTGCCGCCGTTGTCCCCTATCTGTGAAAACGCCTCTTTCAGCGCGTTGTGATCGTGACCGTTCACCTCGATAACATGCCAGCCAAAGCCCGCCCAGCGGCGCGCCATGTCGACCTCGAGGGTGTTGTTGCAGAAATCAAGGCTCTGCATATGATTGTAGTCGATAACGGCGATAAGGTTGTCAAGCCTGAAATGGTTGGCAAACTCAGCCGCCTCCCACACGGAGCCCTCGTTGCACTCGCCGTCGCCCAGCAGCGCAAAGGAGCGCCAAGCCTTTTTATCCTGCTTAGCCGCCAAAGCCCTGCCTGCGGCAACGCTCAGCCCGTGACCGAGCGAGCCCGTAGAAAAGTCTATCCCCGGCACAAAATGCGACACATGCCCCGAAAGGCGGCTGCCGTTTTGATAATGGGACTTCAGCTCTTCAACGGGGAAAAATCCGCATTCCGCCAGCGCGGCGTACATCGCGGCGCCCGCGTGACCCTTGCTGAGGATAAACCTGTCTCTGCCTTCCCAGTCGGGTTCATCGGCTTTATATTTTAAAACATCGGTAAAAAGCACGCCCATTATATCCGCTGTCGAAAAGATCGCGCCGATATGACTTCCCCGTGAAAGGTGGGTCATCTCAACGCCGTGGCGGCGGATAAGCCATGCCAGTTGTTCGCTTTTCATAATGTATCACCTTATTATATAACGATCCCGCCGGTCTTTGCTTACGCGGAAACCTCTTTCAGCAGCTCAATGTCCTCGGGGCTGAGCTTCCAGTCGCAGCCCTCGGCGTTCGCGAGTATCTGCGCGGGACGCTTCACTCCGCAAAGCACCGCCGACTCGGGAAGATAGTCAAGGATAAACCTGATAGCCACCGCCGAAACGGGCTTGTCGTACTTTTGCGCCAAAAGCTTCAACTCATCTACGATCTTAAGATTTTTCAGCAGCTTTTCGCCGTGAAAATTAACATATATATCGCGCGAGCGCCTGTCGCCCGCCTTGAAATCCACATTGGATAAACTGTATTTGCCGGTGAGTATCCCCTGCCCCAGGCTGCCCCACGTCATAGGAGTCATGCTCAGCCTGCTTGATAAGCCGAGAATATCCTCCTCGTTTTTGCGGGTGGCAAGGCTGTACTCATCCTGAAAGGCGACGAACCGCCCCTTGTACGCTTCAAGCTCGGGAAGATCGCTTTGATGTATATTGGAAAGCCCGTAGTAACGTATCTTGCCCTGCTTTTTCAAGCCCTCCAGCGCGTCGACAACCTCGGCGAGCGGAGTTTTTCTGTCGCGGTAATGCACATAATATATATCAAGATAGTCAGTGCCGAGGCGGCTGAGCGTGCCGTCTATCGACTGCCTTATCCATTCGGGCGAGTTGTCATAAAAGGTCGGCGTCCCCTTTTTGGCGTGAACGCCGAACTTAGAGCCGACTATCACCTTGTCGCGTCTGCCCTTAAGCGCTTTTCCCAGAGTACGCTCAGACTGACCCAGCCCGTATGTGTCGGCTGTGTCGAAAAAATTGATTCCAAGCTCAATAGCGCAGTGCACCGCGGCTATAAGCTCGTCCTCAACTATGTCGGAGCCCCAGTCGTAGCCGCCCATAGGGCAGCCGCCCATGCATAGGCGCGAAACCGAAAGATCCGAGTTTTTCAGCTTAATGTACTCCATTCCCGTCTTCCTTAACAAAGATTGCTTTGAACGCTTTTTTTATAACGCCGATCACCGTCAGCACGAACAGCTTGACGTCCGTGGTGAACGAAACCTCGTTAGCGTAGCGGATGCGCATTTCGTTTTTGGGCTTCAAAACATACTGTTCATAGTATTCGTCGGCATTCTCCTCGCCGACGATCTCGTCGAGGTTTATATACTGCAGCGAGCTATAGTCTGTTATGCCCGGGCGCACCATCAGTATCACCTGCTCCCTCTCGTCATACTTCTCGGTATAGCGGAGCAGCTCGGGGCGCGGGCCGATAAAGCTCATGTCGCCCTTGATGATGCTTACAAGGTTAGCCACCTCGTCAAGCTTGGTTTTCCGCAAGAACCTGCCCACGCGGGTGATGCGCGGGTCGTTGAGCGCGGTGGTGCCGCCGCCTATCTTGTCGGCGTTTTTGACCATAGTCCTGAATTTGAATATTTTAAACGGCACGCCCTTGTACCCTCCGCGCCGCGCCCGATAGAATACCGGCAAGCCCGTATCGATCATTATCGCGACCGAGATCACCAAAAACACCGGCAGCAGCACAATAAAAAGGATAACGGCAAAAATCAGGTCAATGACCCTTTTGACGCACCTGTTATATACACCTTTGTACTTCTCCATATTTACAAACAATCGAACAGCTTCACAAAAGCAACAGCCGTTCCGCCTTTTTTCGATTTATGCAAAAAGACATAAAAACCCATCATCTAATTTACATACCATATTATTGTACTACACTTTCACATAGAAATCAAGGATAATTTATTATTTAATTGAAAAATGAGATGCTAGAAGCTAGATGCTAGAAGCTAGATGTATTAGCGGAAGCGTTTGGCTATATATATGACGTTGCCGCCAGCTGTCATCTTGAGCGGTTCGCGAAGCGAAATTTTGCGAAGCAAAATAGTCGAAAGACCCCCCAATGTGGGGCAGATACGTTGGTGCATCGCCGAAGGGGATCTTTCGACTACATCGCTGCGCGATGTTGCCCTACGGGCACCGCTCAAGATGACAGCTACTAGCCTCTAGCATCTAGCTTCTAGCCTCTAGCCTCTAAATATTAACAAGTTGTTAATTATCGAATATTTCTCGAACGGAAAAATAGTGTATTTTTATTTCTTTAGAGGAAATTATAACAAAGGATTACATCGCTTGTTCAAATTAAAAACAAAAATAACAGCATTTTAACAAAATGAGTACAAGTTTGCCAAAATTAGGTTACAATTTCAAGAATACGTTGACTTTACTACAAGTTTGTAGTATCATTTTCTATAGAAGAATTGTATCGTTACGCCAATGTAACCACAACCTGTTGTGTATTTTAATCAAAATGTAATATATTTTGTGTGTCAGTCACAACTGTACCACAATATATAGGCACATAAAAATTGCAGTTAAAATCATAACGATCAATCTGTATTGGAGTGTACACCAATTGGAAAAGTTTGTAGTAACGGGCGGCAAGCCCTTGTTCGGAGAGGTCAATATCAGCGGCGCGAAAAACGCGGCGGTAGCTATCATCCCGGCGGTCATCCTTTGCGATGAGCCCTGCCAGATCGAGAATATCCCGAACATCAGCGATGTAACGCTTATAAGCAAGATTTTACAGCAGATGGGCGCAAAGGTCAGAAGGATCAACAAGTCCACGCTTTATATCGACCCCACACATATCGGAACCTACAGCGCGACTACCGATTTAGTTCGCGGAATGCGCGCTTCATATTATCTTCTGGGCGCTCTTTTGGGCAGATACGGCAAGGCCAAGGTCGCTCTTCCCGGCGGCTGCAACTTCGGCGTTCGCCCCATTGACCAGCACTTAAAGGGCTTTGAGGCTTTAGGCGCTGAGACCAGACTCGTCGACGGCGCTATCATCGAGGCGGAATGTGAAGAAGGCCTTACCGGCAGCCACGTTTATCTCGACGTCGTTTCCGTAGGCGCCACAATGAACATCATGCTGGCGGCGTGCCGCGCAAAGGGTCTTACCATCATCGAGAACGCGGCTAAGGAACCCCACATCGTCGACCTCGCGAACTTCCTCAACTCAATGGGCGCCGATATCCGCGGCGCAGGCACCGACGTTATCAAGGTGCGCGGCGTAAGCTACATGCACGGCATCAGCTACTCCATCATCCCCGACCAGATCGAGGCGGGAACATATATGTGCGCGGCGGCCGCGACACGCGGCTGCGTGACCATCACCAACATCACACCCAAGCATCTGGAATCCATCTCCGCAAAGTTCCGCGAGATGGGCTGCAAGATCACCGAATACGACGAGGCGCTTACCATCGACGCCACCGTCAAGCCCCTCAAGCGCTGCAATATCAAGACAATGCCTCACCCCGGCTTCCCCACCGACTGCCAGCCGCAGTTCACCGCGCTGCTCATGGGCGTTCCGGGCACCAGCATCGTTAACGAGAACGTCTGGGACAACCGCTATCAGTATATCAGCGAGCTCGTCCGCATGGGCGCTCATATCTCGGTCGAGGGCAGACTCGCCATCATCGAGGGCGGCACTCCGCTCACAGCGGCTCCCGTCAAGGCAACCGACCTCCGCGCCGGCGCGGCAATGATCATCGCGGCGCTTCAGGTAAGCGGCACCACCGAGATCTCCAGCATCCAGTACATCGAGCGCGGCTACGAGGACGTAGTCGAAAAGTTCAAGTCGCTGGGCGCCGACATCAAAAAGGTCTACTACTCCGACGACACCGAGCACGAGCTCGAATTAAGAGCATAAAATCAAATAAGATAACTAAAGGACAGCCAAGGCTGTCCTTTTTTGCGCCCGTTGCCCGTTGCTAAGGGGAGCATAACGTTTAGAAGTGCGAAAGCCTTCCCCCTTGTGGGGAAGGTGGGCAATTCGCTTGCGAATTGGTCGGATGAGGGTATTTGTCGCGAAGCGGCAAAAGGGGACAAGCACCGCCCCTAAGTAGTGTAATCAACGCTTCTGCTAAACATAATACCGCATTTCGCATTCCGAATTCCGCATTCACTTATCCCTGCACACTAAATACTCCTCGTAAATGTAACATCCTTCGCAGCCAGCACCGCTTCTCTCATTTTATCGTATTCGCTCCAAAGCGCCTGCGGCGTGTAGCGCTGCCACTCGGCGCGGTCGTCGTTGATAAAGAACTCGCGCATGCGCGTCGCCGAAATATCGATAGTCTTCGGCACATAGAGCTCCGCCACGGAAACGCCCGCGGCGCTGTCGAACCAGTCGACCCTGCGCTCCTCCTTGCCCGAAACCAGCAAGTCGGGCGCGTTGCCGAAGCGGCGGCGCACGTTTTCAAGCACGTAATCGCCCCAGCGCGAGTTATTGCCTACGCCGATATCCGGCAGCGGATAGATTATAACGCTGTCGCCGAACACTTTTTTCAGCATATCGCGGCGCTGTTCATAGGTGAACGGGTTTTTCAGCGTGCCGCTCTCCTGCGACGAACCGACAAAAACGCCCACCCTGTCGCAGACGGCGCACGCCTTGTCCACCATATACTGATGTCCCGTGTGGAAGGTCTGGAACCGTCCCACGATGATCCCCAACTTAAAAGCCTTGTTCTTCATATCCGTCCTCATATCTCAGGCTTAAAGGCGGGCATTAGCTGCAGCTTGAACTGATTCATCACGTGCATGCGGTCAATCCTCGCCTTTTTGTCCATATCGTCTATCTCTCCGGTGCGGATGTAGCGGTCAAGCTCGGCGTAAGTAAAGCCGAGGTTGTCCTCGTCGGTCTTGCCGCAAAGCCCGTCGATAGGCGCCTTGTCAACCAGCACGTCGGGCAGCCCGAGCAGTCTGCCGATCTGCTTCATCTCCTGTACAGTGATGAATGAGCACGGGCTGAAATCGCCCACGGAATCGCCGTAGCGCGTCGAATAGCCCACCCAGTCCTCAGAGAGGTTGCAGGTGTTCGCCACCCTGCCGTTGTGACTCTGCGAGACCGCGTAAAGCGTGGACATGCGTATCCTCGGCGGCAGGTTCACGCGGCTCTGCTCGCTCAATTCAAAGGGTATGCTGTTGATAATGCCATCCACAGCGTCCTTGATGTTTACTATAAAATGCTTGATGCCGAGGGTATCGACCAGCAGCTTCGCCATGTCGATGTCAGCCTGCTCGCCGTTTGGCATGAGCACGCCGATGACCCTGTCCCTGCCGAGAGCCTCTACGCAAAGCGCCGCGACTATCGAGCTGTCCTTGCCGCCCGAAATGCCCACGACCGCGTTGCAGCCCTTGCCGTTATTCTCAAAAAAGTCGCGTATCCACTGTACGCACTCGTTTTTTACCTTTTCAGCGTTGAATTTATACATATTGATCCTCCCTTATTCTTTTATACATATATTATAGCCGCGAAAAAGAGTTGTCAATACTTTTGTTTGCTTTTTGTCGTTTAATATGGTATCATGTATCTATTACCGCGAAAAGGAAGGATAATAATGAAAAAAGCTATTGCCCTGATTCTGGGCGTTATACTCACGCTTTCGCTCTGCGCCTGCGGCGGCGACAGCGAATCCTGGCAGAGCTCAAGCCAAAGCTCCGCGCAGCCCTCGCAGTTGAGCAGCGCGCCGGATACGACTAAAGCCGCTCAGCCCGCTCAGGAGCTGAACATCGACAAGGAAAAGCAGGATACCGTCGAGCGCGTCATGGAAGCCTACGGCTTCAACGGCGTTGTCAGCGTCACGAAAAACGGCAAGGTCATCGCACAGCACGCGCGCGGCGTAGCCCACCCAACGACCGGCGAAAAGACCACCGCCGACTCTCTTTTCTGCATCGGCTCCGTTTCGAAGCAGTTCACCGCCACCTGCATAATGCTTTTGCAGGAGGACGGGCTGCTCAGCGTTGAAGACAACATCGGCAAATACTACCCCGACTGCGTCTACGGCGACGATGTCACCCTTAAAAACATGCTCAGCATGCGCTCCGGCATCGCCGAATTCTACGATTCCTACGTGGACGGCGGCAACCTGCACGAGATACCCCGCGAGGAATTGAAGGACAAGCTCACCAACAGCAACACCGCGCAGCAAAACCGCGACACGCTGGAAAACTGGCTTATACAGCAGCCGCTCGACTTCGAGCCCGACAGCATGTACTCCTACTGCAACTCAAATTTCTTCCTGCTCGCCCGCATAGTTGAGAAGGTTTCAAATACACCGTTCGAGCAGTTCGTAAAGGAGCGCATTTTCACCCCGCTGGGCATGACCCACTCGGGCTTCATCGACGAAATGCTCGGCTCCGAAAACCTCGCGGAAAATCCCAACCCCAATCCGCAGACCGTCTACGTCGGCATAACTATGGGCTTGGGCGACATGATATCCAACGCCGCCGACATGAACCTTTGGCTGACCTCGTTCTTTGACAACAAGCTTCTCTCCCCCGAGAGCTACGCGGCGATGACGACCAACTACAGCACTCCGGAGGACGGCGGAACATACGGCTTCGGCGTTCAGCCCGCTAACGGCGGCTTCTTCCACTGGGGCTACTTCACCTCGTACTGCGCCTACGACTACACCGAGCCCGGGTCAAAATACACCTTCTTCGCCGTTTCAAACGACGCCTTCAACGCCAAGGGCGAAATGAGCGAAATGTGCAATATACTCGCCTCCGCTACTTACAGTTAAAAAACCGCCTCATTTTATTGACTTGACAGCATAAAAGTGCTATACTGTTTTCTGTGATTTTTGAAATGAAAGGAAGCATTATCTATGTATGTAACATGTTTGGATCTTGAGGGCGTGCTTGTCCCCGAGATTTGGATCGCCTTCGCGAACGCCTCCGGTATTCCCGAGCTCAAAAAGACCACCCGCGACGAGCCCGACTATGACAAGCTGATGAACTACCGCCTCAACATTCTGAACGAGCACGGTCTGGGACTGAAAGAGATCCAGGACGTTATCGCCACCATCGACCCGATGGAGGGCGCCAAGGAGTTTTTGGACGAGCTCCGAGCCACCTGCCAGACCATCATCATCAGCGACACCTTCTCGCAGTTTGCCGCGCCGCTTATGAAAAAGCTCGGCATGCCCACCATCTTCTGCAACGAGCTCATCGTCGGCGAGGACGGAAAGATAACGGGATATAAAATGCGCTGCGAAAAGTCAAAGTACACCACCGTCAGAGCGCTGCAGTCCTGCGGCTGCGAAACTATCGCAAGCGGCGACAGCTACAACGACCTCGGCATGATAAAGGCGAGCAAGGCGGGCTTCTTGTTCAAAGCCCCCGCGAGCATTATCGCCGACAACCCCGACGTTCCCGCCTACGAAACCTACGACGAGCTTCTCGCGGCTATCAAGAAAGAGCTTGTATAATAACACTAAAAATAAAAAGCGGTCTTTTTCCAAACCAAACGAAAAAGGCCGTTTTTTTCATTGACAACCTCCGCCCGAAATGCCATAATATAGCTATAACGAACAAGGAGCTGACGAATCAATGTTCTCAAAACCCCGGCGCGTTACCACTGCTATAACCGCCGTCACTCTCACCCTGATGCTTGCGGCGCTGAGCGGCTGCGATTATTTAAAAGATGATAAAAGCAGGGTAAGCGACCCCGAAAAAGCAAGCTTTCAGAAAATGGAAACGAGCTATTATCTCAACAGCGACGGCACCGCCACCCTGACCGGTCTGCAATTCAGCGAAGATCAGACCAAGCTCGACATTCCGGAATCCATAGACGGAAAAACCATAACCAAGCTGGATTTCAGTTCAAACCACTTTCACTACAACATCAAAGAGGTCGTTGTCCCGAAAACAGTCACCGCCCTCAGCGAAATGGCTTTCGAGCCGTTTTCCGAGCTGAGCTCGATCAGGTTTGAAGGAAACAGCATAACCGAGATACCTGATAACGCCTTTGCAAACTTGCAAAAACTGAACGATATACAGCTGCCCTCCTCGGTCACCGTCATCGGCAACAATGCGTTTTACGGCTGCGCACAGCTTAACGAGCTTAATCTTCGCGTCGGCTTAAAAGAGATCGGGCGCCGCGCGTTCTATTCGTCCGGCATAAAAAAGCTCACCATCCCCGACGGCATAACCGAAATCAAGACGGAATGTTTCTGCAAATCCGCTTTGGAAGAGATTACCCTTCCGGCGACTGTGAACGTCATCGGTGAATACGCCTTTAGTTCATGCGAAAAACTTAATACTGTTATCCTTCCCGACCGCATGACCGCTATCGGAAACGGCGCATTTTCCAAATGCAGAGAACTGAGGGAAATCAAACTTCCCACAGGCATCACCACGATCGACGCTTATACATTCAGTAACGCCGATCGCCTTGAGCACGTCAACATACCCGACACGGTTACATCAATTGGCATAGCTGCCTTTGAATCCTGCGGCAGCATCAGGGAGATCGATATCCCATCCGGAGTGACAGAAATTGGTATGGATGCGTTTTTCAAGTGCTCTCTGCTTGAAAAAATCACAATCCCCGACGAGGTTACTATGATCGACTCTCATGCATTTGAATATTGCGACCGGCTCACCTCAGTCAGCCTCCCCGACAGCTTGACATCCATGGGGGACGGCGTTTTTTCCGAATGTCGCAGACTTAAGGAGATCAAGCTTCCCGCCGGTATCACCGAGATAAGCCCGGACACATTTTTCGATTGCACACTGCTCGAAAGTATCAATATTCCCAACACTGTAACCACCATAGGCAATAACGCGTTTTCACAATCGGGTCTTAAAACGGTAACTCTGCCGGATTCCGTCACCTCCGTTGGATACAATGCGTTTTCAAACTGCTCCGCCCTGACCGAGGCGTCTATCCCGCATAGCGCAAAGCTCGAGGCAAACGTCTTTGACGAGGCGGTCAAAGTCACCGTACGCAACGGAGAGGAGAATGCTATATGATAAAAACCGCTAAAAAACTTTTTCTCCGCGCGGCGGCGTTCAGCGCCGCCATGACCTTCATATTTAGTATGAACGGCTGTCTTACCAGTAAAAAGCGCGACTACGACGGTGCTAAGTTTACCTACAAGGTCAACGCCGACAACACCCTGACCATCACCGGCGTAGACAGCGGCGGCTACGAAATGGCTGCTATCAAGGTACCCCGTACCATCGACAGCAAAACCGTCACCATTATTGGCAAAAACGCTTTCGCCCAATCAATGCATAAGATGGGCGATGAAAAAAGCATCATCGTCCTGCCCGACACCATCACTAAAATCGAGGAGTACGCCTTTGAATTTTCCTCGATTAACGACATCAACATTCCCGACAGCGTTCAGGAGATCGAGGCATACGCGTTCTCAAATTCAAGTCTTGACGAGGTGATACTGTCGCGCAACACAAAGGTAGCGGAAAAGGCATTTAGCGACAGGGTGAACATCATATACAGATGACCCGCCGCACTTTGCAAAACAAAAACGACCCTTCTTCCCTATTTGGGAAAGAAAGGTCGTTTTTTAGCAATTTATATCGCTGTCCATTATCTCGTTTTCGTTTTCTTCGGGAGCGTCGGGCGACTCCGGGTTTTTGCTTAATCTCCTTATAGCCCTGTCAAGTCCGCGCTCCATGTTCATCCTTGCGGCATAGCGGCAGTCAACGCGAGCATGGTCGCAGCCAGTGAAGGTGGTGCAATGCGGCAGCGCGAAGCAGCCTCGGCACATCTCTTGAACCGGCTCAACGCTAAAAAGCTTTTTTACAAGCTCAGTGTTGGTAACGCCTGTCCAAACGTCGCCGTAGGGCGGGATATCGCCGATATGCTCACAGTTATGCAGCTTGCCCTCCGGCGAAACCACGATCGCCTCATATGGGGCGTCCGCCATACAGTAATGATCTTTCGTCTTGGATATACTTGAATGATAACCCACTCGGAAACCCATCTTTTCAAGCTCCGCCATAACGTTAAAGCTCTTTTTCCAGATTTCGCCCGCTCCGGTACTCGCCTGCAAATCGAAAAGCGGAGCCAGATATATGCTGACGATTCCGGGTTTTACAATAAAGTTTTTCAAATCGCCCGCCATTTGAACCACGCCGTCAACATTATTAAGGTCAACATTAACGCGAATACTGAGACTAATATCGTTTTCGTTCACCAGCTTTATGCGCGACAGCACATGCCAATAAGCGGAATCGTACTGAAAAATATAGTTCTTGCGGCGGTTATACTCCTCCTCTACCCCGTCGAGCGTGATCTGCATTGTGGTGAGGTTCCAGTCGTTTTTCATTTTCTTTATGGTGTCTTCCGTTATAAGCGCACTGTTGGTCACCATATTCGAATCAAACTCTATTCCCGCCTCACGCATGCCGTCGCAGATACGGTCGACGATCTTCTCACCTACAAGCGGTTCGCCGCCGAACCAACTAAAACGAACGGGCTTTTTCGGGTTATGCGACTTCTTGATGAATTCTATCGTCTGGTCAACGGTATCGTCCTTCATGGTGACGAATTTCATGCCCTGCTCAAAGCAATAAACGCACCTTGCGTTACAGGCGGTCGTAGGCAAAATGGTATACAGAGAAAACCCGTCTCGCTTAGTCCTCATGGCGCGTGAGATCTTGCAAAAGCTCAAATAAATAGAGTCCTCGTCCTTGTCCTCTTGCACCAAAAAGCTTTCGGCGGCAAGCTCGGCAAGCGCCTTGTCAGCCGCTATATCTGCTCCGCTTATGCGTTCGTCAGTGTTATATGTAAAGCTCTCGTCTTCAAGGCGATATATCACCTTGGTAAAATTGTTATACAAATAATCTGCTCCGTCGCAGGTGTGAAAAACCGTGAACTGCGACCATTTGTACACAGCAGATTCATCGACCTGTTTTTTTCCCAGAACGGTCTGCACATATTTGTCGCCTTCAAAAATCATTTTCATTATAGCCACCAACCTAAAATTATTTATTATATCATACACTATTTTCAGATAAAAATCAAGTAAATAAAACTGCCGTGCATAAAGCACGGCAGTTCTTTTGTTTCTTGTTGTAATGTAATTACAGCTCAGCACGGCAGGGCGGTAAATTATCATCACAAAAATCGTCGTCGGGGCAAGAACTGGTGAGAACAACGTCCTCTACCTCCAGCTCAACAACGTCCATCATAGCCTTTGTGTATTTCAATCTCTACACCTCCTTCTGCATGTAGTGAATTTATTATACTAGATATATAAAATTCTGTCAAGTATTCAATTATTCAAATACTGCGTTAGCAGCCTGGTTGTACCAGTACATAGCGGAAACGATGTTAACGATATTCTCGTTGTCGGGGTTGTTCGCAAGCAGGTTCTTTACATAGCTCATGATGCTGGTCTTGTAGGTAGCGCCGTTGCTGAATGTAAAGGTGTAGTCCTTATCCATCTCGAACGAGAAGATATTGTCATAGGTAGCAACTTTGCTCTTTGTGCCGCCTGTGTATGTAAGAGTTTGACCCTCACAGGTAACGGAGGACTGAGCAAATTTGGTAGCGTCGGTGACCGATACATAGATACGGATAGCGATACCGGATTTAAGCTCAGCAGTCTGTCTTACGAAGTTTGCGCCGATGCTGGAAAGGTTGGGAGCGACGTTCAATCCGCTGGATACCTGGATCTGGTCTGCGGTGATCTGCTCGAGGGGCAGGTCGCAGTTTTCGTTAGCAAGCTTATCGGTGTATTCGTCAAACTGTACCTGAGCGGCAGCGCCGTAGTTGAGCATGGTCTTAACAAGTCTTACAGCTGCGGGGTTAGTGCCTTCAAATTCAGAGATATGCTGATCTACCCAGTCAACGATCGAAAGGGTGTAGCTGCAAACAGTTTCGCCGTTATACTTTATGTTAAGAGTAACGGGCTGGGTCATCATGAAGGAATACAGATAGTAAGAATGAGTTCTTACATAAACGTTCTTTCTTTTGCCTTTGGGCATAGCAGAATAGTTAAGGGTAACGTTCTCTTCTTCATTCTCGCCTACCCACTCTGCGCTCAGCTTGGAAGCATCGTAGCCCTCGGGAGCGTCAAGCAGATAATAGTTCAGACCGATCTTGCCTTCGAGAGCGATTCTTACATCCTGAATGAATACGGAAGGATCAATGCCGCTGGGGCTAACGGTAACTTCTGCGGTAGCAGTGTACTTGGAAGTGTCGTTGGTAGCGTCGTCGATGATGACAACTTCGTCATCGTCGCTCTGGCTGGGTGCGTTTTTGATCGAGATAAGATCCTTTACTTCGAGGTCAACGGTGGTGTTGCCGGTACCGATGATGTCGAATACTACGGTAGCCAGAACAGCGCCGCCCGCGAAATCGTATCCGTTATAGCTGGACGCGTTGAAGGGAAGTCTGCCGTCGGTCTTGGTGAGGTTAGCAACGAGGCTCTCGTTGAGGGTGGGGAAGCAGGTTGCTGCTGTGTTGGTGGTTGCAAGCTTCAGAACAGCCTTGTCATAGGTGATAACTGCGCGGACGCCCGAGATGGTCGCGGCGGTGTTCAGCTTGTAGGTAACTGTGACCTGCTCGCTGTCAGCCGTGTAGGCAGCCGATGCGGTAGCACCGATGTTGGATGTTGCTGTCACTTTTGTCTCCGCTGCGCTCGCAACGCTCATGCCGATGGTCATCATACCGAGCACAAGCATCAGGGAAAGCAGAACGGAAACAGTTCTTTTCATTGTTCTCATGTTAATTGCTCCTCTTCTAAAAAATTTTTTCCGATTTAGGCTGTCAGCCTACTATCTGGCATAATTATACCATACACAAACAAATCTCGCAATTGAACAATTGAATTTTTTAAGTAAAAATTCTCGGCACATATTTGTGAATTATAACGGAGCATCTGGCAACATGCACAACAACAAGCACAAATTTTTGTGCACGTTCTACAGTTTGTTCTTTTATCGAATTTTGTTATTTTTTTGTCTGTCGCCTTTTCTTCTAAAATCTCAATATAATATCGGTGCAGGGCGCTTCCACTTTCCTCTTGATTCCAAGCAAAAAACGTGATAGAATAGGAAGCGAATTTATAAAAAGAAGGTTAGAATAATATGGATTACAAATTTTCCGACAGGGTATCAAACCTGAAACCCAGCGCGATCCGCGAGATCTTCAAATACGCCGCCGACCCCACGGTCGTTTCGCTTTCGGCGGGCAACCCCTCCCCCGACGCCTTTCCCGTAAAGGCTGTTCAGGAGATCTCCGAGCGCATTTTAAAAGAGAACCCCATAGCCGTTTTGCAGTACAGCGTCAGCGAGGGCTACACCCCGCTCAGGCAGCACATGATGGCATACATGCAAAAGGAGCATAACACCGGCACCGACAACGACGACATACTTATCACCACAGGCGCGCAGCAGATAATGGATCTCTGCTCAAAGGCGCTTGTGAACGAGGGCGAGGTCGTCATCGTCGAGGCTCCCTCCTTCATCGGCTCGCTCAACACCTTCCGCAGCTACAACGCAAAGCTGGTGGGCGTCACCGTCGAGCCCGACGGCATGAGCACCGACGAGCTTGAAGACAAGCTCAAAGCCAACCCCAACGCCAAGCTCATCTACACCATCCCGAATTTCCAGAATCCCTCCGGCGTCACCATGAGCCTTGAAAAGCGCAAAAAGGTCTACGAGCTCGCCAAAAAGTACGGCGTGCTCATTCTCGAGGACAACCCCTACGGCGACCTGCGCTACAGCGGCGAAGCCCTGCCCAACATCAAAAGCTTTGATACGGACGGCATCGTCATCTACGCGGGCTCCTTCTCAAAGGTCATCTCCCCCGGCATCCGCGTTGCCTACACCATCGCGCCCAAGCCCATCTTCCAAAAGCTCGTGGTCTGCAAGCAGGGCAACGACGTGCACACCAACATCTGGTCACAGATGATCTGCGACGAATTCATCACCAAATACGATTTCAACGCGCACCTGCAAATGCTGCGCGACATCTACACCGAGAAGGCGCAGTTCTGCATGGATCTGCTCGACAAATACTGCGCGCCCGCCATCACCTACCACAAGATCGACGGCGGTCTGTTCATCTGGTGCGACCTGCCCCGTGACGTTGACATGCCCGAGTTCTGCAAGACCGCGGTGCTCAACAAGGTCTGCGTCGTGCCCGGCAACGCGTTCTTAGTCAACGAGAGCGACGAATGTCACAGCTTCCGCATCAACTTCTCGACCCCCACAGACGAACAGCTTGAAAAGGGCATCAAAATCTTAGGAAGATTAATTAACAATTAACAATTAACAGTTTACAGTGAAGGGTCGCTTCGCTGTTAATTGTAGATTGTAGATTGTTGATTTAAAAAAACTTTCAACTATCCAGCCCCTAACCCACTTCCAAGGAGTATCATTATGGACAATCAAAAACAAATAATCCTCACCGGCGACCGCCCCACGGGACGCCTTCATCTCGGACACTATGTAGGCTCGCTCAAAAGGCGCGTAGAGCTGCAAAACTCCGGCAAATTTGACGAGATAAACATCCTTATCGCGGACGATCAGGCGCTGACCGACAACGCCGACAACCCCGCGAAGATCCGCGACAATATCATCAACGTCATGCTCGACTACCTGTCGGTGGGACTTGACCCCGAAAAGACCACTATCTGCGTTCAGTCGGCGCTTCCCGCCCTGCACGCGCTCACCTTCTACTACATGAACCTCGTCACCACCGCCCGCCTCGCGCGCAACCCAACCGTCAAGGCTGAAATACAGATGCGCGGCTTCGCGGACGAGGGCTTGCCCGTCGGCTTCTTCAACTACCCCGTATCGCAGGCGGCTGACATCACCGCCTTTGACGCTACGGTAGTGCCCGTCGGCGAGGATCAGCTGCCGATGATCGAGCAGACAAGAGAGATCGTCGAGAAGTTCAACCGCCTCTACGGCGACACGCTCGTCCTGCCCAAGGCTATGATCCCCGAAAACGAGACCCAGCGCCGCCTTCCCGGCGTTGACGGCAAGGCGAAGATGAGCAAGTCGCTGGGCAACTGCATCTACCTGTCCGACACCGCAAAGACCATCAAACAGCAGGTCAACGGCAAAATGTTCACCGACCCCACTCACCTGCGCATCGAAGACCCCGGCCACACCGAGGGCAACGTGGTGTTCACCTACCTCGACGCGCTGTGCACCGACGATCACTTCGCGGAGTACCTGCCCGAATACGCCTGCCTCGATGAAATGAAGGAGCATTACCGCCGCGGAGGACTCGGCGACGGCAAGTGCAAAAAATTCCTCATTCAGGTGCTTGAGGAGACCCTCAGCCCCATCCGCAACGAGCGCGCCAAGTGGGAAAAGGACATCTCCTCTGTCTACGACATCCTGCTCGACGGCACCCAAAAGGCAAGGGAAAAGACAAACGCCACCCTCGCCAGAGTGCAAAAGGCGATGCGCATAGACTACTTCGCCGACAGAAGCATCATCAAGGAATGGGAAAAGCTGCTTAAAGAAGCCAAATATTGATAAAAAAACAGGACTGCCGGGTTTTATCCGACAGTCCTTTATTCTTATTTAGAATTATAATCGATTCGATCCGCATGTTTCGAGCGGAACAGCTTTTTGCGCAAACGTTCGGAATTATCTATAAACCGCGCGCAGCTCATTATCGCGACCGCCATCAGCAGCAAATGCAAATGGCAGATGTACTTGTTCGATATCTCAAACGGGAACAGCGCCAGCGCCGTGCCGACGATCATCAGCTTGAATTGCAGCGCGGGCGTGACGGGAGTCTGCTCGCCCTTTTTGCGTTTTTTAAAGTACGAGAACAGAATGATCGTGTAGATCAGGATATTCGATAAATAGCAAAGCGCCAAAATGCCCTTGTAAATCGCCCTGTTGCCGGCGTAAAGCAGGAAATCGTTGATTTTATTGCCGCCCTTGCCGTAAACGATGCCCAAAAGCGGCACGCCCCACTGTTCGACCGCTTTGTTGCACAAATGCTTCGCAAGCCGCGGCGGATCGCTGCATAAGCTCTCGGCGCGTTCACGCACGAGATTTTTTTGGTAATCCTTCGCCTCCTGCGGGTCGGTCATAGAGAAGTAACGGCTGTAAGTTCGCCAGTCCTCCTCGTTCCACACGCCGCCCGTGCTGTCATTGCAGCCGAGGTAGGTGTTCCAGCCCATCGGCAGAGCGTTCGCCGCAATGCTTTCCTCCCTCGCCTTTTTATCGGCGGGAGTGGCTACGATGTTCGAAAAAGCGACCGAAAACAAACCGAATATCAAAACCGTGCACAGCGCGTAACACGCCGCCGTCACCAGCAGATTCAGCACTTTTTTTAAACTAAAGCCCGTTTGAAGCTGTTTGACCAAAACGTATATCACAAACGCGATGATCGTGACCGCTCCGCCCAAATTCAGCCTTGTGCCTATCGCGATCGTCAGCGCCGAAAGCAGCAGCAAAACAACGCGCTTCGGCGCGGAAAGCTCCTTTTTAAGCGCCTTTTGAAGCAGCCAAAAGGCGAGCACGGAGCAGAACAGCAGCACGGTCTCATGCACCACGACCTGCGACTGGAAAAGCCCGATCGGCAGAAAATTGTAGAGCATTATCCCCCAAAACGCCTTCTTTTTGCCGGCGTACGGGCGGATAATGTCGAACAGCAAAACGCTTGTCACCGTCAGCAGCACCGACATCAGCACGGTCGCCACCTTCGGGTCTGAGCCGAAAAGCTTGAAAAACGGGCTAAGCAGCATACCGTAAAGGACCGTGTAGGGAAACAGCCGCGCGTAAAGGGTCTCGTCCGCGATAACGCCGTTGTCCGCGATCTGCTCGGCAAAGTAAAGATAGTGATGCATATCGTCGTGATTATGCACATTGTTGTCGAGCAAAAAAACAAGAAAGATCTTGCTGACCGCCAGCGCGATGAATATTATCAGCGCCATCGTGCGCACCGACCAACCGTCGGAAAAAGCGAGAAGCCTTTTGATTTTGTTGAGGAAAGCTCCGCCGAATACGCAGAAAAGCGCTATCAAGCCAATCGCGCCCGCGATAAACAGCCATTGCAGCTTGCCGTTGACATAGCCGCTGAATTTCCAAACGTTCACAGCCAGCGCCACGGACAAAATCAGGAACAGAAAAATATCCGTAGTTTTAGTAATAAAGGTTTTTATTTGGATCACCGCCGATCAATGAAATGATGACATCATTATACCACAAACCAGCCACGGTGTAAATATCTTTGTTACGGGTTTACAGGAATCGCCCTATGGAGTCAACCGCGTTATGTCCGCACAGCGCCCTTCCGTGCTCTCTTATATGCGCGCAGCGCAGCGCTCCGCCCGCGTATTCTCCGAATTCCGTCAGCGCCCCGCGCGCCTGTTCGGGCAATCTGAAGCGTTCGAAAACCAGATAATAAGCGCCGCCCTTCTCGTAGGCGGCGTTTCTTGTTTTTGAAAGCCCGCGCCGGTACAGCGCCTCGACCGCGCCGAGGAAAGCCGCGCAGTCCTCAAACCGCCAGCAGCAGCCCCCTCCGCGCCTTATCCGCTTTAGGCGGTAGCGCCTGGGCTCATTGCCGACCGTGACGAGGATGTAGCAGCAGTCTGTCATTTGCATCGCCTCGATACTCAGCCGCTTGCCGCTTATGTCGATGCCCGACTTGCGGCAGGCGAGCGTCGTCAGCCGCAGGATGACCCTGCGCGAATGTGCGTTCTCCATGCTCATGACCGCGAAATCCAGCGCCAGCTCATCCATATCCCTGTCGCCGAGCACCAAAAGCACCCTATCCTCCCCCAGCTTGCTGATAGTCATACAACACCCCCGTTTAGATGCTAGATGCTAGATGCTAGACGCTAGAAGACGCTAGATAATACTTATATGACTAACAGCCTCTAGCTTCCAGCCTCTAGCCTCTAGCTTCTAGCCTCTAGCTTCTAATATAAATACTATGCTCGAAAAATAAAAGTTGCAAGTGATTTTTATTGGAAATTATATTGCCAAATTAGAATAAAGATGTTATACTGAAAATATAAACTGAAAGAGGGGTGTACCTTATGCCAAAATGGCTTAACGACGCAGTGTTTTATGAAATATATCCGCAGAGCTTTTACGACTCGAACGGCGACGGCATCGGCGATATCGACGGCATAATCGAAAAGCTCGACTACGTAAAGGGGCTGGGCTGCAACGCGATATGGCTCAATCCCATATACGACTCGCCCTTTATGGACGCGGGCTACGACGTCCGCGACTACTACAAGGTCGCGCCGCGCTACGGCACCAACGAGGACTTGGTAAGGCTGTTCGAGGCGGCTCACGGCAAGGACATGAAGATCTTGCTCGACCTCGTGCCCGGTCACACCTCCGACACCCACCCGTGGTTCCAGATAGCCAAGCGCGCCCGCGAAAGCGAGCTGAGCAACCGCTACATTTTCACAAAGAGCGTGTGGGACGCGCCGCCGCAGTACCGCCTGATGTGCGGCATCTGTGAGCGCGACGGCAACTACATGGTAAATTATTTCAGCTCGCAGCCCGCGCTCAACTACGGCTTTTACGAGATAACCCACCCCGAGTGGCAGCTTCCGCCCGACCACCCCGACTGCCTGCGCACCGCCGAGGCAATGAAGGCGGTAATGCGCTTCTGGCTCGACAAGGGCGCCGACGGCTTCCGCGTGGACATGGCTGACTCACTTGTAAAGAACGACGACGAAAAGATCGCCACAGCCAAGGTCTGGCGCGGCGTAAGAAAAATGCTCGACGCGGAATATCCCGAGGCGGCGATGGTTGCCGAATGGTGCCATCCCGACCGCGCGATAAACAACGCGGGTTTCCATATGGACTTTTACCTCGACCACTACGGCAACGGCTACAGCCGCCTGTTCCGCTTCGGCGAATGGGGCGACCTGTCCGTGTTCAACCCCAACGGCTTGGGCGACCTCAAGGGCTTTGCCGAGGAATACCTGCCCGCCTACAACCGCACCAAGGACAACGGCTACATCTGCTTTATGACCAACAACCACGACATGCCGCGCGTGACCGCCTATCACGACAAACAGGCGATAAAGCTCATCAACGCCTTTATCTTCACCATGCCCGGCGTGCCTTTCCTATACTACGGCGACGAAATCGGCATGCGCTATCAGGCTGACCTGATAAGCAAGGAAGGCGGCTTCTCACGCACCGGCTCGCGCACGCCCATGCAGTGGTGCGACGGCAAGAATCTAGGCTTCTCAACAAGCGACCGCCCGTACCTGCCCGTCGACCTCAGCGACGGCGCCCCGACCGTCGAGAACCAAAAGGACGACCCCGACAGCATTTACCGCACCGTGACCGACCTTATCGCCCTGCGCCATAAGTACGACGACCTCCACGGCAACGGCGAGCTCGAATTCATGTACAAGGACAGCGAGATCCCCTTCGCCTACCGCCGCGGCAGCCTGACGATGTTCTTCAACCCCCTCGGCAAAGAGGCAGAGATCGAATGTGACGGCGGCGACGTGGTGTACAAGATCGGCGGCGCAGTCATCGAAGACGGCAAAGTCAAGCTCGCCCCCCAAAGCTTTTTGATGATACAAGGCTAGGCTAGAAGTTAGAGGCTAGAAGCTAGATGCTAGATAAATTAGCAAAAACGTCGGTGTTCTGACGTAGGGGCGGTGCTTGCCGCCGCCCGTTCGCCGCTCATGCGGCGAAATGACTAGTGACTAGTGAGTTAAAAGGACACAACGTTTATTGAAAAAAACAACTTGCAATTTGTAATTTGTAATTTTCAACTAAAGAACTTTGCACTTTACACTTTGAACTATGAACTAGTAAAACTGTCATCCTGAGCGGTGCCGGAGGCAATTTCGCGTAGCGAAATAGTCGAAGGACCCCCCACCAAGAGGAACAAACGTATAGCTCCGCGAAAGCCTTCTCCCTCGCGGAGAAGGTGGGCAATTCGCTTTGCGAATTGCTCGGATAAGGGGTTTGTCGCGAAGCGACAAAAGGGTTGCCGCCCACCAAAAATGATTATCCGCTTTTTGCATAGATTTTTCCTACCAACACAGCCACCCGTTCGTATGAGCGGGTGGCTGTGTTTATCAAAAAAGACCGTCTGTTGTTTATTAGCATAAATCCGCATCCATATCAAAAACCCGCTTCACGTCGAAGCGGGTTTAATGTTATTTGCAAGTATCTATTATATCGATCGCTTGAAGCAAATAGATCAAATCAACCTAATTGCACGTCATATTCCGCCAAATACCTCTGCAAATGCGTAGCGTCGTCGATCGTCACAACTCCGTCGCCGTTCGTATCGGCAACAGCAAGCTGTTCATCACTGAACACCGCAAACTCGGCAATATGTCGTTGAATAGCTGTCACGTCGCGGATATCAATCTTTCCATCAAGATCCGCATCACCAATTGCGACCGTTTTTTGAACTGTTACAATATATACGCTGAAGTGCTCGGTGGTAAACACCAAGTAACCGTTTTCATAAACAGCATTCATATCTGTTAAAGTGTTATCGCTTTCAACGCGATAGACCTTTGCATTACTATCATCGCACGGAATCTTTACGGTAACAGTGCCGTCAGGTTGAGTTTCCGCACCGTCCTTCAAAAGCGTGATATCAAAAGCTTTGCTTATTTCTTCGCCGTTATTCAGAATGATATCGCCGATTTCAGTGTTTTCTTTTTCGATAATGCGCAAGGTCAGATCAGCATCGGCAGTTACTGAAATGTCAGTTGTTTCATCTGTGTATGTATAGGAATCATCTAAAGCTATAAAGGCAATATGATTATTTTTGGAATAAGTTTCGGCGAACGAGCCAATATAACCATAAATGGTTAATTCTGTGTTGCCGCTAAACGCGGTATCGCCGATACTAGTTACGCTATTCGGGATAGTTACGCTTGTCAAGCCGTCACACCAGCAAAACGCTAAATCGCCGATACTAGTCACGCTATCCGGGATGGTTACACTTGTCAAGCCATCGCACCCGCAAAACGCATAATCGCCTATAATCGTCACACCATTGGGAATAGTTATGCTTGTCAAACCAATACAATCACTAAATGAATAATCTGCAATTACTTTTGTTCCGTTCTGAAGAACAATCGATGTATCGGAAGGCATGGTTCCCTTATATTTGTAGGCAACTTTGTCTGCATACACCAAACCATTAGACTGACTATTATACCACGCTGTGTTGTAAAATGCATCATAACCGAAACTCGTCACGCTGTCCGGTATAGTGACACTTGTCAAGCTAGTACAACCTTTAAACGCTTCTCTGCCAATTCTCGTCACACTGTCCGGTATAGTGACGCTTGTCAAGCCAGTACAGCCATTAAACGCAGTATCTGCAATTCCTTTTGTGCCGTCCTGAAGAACAATCGATGTATTAGAAGGCATGGTTCCCTTATATTTGTAGGCAACTTTACCCGCATATACCAACCCCTGCGGCTGATTATAGTACCACGTTGTGCCGTAAAATGCTGAGCTGCCGATACTCGTCACGTTTTCAGGGATGGTGACGTTTGCCAAGTCGTCACACCAACAAAAGGCTCCTTCGTCAATACTCGTCACGCTATTGGGTATTGTGACACTTGTCAAACTGGTGCAATCGTAAAACATATGATAACCGATGCACATAACTCCGTTAGAAAGGATGACGCTTTTCAGTCCGGTGCAGCCTTCAAACGCATAATAGCCAATGCTCGTTACGCTGTTTGGGATTGTGATACTTGTCAGTCCGGTGCAACCGTAAAATGCACTCTCGCCAATGCTTGTCGCACTGTTGGGGATAGTGATACTTTTCAGTCCGGTACAGCCGTAAAACACATAACCGCCTATGCTTGTCACACTATGGGGAATGGTGATGCTTGTCAATCCAGTACAGCCGAAAAACGCATTATCGCCGATACTCGTCACGCCGTTCTCAATGATAACGGTTTTGATATTGCTTCCCCACGGCAACGATGAATAAGATGAATAATCCCCCATTGCCCCGTTTCCGCTGATGGTAAGGGCGCCGTTATTGAGCGTCCATGTGCAGTTGCCGGTGGTGCCGCTTGAAGCGCCGACGGCTTCCGCTGTCACCTCCGCAGCCGAAGCCGCAAACGGAACGACCGTAAATACGCTCAATACCAAGCACAAACACAATAAAACCGATATTGCTTTTTTTTATTAGAGCGTGCATTTTTACCATAGTAAAAATGCTCACTTGAATGGAAAATATTCAGTTTGTGTCGCACCTAAATCATACCACATTCTGACCTATCGTGCAATCCAAAAATACCCATGCAGATTTAGCAATATTGCACAAGCAAAGCAAAAGAGCCGCCTTTCGGCGACCCTTAGTCAAAATAAAACAGCTCCTCAAACTTTTTGTCCAGCGCTATGCAAAGTATCAGCGCGAGCTTGGCTGTGGGGTTGAACTGCCCCGTTTCTATCGAGCTTATCGTGTTGCGCGACACGCCAACCAGCTTTGCGAGCTCGCTCTGCGACAGGCGCTGCTCCTTGCGCGCTTCGGCAAGGCGGTTGCGCAGTATCAGTTCGTTATCCATATCAGATCACTCCCGCCAGCTGCAATATCCAGACCGCCAGCATCGAAGCCGACAGCGTGCCCCAGAGTATCGTCATTATCAGCTCGTGCCGCTTGCGCAAGCGGATGTACTTTGTCAAAAAAATCGTGAACACCATTGTGAACAGCGCGAAATCCGCGCCTCGGTTGACGTAATGCAGCACAAAGTCGTTCACGGTATCTACCGCGATCAACAGTATGACCCCGATGATGTATGCGAGCCAAGCTCCGCTTCTTTGCGCCTCGATGTCCGGCAAGTCTTTTTCCCTGCCCTCGCTTTGCGCCTTCGATAAAACTTCTTCTCTGTTCATGCTCATTCTCCTTTGCCAAGTTTTATTGTCATTATTATAACTCTGCCAAGTTTACTTGTCAAGCTTTTTTGAAAAAAGATTTAAAATTTTTAAAAATTTTTCAAAATTCCGCATAAATAAGCCATTATTTTTAAAATTATAAAAAATTTAAAAAATTTTCAAAAAACATTTGAAATTTCTGAAAATATATGATATAATACCATTTGTGACGAAAAACAGAATAGTTTTCACCACGCTGATATAGCTCAGTAGGTAGAGCGCATCCTTGGTAAGGATGAGGTCACCGGTTCAAATCCGGTTATCAGCTCCAAGAAAAGCCGCATGAACAAGCCATTTTTCGGCTATTCGGTGCGGTTTTTTCTTTTTCCGAACAGGCACAAAAACGCGTTTTGGGGTGAATTTGGGGTTAGTCACTAAAAAAACTCTTTGTTTTGGCGGCGTTTGCCGCTTTAGATCATAACAAAAATATAGTGCTGCACTTCTCTATATCAGAGGGTGCAGCACTTTTATTATGCAGATGTCTTATTTTGTGCGGGGCTGAGTAGCATTTCCAGAGTGTTCGCCGCTTCTCTTTCCGCTTGTTCTACAGCGTGCACGTAGCGGTTGGTGGTTTTTAGCTGCGCATGTCCTAAACGTTCGGAAACATTCTTTATATTTGTACCGTTTGACAGCAACAGCGTTGCCGAGGTGTGGCGGAGGGCGTGAAACTTCTTATGTTCAAGGTTATGCCGCTTTAGGAATCTGCTGAATTGCAGTGTCGGGGTCGATGGGTACATTGGCTTGCCGTCTGCCTGTATGAACACCCATTCGTCACCGCGCCATGCGTCGCCCAACAGCATTTGCGCTTGCAACTGTTCGGCGCGGTGTTCTCGCAACATGGCAATGCAGTACGGCGGTAACATGATCTTGCGGCTTTTGCCTGTCTTGGTTGTTTTGCTCTTTATCTCGCTGTCGTTTTTCAGCTTGTAGTTGCTACGGCTTACTGTCAGAATCCGCGTGTCATAATTGATATCGCTCCACTTCAAACCTACAAGCTCACCACGGCGGCAAGCTGTAGATAGCGCGAGGTGCACCAACAAGCGAAATTGCAGCGGTTCGGCTTCAAGAGCTTCTAGCAGTGCAGATAATTCTTGCTCATTGAAAATCTCGGTTGTTTCTTCCGCTATCTTCGGCAAGGTTATGCGGTCACTGTCTGCGGGATTTGTGCCGATCAATCCGAGCTTGTAGGCGCTGTGCATTACAGATTGCACCATTGTATAATACCTGTGGATAGTAGAGGGCGACAGCTTGCCGCCCTTGCCGTCTAGGTGTGTTTCGCGTTCTTCCAATGCATTGACAAACCGCTGTATATGTATGGGCTTGATATCCTTTAGCTTCATATGTCCGAGCATAGGCACAATGCATATTTCAAGCATACGGGTATAGCGTTCAAACACAAGCGGCGAAAGCTGCTTTTTTGCCGTTTCGAGGTAGATCGGCACATAATCGGCAAGCTTTATCCTGCCGTCAGTGGGCGCGGTTCCGTTTTGGCAAGCTTCCTCAAATAAAACCTTTTGCCGCTGTAGCTCTTTTTCAATCTGTTTGGCGGTCATGCAGCTGTCGGGCTTCCATGTCATATTGCGGCGTATTTGCTTGCCGTTGATATCCATACCGCAGGAAACCGTTATTCTGTAACTGTTCCCGCGCTTTTCAATGGTTGCCATTTAATCACCTTCATCATCTAATACATCATCCAGATTCAATAATTCATCGTCTTCCATTAGGGCCTTTTCTCGATCAATGAGATCGGCACAGTACTTATCAATCAATTGTTTTAATACTTCGTGTATTCTCATAATGCGTACATCACGTTTATCTTCGATTTCTTGAAGTTGCTTTGCCGCTTTGTCGTATTCATCGTCAAATTCGTTTGGGTTGTTTGATTTAAAAATATAGACCTGTTCAAATTCTTCACTCATTTTTTCGCTAAAAGTAACGTATTGGCTATATAGATTTCGATATTCATTCGCATATAAACACAACCGGCTAAAGTCATAAACGTTATCACTATCAAACAAGAAATTAATAATATCAGAATAAAACGCGCCATTCTTTGAATGAAGAAATGAAAGGCACTGATCATTCAAACCGGTATATTTTGATATATCCTGAATTTCTGGTTCAATAGGTTTCGCATTTGATAAGCCAAGCAGATAATCAGCGGAAACATTAAAGTATTTTGCGTATTTTATCAAGTAATCAGTTGTTACTCCTCGATCACCATTATAATGCTTGGTAATCGTCGAAGTATCACAGCCTAAGTCTTTGGCAATTGTCGGGCGTGTTTTGCCGCTGTTATCCATTAGCTCTTGAAAGCGCTTGATATCTATGCTGTTTTTGTCACACATGGTTATACCTCGTTTCGGTTTGTGGCAATGCGTCACCAAAATAAAAGAAAGTGGCGTTTTTTCTTGACAATGACAATTCGTCAGTGTATAATTTATTTATGACAAAAAGTCATCTTATAATGAGTATAATAAAAAGTCATCAAAATGTCAATAGGAGCATGAGAAAAAATGAAACATGATTTACTGCCTAATCAGACGGTGCGCCGTCATGCCAAGAAAAACGGCGTGCGAATTTACGAGCTTGGGGACGTTCTAGGGGTCAGCCAAGCCACCATTACGCGCAAGCTGCGTTATGAAATGGGAGAAGCGGACACCAACCGCTATATAGCCGCAATCAATACGATCATTGACCGCCGTGCTGCCGGTGCTTGATTGAAATACCCTTGAAAGCGGCAATGCAGTTGATTGCACAAACAAAAAGCGCCGCCCCATGTGCGCCAACACACGGAGCGGCTAGAGCCTAAACGTAACCAGAAACATAAAAGCCCTTGTCCTGATTCTATCATATTTCGGCGGGGCTTGCAAGAGGAAAGGAGAAAAACATGGCACAGCTTGCCCGCATGCGAACGCTGGATGAAGCGTAAAGCGAACTAAAACAGCTTGACCCACACACAGCATTATCAAAATATGCCTTGCGCCAAATGGCGTTATCGGGTGTAATTCCCGTTGTAATGTGCGGGCGAAAGCGGTTGATCAACCTTGACGGGCTTATCGCTTATCTTAACGCCGGTATTCCCAATATAGATAATGTTATCCCTTACAGCGGAATAGCGCCTATAAAATAAAAATCCCTGCCCGGCCTGCAACCGGGCAAGGACAAGCGGCTTTTGCCACATCTCTATGTGATTATTATATCATTTTCAGCGGCAAAAGTCAAGAGAAAATGCGGCTTTTGCTGCCGCTTTTCGGGCTTGTATTGGATATTAACAAATCGACGCTTCAAAAGATTTTTCGCAGGAACACCAATCCGCGAAAGAGGAATAAAAGGGGTGAAAAGGGGAAAAAAGGGGGAAACCCTTTCCCTCTTTTTTCCCCTCAGACCGAAAGCCGGGAAATGATATGAAATCACGAACTAAACTCACCTTATCGGGAAAGCACCTTGAAATTGAGATGTTTCCCGTGACCGAGCACGGGCACCGCTGCGATCGCAAAAACAAGCTGTCTTTGGAAGCACAGCGAAAACAAAACGAAAAGAACGCTGCCAAAAGAATGGAGCGGCTTGTAAACAGCAACTTTGTGAAAAATGATCTCTTGCTCACACTCAACTACCGCGCCGAGCTGCGCCCCGATCTGGACTATTCCGCTGTTCTGCGGGATACTCAAAACTATCTGCGGCGGGTCAAGGCATATCGCAAACGCAACGGCTTGCCTGATATCAAATACATCTATGTCGTAGAAAAAACAGGACATAACAACTGGCACGTTCATTTGATTATGTCGCAGATGTCCCGCGACGCCGCCGAAAGCCTGTGGCACTATGCCGATTATGTCAATTGTGACCGTTTCCAACCGACAACGCAGGAGGGCGGCGCAGCGTTCGCAAATTATATTGCCGGGAAGAAGGGCGGCAAAAACTCGGAGAAGCCCGGGCGAAACTGGAATTGTTCAAAGAATCTTGTGCAGCCGACGGAAACCCACGAGGACGGTACGCATACGCGCCGAGAATTAGCCCGATTTGCGCGTGAACGCGTAGACGACAAAGAGTATTGGGAACACAAATACAAGGGATACCGCTTTGTTTCTGCCTATCCTACATACAACGAGTATAACGGTTGGTGGTATCTCTATGTCAGAATGTACCGCATAGAAGAATATACCGCCGTAAAACGAGGTGATCATATTGTCCAACGAGGAGATCGTATTACAAATCCAAAGCGGAAAAACCGCGCTCTACAATGATCTATGGGTACAGTGCCGCAAGCTGTTGTATTATATTCTTGCACGGTATCAGAAGCGCTTGGAGCTGCCGAACTATATCAACGGTGAAGATCTGGAGCAGTGCATGTATGAGGCGCTGCGTGCCGCTGTAAAAAGCTATGACAGCGGCAAAGGGTACAAATTCACCTCTTATTTGCATTTTCATGTGATGAATACGGTACAGGCGCAGCTACCGGATAAACGCATACAAGAGGTATCGGCAAACGAGCTCATGAAGGGCGGAAAAGATGAAGACACAGAGCTTATCGACTTTATCGAGGACAGCGCTGCCACTGTGGAATATGAAGCCATAGAACTACGCGAGCTTAAGCAGAAAGTACATCAAGCAGTTGCCGCGCTGCCCGAAAAGAGCCGCATTTGCATTCGAATGCATTTCTTTTATGGAATGACCCAAATAGACGTAGCCGAGAAAACAGGTTACAGCGTCGGAGAGGTGCGCCGCGCAATCGATAAAGGCTTGTATCTGTTGCGAAGAAACAGTATGCTTCATGCTTTGTATGAAATATATGATTAACTGCAAAGCGGCAATGCGCCGCAAGCTATACGGCTTATATCATATGCCGCCTCGAAAGCGGCAATGCGCCGCAAGCTATACGGCTTATATCATAAGCCGCCCGAAAGCGGCAATGCGCCGCAAGCTATACGGCTTATATCATAAGCCGCCCGAAAGCGGCAATGCGCCGCAAGCTATACGGCTTATATCATAAGCCGCCAGTCTGTCGAAAAAGTTCAGCGAAAGCTGGGCTTTTTGCTTTAGATATGGTATAATAGACTTGGTGATAGAAATGTTGGAAAAGAATATACAAAACA
>CACYPV010000034.1 GCA_902776375.1 uncultured Ruminococcus sp. | reverse complement strand
TGGTCGGATGAGGGTATATTGCCGCAAGGCAATACTCACCGCCCTGTCGCCTTCGGCGAATCCCCTCATCCGTCACGCCGCCTTTGTTGTTATGCAAAATGGAAACGTTCTGCTATCAGGCAACCGCCATTTAAAGGAAATCTCAGTGCTCAGGCGTCGCGACACCTTCCCCACAAGGGGGAAGGCTTTCACATAGCTAAGCGTTTCTGCCTCACATCGGGGGGTCTTTCGACTATTTTGCTACGCAAAATTTCGCTGCGCGAACCGCTCAAGATGACAGTAGGCGGCAACGGCTATACACAAACGTTTCTGCTAAATTAATTCCGCATTCCGAATTCCGCATTAATAAACCAACGTATCTGCTAAGCACGCACCAATACAAATCGGAGCGCGGAGCGCGACCCTTAACTTTGAACTTTTCACTTTGAACTTTCAACTCTCTAGCCTCTAGCTTCTAGCCTCTAGCCTCTAATTCTTCCTCCGGAAGCGGCGGAAGCTGTTCGAGGTCGCTTATGTTGAAGCACCTTAAAAAGTTCTCGGTGGTGCCGTAGAGCAGCGGTCTGCCGGGCAGCTCCAGCCTGCCCTTTTCCTCTATGAGGTCTTTGGCGCACAGGCTGCCGATAACTCCGCTGCAGTCAACTCCGCGCACCTGCTCTACAAAGGCTTTGGTAACGGGCTGGTTGTAGGCGACTACGGCGAGCACCTCAAGCGCCGCCTGCGACAGCGGCGTGTTGCGGCGCAAGTCCATGACCGTGCGTATCTGCGGCGCGTACTCCTTGCGCGACACCATTTGGTAGCTGTTTTTGAGCTTTATTATAGTTATGCCCATTTCGGATTCTTCGTAATCGCGCAAAAGCTCATTCATTCGCGCGTCCACCTCGTCGGGCGTTATTTCAAGCGCCTCGGCAAGCCTTTCGCGCTCGACCGAACCGCCGGCGGCGAAGAGTATCGCCTCTATCGCGGCGCCGATATTTATTTCTTTTGCAGAATTATCATCACACATCAGGCGACTCCTCCCCTCTTTCTAACATGCGGACAACGGCGTTTTCGCCCGTGCCCTCTATTCGTATGCGCTTGCCCTTGACGAGCTCTAGCGTCGCGAGGAAGGTGGCGACCAAATCGCTTTTGCCCTCGCACACCTCGAATATCTCGTGATACTCCAAGGTTTTTCCGTGCCATAGGCGGCGCATCAGCTGGATTATTTTGCTGTTGACCGACACTATCTTATGCGCGACTATGCCGGAGAACGCCTGCTCCGAGGGCGGCAGCCTGCGCTTTCCCCTGCCCACGGCGCTTATATACGCCTTGGCGATATCCTCGGGCGGATGGCTGCGGTTGTAGGTCAGGTCGAACTCCACGGGCGAAGGCGCGCGGAAAAAGGTGTCGAAGTCGTAGATCGCGCCGAGCTTTGCGGCTATCTCTCTGCACACCGCGTATTCGAGCAGCTGACCGGAGAGCTCCTTTTTGAGCTCCTCGGCTTCCTCCTCGTACTTCGGCAGCAGCATGACCGACTTGATGTACACAAGCCTCGACGCCATTGTGAGGAACTCGGAGGCAATGTCCATCTGATTTTCCTGCATGCGGCTTATCTGCTCCATGTACTGGTCGAGCAGGTCGGATATTTGGATGTCGTAGATATCTATTTTGTTTTTTGAAATTAGCGTTAAAAGCAGGTCAAGCGGGCCCTCAAAAACGGGCAGCTTGTATTGGAGCTGAGTTTCCATACGCGCCTCAGCTCACGAACGGCTTGAACGGCAGCCATGCCAGCCATTCCAAACCGCGTGCGATATTGTCGGTAAAGAAGCCGATAACGCCGTTGAGTGCGCCGCCCCACATCAGCGCGAACAGAATGATGAAGAACACGTTCTGATAGCGGTAGAAGAAGTTGACCGCCTTGTTGGGCAGGAACAGGAACATGACCTTTGAGCCGTCGAGCGGCGGTATGGGAATGAGGTTGAACACCGCGAGGGTGATGTTTACCGAGCAGTAGAACGACAGGAAATACCATAAAATGGTAGGGTCGCGCTGGATATACATTATTCCGCCGCGCAGCACGGAACCGCCGTCCGAAAACAAAGCGTTCGGAGCCGTGACCAGCACGAGATTATAAATCAGCAAGCCGACGAGCGCCGCCACGATATTAGCGACGGGTCCCATCAAAGCCGTGATAGCCATGCCGAGCTTGGGATGCTTGAACCTGCCGGGGTCGATGGGAACGGGCTTTGCCCAGCCAAAGCCGATGAGAAGCAGCATAACCGCGCCGATGGGGTCGATATGGCTGAGCGGGTTGAGCGACAGCCTGCCGCGCGCCTTTACGCCCTTGTCGCCCAAGCAGGACGCGGTAAAGGCGTGCGCCCACTCGTGGAACGGCAAAATCAAAAATACTACCATGAGCACCGCGAGAATCTGCGCGAATATCTGCTCCATTGAATAATTTCCCTTTAATAAGGTAAGCAGCATAATAGCCTCCTGTGGACATAATAATAGATAATATCTATTATATAACAAAAATGCAAAAAAAACAAGGTGTAAACTAAAGCTGCCGAAAATAAAGAAAATTACGATACTGAAAAGAAATTTTTAAAAACCCCTTGCTTTTTTCTGAATTTTCTGGTATTATAACAAAGTTAGGAAAATAATTTGAATTGACTAAGGAGGTGCAGACGCATGGCAAAATGTGATTTCTGCGGTAAGGATGTAAAATTCGGCATCAAGGTATCTCACTCTCACAGACGTTCCAACAGAACTTGGAAGCCCAACGTTCAGCGCGTAAAGGCTATCGTTGACGGTTCACCGAAGCGTGTATATGCTTGCACCCGCTGCTTGCGTTCAGGTAAGGTTACCAGAGCTAACTAATAAATTACATCAAAATTAAAGGGCTGTCACCGGACAGTCCTTTTTGTTTTAGATATTAGAAGCTAGAGGCTAGATGCTAGATGCTAGATGATTTAGCGGAAACGTTTGTGTATAGCCGTTGCCGCCTGCTGTCATCTTGAGCGGTTCGCGAAGCGAAATTTTGCGTAGCAAAATAGTCGAAAGACCCCCCAATGTAAGGCACAAACGTTGCTAAAAAGGTAGGGGTGGTGCTTGCCGCCGCCCGTTCGCCGCCCTGCGGCGAAATGACAGCCGCAAGGGCTGTCACTACGGCAATGAACCAAACGCTTCTGAAAAAGAAAGCCTTCCCCCTTGTGGGGAAGGTGTCGCGACGCCTGAGTGCAGAGGTTCCTTTAAACGACGGTTGCCTGATAGCAGAATGATTCCTTTTTGCATAACAACAAAGGCGGCGTGACAGATGAGGGGATTCGCCGAAGGCGACAGGGCGCTGAGTATTGCCTTGCGGCAAATCCGTAGCCGGACGGCAACCCTTTTGTCGCTTCGCGACATTTCCCCTTGAAAGGGGAATCACCCTCATCCGACCAATTCGCAAAGCGAATTGCCCACCTTCCCCACAAGGGGGAAGGCTTCCTGTTAAGGCAACGTTGCTTATAACTTTACTTATTACTTATAACTTATTACTTATTACTTATAACTTATTACTTATTACTTATTACTCCCTAGTCATTATAAATGTCCCTTTTGCGCAGGATCAGGAGTATCGTTGAGCAGACTATGAGCATCGCCAGAATCAGCAGGGCGATATACCACTCGCCCGTGTTGACGTCGTTGTCGTCCTTGGGCGTAACATCCTTTTTCGGGTCGACGACCTCGGTGGGCTTCGGCGGCTCGGTAGGCTTTACGGTGGTGGGCGGGACGGTCGTTACCGCCTCGTCCTTTGTAGCTGCGCCGTTGAAATCGCCGGTGAAGGTGGAGTGTGTTATCTCAACGCGCGCGGAGACCGAGAGGTCTTTTTTCCTTTGACGCTCAACAAGGTCGCCCTTGCTGACCAGCGCGATCTCCTTGTCAAGCGCAGAAATGGCGGTGAGAGGGTCGAGCTCGGACACCCACAGCTCGTCAACGCTTAGGTCGACCTTAGCGGTCTCGGTGTCGGCAGCGGTGAGATTCGGCGCGTCAAAAACTATCTTCGCGAACACCGTGTCCTGAGTTGAAAAATCGAAGAGGTTCAGGCTGGTGGCGTTGTAGGTGATCTTGCCGTTCTTATCGTCCTGTTCAAAGCTGACGGACGAGCCCTTATCCATCGCGGGGCATATAGAAAGCTTGGTGTTCTTTTCGGGGTCGACATTGAGCAGAGCGCTGTCGTAGACAAGCGTCCAGTTGGTTGAGAGGACGTTCTTGGATGATTTCAGATAAAATGTTATGGTGAACTCAGAGGTGTACTCGTTGTAGTCGGCGTCGACCCTGCCGAAGTAGTTGGAAATAGCCGAAACGGACAGCGCCGGAAACAGCGCGGTAGAAACGGTAGCCTCGGGCAGAGTTGTGGCGGCGGTCTCAGCCTCCTCAGCAGCCCCGGAAACAGCAGGCGCAGTGGAAGCGCTCTCCGTAAGCTCTTCGCCGTTTACGGAAAGTACCGAACCGAACAATATTGAGGTTGTCATGATAAGGCTGAAAAGAAAACACAGCGCTCGCTTGAGCATGACACATTCCTCCGAACATAAATCTACATTTTATATTATACCACACCGGAATGTAAATTGCAAGTTGGGTAATAGGTATTAGGTATCAGGTATCAGGTATTAGTGGTTAGTGGCTAGTGGCTAGTGGCTAGATGTCTTGACCGAACCGCTGACTATGAAATTAACGTATTGCGCTCAACCCGCGGGTCGGGTACGGCTTTGCCCAGACCCCCTCAGTCCCCCTATTAGGGGGAGAAACAAGACCGACCCCTACAGTGTGTTTTGCATTAGCGGCAACGGCAATGCACAAACGTTTCTACTAATATAATTCCGCATTCCGAATTCCGAATTCCGCATTAAATTATCCATTGTCCATTGTCAACTGTCCATTGAAAAAAGGCTGCCTCTTGTGAAGCAGCCTTTTGAATTATGCGTTATTGATTATTCGTGCTCTCTCTTGCGGGCGAAGAAGATAACGCCTGCGCCTGCGAACATGATAACGAGAACGATGATCGCGAAGGAAACCTGACCGGTAGCGATAGCGCCGTTGGAGTTGTTAGAGCTGTTGCTGCCGTTGGGAGAATCGCTGGTAGAAGAACTGGCGTCAGTAGCAGAGGGCGGAACAGTGCCGTTGTTGTTGCCATTGCCGTTGCCATTGCCGTTGCCGTTGCCTTCTTCGGGATGTTCTTTTATATACTCTTCATAAGCTTTTTTAATTTCTTCCATGGTTTTGGTAACATACTCACCGGCAATAAAGGTGCCGGAAACAACTTTATCCTCACCGAGATCTGTCTTCATCTGCTCGTTGAGCTCTTTGGTAGGCCATGAGCCATACTCGCCGCCGCCATAATAGAAGTAGAAGTCACCGGGCAAACCGATTTTACCGCTTACAGGAGAAGCCTGCATCTTTGAAGGGTCAAAGTTTACAACATAAACCATGTTGTCGAAGATAAACGCTTCGCCAAGACCATTTGATTCTTCACGAGGATAGATTTCATCTACGAGGTCTTCGTTGAAGAAGTTGTCGGCATAAGTGCCGAACTCAGAAAGGTCTACTTCAGCTTCATCGAGAATATTGTCAACCTGATAGGTCTTTTCGTCATTGGTAAGGGAATTCCAATCCACGCCGAGTTTCGCAGCTGCCGCCTTGTTCAGGTCTTCCCAGAAGTTTTCGGATGTAAGTTCAATAGCGTCAGCGCCCTCGACGCCTTCCTGCTTTAAGACCTTCTGATAGATGTATCTAAATAAAAGATCATAGGTATCGCCAACAGTAAGCTCGCCTCTGGAATAGTACTGACAGGGTGTGTCGTTAGTCTGAGCAGATGCATCATAGAAGGGGTTCTTTACGGGATCCGGTTCCATACCGCCGTCAAGATAGTTGCTCCAAATGATCATAGTAGCATTGCCATCTTCGCCGTTGCCGTAGGTGGGAACGTCGATAGACCAAAGGTTATCTACGCCTTCTTCCTGGACCTTAACAGCCTTGTAGCCCGGCCAGCCGTGACCGCCTGCTTTATTGTCGGGTGTGTCAAAACCTGTCCACCAGTACATACCGGCAGCGCCGCCGCACTGGGGATCCTTGGTAGTGTCATTCTGCCAAGCATTGGGCATAGCGAACATCATTTTCTGCGTCTGAACGCCTGCGGAAGGAGTATACTCGCCCAATACGCCGAAGCCGCCGGGAGCAAGTTCGCCATCTTCAGCGGAAGCCGAAACTACGCCAACAGCCGCAACGGAGGCAACCATTGTGCCGGCAAGAAGAACACTTAAAAGTTTCTTTTTCATAAAAAATTCCTCCAATAAAATTCCGAAATTCGGTTACTATCATTATATAACAAAGAATTGCAAAAATCAAGAAGTTTATAAAAGTTTATTTTGGGAGAAGTTACAAAAATCTAGTGGTAAATTTGTCAGAAAGTGTCAATGGTATCGTCGTTATTGTCTTCTTCGTTCTTTTTTCTGACCATGACTATCGCAACGGCTATCGCGGCGACAACCAAGCCTAGTATGGCAAAAATTATAATATACTTAACAAAATTGTTGCCCGAGGTTTTCTTCGCGCCGTTTTCGTCATTACTCCTGGTAACGTCGATGACCTGGGTTTTAACGCCGGAGCCGATCCTGACATGCTCGCTTTCGTTTTGCGGAGAGTTCTCCTCCCCCATTCCGTCGGAGTAATTGATGAAGTCGCCCTGATTATTTTGGAGGGTGTCGTCGTCGGCGTTGACGACCGGAACCGCGTCCTTTAGGATGGTCTCGCCGTCCACCGCGAGATCGTAGGTGAAGCGGAAACTTTTGAGGTAATCCATATTCTCGCCGTACAGCTCGGTAAAGAAGTAGGAGATATTGGCGTTGCCGCCGTTCAAGACCTTAAAGTTTGCGGTGAGGAACTGCCCTTTTTTATCAAAAAGTGGCTGGTTGTTGAGCGAGGTGTAATTCATGGGGATTTTGCCCTTGATGTCCTCGTTGAAAAACACAACGTCGAACTTGTCGAATTTCAGGGTGTTCTTTTGATACTCCAGAAAATCGCTGTCATAGAAAAGTCTGAGCTCAAAGCCGACGATAGATTCAGTCGCCTCGCTGAGGTAAAGCGTGTAGGTGACGGTCTTGCCGACCTCAACGGACGCCGCATTGTTGATGGTGAGCGTAGAACCGCCCTCCGCCGCCTGAGTTCCGGCACCCGCGGTGGTTTCAGCCGAAGTGGTATCAGCGGCACATACGACCGCCGTCGAACCGATAACAAGCGCCAGCGCAAAGAACAAAGAGCTAAATTTGATACCGAGCTTCTTCATATTTTCATTCCTTTATACAGTATATATAGTTATTATACAATAAAGGTTTACGATTTTCAACACGCCAGTGTGAAACTTTGATGAATTTTATGTTACAATTCTGAAACATATGGGGGGATTAGGTATTAGGTACTAGGTATTAGGTATTGGTGGTTAGTGGTTAGTGGCTAGAGGCTAGAAAGTTATAAGTAATAAGTTATAAGTAATAAGTGACGTTGCCGCCAGCTGTCATTCTGAGCGAAGTCGAAGAATCCCCCGATGTAGGGCACAAGCGTTTAGCTATGCGAAAGCCTTCCCCCTTGTGGGGAAGGTGGGCAATTCGCTTTGCGAATTGGTCGGATGAGGGTATTCGCCGAAGGCGACAGGGCGGTGAACGATTGCATTGCGGCAAATCCGTAGCCGGACGGCAACCCTTTTGTTGCTAACGCGACATTTCCCCTGTCAGGGGAATCACCCTCATCCGTCACGCCGCCTTTTTCGTTATGCAAAATGGATTCGCTCAGCTATTAGGCCACCGTCGTTTACAGTAAACCTCAGCTCTCAGGCGTCGCGACACCTTCCCCACAAGGGGGAAGGCTTTCCGTTAAGGCAACGTCATACATATAACCAAACGTTTCTGCTAATATATCTAGCCTCTAGCCTCTAGCTTCTAGCCTCTAACTCTCAACTCTCAACTGAAAAGGCGCCCTCCGATTTCTCGAAGGGCGCTTGATTTATGAAAGTTTACTGATGATTATCAGAATTATTTAACTTTCTTGCGGGCAAACCAGATGCCTGCGGTTGCGGAAACGAGTACGAGCAGGATGATGATAGCCATGGAGGCATTACCTGTCTGTACAAATCCGCCGTTGCTGCCGCCGTTGCCGCTGCCGCTGTCAGATGTTGACGACGAGTCGGAAGTGGACGAGTTGCGTGTAGCAGAGGTAGCGTCTGTGGAAGAAGTACCTGCTGTTTCGTCGGGATTGGTCGTGCCTTCCTCAACGGGAGTAGTGGTCTCATCCTCAGGTGTTGATGTTTCTTCAACTGCGCCGGTGGTTTCTTCAACTGCCTCGGTGGTCTCTTCAACTGCCTCGGTGGTCTCTTCAACTGCGCCGGTTGTTTCTTCAACAGCCTCGGTTGTTTCTTCGACTGCCTCGGTAGTCTCTTCAACTGCCTCGGTGGTCTCTTCGACTGCCTCGGTGGTCTCCTCAACGGGAGCGGTAGTCACTTCGGGCTCTTCCTGACGCTTGTCTTCCTCGTTATCGAAGATGATCTTATCCTCGTTGTCCTCTCTGACGGTCATGTCGATGATGCGGAGGTCAACGGTGGTCGTGCCGGGAGCCTTAGCTTCGAATACGAAGGTGATGAAATCATCGCCTGCATTTACGTGATAAGGATTTTTGATATCGGTCAAGCTGCCGAGTACGTTGAAGGATTCAGCGCTGGTGTTGATCAGCATGGAACCGCCATCAAAGGTGCTGATGCCGGTAAGCTGGAGCAGATCCTTGTCGTAGTTCATACCCCACTGGATGTCGACGATGTCGGCGTCCTCGGGAGCCTTGAAGGATACAGTTACGGTATCGTTTACATTAACTACCTGAACAGGAACGCTCGGGCAGTAGTTGGATGTGCCGTCAACTGTAAGGGTTTCACCTACAGGAGTTGTAGTCACGTCAGCCAGAGTTGTCTCTTCCTGAGCCTCGGTGGTCTCCTCAGCTACGGTAGTATCCTGAGCCTCGGTGGTTTCTTCCTGAGCCTCGGTGGTTTCTTCCTGAGCCTCGGTGGTTTCTTCCTGAGCCTCGGTGGTCTCTTCGGGAGTAGTGGTCTCCTCAACAGGAGGCTCTACCTGACCTTCGGGCTGGATAATAGTCTGAACAGTGCAGTTCTTAAGGATGTCCTCATCAACTACGCCGCCGCTTACGAGAACATTCTGAGAATAGGGCTCTTTTACGGTTTCATCACAGAGTGAAAGAGTGTCCATAAGCAGGTTGACTGTGGTTACGCCTGCTTCTCTGTCGAGGACCTTAAATACGGCTCTTACTACAGTTACAGGATCGCCGTTTTCTTCGGTAGCATACGCAGCGGGCTGAACAGATGTGTAGTTACCTACAAGTCTGCCGCCGTTGTTGTCGCCGAAGGTATTGACCATACCTGCGCCGAGACCCTGCTCAAACGCGAACGGGAAGATAGTGAATTTAGCATTGCGGCCTGAGCCCATTATATTGTAGGCTTCTTTGAATTCAAGAACAGCGGGATCCCAGCTGAGCTCATCAACGTCGAGGTTGATGAGGTACTGTCCGGGAGCTGCGAGCTTGTAATCTACGGTAACGAATACGTCGCCGTTGCCATCCTCATAAGCTGAGAGATCGTCATAAGCGTTGACAGTCTCGGGGAAGAGGTTGGAAGTAGCCTTTACAACGAGGGAAGCTGCGGGTGCAGGTTCGGTCGCAGGCTGTGTTTCCTCGGCTACAGTAGTCTCTTCTACTGCGGCTGTGGTCTCTTCAACATCAGATGTGGTCTCTTCTACTGCAGCAGTGGTCTCTTCCTCGTCACCATAAGTGATGGTGATAGTGAACTTCGCGCCTTCTTTGGTAGAGAAGTCAAATTCTCTGAGGTCGAGCTGAGCCTTAACGGTGCAAACGTCGTCGGTATCAAAGGTGATGTTGTCGCCGTTGTAATCTGCAGCAGTTTCAACTCCGCTGGCTTCGAACGCGCCGCCGAAGTTGTTGGTCCATGCGCCGTCGATAGCAAACTTGATCTGACGACCGAAACCGTCGGGAACGTTGTCGAAGCTGATTTCCCAAAGGTCGTCAGCGACCTTGGTCATTTCGTTTCCGGCATAAGCGGGATCCCAATCTGCGCCGTTGAGCCATGTGCCCTCGCCGTTACCTACGGCGTAAACGGTGTTGTATTCAAAGGTGGTGACCGGTTCAACATTGTCGCCGGTTACTTCAACATATTCGGGATCTTCACCTGCAGCAGGATGATAGGTTACAGTGAAGGTGCCGGGGCCTGTCAGATTGAAGGTAACATTGTTGCCTGTCTTGTCGCCGATCCATTCCGCGCCGTTCTTGACAGCCTTGAGCTGAACAGCATCGTAAGTCTTGCTAACGGTGTAGTCCTTGGTGTAGGTACCGTCACCCTGCTTAGTCATCAGGTTGTCGGTATTGGTGCCGTCCCAGCCGGTGCCGAAGATCTCGGGCTCGGAACCTGCTACGATGAAGGTATCATCTTCCGCTACGGGAGTGGTGGTCTCTTCAACAGCCTCGGTTGTTTCTTCGACTGCCTCGGTAGTCTCTTCCTGAGCCTCGGTGGTCTCTTCAACGGGAGCGGTGGTCTCTTCGGGAGCTGCCTCGCCGA
Organism: uncultured Ruminococcus sp.; assembly: GCA_902776375.1. Classification (GTDB taxonomy): domain Bacteria; phylum Bacillota; class Clostridia; order Oscillospirales; family Acutalibacteraceae; genus Ruminococcoides. Next base: position 19,963 of record CACYPV010000034.1, on the reverse strand, counting down.
CAGAAACCTCGGTCGATGTGCTATAAGCAACGGAGCTGTCTACAACAGTGCCGTCGTTAACAACCTCTGTTTCGTCCTCGGGCTGAGAAACAGTCTGTCCATCCTGGATCTGGGTCATTCTGAGATCGATGACCTGGAGGTGAACATTTGTGTCGCCCGAACCGATGACCTTAAAGGCAACGGTTACGAAAGCTACTTTGCCGCCCTCTTCGTCATTGAGCGGATAGGAGCTGAGGCTTGTGCAGTTACCCCTGAGACCGTACTCTACGGAGGTGGGGTTGGTGTTGACGATTTCGTCAGAAACACTAGGCATTACATCAAGCTTTGCGTTTCTGCCTTCGCCTGTTGTGTTAGCCTCTTCATCAAACTGCAGAACGGTGCCATCATAAGTCAGCAACCAGTCTGTGTTGAGAAGATTCTCTTCAGACTGAATTGAATAAGTAACGGTGACCATTCCTCCGTTGGAATCAATCTGGTCCTGTGTAAAGGACTGAGTTTCCGTGGGGAAGAAATTAGAGTCAGCCGTGACCGTCAGACCTGAAGCATCGTTACCGCTGGCGGCAACAGATATAACTGCTACTGAAAGCGATGTTACGATAAGCATTAACGCAAGCAGAAGGCTTAGTGCTTTTTTGTACATTTCTTCTTTTCCTCCTTTAATGATAATGCTTCTATAAGCACTACTATTATAATACAAGTGCCGTCCAAAAGTCAATAAAAATTCTTAGTTGGAAAACACTTTTTTACGGAATTTTATGATTTCGTTTATTTAAACAAGGAATTGCAGCGCAATTTGTCATAAATGACAAAATTGAAACCACTATTTGTAACCATTTACGTTGTGCGACTGCCAATTCCATGAGTCGAAACACATATCTTCCAAATTTTTCTCCGCCTTCCAGCCCAAAACCTTTTCGGCTTTTGAGGCGTCGGCATAGCACACGGCGATGTCGCCGGCGCGGCGCGGCTTGATAACATAGGGAATCGTCAGATTATTGACTTTTTCAAAGGTTTTGACAATATCCAGCACGCTGTAGCCCATCCCCGTGCCTAAATTGACAATTTCTACACCTTTATGGTCGGCGGAGTAGCCGATGGCTTTTACATGTCCCTTAGCCAGATCGACTACGTGGATGTAGTCGCGCACGCCCGTGCCGTCGGGGGTGGGATAATCGTCGCCGAATACACCGAGCTGACTGAGCCTGCCCGCGGCGACCTGCGTGATGAATGGCATTAGGTTGTTGGGGATGCCGTTGGGATCCTCCCCTATCCTGCCGCTCTCGTGCGCGCCGATCGGGTTGAAATAGCGCAATATCACTATCGACATTTCAGGGCGCGCCTTGGCGGTGTCGGTGAGTATCTGCTCCATCATCAGCTTGGTCATGCCGTAGGGGTTCGTCGGGGTGCCGGTGGGCATGGTTTCGACGAGCGGCATGGTGTCGGACGTGCCGTAAACCGTTGCAGACGAGCTGAAAATAAAGTTGTTGACGCCGTATTTTTCCATCGCCTCAAGCAGGGTGAGCGTGGAGTCGATGTTGTTGCGGTAGTAGAGCAGCGGCTTTTCGCAGCTCTCTCCCACTGCCTTTAGCCCGGCGAAGTGGATGACCGCGTCGATCTTGTTTTCGCTGAATATCTTGTCGACCGCCGCCTTGTCGCAGACGTCCGCCTCGTAGAGGACTACGGACTTGCCCGTGATCTCCTCAACGCGCGCGACCGCCTCGGGACAGGAGTTGGAGTAATTGTCGGCGATCACAACGCTGTGTCCCGCGTTGAGCAGCTCCACGCAGGTGTGGGTGCCGATATAGCCCGCCCCGCCTGCCAAAAGTACGTTCATTGGTATTACTCCTTTCGTTCTTGAGCGCCTGTAAAAAACGCCTATATAAATAGTATACGGATTTCGTAAGAGTTGAGAGTTTAGAGTTGAGAGTGGAGAGTTGATTTGAATTACAAGTTACAAATTACAAATTGCAAGTTGTTTAGCAGAAGCGTTGGCGTTATGTCATCTCGAGCGGTTCGCGGAGCGAAATTTGCGACAGCAAATAGTCGAGAGATACCCCAATGTGGGGCAGAAACGTCGATTCATCGCCGAGGGTATCTCTCGACTATTTCACTTCGTGAAATTGCCTCCGGCACCGCTCGAGATAACAGTTACTTATAACTTATTACTTATAACTTATTACTTATAACTTATTACTTATAACTTATTACTTATAGCTCACTAACCACTAGCCACTAACCACTAGCACTTCTCCGGTTCCGGATAAACCTCTCCGAATGTCTCCACTGTCATGCATTTGATGACCTGCGGGTCGAGGGGCTTGTCCGCAAAGTCGGTGTCGCACTCGGCGATCTCGTTCACGGCGTCCATGCCCTCGATGACCTTGCCGAAGGCGGCGTACTGACCGTCGAGGTGCGGAGAGTTGCGGTGCATGATGAAGAACTGCGAGCCGGCGGAATCGGGCATCATGGCGCGCGCCATTGAAAGCACGCCCTCGGTGTGTTTGAGGTCGTTTTTGAAGCCGTTGGCGGCGAACTCGCCCTTGATGTGGTATCCGGGACCGCCCATGCCGGTGCCGTCCGGGCAGCCGCCTTGGATCATGAAGCCGTAGATAACGCGGTGAAAGGTCAGCCCGTCATAAAAGCCGCTGCCCGCAAGGCTCAGGAAATTCGCCACGGTGTTGGGCGCGATCTCGGGGTACAGCTCAGCCTTGATGACCTTGCCGCTTTCCATTTCTATTGTTACAATTGGGTTTTTCATTGGAATCATTCCTTTTTAATTCTTTTAAGTAAATATGCTGAATATCGCCGATATGCCCGAGGTTATCATGATGATTATCATGCAGATAAGCTGCACAAGCAGATCGAATATTCCGATAGCTATGCCGGCGACGGCGAACACCTTTCCGGCAGTATCGTGCTTTAAGAGCGCGGCTATGGCAAAGCCGAGGGCTGCAAGGCAGAAAATAATATTGAGGGCGATGACAAAGTTAAAGAACATACCCACAAAAATCAGGATAAAGGCGACAACACCGATTATTACTGAAATCAGCCCGAGTATGTTGCCCGAAACGCGGGCGCGGCTGTTCAGGGGGCGACCGCTGCTGTCGAGCACCTCGGGGGTAACGGTCTCGTTTTGCCGGTTTGCACCGCCGGATACCATCTCATACCCTACCGCCGTATCCCCTGCGGAGTCCTCCTTGGGGAAGCGGTTGACCTGAGAGTTGCGGAACATCTCTTCAAATTCTGAATTTTGATGACTCATAGCGTTTGATACTACAGTGTCATCAGCATGACACAGCCGAATACCAGAAGCGAAGCGCTGAAAATAATACCCAGCAGCGCAAGGGGGAACTTGTTGGTCTTTTTAGCCATTGCTATTATACCGAAGATTAAGCCGGGCACCGAAGTGATCATGCCGTATACAAGAGACACTGCTGCCATACCGGCACGTGCGCTGTTGTATCTGTATGGATTACTGCTTGTTGACGTGGTTGCCATGACGATCACCATGAGAATACCTAACGCGATGCAGCCTGCCACAAACGACACGATGGCGAACGCCTTTGCCGCGCCGCCGCCCTGAACAGGCTGCCTGTATGCGGGGTACTGCTGAGGCTGATACAACGGCTGCTGATACAACGGCTGCTGATACTGCGGCTGTTGGTACTGCGGCTGCTGATATTGCGGCTGTTGGTACTGCGGCTGCTGATACTGAGGCTGTTGGTACTGCGGCTGCTGATACTGAGGCTGCTGATAAGTCTGCTCATAAGGCTCCGCAGGCTGCTGACCTTGCTCATAGGGATTTGCCGCGCCCTGCACCGGCTCCTGATCTACAGGATCGGTATACGGATCTGCAGCGATGGTTTTTTCTGTAAACATTTCGTCCATAGTTTTTCTCCTTGAATCATTTATTAATAGAATATCTCGTTTGCAGTTGAGACCGCAGTTTCCGGCGCCGTGTTCACCATGAAGAAATACGTGATGAACGTCGCGAGCATCAGCACTGCCGCAAGCGCTATGCCGATGATCGGAAATACTTTTTTGTCGGTCTTTTTCATAAGCGAAACCACGCCGAAAATAACGGCGGGCAGACCGGTAACGCAGCTCCAAGTGAGCGCATAGTAGTATTTTTGAGTGATAGTGGTGCGGAAGTTGAAGTAGATCATGCTGGCTATCAGAATAACGAAGCAGCCGATGATGAACGAGGTCACGCCGAACGCCCTTGCGGCGCCGAGGCTGTTTTTGGGCGCGTAGGCGCGGAAGTTCTCGCGCTGCGCGTTGGTGGGCTGCGGCGGATAGACGTAGCCCTGCGGCTGGAACGTCACATGCGCCGGCTGCGGCTGCACATTTTGAGGCGGCTGCGGCTGTGCATTTTGCGGCTGCTGCACGTTCTGCGGCGGCTGCGGCTGAACGTATTCAGTCGGCTGCCTTCTGAGCGGCTCAGATTGGATGTAGGGATTATACTCTTCTGTCATTTTATATACCTCCTTAGAATATTGGTTCCTCAATGCTCATTGTTGCGTAAGCGTTGAGGTTAGAGTCTGCTTTGACGCCGCTGATAAATTCGTAGTAGCCCTGCGCGCCCACCATGGCGGCGTTGTCGCCGCAAAGGGATTTTTCGGGCATGTAGAATTCCCAGCCGCGTTTTTTACATTCTTCTGCAAGTGTTTTTCGCAGGAGCGAGTTTGCCGAAACGCCGCCCGCGATAACCAGCCTGCCGACGTTAAGCTCCTCCGCCGCCTTGATGAAGTTGGTGCACAGGCAGTCGACCACCGCGTAGCGGAAGGATGCGCAGACGTCGGCGCGATCGAGCGTTTCGCCCTTTTGAGCCGAGTTGTGCAGCAGGTTGATAACGGCGGTTTTTAGCCCCGAAAAGCTGAAATCATACGGAGCGTCGTGCACGATGGGGCGCGGCAGCTTGAAGGCACGGGGGTCTCCCCCCTCGGCTACCTTGTCGAGCTCGATGCCGCCCGGGTAGGGCATGCCCATGGTGCGCGCCGCCTTGTCAAAAGCCTCGCCCGCCGCGTCGTCGCGCGTTCTGCCGATGATCTTCATGCGGGTGTAGTCCTCGACCATGACGATATGGCTGTGACCGCCCGAGACCACAAGGCAGAGGAACGGTGGCTTTAATTCTTTATTCGAAATATAGTTTGATGCTATGTGCGAGCGCAGGTGATGGACGGGCACAAGCGGAAGTCCGGTGGACAGAGCCAAACCCTTGGCAAAGTTCACGCCCACCAGCAGCGCGCCGATAAGCCCCGGCGCATAGGTGACCGCCAGCGCGTCGATATCGGACAGCCCGAGCTTTGCTTCTTCGAGCGCCCGCGACACAACGGGGACTATCGCCTCGGCGTGCCTGCGCGAGGCGATCTCAGGCACCACGCCGCCGTATAGCCTGTGCTCCTCCACCTGCGAGGCGATGACCGACGACAAAACGGTTCTGCCGTCCTCCACCACCGCCGCCGCGGTTTCGTCACAGGATGATTCGATTGCGAGTATTTTCATTATTTATTATTCTCCATTAGAAATATAATGTCATCAAGACCGCGTTTTCGGTCGGGTCGGAATAGTAGTTTTTCCGCTCGCCGACCTTAATAAAGCCGAACTTTTCGTACAGCGAACGGGCGGGGGCGTTGCTTTCACGCACTTCTAAGGTAAGAAACGCGAAGTTGTTTTTTCTGCAATGCGTCACCAGCGTTTGGATAAGCGCGCTGCCAACGCCGTTTTTGCGGCAGTCGGCTTTGACCGCCACGTTGTAGATATAACCCTCGTCGAGCACAAAGCTCATGCCTATGTAGCCGACGACTTGCCCGTCCTCGACCGCGACATAAAAGAGCGATGTTTCGTTATCAAGCTCCTCCTCTATGCTCTGCCGCGACCACGGGTGAGCGAAGCAGGCGTTTTCTATCGCACATACGCCGTCAAGATGGGCGGCGGTCATTCGTTCAATTTTCATATTTAGCAAGTATCTCCTCGGCGCAGCCGGCTAAGACATCTCTGCACATGCGGTAGGTTTCGAGGCTTCCGCCGTAGGGGTCAACTACGCCGAGCAGCTCGACCATGTCCTCGGGAACGCCGACGCTCTGGGTGAGGATAGTCATGTGCTCGAGCGACATGCAGTAAAGCTTATCAAAATCGCCGAGCTGAAAGTCATAGATAAAGTGGGTTTTGTGCCCGGTGAGGTCAACGCCGATCTCGCGGCAGACCTCGATCGCCTTTTCCGAGGCGGCAAGCCCCGGGACAGCCGCCAAGCCGAAGCTTACGGCGCGGACGGGCAGCCCCCGTTCCTCCGCTTTTTTGTTGAAGATAGCTTCCGCCATAGGGCTGCGGCAGGTGTTGCCTGTGCAGACGAAGGCGATATATTTCATGTTATTATCCTTTTGCATCGTACCATGTCCTTCCCACAGCCGCGTCAGCCGTCAGCGGGACCTCGAGCTTAACGGCGTTTTCCATTTCCTCCTGAAGCAGCATGGCGACGCGCATGCTCTCGTCCTGAGGAGCTTCCACTATCAATTCGTCGTGCACCTGCAAAATAAGCCGGGCTTTGAGCCCTTCCTTTTTCAGGCGTTCGTCAACGCGGATCATCGCTATTTTGATGATGTCCGCCGCCGTGCCCTGTATCGGCATGTTGCGCGCCACGCGCTCGCCGAACGCGCGCATCATGTGCTTGCCCGAGGTGAGCTCAGGCAGATAGCGCCGCCTGCCGAACATTGTTTCAACGTAGCCGTCGAGCTTTGCGCGCTCAACAACGTCCTGCATATATTTATCGACGCCGCTGTAGTGCGCCAGATAATTCTTGATATAGACCGAGGCTTCCTTGGTGGTAACGCCGATGTCCTTGCCGAGCGAGAACGCGCCGATGCCATAGACTATGCCGAAATTCACGGCTTTTGCGCGGCTTCTCATAACGGGCGTGACCATCTCGAGCGGCATGTTGAACACCTGCGAAGCGGTTATGGCGTGGATGTCGTCGCCGTTTTTAAAGGCGTCGATCATGTTTTTGTCGCGGGCGATATGCGCCAGCACGCGCAGCTCGATCTGCGAATAGTCGGCGTCAACGAGCACCCAGTCCTCGCGCGCGCAGAAGAACTTGCGCATCTCTCTGCCCAGCTCGGTGCGCACGGGGATGTTTTGCAGGTTCGGCTCGGTGGAGCTTATCCTGCCGGTGCGGGTCTCGGTCTGGTTGAAGGATGAATGTATCCTGCCGTCCTCCCCTATCACCTTCAAAAGCCCCTCGCAGTAGGTGGAATTGAGCTTTGCGAGCGTGCGGTATTGAAGCACCATATCGACCACGGGGTGGTCGTAGCGCAGGCTTTCGAGCACCTCGGCGTTGGTGCTGTAGCCGCTTTTGGTTTTCTTTTTGGCGGGCAGCCCCAAGTCCTCAAAGAGCACCTTGCCGAGCTGCTTCGGGGAATTGATGTTGAACTCGCAGCCTGCCGCAAGGTAAATGTCCGCTTCGAGCTGTGATATCTGCGCCGAGAGCATCGCGCCGTAATCGGCTATGCCCTGTCTGTCCACAGCGAAGCCAATATTCTCCATTTTTGCCAGCACCTTGGCCAGCGGTATCTCTATTTCAAAGAGCAGCTTTTCCTGCCCGTTTGCCTTTATTTCGTTGAGCAGCTTATCGCAGAGCTTATCGTAAACCGCCAAAGCGCGGTACTGCTTGTGCTCGTCGTCCGCCGCCGGCAGCTCGATTTGATTCGCCGCGCAGAGATTGTCGTCGGTGTAGTCCTTCGACGACGGTTCAAGCAGGTACGCCGCGAGCTCAACGTCGAATATATTACACTCAACATCGATACCCTTGCGGTCGGCATAGGCGAACAGCGCCTTGCTGCCGCGGGTGTGCACGGTCAGGCTGCTGTCGGTGACGATACCGTCAAAAGCCGCGCTGTCCGCGGAAAGATATACTGTGCCGCTAAGCATGACGGCAAAGTCTTTTAATTCGTTATCAGAAATATCAAACGTGAGATATATGTTTTTATCAGCTTTAGTTTTCTCTAAAGGAATATTATCCTCGATGATTTGCAGTGTCACCGCTTCAGTGGTCTTTTCCTCTGCCGCGGGTACTTCGCCGAGGTTGTATTTTTCTATTAAAGAAAATAGTTCAAGCTTCGCCATATATCGCGCGCACGCCGCCCTGTCCTTGATCTCGACCTTATACGCCTGCGCGTCGGTTTCTATCGGCGCGTCCTTCACGATCTCGCCGAGCATCAGGCTGAGAAAGGCGTTGTCCTTTGATGCGAGCAGCTTTTTGCGCACGCCGTCCTTGATCTCGAGCTCGTCAAGATGGTCGTAGATATACTTCACGCTGTGGTAGCGCTGAATCAGGTCGCCCGCGCCCTTGGCGCCGACGCCCGCGACGCCGGGGATATTGTCGGAGCTGTCGCCCTGTATCGCCTTGATCTCGATCAGCTCGCGCGGGGTAACGCCGTAGTCCTCCATTATCTTTTCGGGGGTGTAGAGGATGTCGTCGCGGTTGGTGCAAAGGTGGACAAAGGTTTTGTCGCTTACGAGCTGCAAGCTGTCGCGGTCGCCCGTGGCGAGCACACATTCGTGTTCGTTCTGCTCGCAGGCGGCGGCAAACGTGCCCAGGATATCGTCGGCTTCGTAGCCCTCGCAGGTCACGATTTTGTAGCCGAGCAAGCCGAGCAGCTCTTTGAGCGGCGGCATTTGGCTTGCGAGCTCGGGCGGCATGCCCTTGCGCGTAGCCTTGTAGCCGTCGTACGCCTTATGGCGGAAGGTGGGCGCCTTTAGGTCGAAGGCTATCGCCACCGCGTCGGGCTTTTCCTCGTTTTCAAGCCTGCGAAGCATGGTGAGAAAACCGTAGATAGCGTGGGTGAACTGCCCCTCCTTGTTAGTGAGGGGGCGGATACCGTAGAACGCGCGGTTGACTATGCTGTTTCCGTCAACAACCAACAATCTCATAGCTTATACATCACTTCCGTAATAACTCCGTTTTTGTAGTAAATTCGCGGCACGCGCTTGCCCACCAGGCAAACCACCTCGTAGTTGATGGTGCCTGTGTTTTGGGCAATGGTGTCGGCGGTGGGCTCGCCGTGCTCGCCTGTTCCGAAGACGATCACCTCGTCGCCTATCTGCACGTCGTCGATATCGGTGACGTCGAGCATGGTTTGATCCATGCATATCCTGCCCACTATCTTGGCGCGCTTGCCGTTCACAAGCATATAGCCCTCGGCGGCGTTTTGGCGCACGTAGCCGTCGGCGTAGCCTATGGGCACTGTGGCGATCTTCATGTCCTTTTCGGCGGTGAAGGTTCTGCCGTAAGATATAGTCGCGCCCTTTTTCAGGTCTTTAACATAGGCGACCGTGGTTTTCAGCGTCATGGCGGGCTGCAAATCCAGCCTGCCCGCAAGCTTGGGCGACGGCGCAAGACCGTAGAGGATGATTCCCGCGCGCACCATGTCGCAGTAGGTGTCGGAATAATCCTCGATAGCGCCGCTGTTTGAGCAATGATATATCGGAATGTTCAGTCCGCTCTCCTCCAAAGCGCGGCGGACATGATTGAAGTTTTCGTACTGCTTTTGCGTAAAGGCTCTGCCCTCGTCGGTTTCGTCGGAAACGCAGAAGTGGGTGAACATGCCCTCGGGCTGCAGATTAGTCAGGGCGCACGCCCCGCATATTTCTTTTACGGAATAATCATCCCTCGGGAATTCCTGACACATAAAGCCGATGCGGCTCATGCCGGTGTCGCACTTGATGTGAATCTTGCACACGCAGCCGTATTCGGCGCACTGTGCCGACAGCGCCTTTGCGTATTCAAGCGAGAAAACCGCCTGAGAAATATTGTACTGCGCAAGCCTTTGAGCGTCGCGCACGGGGGTGTAGCCGAGGATGACGATAGGCAGCTTAACGCCCGAGGTGCGTATCTCGATGCCCTCGTCGATGTTGGACACGGCAAAAAAGTCCGCGCCCAGCTTTTCATATATATGCGCCAGCTCAACGGCGCCGTGGCCGTAGCCGTCCGCCTTGATAACGCAGCAGATCTTAGGCTTTTCGCCGACCTTATCCTTTATAGAATAAAAGTTGTGAGCGATCGCGTCAAGGGAAATCTCAGCCCACGTTCTCTTTACAAAATCCATACAGATATAGCTCTCCCATTTTGATAATTTACAGTTAAAGTTATTATACTATCTTTTTGATTGCAAATCAACAATTACGACAACTTTGACATGTATTTTTCAAGATTTTTCATTATTATATGAAAAGGACTTGATTTTTTGTTGTTGTTTTGATATATTATAAAAGTGTATTTGCTTTAACACAGTAATACTATAAAATTTACAGGAGGAAGAACATGAACGAAAACCAAATCATTACTTTGGTCGCTTTTGCGTTTTATATGGCTTTGATGATCGGCATCGGCGTATTTTACTCAAGAAAAACCAAAAATAATGAAGACTATTTTCTGGGCGGCAGAAACTTAGGCGGCTGGACTGCGGCGCTTTCGGCGCAGGCTTCGGACATGAGCGGCTGGCTGCTGATGGGACTTCCCGGCTCGATCTACCTTGCGGGTTCGGGCGAGATCTGGATAGCCGTAGGTCTGCTTATCGGCACCATCCTCAACTGGTACCTTGTAGCTTCGCGACTCAGAAAATACACCATCGTCGCGGGCAACTCGCTGACGATCCCAAGCTTTTTTGAGAACCGCTACCGCGACAACAAGGGCATCATCAAGATCGTCGCCGCTGTTATCATCGCGATATTCTTCGCGGTCTACACCGCTTCCGCTTTCAGCGCGGGCGCTAACCTGTTCCGCGTGCTGTTCGGCGACAGCATCGAAAACGCCTACTTGGTAGGTCTTATCATCGCGGCGGTCGTTATTCTGGTATACACCCTGCTCGGCGGATTCCGCGCGGTGTGCACCACCGACTTCATTCAGGGTATGCTGATGCTTATCGCTATTCTCGCGGTGCCGATCGTAGCTTATGTCATCATGACATGGGACACCGGCTATGCCGCGGCGCTTGCCGACAAGGGCATCACCGACCCGATGAGCTATTTCAGCTTTTTCCACAACGCCGACGGCTCGGCTATCAAGCCCGAGACCGTTATTTCCGGTCTTGCGTGGGGTCTGGGCTACTTCGGAATGCCCCACATCATCATCCGCTTTATGGCTATCAAAAACGAAAAGGAAGTCAAAAAGTCAAGAAAGATCGCCATCGTCTGGGTCATCCTTTCGCTCGGCGCGGCTTGCCTGCTCGGTATGATCGCCAGAGGCGCGCTCAATACCCAGCTTGACGACAATAACGCGCAGACCGTATTTATCCGCCTTATCCAGCAGGTATTCTCCGGCAACGGCTTCCTGGTATTCCTCGGCGGCGTGTTCCTCTGCGGTATCCTCGCGGCTATCATGTCCACCGCGGACAGCCAGCTGCTGGTCACATCCTCGGCTGTTTCGGAGGATATGTTCAAGGGCGTTATCAAGAAGAACGCAAGCGAAAAAACTGCGCTGCTTGTCGGCAGGATCGCGGTCATCGTTATCGCCGTTATCGCCTTTGTGATCGCGCTTGATGAAAATTCCAGCGTAATGAAGCTAGTATCCGACGCCTGGGGCGGCTTCGGCGCGGCGTTCGGCCCCGTTGTGCTGCTGGCGCTGTTCTGGAAGCGTTCGAATCTCGCGGGCGCTATCGCCGGCATGACCACAGGTACCATCGCGGTTTTGATCTGGTCTTACATCCCCATGATCCAAAACACCGATCCCACCAAATTCAACGGCGCGGATCTGATCACACTTTCGCAGTCAACAGGTCTGTATTCACTGGTGCTCGGCTTCGGTCTGGCGCTGATAGTGAACGTGATCGTATCTCTCCTGACCAAAAGGCCTTCGGACGAAATGGTAAAAGAGTTTGAGTCGATCAAAAAAATAGAGATTTGATTTAATAATCAATAAATGATTCGGGAAGAGAGCCCACGCAGGCTTTCTTCCCGTTTTTTATATCAAAATGTGCAGCAAAAAACGCGCCTTTTACAGCGCGCTTTTCAAATGCTTATTTTTTCGCGAAGGGATTGGGGATGTTGCCGATAAAGCCCTTGCCCTGCTTGATGATATCCTTAGCCTGCGACTTGTCGATACCAAACTTCGCGTTCAGCTCGTCGGCGATCTTATCCTCGTCGCCGCCGCTCATAACTATCTCGGCGATCTTGCCGATGTCATCCATGCTGAATCCCATTTTTGACAGAAATGAAAAATCCATAAATAGTCCTCCTTTGGATTTGATTGATTTATCGCACACGCTCAATAAGCGCGCAGGTAACGTTGTCGTTGCCGCCGTGGTTGAGAGCAGCCTGGACAAGCTTGAACGACGGGTTTTGGGGATTTTCAAGAATAACGTCGCGTATCTCCCCCATGTTCAGCTCGTCGTAAAGACCGTCGCTGCACAGCAGGAGCTTGTCGCCCTCCTGTAGCACGATGCGCTCAAAAAGCTGCGGGGCAAGACCTTGGCGGTAATAGTCCACGCCGAGGAAGGAGGTCAGCTTGTGGCTGTCCACGCTCTTTTCGGCTTCCTCCAAGGTGTAGATGTTGGCCTCGTACTTTTTCTGCGCGAGGGTCTGATCCTTGGATATCTGCGAAATAACCCCGTCGCGCAGCAGATAAATGCGGCTGTCACCCAAAGAAAACGGGTAAGCCACGCCCTTGATGAACACCAGCGCGACGATGGTGCTGCCGCCGGTCTGGCATTTGTTTTCCTCAAGGAACGCGCGGATCTCGTTGTTCGCGTTCTGAACGAAGGCGGTCACCAGCTCCTCGAGCCTTGTCTCGGGATCGGGGGTCTGAATGATATTTTCATAAAGCTGCTTGGCGGCTTTGGCGGAGATAAGCGAAGCGTACTCTCCCTTTGACTCGCCGCCCATACCGTCGAAAACGGCGGTAAGCATCGGCGCGTCATGCTCCGACACAAACTTTACGTTTTTGATCTCAAGTTTTTTGCTAACATTGTTTACGGTAAAATTATCCTCGTTGTTGTCGCGCACCAAGCCCTTGTGGGTCGCGATATATACTCTGTAGCGCTCGGAGGATACGGTGGTATTGTTTTTATTATCCATATTCACCTACCTGTTATGAATCTCTGTTTTTGATTTTTAAAGCCAAACCGCTTACAAACGCGTTGAAGAAGGTGATGCCGATGATCGCGAACCAGGCGGCGAACAGCCTGATGACCTCGTGGTTGTAGAATTCGCTTGTCATCGGATTGGATGCACCCGGATAGAGCATCTGCGTTCCCGTGGGAATACTGTTGAGGTCAGCCTCGCAGCCGAACGCGGACATTCCCCATCTGCTGAGTGTAAAGTAAGAGATGAACTTGCTGAATCCGCTCAAAGAAAACAGCACGCCGCTCATTACAAGCTGGATGATAAGCACAAAGGGCATGATGGTCATTGCGGTAGTGGGATTGCCCGAGACAGACGAGATCATCAAGCCCAGGATCGAAGCGCCGAAGGTGAGCAGATAGATGGTGACGAAGTTTTCGACGTAAGCGCCCAACAACAGGTGAGCGGATTTATCAAACTTCATAAAAATGCAGCAGACGATGAAAATAATGATAGTCTGCGCCAGACACAGCAGAGCCTGCCACAGCGCGTGCGCCGAAACATAAGCGGCGATCTTCATTCCCTGGCGGTACTCGGCGCGGATGATCTCGTGCTCCTTGCAGACGCTCTGGATAGAGTTGAATATTCCTATCCAAATACACGCCGAAGCAAGAGTGAAAAAGCCGGAATTGGTGCTTTCAAAATTTCCGAACATATCCGGTCCGACTATCATAGCGACCAGCAAGGAGATGATAAGCGCGAAAATAAGATATTTCCACGACTTTTCGCGCATGTTTATGCGGAACATCTTCCTGAAATAAACATGTATCTGCACGCCTAAGGTCGATTCATTCATGTCGCGACCTCCTTTGCAACGCTAAATATTTGTTGATGTATTCATCGGCGAGACCCTTGCCGCCCTCGTACGGAGGATTGATCTCGATCATAATATCCTGAAGCTTGTTCACGCCGAAGAATTCCTTGGCGTCATCAGGCGTGCCGAAGAACGCGAGGTGACCGGCATTGTCAACGGAGCTTTTTGCAAGGACGATGACCTTTGTAAAAAGCGACTCGCCCGTATTTACATCGATAGCGTCGTCGGGCTCGTGCGAGATGACCATGACGATCTTATCATTTGACGCGATCTCTCTGAGTATCTCCATCTGCTGGGTGCGCGAAGCGGCGTCAAGGCCGGAATCAGGCTCGTCACAGATAAACACCTTTTGGAAGCCGATGAGCTGATAGGCTACCGAGACCTTCTTTTTCTGTCCGCCGCTGAGGCTGCCGATAAGCTGGTTTTGCAGATTGGTGATACCGACCTTTTCCATGATATCGTTGATGCGTCTGAGCTTTTCAGCCTTTGAATAGTTCTTTTTGTCGAGCTTTATATCAGCCTGATCCATCAGGGTGTTCTTAACGGTGTCGTTGAGGCGCAGCGTCAAAAACTGCGGTACAAGACCGATCTGCGACTTCATGCTCTTGAAGTTTTCGTAAAGGTTCTGACCGTTCAGTATGATCCTGCCGTCAGCCTTGCTGTCGCCGAGGATCGCCCTGACAAGCGTGGTTTTGCCCGCGCCCGAGCCGCCGAGGATCAGCACGAAATCGCCGCTGTCCACCTGAAAGCCGATATCTCTGAGCAGCGTTTTTTTGCCGAAGTCAACGGTTTTCTTTTCGATATATACGCTGAGGTTGCCGGTGTTTTCCTTTGGATTGTTGAAAATGAGCAGGTTGCCGAAAACGATTATTGTAGTACCGGCTATTTTTATAACGTCGTGATCGCTGACTCTGCCGCTGCCCTGGATACCTACGCCGTTGACGCTCACGCCGTTCTGGCTGTCGTTGTCGAAGATCGCCCAGCCGGTGGGGCTGCGCCTGAGCACAGCGTGCTCGCGGGACGCGGAAAGGTCGGTGAGGCGCACAACGTTGTTTTCGCCTCTGCCTATGGTGACGTTCACAAGCCTGCCGGTGTCGAAAATGCGCCATGACTCATCATAACGCAGGCTGGTGCAAAAAATCATAATGACAGCCTCGGGATGCGGTCTGTCAAGCGTCTTGCGGTCAACGCGGATGATGTCGCCGTCAGTCAGCCTGTAGGCGCGCGAGCCGCGCTCGTTGTAGCGTTCAAGCTTTACGCCGTTTATGTATGTGCCGTTGAGGCTGTTGTTGTCAATATAATAATAAACGCCCTCGCTGTCGTCATAAACGAATTCGCCGTGACGTCTGCCGACGATCGCCGACTGCACAACGATATCGCACTGCGGCCCGTTATATATTCTGCCGAAGCTCATGTCGCCCCTGAGCGGAACAACGCTTGGCTTGCAGCGACAGTCCACGACAAGCAGGGTCGCCGGAAGAACGGGCGCGGGACGGTAAAACATGGTTTTCTGATTATCCATAAAAGTACCCCTATGATAACATTTTTATACTCTTATATTTTACACTGTGCAAAAAGCCATGTCAAGCCTTTTATGAAAATGGATTTGTGTTTGTTTTCAACAAATAATTATTTAACGCGGATATTTTAAAACCATAAAAGGCGGTTTCAGGCATTTCCTTTCCATATATAAAAAATATCTTGCTTTTCCGAGAAAACTATGGTATAATACACTAGATGCAAGTTGCCAATGCGTTCAAATAAAAGGGCGGCAGGCCCTGTGCGATCAGGACCTGCGAACCATGTCAGGCGGGGAACCGAGCAGCATTAAGCAGTTTTCCCGATGCGATGCAGTAAGTCTGCCGTCTTTTTATTTGAATGAAAGCGGCTTGCATTACTTGCATATTAATGCAAAATTATCTGCCCAAGTCGGAGGTGAGAGCCTTGTATCAGGTGCTGTACCGCAAATGGCGACCCAAGACTTTTGATGACGTTTCGGGTCAGGAGCACATCACGACCACGCTGAAAAATGAGATAATCGAAAACAGGCTCAACCACGCCTATCTGTTCACGGGCTCGCGCGGCACGGGCAAAACCACCTGCGCCAAGATTCTGGCAAAGGCGGTAAACTGCCTCGAACCCAAAAACGGCAGTCCGTGCGGCGAATGTGAGATATGCAAGGGCATCGAGAACGGCAGCATCCTCGATATAGTCGAGATGGACGCGGCGTCCAACCGCAAGATCGAGAACATCCGCGACATCATCGACGAGGTGCAGTACAAGCCGAACAAGGCGCGCTACCGCGTTTACATCGTAGACGAGGTACACATGCTGACCACCGAGGCGTTCAACGCCCTGCTGAAAACGCTGGAGGAACCGCCCGAGCACGTAATCTTCATCCTTGCGACCACCGAGGTGCACAAGCTGCCGCAGACCATCCTTTCGCGCTGCCAGCGGTTCGACTTTCACAGGATACCGCCGCAGGCTATCGCGGACAGGGTGAAGTACGTCGCGGGTCAAGAGAACGCGGCTATATCTGACGAAGCCGCGCTGCTTATCGCGGGCGTAGCCGACGGCGCGCTGCGCGACGCGCTCTCGCTGCTCGACCGCTGCATAGCGATAAGCGACGACATAGACGAAAGCACCGTGCGTCAGGCGGCCGGCTTGGCTGACAAAAAGTATCTTTACGAGCTTTCGGCTTGTATCATAAACAAAAACACCGCAAGAGCGATGGAATATATCGACCGCCTGTACGGCGAATCGAAGGACATGGCGCGGCTCTGCGACGAGCTCATCGCCCACTTCCGCGCTCTAATGCTTATAAAATCCGTGCGCAACCCGCGCAACATCCTTGTTATGTCCGAGGATGAGTTCGAGCAGGCTCAGACGCAATGCGCCTACCTCTCCCTCGCCGACATCGTTTATTACATGGACGTGCTGTCGCGCGCCTATCAGCGCATGGGTCACGGCACGGGCGACCGCACCGAGCTTGAAATGGCGCTCGTAAAGCTGAGCGCCCCCGAGCTCGACAGCACCAACGAGGCTGTGGCGGCAAGGCTTACCGCTCTGGAACGCGCGGTAAAGCGCGGCATCACCGTAAAAGCGGAGCCTGTATCCGAGCAAAAGCCCGTTGAGGAAGCGCCGCCCAAGCAGGAAAAGACCGAAAAAGCCGAAAAAACCGTTGAGCAAAAGCCTGTTGAGCAAAAGCCCGAGCCGGAACCCGTCAAAGCACAGGAGCCTCCACAAGCTCCCGCGCCGCAAAAGCCCGCGGCTCCCGCTCAGAACACGGAGGAGCTATACCGCAACGCCGTCCCGTTCCCTCAGTGGCCTGAGGTCATCGACGGGATGAAGAGCATTTCGAAATCTATCTCCGCGGCGTTCGTCGGCTCAACAGCGTACGAAAGCGGAAGTTATCTTTTGATAGAAGCGGCAAACGACATGGCGTTTGATCTGCTCAGACACAGCAGCCGCAGGCAGGAGATACGCAACGTGATACTGGATGTCACGGGCAAGGTGTACAAGCTGGGTCCCTACAAGCGCCCCGGGCAGGAGCAGGAAAAAGCAGACCCGATGCAGCAGTTCAGGCAGACGCTTCAAGACAGCGGTATAGCGGTGGAAGAATCATAACAATGCGTAATTCGTAATGCGTAATGCGTAATTTTTGAATATATTATTTTTGAAAGGAATATACATTATGAAAGCAAGATTACCCAAAGGCTACGGTGGCGGCGGCACCAACAACATTCAGCAGCTTGCGCGTCAGGCTCAGAAGATCCAGGACGATATGGAAGCGGCTTCCGCCGAGCTGGAAGCAAAAGAATATGAGGCGGCAGCCGGCGGCGGTGCCGTAAAGGTCACCGTAACAGGCAAGCTTGAGGTCGTTAAGGTCGACATTCAGCCCGAGGTCGTTGACCCCGAGGACGTTGAAATGCTCTCCGACCTCATCATGGCGGCTGTAAACGAGGCTATTAGAACCGCGGCAAAGGAAAAGGAAGAAAGAATGGACGCCATTTCGGGCGGCCTCAACATTCCGGGAATGTTTTAATCATGGCTCAATATAACGTGGCTCCGCTTGAAAACTTAGTGGATCAGTTTGAAAAAATGCCGGGTATCGGCCACAAAACCGCCCAGCGGCTTGCATATTACGTGCTGAATCTGTCAAAAACAGAAGCGGACGCGCTTGCCAAGGCGGTCACCGACGCCCACGAAAAGATCCATTACTGCAGCCGCTGCTGCAATCTGACAGACCGCGAGCTCTGCCCCGTTTGTCAGAGCGCCGCGCGCGACCACGGCGTTATCTGCGTGGTGGAAACTCCGCGCGACGCCACGGCGGTAGAGAACACCCACGAGTTCAAGGGCGTGTATCACGTGCTGCACGGCGCTATTTCGCCGCTAAACGACGTGGGCCCCGACAACCTCACTATCAAGCAGCTGCTTAAAAGGCTGTCGGAAAGCGAGATAAGCGAGGTCATAATGGCGACCAACCCGACGGTCGAGGGCGACGCCACGGCGCTGTATATATCAAAGCTTTTAAAGCCGATGGGCGTCAAGGTCACGCGGCTCGCCTACGGCATACCGGTCGGCGGCGACTTGGAATACGCCGACGAGTACACGCTGGCAAAGGCGCTGGAAGGCAGGAATGAGATCTGATGGCTTCACTTAAAACAGTCGCGCAGAACAAAAAAGCGCACCACGATTACTTTATTGAAGAAACCTACGAGGCGGGTATCGAGCTGTTCGGCACCGAGGTCAAATCCATCCGTCAGGGACGGGTCAACCTAAAAGACAGCTGGTGCTCGATCGACAAGGGCGAGATCTTCGTCAACGGCATGCACATCTCCCCCTACGAGCAGGGCAATATCTTCAACCGCGACCCAATGCGAGTCAGGCGGCTGCTCATGCACAAAAAAGAGATAAACCGCCTTTTCGGTATCGTGAAGCAAACGGGCTATTCGCTTATACCGATAAGCCTGTATTTCAAGGACAGCCGCGTTAAGCTTCAAGTCGGCTTATGCCGCGGCAAAAAACTATATGACAAGCGCGAGGATATGGCAAGGCGCACAGCCAAGCGAGATATAGACCGCGCAATCAAGGAACAGAACCGGTGATTCCGGTCGGAAGTTGCGAATTACAAATTGCATGTTTGATTTCAATTATAACTTGTCATTTGTAACTTGTAATTCTCAACTTTACAAACGGGGATGTAAAGGTTTCGACGGGGGATGCGACCCCTGATAAGCGAGCGGCGGTGCGGGACCGCCATAAAATCCGCAAACTTTAAAATAACTGACAAAAAACCAGTTTTAATGGCTGCTTGATGCAGCTCGTCTCTGCGCGGAGCACCTCGGCCGCGTAAGAGGCGTCGACCAGAGGTAAAGGTGAACAGGGCTGAGCTTCAGGCTCTGTCATCAATTTGAAGCTACTAAAACGCGCAGCCTGTCGTTAGGCGGCGCGCGGAGGGAATGTCAAAATAGCGACTGCGCTCGGAGAAAGTCACGGCGAACATCTTTCGGACAGGAGTTCGATTCTCCTCATCTCCACCAGAATAAATAAAGGGCACCGACAAGGTGCCCTTTATTTATTCTCAGCAAACCAAAAGGAGATGAGGAGAATCGAAGGCGACCGTGCCCGCTTCAAGCGGGTCAAAACAGTCCGGTGGACTGTTTTGAGGGAGAGCGTTGCAGAAACGTTAAACTATGCACACGCCTATATTTGGATAGCGTCACCTGTAATTGTCCATAAATATTTTGATATATGCAAAAATATTCTGGACAAGCGGCATAAAATCTGTTATCATATAATTGGTAAAACGCTGACCATGATTGATTAAGGTTTTAACATGGGGTTCACACCTTATCATAAGGACAACACATTAAGAAAAAGGAGACGAATACATTGAAAAAAGCATTATCTGTTATTCTTGCGGCAACGCTGATGACATCAGGCTTGGCGTTGTCCGGTGTTTCTGCAGCGGCAGCCGAAAAAGAGGAACAGCCGGTATACCTGTTGGGAGACGTCAATCTTGACGGAATCCTTTCA
>CACYPV010000033.1 GCA_902776375.1 uncultured Ruminococcus sp. | reverse complement strand
TCCAATTTACTCCATTGCACTTTTGGGGACTGTTTTGCCCGGTTACATTATCTCATGTTTGTCCGTGCTTGAACAGAGGGGTGATTGTTGAGCGGTTACCTTTCTTTTTCTGATCCTTTTATTATAAAGCTGTCGAAATAGATTCAGAATTACACAACAAAACGGGCAAGCAACCGCCTGCCGCTCAAAAATCTTATTGTGTCATAACTTCACCGACGGGGTGACCGACAGTGTATTCCGCAAGGAATTCCTGCAACAGTGTCGCGTCGTCGATTTTCACTTCGCCGTTTTGATCAGCGTCCGCAGCGTGCAGGAAAATGCCTTCAAGGGAAACATACTCCGCAAGATGCTGCTGAATAGCGGTGACGTCGTTGATGTTTACAATGCCGTCGCCGTTAGCATCGCCGAGCTTCACGCCGTCGAGCAAAATGTATGGGATGTTATTATCTACGGCGTATTGGTGAGCGAATGAGTTTTTATAAACATGAAAAACAACATAATAAGAATCCAAAAAAGCCGAAGGGCTGATATTCCTGACGCTCTTGGTAAAATATATATCACCGAGATTAGGACAATCAGCAAACGCTCTGTTATCAATTGTTTCCACATTGATTGGAAGAATTACGGTTTCAAGCGAATCACATGAATAAAAGCACTGCTCGGGAATAGTCTTGAGCAAAGAATAAAACTCAACGTCAGTCAGAGCATTGCAATCTTCAAAAGCGCCGTAACCCAGTGTACGAATAGACGATGGCAAAACAAGTTTTCCGCTCAAAGCGCTTTGCGCGAAACTCTTCATTCCAATATAATCAAATCTTGAAGCAGTTGCGGAAAAATCAATTTTATCAATTTTATCATTCTGATAAAACGCAAAATTGCTAATACCCGAAACCTCTCTGCCGTTATAGTTATTGGGAACTTCAAGGATAGACGAAGCGCCCGAATAACCGTACAAATAAACATAATCCTGATCAACATCCGCGTAGGTATAGTCACCGTCGGTATACAAAACCTCGGCACTAAAAGAGGTTATCGACGCAGCCAGCAGGATTATAGCTGATAACAAAACAGAAATGAAAGAAATATATCCTTTTTTCATAATTATCATTCTTTCTTCAAATAATGGTACAGGCAGCACAAAGACTGCCTGTACTTTTTTATTAAGATTTTTTAATCCTCGCCGGGACCACCTTCGCCGCCGTCGCTACCGGCGCCGCCGCCCCATCCGCCGGCGCCGGCACCTCCTTCGGTATCGCTGTAACAAATGTTATCATTGATTTTGAATTTCAAAAAATCGAATTCAGGTGAAAGATATTTTTTCTTATTCATAATTAATTCCTCCTCTCGATTATCTGTTAGCAGAATCGTAAACTGTGAAGTAAACCGGGTCAGACAATGTGAGTGTTCCGTCAATGTCAATAAACGCGATTGCTCTGAACGCAAAGCCTGACTGATCGACCTGTGAGGGATTATCATTTAGCTTTGTGATTGTATGGAAGAACTGTAAGCGGTTGTAGTTATCGATAACCTGAGTAAATCCGAGCAAATCGGTTGTTGAGCCGGTAGCCTGGTTAGTATTGAATTTAGCTCCGAAGCCGTCAACATTTGAACCGATAGCGTAGTAATTACGTCCCTGAACATTATCCGACTTTGTATTGCTGCCTCCGGCAACATCCATTTTCCACTTAATATAGTTTTCCAGATTGGTCTGATCTGTAGTATAAGTATCCTTATACTTGTTTGCGTAGTAGGTACCCTCTGTTTGAACAACTCCGGCTACGCTTTCAACAGCTTTAAGTCTTTCAATTACAATACCAATCTTTACATCCTTGCCGCCTTCAGCTTTATTCTTCATAGAGTAAAGCTTTTCACCTTTATGCTCAAATGAAAGTCCGAAGTCAGCTAACAGCTTATCGCCCTTGGTAAGCGCGTCATTGTATTTGGTAACTTGCTGGTAATTACCTGCGCCGCCATTGTTCCACTGGTTACGTGAATCGCCGAGGTAAGTGATTGAAGCAGAAGTTTCAGTTGATGAAGAATTAGCAGTTACAGGCTCTGTGCTTTCATATTTCGGAATAATAATATAATCCTCATAAGCGCTCAGATTGAAGTGAGTGTGGTAACTTGAAGCCACATAACTCATATCGGTTGTGTAAACATCCCAGCGTGTGAAATAATACTTTGTAGCGCCGGCAAGGGTATAACCATCCATCTTCTGATAAGGTGTAGTGAGATAGTAGTTACCGCGGTGCTCAAAATACTCAATCTTTCCGTCAAAGTCATCTCCGTGTTTATTCTTGTAATAAATTACGGAAGTAGCTGTATGTGAAACATGTTCATCATCATAATAGGTATAGGATGTTCCTGTTTCATCTGATAGTACATATCCAGCAGCAGTTAATTGATCGGCTGTCCAAGTACCTGACATAGTTCTTGTGCCGTAAGCAGTAGTATAGTGCTTAGCCGCGTTCTTATATACATAAGGAGCAGCAACTACCAATTTATAGTCATATACAAGCGAGCCTTCTCCGCCATCTGAAATGCTGTTGTCATACTGGAACAGCTTGTAATACTGGGTATCAACTGTCTTTGAAGCAAAGTCAGCTTCGCTGAAAATAATCTCAGTACCATTAGAGGTTGTAGCATCTGAGCTGGCAAATGTTGTCGACTTTGTAGCGGACATATCGTCGTCACGGTTAAACGCGTACGGAAGCTTAAACTCTCCGTGAGCAACGTCGTCAATAACATTACCGGAGTTTACGGTAGCAGTCATTGTGTACGTTGTGCCGGATACTGTCGCGGCATTGTTAACCATTGCGTTGACTGTAGTTCCGTTTGACAAAGTAATAGCCGACTCAGTGTAGTTCCAGTTAATAGACTGTCTGATATTCTTTTCAAATGGAGTTTTTGACTCGATAAACGAAGGAAGCAGCTTTGCAGTAGCTTTTTTGCCTGAATAGTATGAAGATGCAACCAAATCACTTGGAACAGTACCTGTTACCTTGAAAGACTGAGCGCCCCAGAAACGGCTTGTATAATTATAAGTAATTTCATAATTATAAGTATATACCGTCTTGGTAAGGTGAGTTACAAATCTGATAGCGGTTGTACCTGCGTCGGCAATATCAGATAGCTTGTAAACAGCAGATGTAGCATTTTTCGAGTTTACGGTAATATCGTAACCCTTTGTTTTAGATACGGTATCGTGCCATGTACAATCTTCATCCTCTTCTGTGGAAAGCGTAATCTTAACATACTTATTTTGAACATAAGTATTGTTTGCCATCCAATCGTTAAGAGAAATATCTGAACCGTCTGTAACCGTTCTTGCATCTACGCCTGCTGTAGCTGTATTACCTGCCACATCGTCGCAAAGAGTCGCGGTAATGCTGGGCGTACCGGTACCAAAGTAATTCACACCGCTGATGGTTGTTTGTTCAATGTTATGCGATACAACCAAGCTGCCCGAACTTGCCTTAACGAAGCGCGCGATGTAGGTATCGTTCGCGGAGATATTTGAATGGCCGAGACCGTTTTCGCTTTCAATGCTGTCAAGCTCGCCCTGTGAGTTTCTACGAACCCATCCGGCAAATACCCACTTACCGTCAGCCTTCGCCTGGAAGGTAAAGTACTTGTTGTTGTCAACCAAAACTTCTCCCGAACCTCTTTTACCTATGATATTCGGAGTTGTGTTTGTAAAGTAAGCGGAGCATCCGGTGTATTTGCCGGTGTTGCTTTCTCCGAGATAACCGGCAACATATTCGGACTCAGTTGTCCATGAAGGGCTGTTCAGCGCGGGAATAGAGGTAGTGTTTGCGTACTGAATTTCAATGTTAGCCTGAATCTTATCCTTACCGTTTGAATAGAACCACTTACCGTCTGAACGGTTAGCCTTATCCTTTGAATTATTGAAAATATCTTCTTCATAAGAGATAATGGCAGGAACACCGTTATAGCTTGCCGCTAACGTATTATACGTATTAAAGAATCGCGAGTCGCTCATTTTTCCGTCGGCGGTAGAATCGCCGCCGTCATAGTTTAAACGGTTATCAATTTTGTTCAAATAGAGCATTGAGGAAGAAATATAACCCAAGAAATTAAATGTTCCCTTAGTTGCGCTCTGAGTATAAACCGCCCATTCGGTAGCGTATTCACCTACATAAGTGTTGCGGTAGCCTGTGGAAATAATCAGCAGCTCATTTCCGTTAAGCGACTCGGTTGTTCCGTCATATCCAGAACAGTCGTCGGTATCAATAAGATTACCGAAAACGTCTGTCTGTCTTAAATAATAGTCGGTAACAAGCTCAGTGCCGTTCCAATCATTTACATTATCTAACGTGACAGTTTGATTTGCAGACGCGAAAGTATAAACCTCATAGTCATCGTCACTGTCGTAGGTCTTATGGCTTGCTTCGGCTTCACCTGTGTCGGCAAAGTTATCGTGGGAATCCCTGAATTTAAACCAGAAGTAAATGGTATCGGGGTTCTTCTCCTTATAGATCTTATAGAAATCGTCGTAGTCGTAGGTCTGGCGGTGACCGGTCTTACACTTAGCGTCGAGGCCTCTGTGGAGAAGATCCCAGTAGCTGTTGTGCAGGGTAAGACCCTTTACCTGTGCTCCGCCTATCGAACCGTCAACGGTGAGCGGAATCTCCATTTGATACTTACCGCCCCAGTACAGCATAGGCTGACCGGGATATCCGCCGAACGCGTTATCCTTGTCGTTTTTGTTCTCATAGTAAGGATAAACCGAAAGCAAATTACCCCAATTGCTTTGAACGTTGCCCGAATAGCCCTCGATATAGAAGGTTTTTGTAAGCGAGCTGTCCTGCATATAGTAAATAGGAGTAATCTCTACATAGTCATCCTCCCAATCCTCGGGAATAGTCCATGTTTGGGTATAAAGACCGTTTACGCCGTCGGAAGGAGTAAATACCTTGTAGGTTTTACCGTTCATACTGTAAGCTTTAAGATAATGAGTCTCAGCAAAGGGATCGCCGAAATCAAGGTTATCATCATCTGTCTTTAGCTGTGTTGTAAGCGTAATTGTAGAGCCTACCGGAACATTAACAGCATAATCATAGTCGCTGTCGCCGTAAGCCACATTATGAGTTACAGAAGCCTCTGAACCTGATTCAGGAGTATAACCCTCGGGATATGTAATAGTGTTGTCGATTTGTGTATCGGCAAGCTTTGTGAAACGGTTATAGGTAGCGTCACGCAGCGAACCGTTCTTGGCGTAAATCTTTACAAGCTTGGGACCTGTAGGAGTGGGGGGTGCCGCTGCTTCTTTGAAATAGAACTGATAGTCAACCGCGCCGCTGCCGCTGTAGTAAGCCATTACGCCGATGTTTGTGATCTTTGTCCAATCAACATTATAAATAAACGGGAAATTAGCATTATTTGATACCGAACCGTGATCGGTCATCTCAACAGTAAATGCAGGAGAACCGTCTGAAGTGTACATTACTACTTTATTTTCTTTGCCTTTACCATTCTTTATTGTATTGATTTTTTCGTTTTTATCTCCCTTGATTCCGCCGTTACTATTATTGTCAGATAATGCAAAATAGAAATTTGAACTATTGTTGGTACAACTCTCAACTTGTGTTGTAACATCTGCCCAATAACCATTATTGCTATTTTTTACCAAAGTGATCGGTGTTTTTGATCCGTCAGTTCCCGGTCCACCGTTATTAGTATTCCAAACATATTTCCAGTTTGTTGATGTAGAGCCAATGTTAGGGGTATCGGCTACTTTTTGATTTGAATTTTGAGCGCCGGTGCTTGTGTACTTATCGCCGGCTACCCAACTGCCCGATGGTGTGGGTGTAGCGGGATAAGTCGCCTTGGCAGAAGGTGTTTCGGTTGAGGTATCAAACGAGAACGTCAGGCTCTGGCAGTTTTCGTTTACCTCGATCTCTTTATTGTTGCCTTCTCCTGAAGGAAACCACTCTTCGTTTCCAACAACACCATTTGTGACCTTTACTACCTTATAAGAATATGTACCTTGATACAATCCCTCTCTAAAAGTGATAGACTTAGTTGTGCCATCGCCAGTAAGCTCGTTTTTGCTTGTATCAGTTGCCCAAGCGTCAACTCCGAAAAAGTCCGATCCGTCTTCAAACATACCTACAACGTAGTATTTGACGACGTCTGCCACAACGGCGTTAATTTTAACCCAACCGTCAATAAAATCATAAGTAATAGTAACATCTGCAGCTGTGCTAAGTTTGAATTTCACACATGGACCATAATTGTCTAAGGTTGCCTGACTGGAAATATATGTAGAAGTATCAGTATATACAGAGCTTGAAGTAGTAAAACTATCATCTCTATTCCACTCGTTAGATTTTAAAATTGTAAATCTATATCTATCAGTATCTGTATCACCTGTGCCATTACGTTGAGCGAGATTTTCTAATGTATATGAAACAGTACCGTTCCCGTTATTAGTCATCGTCCACGATGTATTATTATAGTTTCCCCAGTTTAAGTCTTCGTTTCCAAGACCACTGCCAAAGTTACCGGATAACTTTAAGCTTTTTTCTGTTCCTGTTGCAGATTGATGAACATATACTCGGTTATTGCTTGGTTTCGCCATGATTTTAACCGTAACCTTACCGGTATTAGAATTCATAGTCCACATCGGTATATTATTACCGTCTTCTTTTAAGCCGGCACTTGAATCTGCAGAACCTGAAATCCAATCGCTCGTTGAATTTTGTCCATACCATTTACCGGAATTATTGCTATAATTTGATAAGATTTTAAACTCAAAAAACTGACCTGATCTCATTGTATATGTATACTCAAACTGACTTTCCGAACTGTTCCAAGTCATATTTGGATGTTGTACCCAATCACTGCTCTTACCAGTTGATGCATTCCAGTTAGCATATATTGCCGCCCAATCCTTACCGTTATCGCTCCAGTTCCCCAGTGCTTCACTGTTTTCCTTAGCTCCGACAGCGCTGTCGGTAACCTTCGCCGCGTCTGTCGCGATCATGGCAGCCGTCATGCATGATATGAGCATGCACACTGCGAGAAGGACAGAGATAACAGAACGTGAGTGGCGTTTTATCTTTGTTTTCATATATTTTTTACCTCCATTTCTTTCGTATATATGAATTTTTGATATACTTATTTATATAAACAAATACCGAACGGTATCTGATTGTCTTTTACGAAAACCCTATGCCGGGATTTCGAGCGCAAGCGTGACGCTTGACCCACGCCGCGCATTATGTGTTTGTGAGAACGATCGCCAAAGCACTCACGCTATGACGCGCCGTTTTTCTGACGTTGCCGTTAAGCCGATCTTTCCAAAGGCGCGCCGGGTGCAGCGCGGCGCTGCTTCTTTATTTCCGTCGGGCTTGCGCCGTAGTATTTGCGGCAGGCGTTGGTGAAGTGGTTGTAATGTCCGAACCCGTTCTTCAATGCCGCGTCGCCCACGGAAATGTCGTGCGTTAGATAATCGTCCAGCGCGTGGCGCGTGCGCACCTCCTGAACATAGTCTGTAAAGAGCTTGCCCGTCAACTGCTTGAAATACGTCGTGAACGCGCAGGTGTTGTAATTCACCAGATCAGCCAACTCCGCGATCATTATTTTGCGGCGGAAGTTTGCTTCGATGTAGCTCTTTACCAAAATAGCGTCGCTCTCCGTGCTTCGCTTTGTTCCGTAAACGCTGAACCGCTTTTCGCGGCGGCACCGCGTCAGCAGCAGCCGAAGCGTTTTGGTGAGCAAAGAATGTTTTATGAGCGCGCTGTAAGAATCGAAGGGATTCTGCTCGGTCACCAAAAGCTTTTGCATAAGGATGACCGTTTCGCGCTGCTCGGGAGAGCCGTCTTCCAAAACGAAATCGTAGCTTTCGACCGCGTTGAAGAATGCTTTTACAAATACGCGGGAAAAGTGAACGCTGAGATAACGCGCTTTTCCGCCGTTGAGCGAGTGCAGCTCGCCCGGATTGATGACAAGCACGTCGCCTTCGCCGAGCTCATGCTCCTGATTGCCGACGGTTATTTGCAGCTTGCCGTCGTCAACGTAAATCAACTGCATTTCTTCGTGCCAGTGCGGTTTGCCTCTGCACCTGTCAGCGGAACTGTTTATAAGCCTGATCCTCGCAGGAAGATTATTGTCGTATTCAATTGTTTGATGTTCATACATTTTTATCACCTCCCCGCGATCTACACAGCCTTTAAGTTGCGTCTTTACGCTGCTTTAAAAGCTTAAATGGTGTGTGCCGTGGGCACTTTCCCGCGCCTTTGGACAGCTTCCGTTATTTGGAAAGCTATGCTGACGGCGCGTCTTTACGTTGCTTTAAAAGCTTAAATGGTGTTGCATTGTAGGCTTGCTTGCATTTTGCGATGAATGTGCGCTTGCTCGGGAAGCCGCCGGCTGCCGCGGCGTCTTCTATAGACATGTTTTTGTTCATCAGAGCGTCCATAGCGCGTTCCAACCGGAATTCCAAAACATACTTTGAAAAGGTTATTCCCATTGCTTCCTTGAAGCGAAAGCTCAGATATTCGGGCTGGATGCCCAGATGCTCCGCTACTGTTACCAAGGACACGTCCTCGCGGTAATGCTGCTCGATATATTCAACAGCAAGCTTGGCGTGCCGCGACTGCACCGGTTCGCTTTCTTTAGATATGGTCGGGTTTTCGTGCCTGCACTGAACAAGCAGGGTATGTAAGATCTCCGTTATTATGGAATACTGCAGCAGACTCGAAAGCTCGGATCCATTGACCGTTCTGGAAAGCTGCCAAAGCAGATTGCGTATCTCTTCCTCTGCCCCGCTTCTGCCGGAAATTTTGAAAACACTGTTATACAGCAACGGTTCATACCGTTGTGCAAACTCATACGAAATATCAACGATCATGCATTTGGCGTTTTCGGCATAAAGCCTGTGGTTTTCAACAGAGTTGATCAACCGGAAACTATCCTCGCCGATAAAGCCGGACTTTGAATTGACGGTTATTTTTAACTCGCCCTTTAGTACATAAACAAGCTCGATTTCCTTATGCCAGTGATTACGCACATCACACTTGCCCTGCATTATCTCTATCCTTGCAGGAAGTCTATCGTTGTATCGGATCAGTTCAAAATCACTGTTCACAGCACCGCTCCTCCCGCTGTTTTGAAAAGAAGATACTTTCACAGAGTACATTACTATGCGATACGGTACTCAACAAATCAGTATTTAAGCGGTTTTTCTAAGATTGTGACGATAATTTTGACGGTATAAAAACGTAAACTACCATCCGATAGCTTCCAGTTTTATCATGTTTTGCCTTTTGAATTCAAGCGAGGAATGAACATACCGCTCCAGTGTTATCTGCGGCGAAGAATGTCCCAGCACCTCGCTGAGCGACTTGATCTCAAACCCCACCTCAACGCACCTTGTTGCGAAGGTATGCCGCAGCACGTGAAAATGCATATCCTCAATGCCGCATGCCTCGCTGTATTTCTTGATATGATATTGCAGGGTGCGCGGCTCTGTCACTTTATCCTCCGTACCGGTCAGTAAAAAAGCGTTCGGCGGCATTTCGCCGATATTTGCCTTGCACAGCGCGTAAGCGGTATTTGTCAAAGGAACGACCCTTACTGATGTGTGGCTTTTGGGCGCGGTGACTACCAACTTTGTTTTCGCGCCGCTGCCGTCTAAATTCCTGATGCGCTGCACCGTTTCCCTAACGGTCACGGTTTTCTCTTTCATGTTGATATCCCCGACCTTCAGCGCGCAGACTTCGCCTATCCGCAACCCCGTCATGAGGGCGAACAGCACCCCGAACTTATTTGAGTCCATATCCTTCAAAAGGTAGTTTACGAATCGGTTTTGTTCCTCTTGGGACAATACGCGAATCTCTTTTGCCGTTGTTTTTGGCATGGCAACATCGATCATTTTCATATCGCTGTTGCATTTTGCAATATACTTTAATATTGTTTTCAGCAGCACAGCCAGATCCTTTGCCGTTTTAGCCGACAACCGCTTGGTATGTATGATCATGTTCACAAAGTCTGCCGTCTGCTCCGCGGTGATCGTTTCGGGCTGATACACCTTCCAAAGTAGGGCTTGATGTGGTTTTCTATCGCCGAATGGTACTTAGCCAGCGTGGACTCCTTGACCTTGTTGCGATTTACCGCTAACCACTCGTCACAATATGCGCCGAACAGCTTTAAAGGGCTGCTTTTTTTAGCGCTTTTAAATTGCGGTTTTTGCTTGCATTGCTCTAATTTGACCTTGACTTCGCGGTAGCTTTTGCCGTAGCAAGAGCCGTAAATGATCTTGCCGTAGCAAGAGCCGTAAATGATCTTGCCGTTGTCTGCCGTTCCCTTTTTGTAGCGCCCTTCCCAGCGCCCGTCTTTCCTTTTATATATATTTTCGCCTTTTCTTGACATATAAGCCTCCTATTAATCTGACAATGTATTTGACGGCAATAATTATTATAAGGCATTTAAGAAAATAGTAGTACTCTAGTATTTAATTCTTGCTTAGAATTAATGGCTCGCCTTTTATGCTATAATTCTAAATTATCAATATAAAAAGTAAAAAAAGCATTGCATTTGATGTTCTAATATGTTATAATTATTAACGTATAGTAATGTACTCTGCGAAAACATTGTCATTTGTGGCTGTCTATGACAGCCGTTTTCTTTTTTCATGCATGGCATTATTATCACTGTAGTTCGGTATCGTCGGATAAAAAAACGCCGCCGTTTGAGTAAGCGCTCAAACGGCGGCGTGTATTTTTTGTTTGTTTTTATGATTCGTTAATGATTTGTTATTATCAGCATATGCTTATAAAGCAATTACCGGCGAAACAGCGTAAAGTAATGCTTTTTGCGGAACCACAGGAAAAGCGCTGCGAATCCTGCCGGCAAAATCACAAGCTCCCACCAGAAAAGCGTATTGTCAAACACGCCGGTCGGCACGATATGTTCAAACGTATTTGTAACTACCAGCGTTTTATCATCAGCCATGGTTAAGGTCATGGAGCTTGTTTCCTGCGGCGGGTCGTCATCAAGAGTGAACGTCGTCGTATAACTGCCGCTATGCTCGCTCAAAGTGACGACCGAACCCTGCGGGACGGATATCTCGACCGTATCGTTATGCTTAAGATAGATGGTGCAGCCGGAGTAGACTTCCTCGCTCTGTGCGATGCCGTTTTTGTACCACTCATACATATCGGTCGGCTCGGGGGTATCAATATCCAGATCGAAGGCGAATTCCTGCTCGCTGTCAGACGCGTTTCCGGAAACGACCTTGCGTATGGTCAGGATCTTGTTTTCGCTTTTCTTTTCGTTAGGTACGCTCAGCGTATAAATGTAGCTGTCATCGGTCTCGACAAGATGACCTTGATAAGAGTCGCTGATCATCGACGGCACACCGATCGGCGATACGCGGAACACGATGTCGTCATTAAGCTTAGTGTAATTCAGCGGAGCTTGGGTCTCTGTCAGGAAATATACAGAACCCCTGCTGCCGGGATTGAGCGACCTGCCGCTGTCTCCGCCGCAGATATACAGCTCGCCGTCAACGGTTACCATGTCCTCAAAGCCGGTCAGAGGATCGCGGTTCTTTTCATAGCCGCCGATAGTGGTATTCGTCTGCTTATAAAGGGCAAAGTGGGCGTTATCCAGCATAGCACCTGTTTCCGCGCTGTCCATCTTTACGACCTTAAAGTTGAACTGCTTGTTGTAGACGTCGACATACGCGCTCAGACCATCGCTGCCTGGCTTGCCGTTCGCCCATCTTATGTCGTCGTCATCCTTGGTTCCCCATTCGGTGCCGTCTTCATAGAACAGCGAAACGGTGCCGTCGTTGTTCACCTTGAAGCACAGGTTCTCCTGCAAACCGACATAACCTCTCGGAGCCGCGGTTTCGGTCAGCGTGTAGGTCTGATTCTTTTCAAAATCATACAGAATGGTGACCAAGCCGTTTTCGTCGGAGGAATAGTTGCCCACCGTGTTGCCGGAGCTGTCGACCAGCGTGAACTGACCGCTGCGCAGCGGGATATCGGTGTCCCACTTAAAGAGCCGTATCGCTATTCCGCCCTCGCGAGTGTTCTTGATGGTGTCTTCACGCGAGGTATTTGAGAGCTCGTTCTGCTCATAGGAAACGATATAGTCATATGCCCTGTCGGGATCCTCGTCTTCGGGAGTAACCGCTTGGGTGCGCGACGCGACCACATTGACTCTGTTGCCTGACGACAGCGGCGTTACGGTGCCGCAGTCGGTCACCGTGCCGTCGGCGGATACCGTGGGACTGGGATTGCTGATGGTGACCTCCCTGATCACATAGCCATCCAAACTGGTACGCGCGCTGCCGTCTGAGTTCGGCACAAGGCTCGTCCAGAAATAATTGGCTGAGAGCGACGGCGATTTGATCTGCTTAACGGAGCCTTCAAGCAGCTCACCGTCCACATAAACAGCCGTATAGATCTCGCTGTGGCCGGTGGTGATGCTGAGATCGCTCCAACTCTTATTCGCAGTAATGCCATAGCCCTTTCGGTTATGGACCTCCATCTGAGGATTCTCATCGGCGATGACCTTGCCGACATTCAAAGGGTTGCCGCCATACTCCATGTATGATGGTATCTCCTCTACCGAATGATCCTCCAGTATCTTGGAACCCATAACGCGTTCATAACCCATAAGGCCGTAGCCTGTCTTGGGGTTCTCCGTGATCCTGAAAACAGAGTTGACCGGAAGACCCGGAACGCAGATAGTGTAGCCGGCAGGTATACCGGAAATTGAACCAAAGCCGGAGGTTTTGAATGTTACGTCATCGACACTGACGCCGGTGACTTCACCGTTTTGTATGGATTTTATGTTTGCGCGGGAATAGGCTATTCCCGTTTCGGCAAAGGTTTCCGTAACGTAATCGAACCGGCAGATCTCTTTGTCCGGAGAAAGCACATAGTAGTTGTACATATTTGCAAGCGGGATCTGATCTGCGGGAACCTCGTAGGAAGCTATTGCCAGCCTGAAATCAAATGTCGCGGGGTCGTCGGTGACCTCATTATTATCCGCATCAAGAAGCTTTTTGGTGACCAGAAGATCCTTGATAACATTATTATTGACATGGTTGTCAAAGGAGATCCGCGGCCGAACCGAGGCGGAGCCGGATTCGGAAGAGTAGCTTCTGAGATCGCCCCTGATCTCTACCCTATCCGGCGGAACCTCCTCGCCGTTGATCGTTACGTCGCCGTAAACGGAAGTGTTGACGGCACATTCCACGATCCTATAGGTGATAGTATCATCCGGGAAGGCGATCTCGGCGTTTCTGGTGGGGTTGATAAAGTAAATATTATCGTACGCCTGTTCTTCAGTGAAGCCCGGCGGACGGTACTTTCTTACATAGGTGACAGGGTTGTTGGAGTTCTGATAGGTCACTCGAACATGTTCGTCATCATTGGCGAGCAAATGCTCCTCACCGGGCTCACCGTTTGGTCCCTCGGGGAGGGTGTAGTAGATTTGGAACGGATACTCAAGGAAGTCTGAGTCAAGCTCGTCCGCGCCCTCGCCGCTGACTTCTTTGGAAACCACGACGTTACCGGGCGTTACGGACGCGATGTTGAAGCGCATATGCAGGTTGGACGCGTTGGCGCCGCGCTCCATATAGAACATCTTCATCGTATGGGTGGAATAGTCCTTAAAGATGTTCTCGCCCTCGTTGAAATACTCGGAGAGGTATTCGTTGATCTCAGCTTGCGTCGCGCCGGGATGCTGCGCGATATAATTGTTGGTAAAGATCTCACGAAGAGTGGAATGACCCATAGTTCCGTGGATACTGGTACCGTTTTTGTCAAAATAAACATCGCCGGTACGGAAGTTTATGGTACCCATAACCGCGGAGTGGATGCCGCCGAGGTCGAGCACGAGCTGACCGTCAACGTACAGCCAGAAGTCGTCGTCGCCGGTAAACTCAAAGACTATATCATGTCCCCACGCGTCCAGACCGGACGGCGTTTGTACGAACGAGGCTTCCATTTCCATGCCGAAATAGTAATTAGCCGGGGTAGACTCCTCGGTTTGTATAAGATGAAGCTGCTCGTATTTTCGGGGATCCTTATCATCCAGCCTGCCTATATCAACACTTGGAGAAGTGAGCGACGAGTACAGGTTCTGCGGGTTTTTTTCCGCATAAACGCCGGGCAGAATAGTATCGTACGGGTAGAACTGACCGTGCTTCAACGAATTCGCCGTCGAGACCCTGTCGTGCGTACCAAGCTCATGGTACAGAATAAAGTCTGTCTCGCCGTTCTCTTGCTCGTTTAGGCTGACGGTGCCGTCATCGTTGTACTTCTTCAAGGTGGCGAAGTTCTGCGTGCTGTCAAACTCAAAATATCCGCTCGATTCATATACCCTCTCAAGGAACAGATGGTTCACCGGTATCGCGCCGGCATAGGCTTCGCCAAAGTTTCTGTTAGACGGCGTGGCGATAGGATAACCGTTTTCGTCCAGATAAGAGGTAAGAAGACCGGTCTTTAATTTGCCGACACTGCCGCCGGTTTTTCCGCCGAAATAATCCCATGTGACAGTAGAGCCTAAATCGTTCACTTGCCCTTCTTGAGTGCCAAAGTCGATCATTTTCATCGTGATACCGTACTGATTATTGTCAAGCGTCGGTACCTCGTGCAGCCTGTCGCTGAGGTTAAGCTCCTCCAGCGTGGCAAAATAGAAGGGCAGCGCAGTGGATTCGGAGCAAGGCTCAAGCGCTGTTTTATCCGCGTTGGGGCGCAGACCGATATAAGCGTATCTTGTATTATCCCACGCGATAACATTACTGTAGAATTCGCCGTCTCTTCTGCCGGGGATATTGATGCCGATCGGGGTATCGGACAACACCTGATTGCCCGCAAGCTGCGGAGCAAGATATTTTTCAGAGTAGGGATTGTACAGCTCGTAGTAATAGTTGGGCTGCTTGGTGACCTGATCGACATACTCGGTGAATTCCCATTCAAGCGAGCCGGTACTGTCGCCCAGCCACATGATCTTGCCGCCCGAAGCGAAGCACGGATAGAGGGAGCCGTCGCGGTCGACCGCGTAAATATCATAGCGAAGCTCGTCTTCGTTCCAGATACGCACATATACGATGACCTTTTGACCGTCAGGTACGTCGGACGCGCTTACACGGTCAGCCGAGAAGGTGATATAATCGCCGTTATCCATCGACGCGCGATCCAGCAAATAAAGCCAGGTAAAGGGGTCGGAGGGATCTGTCGTGACGTTGAATCGGCTGCCGCCTTGATCCTGCGCTCTGGGCTGGAAGGTCACATAATAATCGTTTGATTTAAGCTGAACGCGATGCTCGGAAGATATGGAAACGTTGAATTTGGACGCGCTTGCAGGGTCGCTCGTTGTCGAAACGCCGCTGCTGTCGGCGCAAAGATACTGCGTTCCTGACGGTGTGTTGACCGATATCGTAAACTTTTCATTGGAAGGATCATATATGAACCGCCATTGATCGATCTCGTCGTTTTCATCGACATAAAGGATACGGTTGTTGCCTTCTGCCGTCAGGACTAGCTTGATCAACGAATGTGTATCGCCCGCCGCCATCAGGGCGTTGCCTACGGTGGTACCATCCGAGTAATGCAGCAGGCCGTAGGGCTTTTGAGTGAGTATATCGAGCGCGTCAAGATCTATTCCCTCGGGGGAAGCGTGTACGACAAAAATTTTGGAGTTGGTCGGGTTATTATTATCGGTGTAATAACGGATACCGCCGCCGCCGTTTGAGTGCTGGAGCCATTTGTCTTCGCCGGCTTTCTTGAAATAATAGGAGCGGGGAGCGGTAGGCGTTGGAGATATTTCCAAAAGGTCCGCAGCGGTTTCCGACAGCTCAATTTCATTTCCGCTTTTTGTGTGCAGATATTTCTTGACGCCGTTAACGTGAGTGTATAATTTTAGATAGTTTCCATCCTCTTCGAAGAACCAAGTGGCAGCCTGTGCTATGCTTGTATCTTCTACAAGGGCATTTTTGCTGTTGACCGCGGAGGTAAAATATTTATGATTGTTATTGTCATAGTATAGATTAAAGCCAAAGCTTGCGCCGTCCGGTTCTGTGAACTCGGCGACCGTTTTAGCTAATTCTCCTCCCAAACCTCCGTTTGAGATCTCAACTATCTCATAGATACTAAAGCCGGTCGCGTAAAAG
This sequence comes from uncultured Ruminococcus sp., assembly GCA_902776375.1. Classification (GTDB taxonomy): domain Bacteria; phylum Bacillota; class Clostridia; order Oscillospirales; family Acutalibacteraceae; genus Ruminococcoides. The sequence continues at coordinate 19,230 of CACYPV010000033.1, read as the reverse complement.
CTGAGCTTGCCGTCCTCGATGGTATAGTCCGTTATCTCCTCGCGGGTGCCGTTATCCATGATATGCCACAGCTGCGTTTCGGCTTCGCTGTTGATCTTCGGATGGGCGATCTCAACATATATCGGCGCTTTTTCGCCGGGCTGATACTCCTTGCCGCCGTCGGTGATAGTGATATCGTAAGCGGCGATGACCGAGGAGGTTCCCGCCGGACTGTCGGCAGACTTGGCGCTGTCGGGATAATCGCCGGTGACGTCCGTTACGGTAGCGACGGCGTTATGGGGCATCATGCCGTTTAAAGTGACCTTAGCCTCAGATTCCTCTGTGTTCAGATTCAGCTCGATGCTCTTATTGCTGAGGGTGTTAAACCCGGTCATTGCCGTAGCCGACAGAATAAGGCTTGGGAGCGAAAGCGCCAAAGCGCATACTATGCAGAGAACGGCGAGTACGGTGTGGCGGCTGCTTCTGTGCAGACGTATTTTTAAGGAGCGCAGGCAAGATCCCGCGACTGACTTTATTCTTTTGTACGATCGCATATGCCTGCCTCCTTTCCTTATGTTCTATAGTTGGTTAATAATTATCTTTTACGGATTTCTCTGACGACAGAGCAGTAATAGAGCAATGACAGCATGAACAGTCCCGCTGACGCCAAAATCGCGAGCAGCAGATAAAAGTCAAGCTGCGAATCATCGCCGGTCTGCGGACGGGATGTATTGTCCGAATCCTTGTCGTTGGTTCCGGGGGTGCGTTCCGTATCTGACGTTGTATCCGGTACCGGTTTTGTTTCGTCCGGCGTCGTCGTGGACTCGGGCTTATCGGGCTCATCGGGGTCAGAGCCGTTGACGAACGACACTGTGCACGGCTCAAATTCCCCTACGCTTTCGGGGGAGTACTTTTTGCCTGTTTTCTCGTTGTAAATGACAACACTTGTATAAAGCTTTCCGTTTTCTTCCTTGACAAATACGTTGACGTGATAAATGGTATCGTCAAAACGTATTTCCCTTTCGTCGGGCTCTATACGGACAGTATAGGAATAGCTGCCCACTTCGGAAAACTCGATATGAAAAGCCTCGCTCTGACCGTTGTCGAGCGTCACGCTCGATTTGTCGGCAAGAGGGCTGTTGACTTCCGGAATTATGACCGCTGTGCCGCCGTTCTCGATATTCACCCAAATATCAACGGGTACCGATTGCGCCGCGCTTGCGTGCGCGCAAAGCACAGCGGCAAACAGCGTCAAAACAATGCATAAAGCTAATACTTTTTTCATAAATTCTTCCTTATCGGTCATCCGGCAGGTGTCAGTGTGCCAAAGACGACCAATCTTTCTACATTTTCAGCAGACTGGCAGGTTGAAAGCGCCAGTATTTTACTGCGTGCGTCTACGCCCTGCGGCTCAAATACGGCAGCATGCGTTTTAAGGAATTGCAGCAATTGTTCATTATTATCGTCGGGCATGTCAAAAACCGTCTTTTCAGACGCGTTCGCTTTGCACGAAGCGAAAAAGCGTATGGTGTAATCATGCCCCGATGTGGTTATCAGCGTACCGGTGCGGTGCTGATCAAAATAGCTCTTTTCTATAAAGTCATCCAAAGCGCCGAACATCGCGCCGTATTCCATGTGATGACCGTAGAGCAAAGAGTACGGATCGGAAAAATCCTTGCTGTTCCTGCTGTCCAGAAAGATCGAGCCGGACAGAGAGAAGTTTCCGAAAGGGTCTTTGTTGATGTATTCATCGTTGTTTTTGCCCTGCATAACAGGGTAATCGATTTTGGTATTATCTACCGTAAGCCAAGCTACCGCGTCCTCGGAAAGCTCTTGAAGAGCTTCTTCGCCGTGGCCGAGCTCGGGCTTGTACTTCAGCACGCTTGTATCGTTCGCGTTCATGTAAACATTTGCCGCGTCGATCATCGCGTACAGGCACACAAGAAACAGCAGGAGGCAAAAGACAGCCACAATTCGATTATACGCAGAATCTAACAATCGAATTGTTTTTTTCAGCATGTCTTTGCCTCCTTTCAATTTCTTATCTTAAGGTATTATGCGTTCAAACCTCCGGGCACGCGCGTAAGGAAAAACCTTTGCCGGGGCTTGCGGGTTTTACCCGACTATGGTCGGGGTCGGACTAGCGTTATTATAACGCGATTATTTTAGAGGATCAGTCCTCTTCATCCTCTACTCTTCTCTTTCTTCTGGCGATGAAGAAAATTGCAAGAGCGCCAAAGAGCAGCAGACCGATAGCGAACGGAGCTATGGTGAGCAGCACGCCGGTGGGGATGATGCCGTCACGGCTGTTGGTGAAGGCAACGCTGTGGTTGGCGTTTTCAAGGGTGATAGCGCCGGAGTTGTTGCCGTTTACACTGCTTCCGCCGTCAACGACATGGGAAGGTGTGTAGTCCTGCGCGTCCTCGCTGACGGTGCAAACAGCGCCCGCATTCAGACCCAAAACCTTGAAGTTGCTGCCGTTAGTCAAGTCAAAGGTACTGGTATAGGTGCCGTCGGTGCCGACCGTGATAGTGGTCGGAGTTCCGGTAACGTCAGTCGCTGTAACAGGATAGGTACCGGGGATCGCGTTGGTGATGTTCAGCGTAAAGGTAAAGCGCTTGTTCTTATCACCCTGGTTACCGGCGATCGTCTTGCTGAAATCAAAATCATACTGAGTAACGGTGTTGGTATAGCCGTCGCTCTTCACGTCGGGATCGGTTGTATAAGCGCCGTCGGTGCCGATCGTGGTCGCCGTGTTGCGCAGAACGTAGCTGTCTACAGAAAGCGCGTTGGTAGCGGGATCAGCCACAACAAAGACATCGAGATAACGCGAGGTGGTGTCATAGGTAACGCCGGGCTTGCGACCGTCGGTCTCTGCGATCACATATCTGTAAACGCCGGGCTTGGTGAAGGATGTTGCCGGGAAGGTAACGGTAACGCTCTTCTGAGCGTATTTTTTGCCTGCTGTGGTAGAGCCCTGCGGATCTGTCGGCTGACCTGCGATAGTGTTGGCGGTGTCGGCGTTGCTGAATGTGGCGTTGCCGATCGATGCAGTAACATCGCTGGCGAGGATCTCAATTGTGTTAGAAGTCGCCGCAGCGGCTGTACCTCTGGTGATGGTGTAGGCGAATGTGATGTCGGGGATGTTCGCGTCCTCATCAACAACAAGGTTCTTGACGAAGGTCGTACTGCCGCCGATAGGCGTGTAGTCGGTTGCCGCCGAAGCGGGGATTGCGGCAAAAGCAAAGATCAGCGCGAAGACCATTGCGACTGCCATGAGTTTGAATGTGCGTTTTTTCATTTTTTCTTCCTCCTTAGGATAAAAAATATTTATTTTCTGCATAATTGCATACAAGGTTGGGGCTGCCGCAAGCAGCAGCAAAAAAACAAAACAAGCAAGGGTACACATCGCCGTGCGCCTTTGCCGTAAAGTTAAGTGAAAGTGCGTACATTTGCGTGTGTTTGCAAGTTTGTGCAGTTTTAGAAGCCGCGCCGCCGCAGCATAATAAGTACAGGACCCTTGACGTCGCTGATATCGACCGCGCCGAACGCGCGGCTGTCGTTGGTGTCCGAACGAAAATCGTTGAGGATAAATACCTTATCCTCGCCCACCGTATAGGGGTAAGTGATGTTTGAGGTCTCGCAGCGATAGGTCGGATAAAAGACCTCCTCGGCAGGGGCGATGCCGTTGACGGTCAGCGCGCCTACGTCCGAAATATCTATTACGTTGCCGGGCATTCCGACCACCCTGCCCAAGCAGGTTTTTCCGTCGTGCTCATACAGCACAGCGGCGTTGAGGTACGGGCGCTGCAGCCGCAGGCTGATGATAAGGTCGCCGTCGCGCAGCGCGGGATGCATATTGTTTCCGTAATAGATGGTAACACCGAGAACAAAGGTGAGCAGCAGCCATACCGCAAGCGCAGTCGCCGCGAGCTTTATCAGGAATCCGATAAGGATTTGCTTTGTCGTTTTCTTTTTTTTCTTCTTTTTCTTTTTCTTCGGTGTTTTTCCCTTGGGAGTATTCTCCTTAGAGGTATTTTCCTCCGCCGTCTTTTCCTCCGGCGCATTCTCCTTAGAGGTATTTTCCTCCGCCGTCTTTTCCTCCGGCGTATTCTCCTCCGGTATATCATCACTGGTATTTTTTTCGGAAATAACGGGCTCCGCGTCGGTTTTTGAAGTTATGATTTCTTCCGGGATAGCAGCCGGTGGGTCGGTAACAGATGGTTCAATACTTTTAGACATTCTTCCTCACGATACTTATCCATTATAATTAATCATAGTATACTACATTATTCACAAGAAGTCAATAATATGTGCGTAATATTTATAAATTTATGCTATATTTCGCTTCCTTTGATTTTTTATTATTTGCCCCTGCCGCATAGCAAAAAATGATTTTTTGCGAAAAAAAAGACCCGCAAGCAGCGGGTCAAATTTTATTTTATGGTAAATTTTTGCGATTGCTGTCTTATATTGTTTTTGTCAAACAGACGCCGGCGGAAATGGCGAGCGAAGAAATCCCGGAAGTATTATTTTATTCTGTAAGCCGCAACGACAAATCTTCCGTCGTCCGTGTGGTAACTGCATGTTGAAAGGAACAGAAGCTGCGCCGGATAACTCGGCGCGTAGGGAAGCTTAGGAGCCGACAAAGTCCTGACGGCTTCGACCGTCTGTTCATATTCCTCCTGCGTCAAATCACCGATTTGCTCATAGTACTTGAAAACATTGTCGCGATCGCCGTATATTTTTGTCTGGAAGGCGCCGAAAACGCGGTAAATGCGTTCTTCGCCGTTGACGAAAAAGCTGATATCGCGGTGCTCTTCCGCATAGTTATAGTCGTAATACTCATCCAACTCGCCGAACATGCTGCCGTTATTCATGTTGTGCCCGTAGATCACAAAGCTTTTGGATTCGCTGTTGCAGCCTCCGCCGATAAACAGACATCCCGCGACGGATTCATCGCCGTAAAAATCGCGGTGAAGATAATACTCGGGGTCGTCCTCGGAGGACTTCATCACGGGATAGTCGATGATAGTGTCGCCGATAGTGAGCCAGCCGACATAATCGGGATTCATGCCGCGCGGAATGTTGTAATCATATTCCGTTTGTGCTTTTTGCGATCCGCCATCCTCTGCGCTGCTCGGATGCGCGGAGGCGCTGCTTTGGCTTTCCTGCTCGCTGCCGCTCGACTGATCGATACGCAGCTTCTCTTTCAGCTCCACAAAATTCCTTTGTGCTTTTTCCTGCGGGATATAGATTCTCAGCGCGTTGATTATCGCGAAGCATAATAATCCGACCAATAACACAGCCGGTATAATAAATAAAAAAGAGCGTTTTTTAAAAGGGCGTTTTTTCATTTTTTGCTCCTAACCACAGCATACCTGTTTTTTCAATCCGAACTTTGCCCGGACTTATTATAACAGAAGCACACGCTTTTGTCCATATGTAACGCTGAATGCGGAATTGGGTACTATTAGAGGCTAGAGGCTGGAGGCTAGAGGTTAGTGAGTTATAAGTTATAAGTAATTAAGTAATAAATTGAAAATTACAAATTACAAGCTGCAAGTTATCTTATCAATAAACGTTTAGCTTCAATCAACTTGTCATTTGTCATTTGTAACTCTCAACTTAATAAAGCTGTCATCTTGAGCGGGGCCGGAGGCAAAATCGCGTTCAGCGATTTAGTCGAAAGTGATTCCCCTGACTGGGGAAATGTCGCGGAGCGACAAAAGGGTTGCCGCCCGGCTACGGCCCCCAATGTATGGCAGAAACGTTGATTACACTACGTAGGGGCAGACCCGTGTGTCTGCCCGAAAACGTCGCAATATTCTGCGGGCGCACACATGGGTGCGCCCCTACGTAATCCCTAGTACCTGATACCTAGTACCTAATACCTAATACCTAGTACCTAATACCTGATACCTTTGACCTATGGCCTTACCTCTCACAAACCGCAACAAATTTCCAACACCGCACGAACGTTTTTGACGGGTCATTTCTCGTCTTTTCGTTACAAATCGCACACGGGGCGAAATACTCTTAGACATCGCAGTATCTTTTTCTATTATCTCCGTTTGCAATTATACGTTTTTCGTGTAAAATATAAAAGAAAAATGAACCTTTTCTCCCCCAAAATGCTCTAATAGACAGAAAAACGAAAGGAGAATCCACATGAAAACAGAAGAATTCAAAAATGCTTATCCAAATCCGCCCGACGGATTCCATCACGCAGTGCTTTCCTCACTCTATAAGCTCGACAGCAAATCGCCTGTGCGTTACAGAAAAAGACGCGCCGTCAGATTTGCCGCTGTATGCGCGATCATCGTCGCTTTGGGAAGCTTTACGGCGGTCGCCGCAGCGACAAGTTTCTTCGGCTTATTTAGTGAGCCCGTGGGAAAATTTGGTTTGCGCGTCGGCGTTGCTGAGGAAACGACCTCGCCGCTGAAACACGTGAAAATGAAATTCGGATACATACCGAAAGGCTTTACGGAGCTTCCGCACATGGAGGAGGATGAAAAAAAATTCCAAAATCAAAACGGTGAGAGCTTTTCATTTTCAGTTGTGCCTGCAAAAGACTTGGACTTCACCGAAACCTACATTATTGACAGCGAAGAAACGACCGTCAACGGTCACAAGCTGATCCTTACCACACGGCAAATGGCAGAAGGCGGCTCGCTTGATTACGGCGCGACGATGTACTTTGAGGACTGGGGCTATGTTGTCGGAGGCGGCGCCTATGGCGGAGCGGACAAGGATGAACTGTTTAAAATGATGAAAAACCTCACCTTGGAAGAGAATACAAACTACGTTCCAGAGACCACATCAGCCGATATGGTTCGGAGTGATTTGGACAAAAAGCGCAGTGAATACGACCGTATAATCAACTCGGAGGTCACGATGCACAAGCTCGGCGAAGCGTTTAATTGGGGACATGAAACCAATTCCGACGCTTTCACAGTTAAGGTGACCTCCATTAAGGAACAGATCGACACAAGCAACATTCCTGCGGAATATTGGAGTTGGATGACCGACTACTCCCTCGTTCATTCCGATTTCTTTGATGAAAACGGACGGCTGATCACACCGTATACGCGGCATGATATCAAAGACAGCGACGGTGTGAATACACAGCGCAATGAATGGGATACCGAGGTTGACCGTCATTTCTATGTTGTTACGGTCGAGATCACGCAGAACTCGGACAAGGAGTTTGATGTTTTCGGAGATTTCTCACCCGTTGTTTTGGTAAAGGACGAAAACGGCGTTTATCATTACAACGGCACGGAGGATCAGCACGGCATTACACAAAGCGTCCTTTATGGCAATGTTGATACCGTTTTATCAACTCCGGGCGATGAAGTCAATATGCTACATCTCAGCAAGGGTGAAACCCGAACTCTGACATACGGAATCGTGGCCGACGACGACATTCTTGAAAACGCTTATCTGAGTTTCTACTCGAGGGGCGAAGATGTCATTGATGACAACGCCGAGACCATCACCATCAGCGATCATAGCGACTGCGTGAAAATCAAGAAATGAGGTGCGGCATGACAAGAGAAACATTCACCGATCTTGTTCTTGACAGCGAGCCAACGCTTTACCGCGTAGCCATGTCTATGCTCCGCAATGAAAAAGACTGTGAGGACGCCGTGCAAACGGCGATCCTCACAGCCTACGAAAAGCTCGGCACGCTTAAGCACGAGGAGTATTTCAAAACTTGGCTGGTGCGGATTTTGATCAACGTCTGCAACAAGCAGCTCAAATCAGCCTCAAAAACCACCGAACTGAACGACACTGATCTGTCGAGCGGCAACGCGGAGGTTTCATCCGAGATCCGCATAGCGATCGAGAGCCTGCCTGTGAAAATCAGGCAGGTCATTGTGTTGTATTACATCGAAGATTTTTCCGTGAAAGAAATAAAATCGATCGTAAAAATCCCCGAAGGCACTGTCAAAAGCCGCCTGAGCAAAGGCAGAGCATTGTTAAAGGACTATTTAAAGGATTGACTACACCCCCTGTTACAATTTCGCGACAGGGGGTGGTTTTGTCAGAGATACTGTTCACAATCCGCGATATACGGCGAAACAGGGCGCTAATCTCTTTGCTCACACAGACAATCCGAAATATTCTTCATCATCAGTGCCGTAGCCGTCTGCACCTTTTTCTGCCCGTGAGCCGGCTTTTTCTCTCGGAATTTTTCACGCACTTTGCTGTCCGTGTGTATCTCAAAAAATTTTTCATTTCACATATTCTTTTCATAGTATTTCAATGATTCTTTAAATTTTAAACTCCAATTACTTTTCTATCAAACGGATATTGTATTTCATCATTGAGCAATTGTGCATACGCCTTTACTTTCCGAAACGTGTTCCCCATCATTTCACTTTCACGGTATGCGCGAATGGCGTCCATATCAAAATCAGCGTAAAACAATCCCTCTGTTCCGGCATCGGCAAGCAACAGTGTATTGTCAACACATTCGCCGTTTCTATCCCAGCAAATCGGACTATATGCACAGGAATTACCGGCGTTCTCGCCGTTGGGATTAGCCATAGCTACACCGCACATATTCTCATATGCTCTTGTTGACAGAGCTTGCAAGCGAGGGCGCATACTGCCGCAATCGTTTGGTACAAGAATGATTTCGGCGCCCTTTAGCATCAGAACCCTTGCGCTTTCAGGATATTCCCGGTCGTAACAAATCATGATGCCGATTTTAACGCCGTCAAAAACACACACTTTGAATTCTGTGCCTGATTCCAACACTTTTTCATCGGCAAAGTCACAGGTATGCACCTTTGCATATTTCATCAGGATTTTTCCGTCTTTGCTGATGACAAACGCGGAATTTTGAGGATTGCTTTTCCCTTTCGTCAAGGCGGTTGCAACAAGCCCGATCCTTAGTTCTTTCGCCTTTTCACATAGCGGCGCTAAATCATTTTCGGTAATTGCGGAAGCATTATCGATCGTCAGGTCGTAGCCCGTGATAAAACACTCCGGCAACAAAAGAATATCAGCACCGTTTTGTTTTGCGTCTGACATATACTTGATTATCGTTTTGATATTGCTCTCGTATTCCCGGTTAACTGAACGCATTTGCAAAACAGCCGCTCTAAAAGTCATTGATATCACCCCTGATCTCTTTCTTATTTTACCACGGATCGAAGGCTTTGGCAACATCATGCCGCACATTCATATTATGGCAGCCGCCGAAAAATATCGCCTAAAACCGTTTGCTTGCAAACGCGGTCAATCAGTGGCTGAGGCTATGTAAATGCGTGTCGGCGCACGCTTTTGTCGTAATAAATAAGGACAACTAAAATATGATTGGCGTTTGCTTGGCACGCACTTATTCCAAAAGCGCAAGTCTGCCGCACGTCGACTGACTTTTCCCGCACATTGATCGCGTTTTCCTTCGCACTATATTTTGCGGGTTTCTTGCAAAAATCGCTTGACAAAACCGCATGTATGTGGTATCATACTCTCTGCGAGTGAGCGCGCCTCACCTCGCAGCAACCAAATATTTAGGGGTATAGCTCAGTTGGTAGAGCAGCGGTCTCCAAAACCGCGTGCCGAGGGTTCAAGTCCTTCTGCCCCTGCCAAACTCAAAGTCTTAAAAATGGCTTATTTAAGCCATTTTTAAGACTTTTCTTTTTGTTCCGTGCTGTTCTGATGCTTGGCGAATGGGTCAAAAATCCTCGGTTTGGGGTTTATTTGGTGTTTATGGGTATCGGGTTATACAGAGAGTTATTGAGATTTGCGGCGGGATTTTGGCTGATTCATTTAGTGCCGTCCGCTTGCTTTTTTGACTTTGCCGCTGTCGACTTCTGAATAAAACCCATGAAAAAACCGCTGTCGTGATGGCAGCGGTTTTGTTCGTTATACGGCGGCTTTTGTCTTTTGCTTTGAAAAAATATCCTCTATCTTTTCGGCGGCAGTGTCGTCGGCGGATTGAATCGCGTGGGCGTAGACCCTGCCGGTTGTGGCGGTGTTGGAGTGTCCTAACCGCTTGGATACCGTAGTGATCGGCACGCCGGCGGCGAGCTGCAACGTGGCGTTGGTATGTCTGAGCGAGTGCAGCGTAATGAAAGGGATCTCCGGGTGCTGCTTCATAAACTTGGAAAACCAGCTCGACACGCTGTCGGGCTTGAGCGGCTTGCCCTCCGGATTCGTGAACACATAATCCTCTGTTCCCTTCCAGTAGGAGCCGAGCGATAGGCGCTGCTCCATCTGCGCGACTTGGTGCGCGCGCAAATCATCAAGCGTAGTCTGCGGCAGTCTGATCACGCGCTCGGAGCTCTTGTTCTTCGGCTTGTCCTCAAAGATACCGCGCTTTGGAAGAAACTGTATCGTGCGGCAGATTTTCAGCGTTCCCTTTTTGAAATCGATATCCGACCACTTCAAGCCGAGGGCTTCGCCGCGCCGCATTCCCGTGAACAGCAGCAGGCGCACAATGGTGCGGTGCAGCTCGTCGGCGGTCTCGATCGCGCTGATCAGCGCGTCCGCCTGTACTTCGTCAATGTATTTGGCTTCCTTTTCCTCCGCTTTCGGCGTTTTCGTGCGTTCGCAGGGGTTTGAGAACAGCACGCCCCACTCAACGGCGGTATTCAGTATCACAGAAATCAGGCGGTGATAATGCTGGATCGTCTTGCCTGAAAGCGTCTTGTGACCTTCACCGACGGGCGTAAACAACTCTGACAGCGGCATTTCGAGCGCAGCCGCGAGCTTCTCGGCGTTCTGTTGATTGACGTTGTTGCCCTTGCGAATGGAGATCATCGTCGTGTTGGAGATACCCGAACGCCGGCACAGCGCGGCGGTCGTCAGCTCATTTTCGCGCAGATAATCGTCCATGCTGATGTTGCAGGTGTATTTGGTGTCGAGCCGGACGCCGCTCTCGGCGAGATTGGCGTAGAACGCGCGCAAATGCGGCGGCTGTATCTTGCAGAGCTTGATGTGACCGATTGCGGCGTTGATGCGCGGTATCAGACTCTCATAACGGGCGTAGGTGCGCGGGCGAAGGTCGTTTTTGCGGTCTTTTAGCCATATCTCGGCAAACTCGGCAAAGCGGATGTTTTCATCAAGCACCTGTCCTTTCAAACAGCGTTCCTCAAACAGCGTGGCTTGCCGCTGCACTTCCTTCTCGATCTGCTTGGTGGTCATGTTCGGCTCCGGCTTCCACGTCATGGTTTTGCGGATCTGCTTGCCGGTCATGTCGTAGCCGCAGGACACAATGAAGCGGTAGGAATTATTCCTCTTTTCTATGGTTGCCAGTTTTTTCACCTTCTTTTATATCTTCTATTCTTTCCTCTAACTTCCTGCATCTTTTCTTTATTGACTCCTCGTGACGCGGTAATTTGTACTTTTTGGCTTCTTCGTCAAATGGGTTCACATCATTCTCAAAATCACTAAGCATTGTGTGAAATTCATTTTCGACTAATTGTTTTAAGAATAGCGCGTATTCTTCGCCTTCGATGAATTTGCCGAAACGATAATGAGAATAATCCGGGTTTAATAGTAATCTATCATCTTCTGTCTCTATACTCGAATCATCCTCATCTCCGTATATGTTTACGGTAGCAATTCTTCTTAAAATCTCCATACCGTTCCAATAGTATGTTATATTTTCCGTAAAGTAGTTTATTATGTCCAAATATGAGAATAGTTTGTTTGACGATTCACAATCAAAATAATCAGACTCTCTTACTAAATTACGATTAGTGTCTTTCGCCAAAAGGGTTCGCGCTTCTTTCTCGAGCTTTTTGATACGGTTAAGATAAATCAAGAGATTAACCGATTTATCGCTTAAACCGATTTCTTCGCAAATGCTCTTTACGGTTATGTCGAAGAAACATCAAAATATTTTGCAATATCTGTCAGCACATCAGAATTTGGAACCGTATTGCCGAGCGTATAGCTGTTGATCGCCTGCCTTGTCACACTAACAGAGTTGGCAAGCTCCGCCTGAGAGACGCCGGTGCTTTCAATCAGCTCTCTCAACCGTTTTGCGAAAACGGTGTTGTAGTTGTCCTGAACATTTCTTTTTGTTTTTGCCATTAACTCTCCCCCCTTTGTCAATTTTATTTGCACTTGTGCAAATTTCAATGTTTTTGTTTGACAGTATGGTTTATTTGCTATATAATGAGTGTGTAAAGTAAATCATACTACAAATATAAATCATCATTATTGATTTGTCAAGACTAAAAACGAAAGGACGGAAAAAATGTTAGCAAACTCAGACATCAGAAGCACAGCCAAAACAAAGGGTGTGCGGCTTTGGGAAATAGCAGAATTCCTCAAGGTCAGCGACCCTACTATGACCCGAATGCTCCGACGCGAGCTTCCAAATAAGGAGAAACAGCGGTTTCTTTCAATCATTGAGGAGATCGCGTCAAAGCGCGGTCAAACGGAGGTGAGTATTCCCAATTGACAAGAACTGTGTTCAAAATCAAAAACGCCGCTCAAAGTGCTGGAACACTCTGAACGGCTGAGACCAAAAACCATACATACGTTTTATAGTCCTACAGATATTCTAACATATTTCGTGGGATTTATAAAGGTCTTTTTCATTTTTCTTTATTTCAATACACATTTTACAATCTTGTTAAATCAAATCACCTGAAATATACTAAAGGAGTATCATACATGAACATCTATCCAACAGCGGAGCAAGCTGCAACAACAAGAATTCCGGTCGTCCTGACCGTTAAGGACGCGGTACATAAAATCAAAGAGGATTGCCCCGGCACGGCTATCACGGAGAACTATCTCCGTCAGCTGATAAAGGACGGCGTATTGCCGGAGCTGAAAGCCGGCAACAAGGTTTTGATCAACCTCGACGTGCTGATCGAGTATCTGAGCAACCCAACAGCGGAAAAATTTCAACCAAAAGCGAAGGTGATTGGCTTCGGCGGTATTCGACCCATAGCCGCAGGACGGTGAGCAGTTTGAATCTGGAAAAGAACCCTAATAAAGAATCGGAGTATCCCCTTTGGACATACGGTGACGGCACAAATCGTAAGCTCAACGAAAAGCTCTACATTTTAAGCTTTATCGAACGCTATCAGGTGCGCTGTATCAACAACAAGCTCTATTCGCCGGACGGCGCGATCGAGGACGGCAAGGCGCGTCAAATCATTAGTCACGAGATCATGGATTACGTCAAATCCAATCACGGCGACAAGGTGGAAAAGCTGCTGCGCAGCATCAAAACACACTGTTATATGGATCCGCCGAAGCCTGACCTTGAAAAACTGCACTTTCAAAACGGCACCTTGTCCAAGGACGAAAACGGACTGTTCACGGTGTTTAGCGAAGAAAAGGAATTCTGTATCAACCGCTTTCCGATCAACTACAACCCCAACGCGCCGAAGCCCGAGCGGTTCCTGCGGTATCTGAACGACGTATTCTTTCCCGACGATCAGGTAACCTTGCAACAATTCTGCGGCTATTGCCTGCTTCCGACTACCGTGCTGCAAAAGGCGCTCGTCATTATCGGCGACGGCGGCGAAGGAAAAAGCGTGCTGGGCGCGATCCTTAACGGCATATTGGGCGATCTCAACTGCTACAACGAGAGTATCGGCGTTCTGCAATCGCCCTTCGGCGTGGCGAACGTCGAAAACAAGCTGCTGTTCATCGACGACGATCTGAGCGAGAGCGCGCTCAAAAATGCGCGGACGTTCAAGAACCTCGTCACCAACAAAACAACCATTCAGGCACAAAAGAAGTTCGTGCAGAATAATCAGATCCTGTCCTTTGTGCGCTTCATCTGCTTCGGCAACTTCACCTTGCAGGCGCTCTACGACTTGTCCGAGGGCTTCCAGCGGCGGCAGCTCATCTTGCAGGCAAAGCCCAAAGACCCTGACCGCGCGGACGACCCGTTCATTGACCGCGAAATCCTCGAAAACGAAGCCGAGGGCGTTCTCCTGTGGCTTTTGGAAGGACTGAATGCTCTGATATGCAGCAACTACAAAATCGCCGTCAGCGACCGCACAAAGGTACAAAGCGACAGTTTTAAGCAAGAGAACGACAGCGTGCTGATGTTTCTTAATGAATGTGACGGTATCAATATAGGTGAAGGACTACGCGCCCACTCGTCAACGCTTTATGTTGCGTATGAGCACTTTTGCAGAGATAACATGCTCACGCCGCTGAAGGAACGCAGCTTTCTCAGTATGCTGAAAACGAAGGGAAGGCAATTCGGCATAAAAGGTCACAACGAGCCTTTTGCGTTGCACACTTCGCACGGCACAAAACGCGCCCGAGGCTTTTTCGGAATCAGCGTCAGCGACAGCTATATCAATCTCAACTTCTGACACCTATGATATCCCGTGACGAGTGTGATATAAAAAACGGCGTGTTTATGCCATTATCACACTTATCACGGAAATCACACTACTATATTAATAATATCATTATTTACATATTATTCTTGTTATATATATTATAAAACGCAAAAACTTCTGTGATGTGTGTGAAAAATGTGAGCGGTGCATAGACAACAACGCCTGTGCACCGCTTTTTTCTTCTTCTGTTGGAATTCCATACTGAGTTCCACAATAATACCATCACTGGTTTTCTATTAGGTCAAATTGTAGTTACTATTCTATAGATTCCGTTGGATTGAACGCCCTCATTTTTGTCAAGAATTAAAGTTTAGATATATGATTAGATCAGATGAATATTGACATGATGCATAAAAATTCACGTATTATTTTGTTTGAGGTTACGCGATTAACCTATTGAAACATCAGTATCTCTATCTTATAATCTCATTGAAAGACTATATTCGGAGAGATGTTTATGCGGTCAAATTCATTCGTAAAATCGGTAATGAAAATAGCCATCCCTGTCGCTCTTCAATGTATGCTGCAATCTTCATTTAGTATTGTTGATCAGGTAATGGTCGGTAATTTGGGAAGCACAAGTGTCGCCGCAGTAGGCATTGCCGGAAAGCTTTCATCCCTCTACGCAGTGGTTATCGGAGCGGTTGTTTCAGTGGCAGGAATAATGATTTCACAGTATATTGGTGCAAAGGACGAAAAAGAGGTGAACCGCAGCTTTTGTCTTAATACTTCTATTTCAGTGATTATTGCTGTAGTATTTATGTCAGCGTGCCTGTTACTTCCGACTCAGTTAATGGGACTTTACTCAACTGATAATCAGACGATAAAATCTGCGTCTGAATATTTAACGATTATTTCGTTCGGTTTTTTACCTTATGCAATAGATATGCTGATTTCTACTCGCTTGCGATGTATGGATAAAGCGATTTTGCCGTTAATATTCAGCATCATTTCGAATGCCGTCAATACCGGCTTGAATTATGTATTGATTTTTGGAAAATTTGGAATTGCTGCTATGGGAGTTAACGGCGCAGGTATAGCGACAGTTGCTTCTCAGCTTTTTAATACGCTTTTGTTGGTAATAAGTTTGATTGTTGTATGCAGAAATAAAAAAATAGAATTCACTTTTTCCGTAAAGCTTACAAAAATGACTTATGGAAAATATGTTGCTATACTTTTACCGATTCTTGTAACCGAATTTATGTGGAGCTTAAGTGAGAATGTGTATGCTTCTATCTATGGACACATCGGTACACTTGAATGTGCCGGAATGACGCTTACATATCCGATTCAGGGCTTGATGATAGGAGCACTCAGCGGATTGGCACAAGCTTCCGGAATCTTAATTGGCAAAGAACTTGGTAGGGGAGAGTTTGATTCTGCTTATAAAAAATCAAAAAGTATGATATTATATGGATTCATCGGGTCATGTGTACTGTCTGCTGCTTTGATGTATCTAATGAATTTTTATACTGATACCTACAATGTTGAAAAAATCGTAAAGCAGACCGCACAGCAGATATTACTGGTATTTGCAGTCGTATCGCCAATAAAGGTGATGAATATGATTCTTGGCGGTGGTATAATTAAAAGCGGCGGACAAACACGAGTGGTCATGATTATCGAGTTAATCGGCACATGGGGAGTAGGCGTTCCACTTGCGCTGTTAAGTGCCTATGCTTGGAACTTACCTATCCCGATTGTATATTTTATCCTTTCAATGGAGGAATGTGTGCGTTTGATATTGACATGGATTGTTTTTATAAGAAAGAAATGGATGAAAAAGATTTGAAACTTATTAAGGAAAAGATTAAAAGGTTAAATTCAAAACATATATTTAATCTGTCAAATGTACGGCTGTTACTGATGATTATTATTACAGCATTATTATGGATTGTGCTGTTAAAGCTCGGCATTGCAAGACCAAGATGGTGAGGTGATGATATGGATAAAAATGAAAAAACTGCTAAAGTTCTCGGTATAGTTTCTTTTGTAAGTCTGCTTTTTTATAATAGTTTTTGTTCAAATTTCAGGACTATGGTTTTCTTTTGGCTGCGCTGCTTTTTCTGTTACAGCTTTAGTGCTTGGCGCAGTATCACGCAAAAAGCAGAAAAATCACAACTTTTTTGCATTGATAGGCTTTATCATTTCAATTGTTACTATTGCGTTGTTTATTTTGCTATGGACGCTGATTTTAGTCCTCTTTGTTTTCTTCGCTGATGTCATTCATTTATTATCAGGCTTAGGTCGAATTGGTTAGGTGGTATTTTTATGAGAATAACAGGTGTCAAACAGTGTTTAGCGGTTTGCTTGGTATGTGTTTTGACGGTTATAGCTGTCGGATGTAATAATAAAACAAATCAGCAAGCTTATCCAAATGCCTGTGTAGGCGTTTTATACTCTACAGACAGCGGCAACCGTTCTGTCATTGAATGGTATGACAGTGAACTAAACCCTATCGGTACAGCTTTTTATCCTTTTTCGGGAGCTTCTGTAAGTCAGACAAACGCGCATGTTCAGAATGATACCGTGTTCCTGACCCCGGTAGGCGAGGAACAGAAAAAGGATTACGGAAAAATCGCGCTCATCAATCCAATAAAGGGCAGCTTTGAGGAAATCGATACCAACAGAGTCAACCAGTTTGACTGTACGGTTGAGGACTCTTATTTAGCTTTGACAAGTAACCTTAACGGAGAGTGTTTTGTGGATTTAATAAATATACACAATGAAAAAATCCGCACGCTTAACCTCCGAAGCAAACATGTGATTTGTACACAGCCGATTTTGATTAACGGAGAGGTATACGCTTCGGCAACCGACGGAGATAAATACTATCTTTGCAAATGTAATTTTGCTGATAATGAGGTTGATTTGATTACGGAGCTTCCTGATGAGCTCTCTACCTATTTAGAGAAACAAGGTAACGATTTGACGTTTATTTCACAAGGTAAGTTGGTTAAGTACAACACTGTAACAAAAGAATTGCAATTTATCGAGCTAAGTAATTCTAATGCATTAAATCTTAATATTGCCGGCGATGTGGCATGGATAGCTTACACTAATCCATTTGATGAAAATGCAATCAGCCGGATTGAAGCGAGGAATTACCAAACAGGCGAGGTGATTTGCAGCGAGGAATTTGATGGCGCAATCCAGCAAATTGAAGCCGATGCCAGCCGGCTATTTGTCAGGACATATGATGAATTGATTGATTACTCCTTTAAAAATGAAAAATTGACGGAACAACATAGAATGCGTTGTGATACAGAATATTGATATTCTCTATTTCATCTGAAGATAAGAATTGTCATAATCTATCCAATAGAAATGAGGAAAGTTAATGTGGGACGAAAATAAGGTAAGGATAAAAGATATAGCGGAGGAGCTCGGAGTCAGTACGGCGACAGTATCTAATGTGCTTCACGGCAAGACAAAAAAGATTTCCGACAGGACAGTAAAAAAAGTTGAGCAAAAGCTTGAGGAGCGCGGCTATATTCCCAATATGGCGGCAACATTGCTCGCGCGTAATAATTCCAGAATTATCGGAGTTATAGTAAATGACCATCCGAAATACGAAGGGCATACCTTTGAAGATTTGTTTATTTCAGCAGCAATAAATCACTTGTCTGACGAAATAGAATTGTGCGGATATTTTATGATGCTTAAAAAAGCGAAGAAGATCTCGGAAATTGTAAGATTTGCATCAATGTGGAATTTGGACGGCGTTGTAATCATAGGCTTTTGTGAGGATGAGTATCAGGATCTAAGGGATCATATTCGTGTGCCGTTTGTGATTTATGATGGGTTTGCCGATGTTCAGAATCGTTTTGGCAACATTACAATTGATGATTTCGACGGAGGCAGGCAGGTTGGTGAATATCTCAAGAGTATGGGTCATAACCAAGTCCTATGTATTGCCGATAATGATGTGTGTATGGACCTTATGAGGTATAAAGGACTATGCGAAGGACTAAACCTCAAAGCGGATTTTTTAAAAATACCTTTGGAAGCAGATGAAAGAGAAGAATTCTACCTTTCAAAACTTGATGAGTTAAAAAGACACACTGCCATATTTGCCGTGTCTGACTATTACGCAATTGAGCTTATGCGCTTTTTGCGTCGACATGGAATAATAATTCCTGATGAAATCTCTATAGTGGGGTTTGACGGCAGCAGAGAAGCATCTGATATTACTCCAAAGCTTACTACAGTTGCACAGAATAATCTACTTCGTGCGCAAACAGCAATATCATTATTGGTTAAGATGATTAATAACAACGAAGCGACTGAGAATTTGTGTATACCGGTAAAGCTTTTAATAGGAGAAAGTGTAAAAGAGTTAAATTGATGCATCCGGATTCTTGATACGATGTATAGGATAAGGTAAGGAGGTGGCTATTTTCAAAGAAAATCAGATTGGATAATATGCCCGGTTTGCAAAAACAAGACAAGGACCAGGATGACAATAGATACTGTAATCAGAAATTTTCCTTTGTTTTGTCCAAAGTGTAAGAGGGAATATTTCAGTCATTGAAGAGCCGGACGCATCAGACGCAGAGCCGATGAACTTGTGAGCAATGACAGAGTACATCGGCTCTTATTTTATTGCTATTTAGGCTCTGCTGAAAAAGCTCTCCGACAGCGAAAAACCACAATATATCAAATATTCTCTATCATTCATTCACAAGATATGGTATAATACTCATATAGCAGATGACCCCAAAACCGGGGCGTTCTATCAAAAAACAGCGAATCTGAGGGGTGCTGAGGTATGTACATCAACGAAAACAACGCACAAATGACTTTAGAAGGCTTTTACGCTCCGTTCGCGGAGAGGCTCTCGTCCGAAAACAGATGGGTGAAGCTCAGCCGAAAAATGCCTTGGGACAAAATCGAAGAAGAGTAT
>CACYPV010000032.1 GCA_902776375.1 uncultured Ruminococcus sp. | reverse complement strand
AGCCTTCCCCCTTGTGGGGAAGGTGGGCAATTCGCTTTGCGAATTGGTCGGATGAGGGGATTCGCCGAAGGCGACAGGGCGGTGAACGATTGCCTTGCGACTACGGGCTCCTTCGGCAATGAACAAACGTTGCCGAAAAAGAAAGCCTCCCCCAACACTTGTTTTGGGGGAGGTGTCAGCGGAGCTGACGGAGGGGGCAGAGTTCTCCGATAGTGCCACGTTTTGTTAAGACAGCAAGCATTAGTCGGCAATAAGTTTCCTAACTAACCTTTGGATAGAGGAAGCGTCTACCCCCTCCGTCACGTCGACACAAATGTTTTACTTTTAGGTAATCTTTCCTCTATTATTCAACCATAGTATTAAGCTGAAACTCTGCACTCAGTCGCCGTGCCACCTCCCCCATGACAAGTAATGGGGGAGGCTTTCTTTTGAGCGACGCTTCTGCCTTACATCGGAGAAAGGGCGCACACATGGGTGCGCCCCTACGTAATACCTAATACCTGATACCTAGTACCTAATACCTATTTAAGAAAGGCTTGTGTACTCCTTGCCCGGAATGGGTTCCTCGCCTGTTTTGGCGACTACAAGGTCGTGGCAGGTTACAAGCTCATAGCCCTGCGCGATAAGCTCGGGAACGATCTTTTCCAGAGCGTCTGCTGTCGCGTCATATATCTCATGCATAAGAATGATGTCGCCGTCCTTAACGTTGTCCATGACCTCGTGATATATCTTGTCGGCGTTCTGAGTCTCCCAGTCTCTGGTGTCGATAGACCAGTAATAGAGCGGAAGTCCTTCGTTTATGCACTCGTAAATGATGTTGTCGGTGGTTATGCCGCCCGGCGAGCGGAACGCGGTGGGATACTGACCCGTAGCTTCCAGTATAGCGTAGCTGCTTTTTCCTATATCCTCGGCGCTGAGGTCTTCGCCGTAGGTCTTGTGGTCGTAGCTGTGGTTGCCCAACTCCATGCCGAGGCTCGCCTTGCGCTGCAGGTTCGCAGGGTACTTCTCGGAACCGGTGCCTATCATAAAGAAGGTAGCCTTAGCGTTGTTAGCCTCAAGGATATCGAGTATCCTGCTGCACGAGGGTGTGTCGAGCGGACCGTCGTCAAACGTGAACGCAACCATCGGGTGATCGGTGGTGCGCTTTTTCTCCATGCTGGTGACCATTACCGACTTTTCCCCGGTCGGCGCGCCGTAGATAGTCTTGTCGTCGTTTATGACATAGGGCGTAACGCGCACGCCTATGGTGACGTTCGGTATAAGCTCGGTAAGGGTGTGGCTGTGAGTAGCGGACTGCTCTATCGTCACGCGGTTCTCGGGGCGGTATTCCAAGCCGTCGGTGTGAAATTCAAGCAGATAGCCGTCGCATTTGTCGTTGCGCGTCCACTCAACATATATCTCGCCCGAATGTTCGGAGATCACCTGTAAAAGCTCGACCTTTTTCGGCAATGTCCAAATGTCGCTGACAGGGGTGAACTCCTTGCTGTCGCCGTCGCCGTCAAACGCCTTGACGCAGAAGGAGAATTTTGAAGCCTGCGGCAGTTCTGTGACGGTGTAGGTAAGGTCGGACACGCCCGCTATCTGAACGAACTTGTCTCCCCCGCCGTCGCTTTGGAAGATGTGGTAGCCGTTTGCTCCGCTCACCTTGTCCCATGTCAGGGTGACGCTGTTGTCGGTGATCTGGGTGACCTTCGTGTTTTGCACGGGGTCAATAGTGCTTTCGTGGTTGGCAAAAATAGAGACCGCGATTATTATCAGGGAAGTCAACAGGACAACGGCGGTAACGATAACGGCGATGATTATCACCCATTTGCGCTTCGGCGGCTGGTCGTCAAGCTGATGCGTGGCCTTCTTCGCCTGCTGCCCGAGCTTCATTTGGAGCTTATCCTTTTTTTTGCTGATAGGACTGGAATACGAACGTATCTCATTCGGATTATCCGGATCCTCTATTCTTAAATGTTTCATGGCTGTTCCTAAAAAATACAAATTATAGGGTTTGCGTGCTATTTAACGCTTAATATTATAGCATATATTGTGTTCTTTGTCATTTAGCAAAACGACGAAAATATCCGCTGTTTTTGGGCGTTTATACGATTTTTACTTTTATTTAAAACCAATATTGTAACACCGATTACACAACGGGATTTTGATGTAATCACAATTACAGGCTTGTAACAATATCATCATAGCTGCTCAAATAAAAAAAGCTGCCCGAAATCGATCGGACAGCCGTTTTTTATATAGTATTTTATTTTTCGGGATATTTATCGCACAGCTCTTTGTAGAACTTATCGAAGCTGTCGCGCTGTTCCTTGTCCAAAGATTCATAAATCGCGCTTTTTTCTCCGTTGTTGAAATAGTCAACGAGAATTCCGCACAGTCCGCCCAAAGCCATAGCCAGGAAGCTTACGAATACAGCGATGAAGCCGATGATGATGCCTGCTTTGCGGGGACCCTTTTTGTCGGCGTCTCTTTTGCTCAGGAAGCCGAACACGATAGCGACTATTGCGAGAACGCATGCTACGATACCGAGATACAGGTTGGGATTGCCCCAAAGCTTGAAGGAAGTGCCCTTGACGCTTGCCATAGGAACAGCGAATGAAATGATGATGCATACTACTGCAGCCAAAGCCGCAAAGAGAGCGATGAAGCCTTTAACGTTTTTCTTCATGATTGTTTACCTCCAATGATAATGATTATTTTATATCGCGGGAATTGAAAACCTTTGAAGTGAGCGCCATAAACAGCACAACACATACAATAGCAACAATAACCGCGTTAATAACATAAGCGCCTGACGCTACGTTGACCGTACCGAAAAGCTGATCGGGAACAAAGTTGTTTATATTAACACTGTTTGTTTTAAATATATTTGAAAGACCTGTATTAAGTCCCAAATAAACAAGTGCAAGTACGCCGGTACCCAGGAATACGCCGACAATACTGGCTATATTCTTGTTTCTGATGCCCATAATAACAAACATCAAAATAGAGCTCATAGCCATAAGCAGCATCCATTTGATAGATAAGGTCGCAAACGCTGCGCCTATGTAAAAAATACCGTCTACCTTAATCGCAGAACCGCCGAGAACGCTGCCTGCCGCTATGCCGATAATATTAGATATAACGGCTGCTAAAAGGAAGATATAGTTGTGAACGCCTACAACGATAAACTTTGAGAACAGAATATCGTTTTTATGCGAAACTTGACCCGCTATATTTTTGATGTAGCCGTTGGCGAAATCAGCATAAGCAAAACTTACCAAGGATATCATAACTGCCACAAGCATGATCGGAATGGAAAACGGCGACATAATAAGGTCGGATAAATCGGTATCGGGCACTTTCTGGTTGGGTGCGAACACTCTGGTAAGAATGGGAACAATAACGCCTAAAAGAATGTTGACTCCCGCAACGACTGCCATTGAGATATAAAAGACCTTTGAGATAAACAGTCTGCGAAGCTCCATTTTTATAAGATTACCCATTATGGTCACCTCCCGTAACGCTGAGGTAGTAGTCCTCAAGAGAAGTCCTCTGAATGAATATCTCCTTAACGCCGATGTTGTTTTCCATAAGCGCCTTGTTGATCTCAATAGTCTTATCAAGCACATTCACAACGCGAACGTTTCCGTCATCGTCGGTGGAAGCTATGACTTCGCCATTCGTCAACTCGTCCATCTTGTTGATGAGCGCCACAGCCTTATGGTTGTCGGTCGTCTTGATGATAATGAACTGACCGCAGCGGGATGAAAGCTCCTCGGTGGTGAACTCGTCAAGCAGTCTGCCCTCGTGGATGATGCCGTAGGAATCGGCAAGCTTGCTCAGCTCATCCAGGATATGGCTGGAGATCATTATGGTGATGTTCTTCTCTTCCTTGAGCTTTTCAAGGGTGTGTCTCACCTCAACAATACCCTGAGGGTCAAGACCGTTTATCGGTTCGTCCAGCACGATCATCTTGGGGTCGCCAACCAGCGCGAGCGCGATGCCCAAACGCTGACGCATACCGAGCGAGAAAGAGCCCGCATTCTTCTTGCCGGCGTTTTCAAGTCCTACCGTCAGAAGAAGATCGTCAACATACTTCTTGCTGTAGCAGCCCATAGCTATACATTTTAGCCTTAAATTTTCGGCTGCTGACATATTCGGGTAAATGCCGGGGCTTTCAATAAGCACGCCTACGCCGAATTTGTTTTCGCCGTTCAATTGATAGGAGCCGCTTGTAGGCTTTGACAAGCCGCTGATCATGCGCATAACGGTGGTTTTGCCGGCGCCGTTACGTCCGATCAAGCCGTATATCTCGCCCTCGCGGACATGAATGCTCACGTCCTTGGCAGCATCCTTCTTACCGTATGTTTTGGTAAGATTGGTGGTTGTCATTATATACGACATAGTAACCTCCTTATACCATATTTTTCACCATTATAACATGATAGCGCAAAAAATGATAGTTACATTTTTTTAATATTTTTAAATAATCGTCAATCCTTGCTGTGACCCGCAATGGTGATTATCAGGTCAAGCACCTTAAGATACAGCCAAAGCACGGTGAACGAAAGACCGAACGCCGCCTGCCACTCGTACTTCTTGGGAAGCTTGTCGTTTACAACGTGGTCGATGCTATCAAAATCGCAGATAAGGAACAGCGAAGCGATTATGATAAAGATAATGCCGAATCCCACCGAAAAGCCGAAGTTTTGTCTGATATCGGTAACCATGCCCCTTGTGAACGGAATGAAGTAACCGATAAGGGTGAACAATGATACAGCTACGACCGTAAAGAAAAGCACAGTCAATACCAGCTTGAACTTTTGTGTGACGCGTATAATGCCCGTTGAGTACAGTACCGCCATTATCACGACGATCAGCATGGTGATGAGCAGAGCCAGAGCGCCGAGGTATTCCATATCGTAAGCGCCTAATATCGTAAAGATAAGGAACGAGATGATGTAGCCCTGGGTTATGCTGTAAAGCGCGCCGGTTATGGGAGTTGTTTTACGCGCGAAGAAAGCCATGATCTGAAATGCGATAGCCAAAACCACCGCGACTACAAGCGCGATAGCCTCACCATAGAATATGTCTACCTTAAAGCCTTCGTAGTTGACCTTGAAGGTGCCGCCCGTAGCCAATGCGTTTTGCATTATAAGCTGAACAAAAACACCTACGACACTGAAAAGCAGGAAGTAAATGGTTTTCAGGGTTATGCCGCCGTAAGACGCACAGGCGCTGTCGGACGTCTCGTCTACGCTGTCGAGCCGCCGCATTACGGGATTGGATGAAAGAAATGAACGCTTTTCTTTTTTGTTTTGCTTAGTTTCCATAAAGTTCGCTCCTTTTTATTTATTTATTTGTATTTTAAAATAATAATGCTGACAAAACCTTTACAAACACATGTGCTTTTTCATTATATATTATATCAAAGAAGTAAAAAAATGTCCAGCCGGTTTACGATAATGGAATCTTTTTTTAGTGCATATCATTCGTTTTTTGGCATCGGCGAACAATTAGTCACGCAGCAATAAGCAATATATCACATGTGCATGATTATAGCTTTAGAACTGATATCTTAGCACATAATTGTCTTTTTGAAAAAAATATTCTTAATTGTTAAAAAAATTTAGTTAAATTATTGTTTTTCGGGAATATGTATGCTATAATTAATCTATCGAGAGCGATCGTTCACATTGCAAATATTGCTCATGCAAATCCAAAACAACCGCACCCATCCCCTGCCCACTTGTGAGTGTGTCGCAAACGAAAATACAGAAATGGAGATGAAAAAAATGAAGTCCAAAATGTTCAAAAGCACCCTCTCTGTGCTGCTCGTGCTGCTGCTGTGCTTTTCGGTCTTAGCGCCTACTGTATCTGCTGCCGAAGTCGGCTCAGCCTCGACCGGCGACGGCGATGAGCTTCCGGTAGTGACGCTGCACGTCAGCGGAGGAAACCCGCCGAGAGCGTCGATGACTGAATCGATCGTCGAAAATCTCTTTGCCGAATTAGGGCTTGGCGAAGGCGATTATTACGGCGTCAAGCAGAAGAGCGCATCCGGCAACCCGACAAATCTGTCAGGCTTATTGAGCTCTACAAACGTCAACGCTGGCGAGTACACCGTTTACAGAACCGCAGTGACGTCAGGCACTCTCATCAAAACTCCGAACTGGAACGCCGGAGTATCGCAGGATATCACTGTCAGACTGTATGTAAACGCGACCTTTACGGTAAGCGGCTGCGAGGAAGGCGAGCTCTACCTTAACGGCGAATCCGTTACAGGCACCGCCGAGCTGTACACCGACACAGAATACACCGTTACCGCAAAGCAGGTCGACGATTATTCCTGCAACATCAGCGGAGTTACAAGCGGCGAGCCGTTTTCTCCCACCGCTGACATGACTGTCGGCGCCGAGTACGTGCCCAACGCACGCGCAACTGTCACCGCAAACGTCACCGGCGAGGGTACCGCAAAGATCATGGTCGACAACGAAGAGGCGAACGGCTTTATCAGCGTAGGTTCTTCTTTCACAGTCGATGCACAGGCAAACACCGACAAGGGCTATAAGCTCGACAGCATTGCCGTCACCAAGAACGGCGCTGAGATCGAAGGTCCCGAATACGGTCCTGCCGAGAACGGCGACGAGTTTGTTGTAAACGTTACCTTCGTATTTGCCCCCGAAGAGGTGAACTACGAGGTCAACGCCGCTTCTCCCAGGCTGAGAAGCTCAGATTTCAACACTATGTTCAACGAATCCGGAACCCGCTCCTACGGCTACGCGAGCGTTGACAACCCCGGCAGCATAAGCTCGCTGAACCTGCTCACCGGCACCGATTTTGCCGCCGGCGAGTACATCATTTACAGCACCGCTTACAGCCTGCTGTCCCCCAACTGGGACAACGCAAAAGTCAGAAAGCTGAATCTCAGAAGCTACTATAACGCCGCTTTTACCGTTACAGGTAACGAGGAAGGCGAAGTTTATCTCAACAACTCAGCGGCGGGTGATACAGCCAAGCTTTATACCGACACTGAATACACCGTTACCGCAAAGAACGTAGACGATTATCTTTACACCATGACCGGAGCAGAGGACGGCGCTGCGTTCACTCCTTCGGCGGACGTCAACGTAACGGTCGCTTATTACAAAGAAGCGTTCGCCACCTTCACCGTAAACGTTACCGGCGAAGGCAACGCTGTTGTAAAATCTAACGGCGAGACCGTGACCGACCGCGTAAACGAGGGCGACGCCTTTACCATAGAAGCGACGCCGAACACCGACAAAGGCTATAAGCTTGATTCCATCGTTGTTACCAAGAACGGCGAAGTTGTCGAGGCTGTTGACGGCGCTTACGGTCCCGTTGCTGACGGCGAAGCCTATGTTATCGCCGTGA
Organism: uncultured Ruminococcus sp.; assembly: GCA_902776375.1. Classification (GTDB taxonomy): domain Bacteria; phylum Bacillota; class Clostridia; order Oscillospirales; family Acutalibacteraceae; genus Ruminococcoides. The sequence goes on along the minus strand of CACYPV010000032.1, from coordinate 21,227 downwards.
ATTTCAAATTTGAGCCCGACGAGGTAGACTTTGAGCTTCACGCAGACGGCTATCTCACCTCGTCAAATATCAGAGAATTATTCGGCGACTCACTGCTTGACATGGCTACAAAATCATACGGCTTTGCAAGTGTTGATACGCCCGACGAGATCACAAACGCATCACTTCTTGGCGACAGCGTTGAAGCCGGCGAGTACTATATCTACAGAACCGGCATAAGCACCAACCCCAACTGGGCTAACGCCAAGGTATTGAAGATGAACCTCAGAACCTATTATAACGCGACCTTTACCGTTACCGGTCACGAGGAAGGCGAGGTTTACCTCAACAATCAACCTGTCAGCGGCAACGTTAAGCTTTACACAGACACCGAGTACACAGTCACCGCAAAAGAGATCAACGAGTATCTTTGCACCATGACCGGCGCAGAGGACGGCGCTGCGTTCACTCCTTCGGCGGACGTCGACGTGACCGTTTCTTACAGCAAGCTTGCATATGCTACAATCAGCTTGGATGTAAACGAGGGCGGCAACGTAACGGTTCGCTCCGGCGAGTTCACCGTGACCGACCGCGTAAACGAGGGCGACAGCTTCACCGTTGAAGTCACCGCTAACGCTAACAACGCTTACTACGTAGAGAGCGTCGTCGTCACCAAGGACGGCGAAGAGGTTGAGGCGGTCGACGGCGAGTACGGCCCCGTAGCCGATGGCGAAGCCTATGTTATCACCGTGACCTTTGCAAAAGCGACCCTTACATTAAATGACGGCGAAGTCAGCCTTCGTGACGTCTATTTCAAGAATTACGACGCTGTTGAGCAGGCTATCCTTGCTTGCGCCGAGCTTCTTCCGGCAGAATTTGCCGGCAACGCGCAAACAAAGGTAGAGTATGCCGCTTACAACCTTTTGGGCTATGAAGTGTTCGAGCCCTTGACCTACAACAACGACCTGTCGCACCCCTTCGGCACCTCCGAGCGCGGCGGTACCCTAAAGGGCGGCAACACCGAGAGAGTAAGGGTGACCGTAACCCTGCCCGACTACGGCATTGAGCTTCGCGCGACCGCCACCATGACCGTCAATGACGACCGTATCGCAACTGCTGTAGAAAGCTCCTCCGACACTCTTACCATCACCTACGGCGACGACCTCAAGTCGGCTGTCCTCGACATGATCTCCGTTATCAGCGTAGAAGACCAGCAGCCCGTAGAGTTCACCGAGGACGATATCACCGTCACTCCCGACAAGCTCAACGCTAACCTTCTTTCCGCTCTCAGGCCTCAGGAAGTCACAGTTCGCTACAAAGGCACGGAAGTATACGCTATTGCGGAAACAAAAGTAAACGTTTATGTGCGCCGTGCACAGAGCTCCCTCGACGCCAAGAGCGAGACCATCACCTATGGCGAAGCTCCCGAGGCGAAGGTCATAACCACCCCCGAAAACCTCGACTACATAAAGGTGATCGCAGGTATCGACGGCGAGGCTCAGGGCTTTGTCAGCATCGACATCCCCGAAAGCGTCAAGGAACGCATGCAGATCAAGATCGGCGATTATGTTGTGCTTGATATCTATCAACTGCTTAGCAACTATGTCGGCGAGAGCGGCGCCACCATAAACACCTTTAAAGATTTCATCAACGATATCTACAGCAGGATCGGCTCAAGCGAGCTTATCAGACAGGCTATCGAGAACAGCGGCTTCAATATGGAGATCCTTGACAGCATCATGAACTTCATCAATGAGCTGCCCGATTTCGAGTCCGATTTAAAGATCCGTCTGGGTCAGGTACCCGCAAACGCAGGCGCTTATCTGATGTTCGCGGTATCGACCGATACCAACTACACCACCTCTTCCGATCTCTCCTACATCATCATCAAACCCAAAACCACCACTGAGGACGAAACTTATGAGCTTCGTTTCAGAGAAGAGATGCAGGGCGACAGCGAGCTGCAATTCCTCAGCTACGAAGAGGCTCAGGAGTTTGATTTCGCGGGAGATTACTATGTAAACGGCGAAGTAACAGAAAGCGATAAGCTTCACACTCTGTATATCGGCGTGACCTTCGGCGGAGACTTTATCGCCCAGTCCGAGCCTGTTACAGTACCCGGCGTCTACACCGAGACCGTATTCATCTTCGGCGGCAACTACTTTGCTGCACCGATATTCAGAGCATACACCATCAACCGCCTTGAAACGCCAATCAAAATGGACGATCTCACCGTACCTTATGACGGTGAAGCTCACACTATCGAGGCTTATTTTGAGGACGGCGCAGAGCTTACCGGCAACGTCAGCACCTATTATTACGGCTCCGGCTATATCGGAAACGTTGCTCCCGTCAACGCCGGCGAGTATACCGTTTACACCATCTACGCGGGCGACGAGCTCCATATGGCAAGCAGCACTACCGCCACGCTGACTATCGAAAAGCTTGACGCGGTTATCACCGTGACCTGCAAGGATGAAGTGGCATATGGCGATATCGGCTACGGCGATCTTGCCGCTGCTGAATTGGGTTATACGGTCACCGGTACGATCAACGACGAAAGCCTCGGTATCATCGTTCCGTTTATAGATCCCGGCGAAACCTTCCCGAATGTTGGCGAATACAACGTATCTGCCATCTTCATCCAGACCAACCCCAACTATAACGTGACCGTCGAAAACGCGACCATCAATATCGTGCCTAAGCAGCTCGTTATTACTGTCAACGACGCTGAAAAGTACATCGGCACTGTCGATCCCGAATTCACATACACCGTGACCGACACAGACGGCAATGTGCTCGACTTAGAGCTTGATATCAAGCTTGCGCGCGACGTCGGCGAGAAGATCGGAACCTATCGCATCTTTATCCACGAGTTCAACGAAACCAACTACGCGCTCAACGAAGCGTCCGCTGACGGCGTTCTCACCATAAACGAGAAGCCCGAGCCCAGACAATTTATCCTCGGCGACGCTAACGGCGACGGTGTTGTAAACATAAGAGATATCACCGCGATACAGCGCCACATCGCCGAGTATCAGACTCTCACAGACCTGAACCTGTTGGCAGCCGACGTTGACGGCAACGGCACCGTCGACATCAGTGACGCCACATGGATCCAGCGCTGTCTTGCCGAAATGGACTGCCCCTACGATATCGGCAATACCACTGAGGAAAGAATCTGATAAGGCTGCGGCGATCCAAAGCTAAGTGATGAATATTAGCGCTAAACCTCCTTTTGAATTAATATAAACAGAAGAGCAGACGTCACAATGATGCCTGCTCTTCGACTATTATGTGATAGTTCAGCTGTGAAAACTCCGGATCAAATCAGTTTGCGCATCCTGACGCAGTCAAAGCTCCAGCTCTTGATGACTTCATCATCAATGCGCGCATACCCCAGCTTTTCATAAAAGCCGACTGCTTCAACGCGGCTGTCTATCCTGATATCTTTGTAGCCGAGCTCTTGTATCCATTTTTCGGCTTCGGTAATTACGCGGCTGCCGAGGTGCTGCCCGCGGTATTCCGGAAGAACAACTACTCTGCCGACAAGCACAGACCTTTCATCCAGCTCATAAAAGCGGCAGGTCGCGACCGGATATTCATCATCCAAAAGGACGATGTATTTGCATCCGTCGCCGTCATGCTCGTCAAACTCATCACGAAGCGAGATGTGATACTGACGGTTCATCCCCTGTATCCTGACAGAATACGCGCCGGCGCGCTGCCATGTTTCCTCCGCCCTGAGCGCTTTGACTTGCGCCGGGCTTGTATTTGATGTATTATCCACTATACCCATCCCTTTTTGATTTACGGTATAAAGCAACGCCCGACAACTTAAGCTGCCGGGTGTTATTGTTGTGATCATATTTTTTAAGTCAGCGGCTTATTTGCGGGTTGAAAAAGAAGCGGCGATCATGGTGATACCTGCCTCGATAAAATAGAAGCCGATCAGCCATCCGAGCGTAATGGCGAATACCACCGGATGGAAGAAGGTGTAGCAACCGAGCAGGATTCCGATAATGCCGAAAATCAACTGCAAGATCCACATCTTAGATCCCGTGGCTCTGGTGACGGTGACAGCCGAATAAATGGCAACAAAGCCCATCAGCACTATCCACGCGGCAAGCAGGTAGAACAAAATACCGTCGGTAAACAGCAAGAGAGCCGGACGGAACAGAACCGCAATACCGAAAATAAAGCTTAAAATGCTGAAAACAAACGATACTCCGAATCGTTTTGCGGCAATACCCTTAATAATACCGAACAAGCCGAATACCATAAGAAGAATAACTACATAGTATTCCATGGACATAAAGGTATTAATAGGTGCGAAAATGCAGAAAAAGCCGCCGCTGATCAGTAAGATACCAAAAATAATACTTAATACTAACATAAATGACCTCTTTCCTTTAAATTGATTTTCCATAAATGATGTACGCAAAGATTAATGATATGATTTCTTTGCCGCTATATTATAACAAATAAAACCAAAAAATGCAAGATATTTACAGTACTATTTTAATTCTGCCTTTGAACCGATAAAATCGGCATGTTCTTAACGGTCGCCGTTATCTGCTAACTTCGACAGTCGTACTCGTCATGTTCGAATCCCACCGTCTTATTTCCGTCAAATAAAAACACCCCATAATTGGGGTGCTTTTATTTGGCGGAGACGGTGGGATTCGAACCCACGGTACCGTGAGGTACAACTGATTTCGAGTCAGTCCCGTTATGACCACTTCGATACGTCTCCGTATATAGCGCCCGCCAATTAGCAGGCGCGTATTGTGTGAACTTTATCGGATAAGAACCCGATTTGACCCCGCCGTTGCAGATAGTTTGCCATTCAAGCATAAGTCAACCAGGCAGGAATGGATGCAGCGATGCGCTGCTTATTTCACCATGGAAGCTACTTCTGCAGCGAAATCGTCCTGTCTCTTCTCGATGCCCTCGCCCTTTTCAAAGCGAACGAACTTCTTGATCTCGATGCTGCCGCCAAGCGCTTTAGCGGTGTTCTTGGTGTACTGAGCAACGGTGAGCTTGCTGTCCTTAACGAACTCCTGATCTACAAGGCAGTTCTCCTTGTAGTATTTGCCGATCTTACCGTCAACGATCTTAGCGAGAACCTGCTCGGGCTTGTTAGCCATCTTGGGATCATTCTTGAGCTGCTCGACCATGATAGCCTTCTCATGCTCGATAACCTCGGCGGGAACCTCGTCCTTGTCAAGGTAAGCGGTATTGAGAGCCGCGATCTGCATAGCAACGTCCTTGCCGTAAGATACGAATTCGGGCTTGCCTGCGAGGTCGGTGTCAAAGTTTACGAGAACGCCGATCTTGCCGCCGGCGTGAACATAAGCTACGCAAGCGCCTTCCATGCGCTCAAAACGGCGGATCTGAATGTTTTCGCCGATGGTGAGAACCTTTTCCTGAAGCAACTCGGCAACAGTCTGATCTGTGCCGTCAGCCTTAAGAGCCAGCAGAGCTTCAACGTCTGCTGGGTTTTCCTTGATAACCGTGTTAGCGCAAGCCTTAACGAAATCCATGAAGGAATCGTTCTTAGCTACGAAGTCAGTCTCTGCGTTTACCTCGATAACAACGCCAACGCTGCAATCGTCGGTAGTAACGGCGTAAGCAACGCCCTCAGCAGCGATCCTGCTTGCCTTTTTAGCCTGCTTTGCAAGACCCTGCTCTCTCAGAAAGTCGATAGCCTTGTCCATGTCGCCGTCAGCCTGAGTGAGTGCTTTTTTGCAGTCCATCATGCCGCAGCCTGTTTTTTCTCTCAGTGCTTTTACGTCCTGAGCTGTAAATGCTGCCATTATGATAACATCCTTTCGATAGTTGTATTTATGATGATTTATAAGAGCTTATGCCTCGGTTACTTCCTCGGCTTCCTCAGCGGGCTCCTCTGCCGCAGCAGCGCCCATCTGACCCTCTTTGCCCTCGATAACAGCGTTAGCCATAGCGCCGGCGATAAGCTTAACAGCGCGGATAGCGTCGTCGTTGCCGGGGATAACGTAGTCGATCTCGTCGGGATCGCAGTTGGTGTCAACGATAGCTACGATCGGGATGTTGAGCTTCTTAGCTTCGGATACGGCGATCCTTTCTTTTCTGGGGTCTACGATGAAGAGAGCGCCGGGCATTTCGGTCATGTCCTTGATGCCGCCCATGAACTTCTCGAGCTTCTCGATCTCAAGGTTGAGCTTGATAACTTCCTTCTTAGGAAGCAGATCAAAGGTGCCGTCCTCCTGCATAGCGCGGAGCTGCTTTAAACGGGCGATCCTTCTGCGGATAGTTGAGAAGTTGGTGAGCATGCCGCCCAGCCATCTTGCGTTAACGTAGTAAGCGCCTGCGCGCTCAGCCTCTTCCTTAACGCTCTCCTGAGCCTGCTTCTTGGTGCCTACGAACAGAATGTTCTTGCCCTCTGCGGAAAGCTCGCGAACGAAGCTGTAAGCCTCTTCGAGCTTTTTAACGCTCTTCTGAAGGTCGATGATGTAGATACCGTTTCTTTCGGTAAAGATGTACTCCGCCATTTTGGGGTTCCATCTTCTTGTCTGGTGACCGAAGTGAACGCCGGCCTCCAGAAGCTGTTTCATAGAAACTACTGCCATTTTTGTTTTCCTCCTTAGGTTTTGACCTCCGCTGTGTTTGGTTTTTACCGGCTAAAAACGGCTGAGCCGTCACCCTTCCGGCAACATCAGCGTGTGAAATCCACCGAAATATTATACAATGCTTCCCGGTCTTTGTCAAGGGTTTTTCCGCCTGACTTTTAAAAAACTTCAAAAAAATCCCGCTATTCAACTACAACGGGATCATTTTGATCAAAAATTATTTTGCCGGCGCTTTGTCCGTTACAACTACAGCCTGATTTCCGATTTCGGTAAAGCGGGTTTCGGCAAGGGATTTTTCGTGCGATACGACCTTGCCTGCAACGGAATCGCAGAAGAGATAATCCCTGTCGGTGTAGCCGATAAGCACCATGCAGTGCTCGTTCTGGCGCCATGTCATGGTTTCCCCTACTTTATACTCGGCATTCTCGTCGACATAATCGACTATCCAGCTCAGTTTGTCGTAGGACTCCTCCATGTAGGTGGTGACCCAAGTCATGACCGGAATGTCCTTGTCGATGTACTCCTTGCAGAGATATTCAAGCGTTTTGCCTTTTATGGGATAAGCGCGGCGGTTGTCGTTCTTTTGGGTCGCAAGGTATTTGTTCATCGACTTAGCCATAGCGGGACAGAAAATTCCCGCGCCCGAGAATATATTGCCCGCAAACGCAGAATTCATATCGGGACCGTACATATTGCCTTCATCGTCATAGGAAAAGTCGTGGAGGATCAGGTAATTGTCGACGAATTGATGCTCGGTGATATTGTAGCCCAAGCCCTGAAGGAGCATAGTAGCAGCGTAGGTCTCGCAGCCCGCCTTGTAGTAATCCTGAACGATTATCGGGATGCCTTCGACCTTATGCGAAGTTTGCTTTACGGTCGGCGCCGTAGCAGCCCTGGACGCAGGCTCCTCAGTTTTCTTAGTATCACCGTCGTAGGAAAGCTTCGGGAAGGCAATGGCGGAAATGATTATTCCCAGCACGATCATCACTGAGCAGACTACGATGGCATTGCGCTTTGTCTGCTTAGGCAGCTCTCTGACCGATCTCGAAAGGACCTTGAAAAACTTTAAAAACTTATTCTGTTTTGGTTTACGTTTTCTTTGATTTGTCATGTTGATATCACCGATTGATTACTAATATAATCCACATATTCCTCCAAACACATGTCGAAGGTGCGCATTTTTTCTGCGTCCGCCCTTCCCACATAACGATATGCGGATTCAAGCGGTTGTATGTGCGTGATGTCTTCCTTGCCTTCGGGAAAACGAAGAATAAAGCCGTAATTGATACATTCACGCTCCAAAAAAGCTTTTGCTTTTGGGTCGGTCAAGTCAAATTCTACAAGAAGTCCTGTCTGCGCCTCGCAGCTGCCCGCCTCGGGAACGAGCTTCTGCGCCGCCGCCTGCGCCCTTACCGGGGTGTATTCCGGTTTTTGCAGAAACACCTCAAGGTTTTCGTCAAAAAGCTTTTTCTGGTCTTCATAAGACACATATCCCTTTGTAAGCTTTAGGTCTATGCCGCGGCTTTTGGCGGCTTCGGTCAGCTTTTCAAGAGAATTGACGATATCCTTATGCACCTTTACGCCGCCAAAGCTTTTAAGCGCTGGCTTAAAATCCTTATCAACGGTGTTGGCGCGGTTGACGACGCGCAACCGTTCCTCGCTGTTCAAATCAGTTTGACGTGATGATGAAGCGGCGTCGCGGTTATCCAACGAAGCGACGACCAAAACCACCGCCGCGGCGATTAGCAGGAGCGCCGCCGCGCAAGCCGCGATGATGATCGGCTTTTTACTGCGGCGGTACGGCACTATATAGCCTGTTTCGCTCTGGTACAGAGCCTGCCGCCTGCGCAGCTTCGATTCCTTGTATCTCTTTTTATCATATGGGGAAAGTCCCATAGGTCACCTGCTTTATTTTATGGCTTTTGTATCGATCTCTTCCAGCGCGAGAGCGAGGAACTCGTCAAGCTTCATAGCGCCGAGATCGCCGTCTTTTCTGTGACGGACCGAGATAGTGCCGGCCTCTATGTCCTTGTCGCCGACAATGATCATATAGGGCACTTTTTCAAGCTGAGCCTCGCGGATCTTATAGCCGATCTTCTCGCTTCTGGAGTCGACTTCGACTCTGAGTCCCGCGTTGTCAAGCTCTTTCTTGATATCGTAAGCGTAGTCGAGATGTCTGTCGGCAACGGCGAGCACCTTTACCTGCGTGGGAGCGAGCCACATCGGGAACGCGCCTGCGTATTTTTCGATGAGCAGGGCGAGCGTGCGCTCGTAGCAGCCGATAGATGTGCGGTGGATGATGAAGGGATTCTTCTTCACTCCGTCGCGGTCGGTGTATTCCATGCCGAATTTTTCTGCGATCATGGGGTCGATCTGAATCGTGATGAGGGTATCCTCTTTGCCGTAAACGTTCTTGATCTGAATGTCGAGCTTAGGACCGTAGAACGCCGCCTCGCCGATACCGATCTTGTATTCGATGCCGAGGTGGTCGAGGATCCTGCTCATCATGCCCTGAACGTTGTCCCATTCCTCTTCGGTGCCGATGTACTTTTCGCGGTCGTTAGGATCCCACTGCGAGAAACGGTAGCTTACGTCCTCGTACAAGCCGACGGTTTTGAGCATAAAGGCGGCAAGCTCAACGCACTGTCTGAACTCGTCCTCAAGCTGCTCGGGCGTACACATCAAGTGACCCTCGGAGATAGTGAACTGACGAACACGGATAAGACCGTGCATTTCGCCGGACGCCTCGTTGCGGAAAAGTGTGGAGGTCTCGTTATATCTGAGGGGCAGGTCGCGGTAGGAGCGCTGCTTATTGAGGTATGCCTGATACTGGAACGGGCAGGTCATCGGGCGAAGGGCGTAAACTTCGTCGTCGCTGTCGGGGTCGCCGAGGATGAACATGCCATCCTGATAGTGATCCCAGTGTCCGCTTATTTTATACAGGTCTGACTTAGCCATAAACGGCGTCTTTGTCAGCAACCAGCCGCGCTTTTGCTCCTCGTCCTCTACAAAGCGCTGCAAAAGCTGGATAACGCGCGCGCCCTTGGGCAGCAGGATAGGCAGACCCTGTCCGATGTAATCGACTGTTGTGAAGAAGCCCAGCTCGCGTCCGATCTTGTTGTGGTCGCGCTTTCTGGCTTCCTCAAGCATTTTAAGGTGCTCCTCAAGCATTGAAGCCTTGGGGAAAGCTATGCCGTAAACGCGGCAAAGCTGGGCGTTGTTAGCGTCGCCGCGCCAGTATGCGCCGGTGCAGTTTGTAAGCTCTACGGCCTTTACAGCCGCAACGCTCATAAGGTGAGGACCCGCGCAGAGGTCGGTGAACTCGCCCTGCTTGTAGAAGCTGATATTCTCGCCCTTGTCGGTGTGCTCCTTGGCAAGCTCAACCTTATACGGCTCGCCCATCTCCTCAAGAAGCGCGACAGCCTTTTCGGGCTCAAGCTCAAAACGAGAGATCTCAAGACCGGATTTCACGATCTTCTTCATCTCGTCCTTGATTTTCTTTAAATCGTCTGCCGAGAACGGCTTCTCGACATCAAAGTCATAGTAAAAGCCCGATTCGATAGCCGGACCTATAGCGCATTTTGCGTTGGGATACAGGCGCTTAACAGCCTGAGCCAGCACGTGAGACGCCGTATGCCAAAAGGCGTGCTTGCCTTCGGGATCGTCAAAGGTGAGCAGCTCGACCCTGCAGTACTTGGAAATAGGCGTGCGCAGGTCAACTGTTACGCCGTCGATCTTTGCGCAGCAAACTGCCTTGTAGAGTCCCGCGCCGATAGATTTGGCGATCTCGGCGGGAGTTACGCCGGCTTCAAACTCCTTGATTACTCCGCCCTTTAACTCAACATTGATCATATATATTCTCCTTTGTGTAAATAATTCTAATATAGAAAATAATCCCAATACCCCGAAAGGTATTGGGACGAATTTACTCGTGGTTCCACCCAAATTCAACGCATGAATTAATGTTATGCGTCCTTAGGATCCTTAACGCGGAAAACGCCGTGCCATTTCCTGCACGAAGCTCGAGGGTGGTAATAACCGGGATCGAATACGGCGCTCACAGCAAACGCGCCGCTCTCTGAAATTCAAAGGTACGGTCATCGTGTCCCTTTCAAAGCATTTGTTTTTCTTTTTGAATATAATAACACCGCAAGCCAAAAAAGTCAACAATTATTTTTCGCCGAGCTCCTTAAGAAGTCTGTCAACTTCGCTGAGCTTTTCGCGATAGATTTCCTGGCGTGTTTCGATATTCTCGGGAGTCGAATTTGCAGCTTCTTCCGCCTTGCGCGCTTCCTCTGCGAGGCGTGCTTCTTCGGCGAGACGAGCTTCCTCTGCGAGGCGTGCTTCTTCAGCAAGACGAGCTTCTTCTGCTCTGCGGGCTTCCTCGGCTCTGCGGGCTTCCTCTGCCCTGCGTGCTTCTTCCGCTCTGCGAGCTTCCTCTGCTCTGCGAGCTTCCTCTGCCCTGCGTGCTTCTTCCGCCCTGCGGGCTTCCTCCGCTCTGCGTGCTTCTTCCGCCCTGCGTGCTTCTTCCGCCCTACGTGCTTCTTCCGCTCTGCGGGCTTCCTCTGCCCTACGGGCTTCTTCGGCCCTGCGAGCTTCTTCCGCTCTGCGAGCTTCCTCTGCCTTGCGGGCTTCTTCGGCTTTTATCGCGGCGGCAATACGTTCCGCTTCATCGTTGCTGTTATTATTTGCAGGTGCGTTGTGATGCACATCCGCGTGTCCGGTTTCATTGAGAATCTTTTGAACAGCGGCGCCGGTGTTGTCATTCTTCTCAGACGCTTTTCTGGATTCGGAAGCCTTTCTCAACTCCTCGGCAAGTTTTTCAACATTTGAGGATTCGGCATTATTTGCCGCCTTGTTTGAATTGCGCTTCATATTAGCGGCTAAGATCTCCTCGACCGTCTGCTGATTGCCTGAATTATTACCCGCAGGTTTTTCGGCGGTTTTTGCAGCCTTGTTTTTCTCAAGCTCTGCGGCAACAACGCTCGAAGCGATAACCGCTTCCGGTACAGCCTTGGGAGCTTCTACAACCGTTTTAGCCGTTTTAGCTTTTTCTGCCTTTTCGGCTGCTTTCTTTTCGGCTTCAAGCTTCTTTGCGGCCTTGCGCTCTGCTTTTTCCTGCTTTTTAAGCTGTTTGCTGTTTACCGGTTTCTCAGGCTTTGCGGCAGGTGCAGGTTTTCCGGCTTTTTCAGCCTTGCCTGCCTTCAGCGATTTTTTTGTTTTTTTTTCGGGTTCATCGGGTTCGTAATCATAACCCATTATAAAATCATCAAGGCCGGTGGCGCTTGAATAATAGTCATCGTCGTAATCCACGTTGGGATCGCCTTCAGCGGATCTGTCGGAAAAAACCAGATCGCCAAGCTCATTAGCGGGATCGTAGTTATCTTCTTCCTCCGTTAATTCGGTTATGACAGGAAAATCGGCGGAAACGGTTTTCTCCGGCTCGACTTTTTCCACAGGCGCCTCAGGCTTTTTAACGGGCTTTTTCTCGCTTACAACTGCGCTTGTCTCAGCCTTGACAGGAGCTTCGTTCTCACCCGGAAGACCGGTCACTATCTCGATGTCATCCTTAGTGTAGGTGTTTGAGAACATCTCGAAAATAAAGAAGAGAGCGTAAAGGGCGCAGGCAATAAGCATGACCGCGTTGATGATAGCGCCGTACGGGAAGCCCTGAACAGTCTGTGAATTAGATGTCAAAACGTTATCGATATTAACGGCGGAGAAGCCCTCTTTGCCTATCTGAACAAAGCGGTAAATACCAAAGCTTAGCGAGATAGAAGCCATGGGCAAGCCGTAGATAAATACACCTTTTACGGGGTTTCTGCCTTGGATGCGAGAAACCACCATGGAGCTCGAGAAGAAGAACAGCGATAAAAAGATATAGCAGAACAGTCCTGTTAAGTCTTTTGAGTATACGCTGGCTTTTGTAGCCTGCAAGAACTCATTGACCATTTCGCAGCAGCCCCAGAGCGACGGGAACACAAAGAGCACCGAAAGCGAGGAAACAACGCTTTTACCGGCAAAGTGCACCCTTGACATAAGCGCCAAAGAAATGCCCGCTGCAACAGAGAAAATCGCGCACGCGACCGCAAGCACCTTGTACTCGGTATTATAGTCATACGTCCAAGCGTCGACCGCGGTCATAATGGAATACGCCATGATAAGCAATCCCGAGATAACGGCGAAAAATCCTGCCGGGATATTCTTCTTTACTGGATAAACAGGCGCGGTTTTTCGGTCAAACAGATTTAGTATAACACAAATCAAAAACAGTCCCAGCGTGATGCCAATTACCAAATAAGTTATGTTAACGCTGTCCATACCCATGAATTTGCCGTTGCCGTCGACTCCCGCAATACTCATCACCTTAAGTATCAGCGATACCAAAAAGGCGGGAATAAAGGGAATTATGGAGTATTTTACCTTCATATATCTCTCGTTCTCCTTAATATTTTTATAGCGGGGCACATTTCCCCAACTTTACGTACATATTATATTTTAAGACAATTACGGCTTATTGTCAAGAAGAATAATGAAAGTGTGTGCAAAATGAGGGATAAAATTCTAATGATCATTCTGTTTTTTGTATTAATGGCGGCTATTCCCCTTTGTTTTATAGCGAATAACGCGACTCAAAACGGGATGATCGATCAAAAAAGCGAAAAGCCAGATCCATACATATCATATGTGGCGGAGCTTTGCGACGAGGATTATTGCGACGAAGCGCTAAAAGCAATGGCGATTATAGCAAAAACAAACAGCAGACTAAACGGTAAACTCCGGTCAAAAGCTAATAATAATTTTGATTTAGAATTATACAAACGCATCAAAAGCTTAAGCGCCAAAGAAAACATTATAATTAGTATAGATAATAAGCAGACCGAAATAACCGTATCAAAATGCTCAAACGGTAACACGGCAAGCTCACCCGACAACAAACACCTGACAGCCGCGGCCTCGCCTTGGGACTGCTTCAGCCCAAGCTACAGCAATGACGCCAAATGTGTGGGCGTAAGCGCCGACGGAATAGAGTATCTTTGCGAAAACGGCATGAGCGCCGAGGACGCGCTGAGGTGGTATCTCCCAAATATTGAATTCATAACGCAGAAATAAATATATTGTTTTCAAGATTTAAAATCACTATTGATATTTTGCGTGAAATGTGGTAAAATACTCGGCGCAGAGGACTTTTTTGTGCCTCTGTGCCTTTACTAATTTGACGGAAACGGGAACGGAGGATGGCTATGCAGGCACTTTTGATAGTAAACCCCGTAGCGGGGCACGGCATAAGCCGCGAGCGGGCATTAAAGTTAAAAAATGCCCTGAACACCGACGACTTCAAAACCGATCTGATGTTTACATCAAAAGCCGAAAACGCCGCAGAGCTTGTTGTCAAAAACGGCTCCGAAAGAGATATGGTCATCTGCTGCGGCGGCGACGGAACGCTCAGCGAGACCGTTGGCGGCATAATGCGCCTTAAGCGCCGCCCCAAGCTTGCGTATCTTCCCAACGGCACCACAAATGACTTTGCAAAAAGCATCGGTCTGCGCAGCACGCTGAACGTTGCGGCGACCGACATAATAAACGGTAACAGCATGAAGCTCGACACCGGGCTGTTGAACAACAGGTCTTTTATTTATGTTGCCTCCTTCGGGCTTATGTCAAAATGCTCATACAACACGCCCCAGAAGCTTAAAAGACGCTTCGGAAGGCTCGCTTATATTTTCCGCGGGCTCGGCGATTTTATAACGACAAAGCCTCAGCATGTCAAGGTAACCGACGAGAACGGCGAGGTTTACGAGGACGACTATCTTTTCGGCTGCGTAAGCAACTCAAAATCCATCGGCGGCATCATCCACCTCGACGACACACAAGTCGGTTTCGGCGACGGCAAGCACGAGGTCATACTTATAAAGTATCCCAGATCGCCGCTTGCGCTCAAAAGGATAATCAGCGCAGCACGAAAACGCGATTACAACAACAAATACATCCAGCTTTTCCACACCTCATCGGTGACCTTTGAAAGCGATAAACCCATGCGCTGGTCGCTTGACGGCGAACCGTCAGAGAACGAAAAATTTTTCAAGGCTGTCACAAAGCCCGCGGCAATAGATTTTGTCCTGCAAACGCCATTAAACAAAGTTTCATAAATAATATTAATTCCTAAAAAGCAGAGGCTGACCGGAAAGGTCAGTCTCTGTTTCTGCACATGCGATGTTATTTTCCTAATTTTTTGAAGCATTTTTTATCAAACTCGGGGTTGAAGGCGTAGAAGTTGCGCTCGTTAAGCTTATCGGTAAGCAGCCTTAGATTCTCACCGAAACGTTGATAGTGGACGACCTCGCGCTCGCGCAGGAAGCGGATAACGTCCTTGACGTCGGGATCGTCGGTCAGCCGCAGGATGTTGTCGTAGGTCGTGCGCGCCTTTTGCTCCCATAAGGCTATCAACGCACTACATAGAATACACGCTCATTGTTTTTATAAATTCCAATGAATGTTGATGATACGGCGGTTTTTACTGCCGCCGACTTCTATGTAGTCAATCAATGTGTTGACCGTCAGGCTATCCAATTCATGTATATCCTTGAATTGCCGGATAATATCAAACTGACTGTTTGAGCTGCCTATTTGCGCGGAGATATAGTCTAACTCCTTTTGATAGTCTGCTATATCCTGCTCTAAGGCTTGTTTGTTCGTTTTGCAATCCTCGGACAACATCAAAAAGTCCTCTTTTGAGATTAATTCATCGAGCTTGTCAAGATAGAGATTTTTAAACCGTTTGTTCAGTTTTTCTATTGACTGTTCTGCGGTTTTTATCCTCGATTTCAGCGTTTCTATCTTTTCCTCATATCCGTTTTCGATATTCAGATTTTCGGATATATACGCTTCATCAACATACTGCTGATACAATAGCCGAATTTGTTTGAGGACTTCCCTTTGCAACACCTTTTCGGAAACGAATGTTCCCGAACACCTATCACTTGCAAAGTAATGTGTACTGCAACGGTAATAGCGTTCGTGATGTGTATAGTAAATTCGCATGGAGCTCTCGCAGTTTAAGCATTTGACCTTTCCTGCAAAAATGTTTGGTTCGCCCATATTACAGGCTTTAGGCTTGCTTGCCCTCAATCTCTGTACTTTATCCCATGTACATTGGTCGATAATCGGCTCATGCGTACCCTCGACAATATCCCATTCATCTTTCGGCTTTTGCCGTTTTTTAGTCGATTTATAGGATATGTTTTCCGACATTCCTTGAACGACACAGCCCCGATATACTAAGTTAGACAACATTCTTCCGATAGAATAGGTGTGCCAAATATCGGAACATTCCTTGTGTGCGTTCTGGAACGGCTGACCGTGCTGTTGCTTATAGGTAGCAGGGTTCGGTATGCCTTGCTCGTTGAGCTTTCGGGCGATAGGGGTAATTCCGTAGCTTTGCAGATACAAGTCAAAAATATAACGGACAACCTCGGCAGCTTCTTCATCAACGATCAAATGATTTTTGTTATCGGGATCTTTGATATATCCATATGGAGCAAAAGCCCCAACCCACAAGCCTTGTTTGCGTTTGGAAGCTAACGTAGCCTTGACGTTCTCGGACAAGTCCTCTAAATACCATTGATCTACAAGCGAAGTGATTTGCCGTTGCTTGCGGTTGAATTTATTGGTGGAATCCGCGTTATCGACAACGCCTACAAAACGAATCCCCCAAATTGGAAACAAGCCGTTGACATACTTTTCGACAAGCTCCATATCGCGTGCAAATCTTGATTGTGTTTTACAAAGCACCATATTGAACTTTCGGCATTCAGCGTCTTGAATCATACGGTTGAACGCAGGACGTTCACGGTCTGAACCGCTGTAATCTTCATCGTTATAGATATTGTAAATCTCTATTTGATTATCCTTGCAATAGTTAATCAGCATTGTCTGCTGATTGATGATACTTTCCGAATCATCTTCCTTTCGTATTTTATCTCTGTCCTCCCTCGAAAGGCGAACATATAAAGCCGCTTTCAAAGGAGAAAGGTTGTTATTCTGTTGTAACATATAAACCTTACCCTTTCCTAAGAAAGCGTGTAATCTATATGCTATATAAACCACTGTTATTATAACATATAGATTACTTTACTTCAATGCTTTACTTGCTTTTCAGACGTATGATTTGTATAAGAGCTTCATTCAAATTACGCTTTATTTGTTTCCAATCTTCCGACTGAAAATGATTGTTTACCTCTACCATTCAATCACCCTTTGCCATATCATCTAATTCAGGCTTTACTTCATCTTCAAAGAAGTTATTGAAATTCCTATAATTATCTTTATACTCTTTACCGTTATTTTTTAAAAACTCTATGCAATCCCTATTAGGGTTATATTCATTTTTCATGTAATTTATTAACGCCTTAATACTTTCGTTAAGTCCGGCTTTACCCCAGATCGATAATACCTTGTATAATAATGTAATAACTCCAGATGTTTTAATTAAATATAAAAAACTCCTTGATAATTGTGTATTTTTAGTATTCAAACTCTTAAATAACATAATAGATTTGTCGTTCTTCATATCAATAATTGTCTTCATAAACGGCGCCGGTACATATTCGTCGTTTTCAACTGTAACAAAATAAAACTTCTGAATAAAAAAACCTAAAATTAATTCTTTATAATCTGATGGATTATCAATATTTAAAAGAGCTTCTGTTAAATCATGTGCATAATATTTTTTGACTTCAATTTCAAATCTAATCCAATTATCATATTCTTCTACTTCAGACCGCCGAGAGCTTTTATTATTATTAATCTGCTCAACTTTTTTGTCATAAATTCGCAACATCACAGGGCTGTCTCGATTACCAAAATACACTGTTTGATACTCCGAATCTTCGGATATTCCTCGAATTGAATAGTTCTTTGCTACCTGTTCAAGTTTTCCGTTTCGTTCCCTCATTACAAAGATTCTCAATTTCTCACTTATGTACTGATTTTGAATTTCATTGATACATAAACCATCGTTAATAAAGTCAACGCAGATATCAATACGAGAACATCTTACTCTATAAAGCGGTGACTGCATTTCCTGCAACACTTCATAAACATATAGATTTTTCTGCTCCTGATAACGCGCGAGTGCCTGCGCGGAAAATTTTACAAGCACCCCCATACGAGCATATTGAGGGTGAAAAAAAATCGCAAAGTAATCCTTATCACCATAGATATATCCAATGGAATACCCTAATATACCACTTGTAATCTTTCGCTCACCAAAAATGTCGATTATATTCAGCTTTTCTTCCATCTCAAATATAATCTCATTCGCGATGTCATTCCACCGACGATTTTTGTTATTCAAGACCTCATCGGGAGATACTAAAACGATAGTTAACTGGTCAATTCCTGCTTCTACCAATTATTTTCACCTCCAAATTTTAAGTATACCCCGTATTACCATCCGGGGTATGCTTAAAAGCTCTTGGTTGTTTTCGTATAAAAAAGAATACTTTAATTAAGGGCGAGCGCCGCCTTGCGGTGACCCGCCGTCGGCGCTTTCGCCGTAGTATCTTTTTAAGAGATTACCCAACTCCTTATATACCGGAAAATCCATAAGAGGAAAATGGGCGAAAGTCACATCGTCATGTTCTCCGTCTGTTGAAGAAAACCAACAATCTCCAGCTGAGTAGACACGTTCAGGAAAGCTCTCAAGCTTGCTTGAATCCCACATCAAACGTCCTTCGGTAAGCGTTGGCTTAAATAGAATTTTTGTCGTCATAGCGTTACGTAGCATAGACGGCAGACCACCTTCTTCAACCGAGGCTTCGGCGATTGAGATAATAACAAAACAGCCTGCACTGGCTCCCATGGTCACAATTCTGCGCAAGATATCATCGAAATTCTGCAAAAAGTAGTCGAAACCTTTATCTGCTTTTGCTTTTTTCGGAAACATCGAACGGCAAGAAACATACTCGTCAATAAACAGGAAAGATGGATGCATACCGCAATCCCACCAGTGGATTGCATCGCCAACCTCAAGTGACTTTTGGTTAAGATACGCCTGTCTCATTCTTATCGTCGCCTCAAAATCTTTTAGCGCTTGTAAAATTGACCTAGCTTCTCCATCCTCGTCAACTGAAACAACGTGAGGTAACATTGACAGCTCAGCGCGCTTGGGATCGATGATAGTAATGTTAGAACCGTAGTCGTCGCGCCCCCAGCTCAAAGCCTGAATCAACATAGCGATTATCCCGGTCGTTTTACCGGATCGCGTTTTTCCGGCGACGAGCATTGAGCCGCTTGTTGTCAGATCAATATTTGTGCCTTTCTGAATTTTTATTATCGTCGGGTGCGGCGGTTTCATTTCGTTGACATTTTTGAAGGTATACGATTTGTCTACTGTCACGTTCTCAACATAAAATTTAACATTGTTGTATGCAGTGTCAGTATTAACTATAGTAACAGCGTATTGCGCCTGTTTACCGTTCAAACTTGAGCTAATAATTGACGGCATTTTTTGTAGGTTTTCTGCTGAGACAGACGAACAATCAATAGATAATAAGAACACATCATTTTCAAGTTGTTTGACCTTGATTCTCGGAAGATACTCACCATTCTGAAAATGAAGCGGATTTCCGTTTGAATGATAAAACAACCCCAGCTTAACCTTATGCTTTATTTTGGCTTTTTGTGATTCCTTTGATTTGATTATTATTAGAACAGCCATTAAAAACATGGAGGCAATAAAAGTATATCTACTTATATATAAAGCTATACCGTTGCTTAACATCATAATAATACTACTGAACACATGTAGAGTTATTAAAACAATAATTGCTTTGGTCGTGGGCGCTGCGAACTCAAGCCGCAGCGCCTTGCTGTTGTACTTTTTCTTCATTTCTGATCCTTTGTTTTGATAACTTGAACGTCATCACAAGTCACGGAAAGTTGGTTGTTGTAGTCGCCATAAACCTTAGCGACCGGGTTAACCGGAACTACCCGAGCGTTAGTGGGCAGCGACACTTGCTTGTCCAAAATTTTGAAGCGAAGCTTCTCATAAATGTTGCTGCCGGTTTTATCGGAACCGTAGTCGGTGTTATCTACAAGGATAACACAGGTGACCACTGTGCCGATGATTCGATTTGTTTGGCGATCAGTTAGTGGCGAGCACTCGACAATACGAAACTCTTTAGCCTCACTAAACCGTTCAATGTCGAAGCTTTGAAACTGAGCTAAATATTTCATTTAGCTTCCTCCTCTAAATTATATTTGAAAGCAATCCGGATTTAACTTTCAACTATATTATAACGCTACTTTACTGCTCGAAGAATGACATTGAGTGTCAATTTTTAAAAACTTTTAAAAATATAAGTGCACTATCAAGCTGGACTTTTTGACAAGCTGTCAGGGTACCAATTGGTACCCTGTAAAAAAATTTTTATTCGATTTTAGAAAAAAGAAAAACAATTGTTTTGATTTTTCTTTTTTTTCCCAACTGTGTGGAACAAAGTTGGGAAAAAAAGCATTATCTTTATGGTATAATAACCTTACAGGGCACCTCTCAATTCCGGCGACCGAGGTGCTTGTTTCAACGCTATTTCAATTTGGTTTTGTAAGCGAATCATAAGAAAGGAGGAGAAACTTACGGTGAACACAGTGAGCATTATGAAGCACGAGAAGAGAATACACGAATTGGAACAGATCATTCGACAGTTGCCGTTAAACGATGCACTTCATACGGTGTTCGAGGAATTCTCGTTGAAAAAGGAAGCTGTAGCTAAGCGCGCCTTTATGCCGGTAGAATACTTATACCGATACATAAACAAAAGCGTGATTCCCGAGTTGGATAATCTGGTTAAGCTGTTACTTGCCATGGATATTCCTTTTAGGCTGTCTGACGCACTGCTTTATACAGCCGGATATGTGCTTAGATCAAACGACAGAGACGTAATGTACTCGGTACTACTTGAAAACCACAAGGCAGTGGGCGGGGTAATCGAAGCTAATGAGATGATCGAAGAATATAACCGCACAGCCGGAAAGCAAGTTATACCTTTGTTCAAACTGAAATGACAGGTAAATGAGAAAGCGTGTAAGCAGGATAAACCTCCGATATGGTGTAGAATAGAAGCACCATATTGGAGGTTTTAAATTATGAGCAGAAGAAAACGCAGCCCGGAAGAACAGGCGAGAAGAGAAAAAATCCGCGAGCTATTACAAACCAGCGGCATCAGTAGCATGGAGGATATTCAGAATCTCTTCAAGGAAACCATCGCGGAATTTATGGAGAACGGTTTGGACTCAGAATTAGACGATGAGCTTGGCTACACGAAGTACGACTACAAGAATAAGAACACGGACAACAGCCGTAACGGTCACAGCAGCAAAACGCTGCGTACCAGCTTCGGCGATGTTGAGGTGTCTGTTCCACGAGACAGAAAGGGAGAATTTGAGCCGCAGCTTCTGAAAAAGAACCAGACCAGCATCAGCCAGGACATTGAGGAAAAGATATTGTCCATGTATGCCAAAGGCATGACAACCTCAGATATTGAGGAGCATATCCGCGATATTTACGGCATAGAAGTCTCCGATACGACAGTAAGCCGTATTACAGATAAAATCCTTCCCATTGCAAGAGAATGG